>CAUDVX010000004.1 GCA_958452935.1 uncultured Collinsella sp. | reverse complement strand
CCGAGGCCGGCCACATCCTGGTCACGCGCGACCCGCGCGACACCATTGGCGAGCATAGCGCATGCCCCTTCCACGACAACTGCCTCGAGGGCCTCATCGCCGGTCCCGGCGTTAAAAAGCGCTGGGGCGGCAAGAGCGCCGGAGACATGGCCGATGACCCGGAGGCCATGGACCTGCTCGCAGGCTATCTGGCACAGGCGCTCATGACCTACACGCTGTGCTATGCCCCGCAAAAGATCATCATCGGCGGCGGCGTTGCCGACCACACCCCCATCGTGCCGCTCGCCCGCAAAAAGTGCGCAGAGATGCTCAACGGCTACATCGTCACGCCCGAGGTCAACGATATCGACACCTACATTGTCAACAATAGCCTCGAGGGCAAGCAGGGCATCATGGGTTGCCTGGCCCTGGGTGCCGCCGCGCTTCAGCAGTAGGCGCGCCAAAGGGGCGCCGCAACGTCCAGCAATCCCATCCGACGGGATAACGCCGCCACGCCCCGTATAAGCCCCCAAACAAAGAAAGGCCGCCTAGGACCAAACAATGTGTCCTAGGCGGCCTTTTTGGCACATATGAGCGATCGTAGAAGATATCGAAGCACAACGCCCGTCATCGCTCCGCAGCAGTCGATCATCACATCGGTGATCATACCGGCGCGACCGGGCACAAAGAGCTGAATCGTCTCGTCAATCGAGGGGATCAGCAGCAGGAACACCGCTGTGGGAAGCAGCACGTCAAAGGTGCGACGGCCCTCGATATCGAAAGCGTGCGTCGCCAGAATGCCGAGCACCATGTACTCGGTAAAATGCGCGCACTTGCGAACGACGAAGTTAGTCACCCATTCATACGGAAGCCCCATGCCGTGCAGAAAGCCGCGAACGGCCTCCATAATCGACAAGCTCAATGAACCGGACCCCGTGCCGGGAACCATCGAATTGCCCCAGATGAGCAGCACCATCAGGCAGGTCGCGACCGCCCATTTTCGATCGAGTTTAAGCATGCAGAAGTTATGCCTCCGCACAGAGCGGCTCAAAGCTGGCGGTGCCGCCCTCGATAACGCTCAGATAGGCACGGCCCGTGCGCCTCACCGCTGCAGACTGCAGGCGGTCGATCTCCTCCTCGAGAATCTGATTGACGCGCTCGTGACGACGGTTCTCCATGATGCCAGCAGCGATGGCCTCGGCACGCTCGATACCTTCGCGCGAGATGCGGGCGGTATCCTCGGGGAACACGGCGCTGTGGCGACCAACGTAAGCGGGAGCAGCGGGCTGAGGAGCAGGCGTAAACACCGGAGCGGCAACGGGAGCAGGCTCGACGACCTCGTCCAAAATTGCGGCAGCGGCTGCCCACATGCCCTCGTGGCCCGAATAATCGGCCATGGGGACGTCTTCCTCGGGAGTCGCATCGACAGGCTCGTCGACTGCGACGGACTGGGACGCGGAGGCCGGGGCATCGACCGGGGCAGCGACCACATACGGCATGTCGTTCGAGATGACCGGCTCGTCAAGGTCATCGAGATCGATAGCCGCGACAGAGGCGTCGCTGATGATCGGCATGTTGGCAAGGTTCGCGTTGTACGGCACCGACTCCGCCGCCTGCTGCTGTGCAGGAGCGCCCCACAGCGAGCTTTCGGCAGCACGGCGGGCGGCAATAGTCTCCTCGTCGACGGCCAGCGGCTCGTCGGCGTAGGGGTCAACGGCGGTGGCGGCGGCCGGAGTCACGGGCACGGCAGTGTCATACGTAACGGATTGAGCCGTGGCGGCGTTGTTGGCGGCGTTAGCCACGAGCGCCACAAAGGCGGCCGTACTGCCCGCAGGGGCGGCATGAGAGCCCGAAACGGCGCGCGCGGCAGCAGCGATGTCGTCGCGGTTATAGGAGCCGGTCTTACCGCCGTAGGTAAGCTCGTCGATGGCGACCTGGTAGACGTCGCGTGAGCGCGTGGGGTCGCAGCTGACCGGCGAATCGTCGTCGAGGATGCTATCGATCATGGACCAGGCGTCGGCCTCGCTCATGGCGTCTGCGGCGCGGGCGATGGTGGGGACGCCATCGTCGGCACGACGGCGCTGGAAGGCACCGGTCAGGCCGGAGAAAACCGTTGAAGGCTGCGCGGCGTTTGCCTGAGCGGCAGGAGCCGCAGTAGCAACGCCCTGAGGGGCAGCCCACTGCTGTTGAGCGGGCATCGAAGCGGTCTGGAACTCATTTTGATACTGGTTGACGTTCGCAGCGCCACCCATGGCGTCGGGCTCGAACAGGCGCTCGGTATGCTGAGCACGATATTCAGAAATGCCGAGCGAGGCGGCATAGATGCCTACGCCCGCCACCGCACCCACGGCAAAGGGAACAGCACCCGCGACGACCGTCTCGTTCACCGACGAAAACGGCAGCGTGGCAGCATACATCACCACGGGAGCGGCAAGGCCGATTCCGCAGGAAAGTCCAGCAAGGACTGCTCGTTGTGTTGCATCAGAAGAAGCCATGAGCTCTCCCCATCTTCCAGCACCCAAATCGCATCATTCAGTTGGCTGCGCGAGAGAAGATGAAGCGGGGCTATGCCCCAAAGCAACGGTATATGGTTCGTTTCATCTGCGTTTTCCGTCGCGAAGCTTAACAGCTATTATGCGAAACCCCCTTGGGGATTGCAAGCGACGAAGCGGGATTGAAACGGGAAAATCGCTGCTTGCCGGTCGTGAGGTCAATAATTGTTGGCGAGCGGCTATACGAAAAGGGCCGGGATCTAAACCCCGGCCCTTCTGACATGTCTATGGTTGTTGTCGCGTGCGGCGGACGGCCTAGAACGTCTGCTCGTAATCGCTGTGCTTTTTTGCCGAACGCACCAGGAACTCCTGGTTGGTATTGGTGCCCTTGAGACCCTTGATAAACGACGCGGCCGCGCGCTCGGTATTATTCATGCCGGCGAGGATACGGCGCAGGCCAAAGACAAACGGGCGCATCTGCTCGTCGACCAGCAGATCCTCGTTGCGCGTGCCCGAGGCAACGGGATCGATGGCCGGGAAGATACGGCGGTCGGCCAGGTCGCGGTCGAGCTTGAGCTCCATGTTGCCGGTACCCTTGAACTCCTCAAAGATGACCTCGTCCATCTTGGAGCCGGTATCGATGAGGGCGGAGGCCAGGATGGTGAGCGAGCCGCCGTTCTCGATGTTGCGAGCAGCGCCAAGGAAGCGCTTAGGCGGATACAGGGCCGCCGAATCGACGCCGCCCGACAGGATACGGCCCGAGGCGGGAGCGGCCAGGTTGTAGGCGCGGGCAAGACGCGTGATGGAGTCGAGCACCACCACGACGTCGCCACCCAGCTCCACGATGCGCTTGGCACGCTCGATCACGAGCTCTGCCACGCGAGTGTGGTTTTCGGCGGGCATATCGAAGGTCGAGGCCACGACCTCGCCCTTGATGGAGCGCTGCATATCGGTGACCTCTTCGGGGCGCTCGTCGACGAGCAGACAGATGAGGTGCACCTCGGGATTGTTGATCGAGATAGACTGGCAGATCTTCTTGAGGATCGTGGTCTTGCCGGCTTTTGGCGGCGACACGATCAGGCCGCGCTGACCCTTGCCAATCGGCGACACGATGTCGATAGCGCGACCGGTAATGGAATCCTTACCGTGCTCCATGCGCAGAGGCTCGTTGGGATAGACCGGCGTGAGGTCGCCGAACTTGGGGCGATTACGGGCCTGCTCGGGATCAAGACCGTTGACGGTTGTGATCTTGGCAAGGCCGGCGCGCTTGTCGCCGCCGCGCGAGGGACGAAGCGAGCCCTCGATCACGTCGCCCGTACGCAGGCGTGCGGAGCGGATGAGATATGCGGGCACAAAGGCGTCGTCGCTGGACTTCATGTAGCCGTGGGCATGGATGATGCCGGAGCTGTCCGGGCGAATCTGCAGAATGCCCTTGATGTCACGGAAGCCCTCGGCCTTCGCAGCAGTGGTGTAGATTTCCTCGACGAGCTCGGCCTTCTTCTTGCCGGTCGTCTCGATCTCGAACTCCTTGGCCTTTTCGCGCAGCTCGGCGACCTTCATGGCCGCGAGCTCCTCGCGCGAAAGCGTAGGCTCGGTCGGGGCGGCGTTGCGCTCCTTGTTGCGCTGCTTGCGATCGCGCTGACGGTTGCGGCGGTCGTTGTTGCGCTCGTCTTTGCGCTCGCTGCGCTCGTCGTTGCGCTTGTGCTGACGGCGGTTGGGGCGGGCGTTCTCGTCGGTCTCGGCGGTCGTAGCGCCATCGGCGGCAGCGGCATCGGCGTTGTTCGAGGCCTCGCCGTCAGACTTGCCATCGATGACGGAACCGGCATCGGCATCGGCCTGATGCTCGGCGGCCTTGGCCTTTGCAGACTTCTTGCGCGTACGCTTGGGCTTCTCGGCTGCCGGCTGACCGGCGTTCTCGGCATCGGAAGCGGAGTCGACGGTTGCCTCGGCGACCTCGTTGCCAGTATCCTCGAACGCGTCCTTTTTCGAACCCTTGACCTTGGACGAGCGCTTAGCGGCCGTGCGACGGCTACGACCGGGGCGAACATCGGCGGGCTCGCCCTCTGCGAGTGCTCCGGCTTCGATGGCAGCGGCTCCCTGGGCAGGAGCATCGGCGACGGGCGCAGGCGCGGCGGTCATCGAAGCGTCCTGAGCTGCGGCTGCTGCAGCGGCGGCGGCAGCCTTCTCGGCCTCGACGAAGGCCTTGGGCTTGCGGCCGCGACGGTGCGGGCGAAGAGCGGGATCGACGACGGGAACCTCGTTGGCCTCAGCGGGTGTTGCAGACTCAGAGGGCTGCGCACCCTCCCCGAGCGCAGAACGAGACGGAGCTTCACCGGACTCTTGAGCCGCCTGCTCAGCATCCTGCTGAGACTTGGCCGCACGACGACGCGTGCGCGGAGCCGGCTTATCGGTCGGCTGCCCCGCGACAGGGGCCTCGGTGGCCGCAGGCGCTTCGGAGACGACCGGCGCTGCAAGCTCGGTCAGTGCCGCGGCCTCGCGCTCGGCGGCACGGCGACGGGCGCGCACAACCTGAGCCTCGCTGATTTGCGCCAGCGCACGGGCCTGTGCAACCTCATCGGAAATCGGCGCGGAGGAATCGGCAACGGTGCGCTTGGCCCGCGTCGCGCGCGTGGCGCGACGTTTGGGCTTGTCGGCCTCCTCGCCGTCAGCGGCGGGCTTAGGCGCACGACGCGTGCGCTTGGGCTTTACGGGCGCGGCATCCTCTTCGGCGGCAGGGGCAACTCCCTCGCCAGCGGCAGGCGCGACCTTCTCAGCCGATGCGGGCGCAGGCGTCGAAGCGGCCTTGGGGGCCTCAGGATCCGAGGCCTGCACCGGCGCGGGCATCGCGACCTGGTCCGACGCAACCGGTGCAGCGGGAGCGGTTTGCGCCATCGTTATTTCGTTTTCTTGCTGTTGATCAGACACAGTGTTTGCTCAACTTTCTTTTCAAGCCCTGTGATCACATGCTCCCTGCATATACCTTCAGGGCGGCTAAACAGTCTAGCTCCGTACAAAAACGACGGACATCATTGATCTGTATCGAGATGATTGCGTTATATACGCAGCGTTAGTGTAGCACAACCGCCACCACCTGCAACTTAGTCATCGGGGACGTTCTTAAACGACTAGCCAAAAGGGACACTCTTTACAAAGCCACGAGCGGCGATGTCCACCTCTCATAAGTTGCGGTGAAAGAGTTCCTGAAAAACCCGGCAGCCGCCCCAAACGGGAACTATTCCACCGCAACTTATATGGAGAGGCCAGCCGAGCCCCCAAAGATCGTGGTGACTACAAGGCACGAGAGCAGGATCGTCGGTCCCAGGATCGGCTCGCCACGAAACGCGCCTATCTACTACGTTTGACCCGCGACCCCTGACCATCCCCTCGATCTTCCTAAAATCGCAAGCCAGCTACCTGCAGTTTTAATATCGCACCTTGCGACATGCTTCGGGGTATGCGACTAAACGTAGTAGATAACCCCGATTCGTGGCGGATGGTTTCGTACCGCTCTCACCCGGGACAAACATGATCCGTATTCCTCCGTCCCCAAGGGGTCGTTTTCAAAACGATGGCGGATTACGGTGCAAGAACGGCGTAAGCCAACCATACCCTGCATTTTTAATATTCGGCAAGCCATCTACCTGCGGTTTTATTTTCGCTGCTGTTGCTATGGTCGCCAGGCAGCGATTCAGCCCCGTAAACCGGTATAGTTGCGTTTTTGTAGCATTTTCCAACACGCCAAAAAGCCCCGCCAAACGCAAAAAGCCCGACCTCCGCATGGAGATCGGGCTTATAGGGCCCAGCGAAGCCGAACCTACACGGTCAAACGACCCGTAGATTACATCTGCTCGGGTGCGGAAACGCCAACGAGGGTGAGCACCAGGGCGAGCGTCACGCGGACAGCGTCGCAAGCGGCCAGACGGGCGCGCGAAAGCTCGGGGTCGACGGGACGGCCCTCGCTCGGCAGCACCTGGCAGGCAGCATAGAAGCTGTGGAAGTCGCCGGCGAGCTCCTCGGCAAAGTGCGTCAGACGGAACGGAGCGCGGTCACGAGCGCAGCTGGCGATGAGGTCGGTGAGCTCGTTGAGCTTACGCGAAAGGGCGAGCTCGGTCGGGTCGGTCAGCAGCGAGTAATCGACGTTCTCACCGATAGCCTTGGCGGCGACGGCCTTCATGCCCATCTCGTCAGCCTGCTCGGGCGTAACGTCAGCGGCGCGACGCAGGATGGAGCACACGCGGGCGTGAGCGTACTGCACGTAGTACACCGGGTTGGAGTTGTCGCGCTTCTTGACGGCCTCGATGTCGAAGTCGACCATCTGGTTGGAGCTCTTGGAGATGAGCGTGTAGCGGGCGGCGTCGGAGCCGACCTCGTCGACGAGCTCCTGCAGGGTCACCATGGTGCCCTTGCGCTTGGACATACGGACGGGCTTGCCGTTGCGCAGCAGGTTGACGAGCTGGCCCAGCAGAACCTCGAACTTGCCGGGATAGCCAAGAGCGTCGCAGACGCAGCGGACGCGCTCGATGTAGCCGTGGTGGTCGGCGCCCCAGATGTCGATGACGTGGTCGACGCGCTGGAACTTGTCCCAGTGATAGGCAACATCGGAGGCGAAGTAGGTGTACTCGCCGTCGGACTTGATCAGGACGCGGTCCTTGTCGTCGCCCAGATCAGTGGAGCGGAACCACAGGGCGCCGTCCTTGGTGTAGAGGTAGCCCATCTTGTCGAGCTTCTCGAAAGCGCGATCGACGGCGGAGGTGCCGGCGGCCTCGCCCTCGGTGTCCTTCACATACAGCGAGCGCTCGGAGAACCAACGATCGAAGTCGCAGTTGACGGCGTGGCAGAGGTCGCGCATGTTGTCGACCATCTTCACGTAACCGCGCTCACGGAAGCTCTCCATGCGCTCCTGCGGATCGACCTCGACCCACTTGTCGCCGTCGGTGCGCCAGAACTCGGCGGCCTCGTCGATGATGTAGTCGCCGCCGTAGGAGTCCTTGCCCAGAGTCTCGGCAAAGTTATCCTGATACGGATGGGTCTCGGGGTGCTCGTCGTTCTCATCGGCAACAAAGGCATCGCGGTCGGCGATCAGAATCTTGTGAGCCTCATCGATGTCCACGCCCTGCTTGGCGATGATGTCGGCGAGCTGCATATAGCGCGTGCTGATGGAGTTGCCGAAGGTGTTCATCTGAGAGCCGTGGTCATTGATGTAGAACTCACGCTGGATGTCGTAACCGGCGTGGTCCATAACGCGGCAGAGGGAGTCGCCCAGAGCGGCCCAGCGGCCGTGGCCGATGTGCATGGGGCCGACGGGGTTGGCGGAGACGAACTCGACCTGAGTCTTCAGGCCACCACCGACGTTGGACTTAGCGAAGTCCATACCCTTCTCGCGGGCCTCGCCAAAGATGGCATTCTTGACGGCAACGGAGAGGTAGAAGTTGATGAAACCGGGGCCGGCGATCTCGACCTTCTCAATCGCGGGATCCTCGGGCATATGGGCAACGACGGCCTCGGCAATCTTGCGCGGGGCGCAGTGGGCCAGCTTGGCAGACTTCAGGGCCATGGTGGAGGTCCACTCGCCATGAGAAGTGTCAGCCGGTCGCTCGATGGCGCAATCGTCAAGTTCAAATGCGGAAAGGTCGCCGGCCTCCTGGGCCGCAGCAAGCGCAGCGCGTACCAGCTCTTCAATCTTCTCGGGCATAGATCCTCCTTGAGTTAAAGCCCCCGAGCTCTTGGTCACTCGTAGGGCAAAAGCCAGAGTTTGTAGCACTCTATCACAAGCGACGCACACTGTCGCAGGGTAAAGCTAATAGATATTGCATATGCACAAAAATGACTACCGCCCCTGCGCGGCAGTACAAAGTTAGCGGTTTGCCTGCAGATTATGCACGCGTTGGAACTGCATAAACATATGAATGGGTGGTGCATTTTATCGAATACTCTTACCTATCGGAGTTGTGTGCTTTTCCTGCATAAAGTAAGGGTTTACGCACGTCAGCGTGGTATTCTTAACATACGTGAATTCGTATAAGTTGGAGGTAGCATGTTCTCAATCGGTCAACACGTCATTCATCCGGGTCAGGGAGTCTGCACCGTCGTCGGTTTTAGGGACGACACGCCGCAGCCCATGTTGTTGCTCGAGACCAAGCAGGGACATGCGCAGACGATCCTTATGTACCCCGTGGCGCAGGCCGATCGTTTGCACGCCGCCATCTCCCAGCAAGATGCCGAGCACCTGCTGAGCCACTACGACGAGCTGGAGTGCGACACCTTTACCGAGCGCAACAGCTCGCTGGAGGAGACGCACTTTAAGCAGCAGCTCAAGCTGGGTGCGCCCGAGACGGTCCGCGTGGCAAAAACCATGATGCACCGTATTCGCCAGGCCGAGGAAGCGGATAAAAAACCCAGCTCTTACTACATGCGCGTACTCAAGGAAGCCAAGCGCCGCTCCATCGAGGAGTTCGCCGTGGCCCTGGGTGTCACCGAGGAGGACGCCGAAGCCCGCCTAGCCCAAGCCGCCCTCAACTAACCTGCCAAAAACCGCCACAAAGGGGACAAGCACCTTTGTGGCGGTTTTCTTGTTCTAGTAGTATTCATTCTTATCGATACCTACGAGCACAAGGAGTCTCTTATGGCAGAGCTGCTTACCGCCGGAATCACCCGCGACCGTGCATTCGAACTGCTCAACGAGCACAACAAAGATCCGTTCCACATCACCCACGGCGAAACGGTCGAGGGCACCATGCGCTACTTTGCGCGCGAGTTCGACCCCGAGAACGAGGAGTTTTGGGGCATCGTCGGCCTGCTGCATGACTTGGATTGGGAGGAGCATGAGGACGACCCCATGAACCACACCATCTATGCCGCCGAGATTCTCGAGGGTGAGGGTGCGACTCCCGAGCTTATCCGTGCCATCCAGACGCACACGTCAGACTTCAACTCTTCGCTGCCCAAGCCCGAGCTGCAGATGGAAAAGATCCTGTTTGCCTGCGATGAGCTCACCGGCCTGATCGGCGCCGCCGTCATCATGCGCCCGAGCAAGAGCGTCATGGACTTTACGACCAAGTCGCTCAAAAAGAAATTCAAGGACAAGCGCTTTGCCGCCGGCTGCTCGCGCGATGTAATTTCGCAGGGCGCCGAGATGCTGGGCTGGGAGCTTCCCGAGCTCTTCGACCGCACCATCGCAGCCATGCAGTCCTTCGCCCCCGACCGCGACACCTTCCAGGCTTAACACCAAAACCACCGCAAAGATGCTTGTCCCCTTTGCGGTGGTTTTTTTGCGCGGGCGTTAGGGGCGGACCTGGCCGGTGCCGCGGAGCTTGTATTTGTAGGTGGTGAGGGCCTCGGCGGCAAAGGGGCCGCGGGCGTGGAGCTTTTGGGTCGAAATGCCGATCTCGGCACCCAGCCCAAACTCGCCGCCGTCAGTGAAGCGCGTGCTGGCGTTAGCATACACAGCCGAGGCATCGATCGCATCCAGGAAGCGCTCGCAAGCGTCCTCGTCCTCGGCAACGATGGCCTCGGAGTGCATGGTGCCGTAGCGGTTGATGTGCGCGATGGCCTCGCCCTCGTTCGCCACGACCTTCACGCTCATCTCGAGCGCCAGGTACTCACGGCCCCAGTCCTCCTCAGTCGCGGCAACATAGTCGTCGCCCTCGGCAAGCCCAGCGTCGGCGCATGCAGCGCACGCGGCCTCGTCGCCGTGAATCAGTACGCCGTAGTCGTGCAGCACGGCCACGACCGCAGGCAAAAACGAATCTGCCACGACGCGGTCCACCAGCAGCGACTCGGCGGCATTGCACACGCCCACGCGCTGGGTCTTGGCATTGACGATAATGTTGAGTGCTTTGTCAAAGTCGGCGGATTCATGCACGTAGATATGGCAGTTGCCCGTGCCCGTCTCGATCACCGGCACAAGCGACTCGCGCACGCAGCGCTGGATCAAGCCCGCACCGCCACGCGGAATGAGCACGTCGACGATGCCGCGAAGCTTCATGAGCTCGCCGGTGGCCTCGCGGTCGGTGGACTCGATCATCGAGATAGCCTCGCGCGGGAAACCCTGGGCCTCAAGCGCATCGGCCAGCAGTTCGGCAATCATGGCGCACGAGTGATAGGCCAGCGAACCGCCGCGCAGAATGCAGGCGTTGCCGGTGCGGATGCAGATGCCCGCGGCATCGGCCGTCACGTTGGGGCGCGCCTCATAGACCATGGCGACCAGGCCCAGCGGCACGCTCACGCGGGTGAGGTCCACGCCGCTTGCAAGCACGCGGTGGTCGAGCACGCGGCCGACAGGATCGGGCAGCTCAGCGAGCTTCTCCAGGCCGGCGGCCATGCCCTCGACGCGCTCGGGCGTCAACAGCAGACGGTCGAGGAGCCCCGCTGAGGTGCCCGCATCGCGCGCGGCAGACATATCGAGCTCGTTGGCGGCGACGATGGAGTCGACACCATCGCGCAGCGCCGCGGCCATGGCGCACACGGCCTCCTGGCGCTGCTCGTCGCTCGCCGTGGCAAGCGAGGCCGACGCTGCCTTGGCGGCAACGGCAAGATCATGGACATACGTGGCTATATCGACCGACATAGGCGGCCCTTTCTCCTAGAAGTTTGCAACCATGGTAGCCGATTTGCGCATGGCCTCGCCCGCGGCGGTAGAATTGGTCAACCCGAAACACCGCAACGAACGGAAGTACCGCATGGCCCTCATCACTTCGTACCACGTCCCCGGCCTCTATGTCGAAGACCACAGCATCGACGTCCCCCTTGACTGGCGCGGCCTAGAGCCGATGCTGTTGGCCGTCGGCAGTACCATGCGCCGCGGCGCTATGCCGGCACCCATCGCCGGCGCGCCCGAGAGCATCAAGCTCTTCTACCGCGTGGTTTGCGCGCCCGACCGCATCAACGACGATCTGCCGCTGCTCCTGTTTTTGCAGGGCGGCCCCGGTGGCGAGAGCCCGCGTCCGCTGTCGCCCACAAGCGATGGCTGGATCGAGGAGGCCGTCAAGCACTTCCGCGTCGTCCTGCCCGACCAGCGCGGCACCGGGCGCAGCAGCTGTGTAGACGGGCGCACGATCGCGGCTCTGGGCGAGCGCGCGACGGCGGCCGGCTCCGATGCCGCACGCTCGCAGGCGGACTTTCTCAAGCGTCACCTCGCCAGCTCCATCGTGCGCGATTTTGAGTACCTGCGCCTCGTGGGCTTTGGCGGCAAGCCGTGGGTCACGCTCGGCCAAAGCTACGGCGGCTTTTTGACGCTGGGCTACCTGTCGCTCTTCCCCGAGGGCGTGGCGGCGAGCTTTACCTGTGGTGGCATCCCCCACGTCCCGGCGAGCGCCAGCGAGGTCTACGCGCACACCTTCCCGCGCATGGCCGCCAAAACGCAGCAGTATTACGACCGCTACCCCGCCGACGTCGAGCGCGTGGCGGTTCTTGCCGATGCGCTTGAGGAGCAGAGGCCCGTGCTGCCCGACGGCTCGCCAATGACGGTGGAGCGCCTGCAGCTTATGGGCAGCGACTTTGGCATGAAGCCGAGCTTTGAGCGCATGCATTGGATTATCGATCACGCTTTTGTTGACGGCGACGGCACGCTGAGCTGCGGTGCCTCAGTATCCGATGGCTTTTTGATGCGCGCCTTCGAGCGCACCAACACGCGCACGAACCCGCTGTACTGGACGCTTCAGGAGTTCATCTACGCCGACGGCGACACCATGCCCACTCGCTGGGCCGCGGCAGAAGAGAAAGCTCATCGTGCCGAGTTCGACACACTCGCGCGCCCGCTCATGTTTACCGGCGAGGCCATGTTCCCGTGGATGTTTAAGCAGATGCCCGAACTTAAGCCCTTCAAGCCGGCGATGGACTTGCTGATGGAGGACACCAGCTGGGACAAGATCTACGACCCGCAGCGACTTGCCTGCAACGAAGTACCACTCCAAGCCGCCGTGTACTTCGATGACATGTACGTGGACTCGGGCATGCAGCTCGACACGCTCAGCCGCGTGGGCAACTCGCACGCCTGGGTGACCAACAAGTTCGAGCACGACGGCCTGCACGGCAGCGTGGTATTCAAGCACCTCTTCGACGAAGCCCTCAACCGCGGAGACCTGCGCCGAATCTTCCAGCAAAGGAGTGTCCCCAACTGCCGGCACAAAAGGAACGTCCCCAAGTGCCGAATAAGTACCGACAACGACGATGCCGCAGGTAGAGGACGGAAAGCTAAAACGCCCCTAAGCGAGCAAGGTGACGTGAAAGAGGAGGGCATTGACCTTTTGGTCATGCCCGACGATTGAAAGTCAGATTGCCGCTTAGGGGCGTTTGCAGCGTCAATTGGTTAGGCGAAGACGATTAAATTATCTCGATGGATCGCGGGCTTCTCGGCCAGGTCTGCCAGCAGGCGGTTGCCGGCGATCTGGTCCTGGCGGCGGCCGGCAGCAAGCTCCAGCACGTCCGAATCGGCCTCGGCGATACCGCGGGCGACGACCATACCGCTCGGATCGCACACATCGAGCACATCGCCCTCGGCAAACTCTCCATCGACCTGGCGAATACCCACCGCGAGCAAGGACGAGCCACGGCTGACCAGCGCCTTCGCGGCACCGTCGTCAACCGTTACCGAGCCATGTGCCTTGTCACCCAGTGCGATCCACAGCTTGCGCGGCGCAATATCCAGGCGCTCCGCCGGCGGATCGAACAGGGTTCCCACGCTCTCGCCACGGGCCAGGCGCACGAGCGCATCGGGCTCCTCGCCCGAGCAAATCACGCTCTGAATGCCGGCCGTCATCAAAATGCGGCTCGCGCGAATCTTGGTGATCATGCCGCCCGTACCCACCGAGGTCGAAGAATCACCCGCCGAGGCAATGATCTTGGCATCGATCTTGTGCACGACCGGGACAAACTCGGCCGTCGGATCCTCGTGCGGATTGGCGGTGTAGAGGCCGTCGATGTCCGAGAGCGTCACGCACAAGTCGGCGGAAACCAGACAGCTCACGAGCGCCGCCAGCGTGTCGTTGTCGCCGAACTTAATCTCGTCGACGGTGACGGTGTCGTTTTCGTTGACGATCGGCACCACACCCAGTTCCACCAGGCGAAGCAAAGCGTCGCGCGCGTGCAGGTAGGACGTACGGCGCGCCGTGTCGTGGCGCGTGAGCAGCACGAGCGAGGTGAGTAAGTCGCGCGCATGGAACTCCTCGTCGTAGGCCGACGAGATGATGCACTGACCGGCCGAAGCGCATGCCTGCAGGCTCGGCAGATCGCCGACCGGTTTGCGGTCGAAGCCCAGCACGGGATAGCCACAGGCAATGGCACCCGAACTTACCACGACCAGACGCCAGCCGAGCTTGCGCAGGGCAGCAGCCTGATCGGCAAGCCCGCCGATAAAGGCGCGGTTGACCTTGCCATCGGCGCCCACCACCGTGGACGAGCCGATCTTTACCACCATCGTTTTATAAGAAGTCGTCATACGTCAAACCAATCGGATGTCGAGCGTTCGGGCGAGCGGGGGCAGCCGGGGCACCTGGTGCGGGACGGACGAAAATGGTCCGTTTTTCTCCATCCCCCTCGGATTATTTTGCCCAGGGGAAAGCCGAAGCCGCGGCCATGTTCTTACGTACGAGCTCGTCGCGCACCTGGGCCAGGCCCTGTTCCATGCCCACCACGTAGGTCTGCGGATACAGGAAGCGCTTGAAAGCCGCGTCCAGATGATCGATTGCCCAAGCACAGCGCTCGCGCGCGTCCTTGATGCTCTCACGCGGAGCCACCGCGCTGCCATCGCGCACGATCGGCACCAGCAGCTCGCGATACTCAAGCTCGGACACATCGGTCACCAGGGCGGCATCGTTCACGGCCACGAGGGTATTGCCGCGCGCGGCGCCCTCCCCCGCCAGATGATCCTCGTCATAGATCATGTCGCAGACCGGGCCGCCAAAGCCGTCGTAATAGCGGCGCACACGCTGCACGCCCGGAATCGTGCGCTTGTAGGGCTGCTCGGAGAGCTTCACCACCGGCGTCCACGGGTCCGTCTCGCTCGCGCGGCGGGCCGAAAGCTTGTACACGCCGCCCAGCGCCGGCTGATCGTAGCAGGTCGCGAGCTTGGTACCCACGCCAAAGCTATCGATGGGCGCGCCCTGGTCGAGCAGCGACTGAATCGTGTACTCGTCAAGATCGTTGGAGACCGAAATCCCCACATAGGGCAGGCCCTCGGCGTCAAAACGGCCGCGGACATACTTGGACAACTTAGCCAGGTCGCCCGAGTCGATGCGAATGGCCGACAGGCGCTCGCCCGCCGCCTCCATCTCCTTGGCAACCGTAATGGCATGCTCACAGCCCTCGCGCACGTCGTACGTGTCGATAAGCAGCGTGCAGTTCTTGGGGCTCGACTTGGCAAAGGCGCGGAAGGCCTCGAGCTCGGAATCGAAGCTCATCACCCAGCTGTGCGCGTGCGTGCCAAAGACGGGGATGCCGTAACGGCGCCCTGCAAGCACGTTAGACGTGGACGAGCAGCCGGCCACATAGCTTGCGCGCGCGACGGCCAGACCGCCATCGGGACCCTGGGCACGGCGCAGGCCAAACTCGGCGACGGGGCGACCATCGGCGGCCAGCACCACGCGCGCCGTCTTGGTGGCGACGAGCGTCTGGAAACCGACGATGTTGAGCAGCGCGGTCTCGAGCAGCTGACACTCCAGCGACGGGCCGGTGACGCGCACCATGGGCTCGCGCGGAAACACGAGCTCGCCCTCGGGCACGGCGTCGATATTCACGTGCGCACGGAAGTTGCGCAGGTAGTCGAGGAATGCAGGCTTAAACATCGCGCCGCCGGCAGGAGCCTGGAGCGAAGCGAGGTAGTCGATATCCTCGGGCGTAAAGCGCAGGTTCTCGACAAGCTCGGGCAGCTCGGCGGTGCCACACATGACGGCATACGTGCTGCCAAAGGGATGGTCGCGGTAAAACGCCGTAAAACAACCCTGCTCATTGGCCTTGCCGCTCTCCCACAGGCCCTGGGCCATAGTGAGTTCGTACAGATCGGTGAGCATTGCGATGTCGGTGGGATGCGAGATGTCGGTCAAAGCCATGGGGCGACCTTTCGGATGTGTTGTGCAGAGGTTAAGGGTTGGGCGAGGCGGACGTGCGGGCATGGAGCCCGGCGCGAACAGGTTAGTGCAGGCCCATGCTGCCCGTGATCGTGTAGACCATAAAGACGATAAACGCGATGAGGGCGAGCACGATGATGATTTTTTGAGCCGGAGCCATGCCGGGGATCTCATTCTCGCCCGTAGGCTCCTTGGAGGTGACCATGCGCTGGGCAAAGGTCATCTCGTCACGGCTCGGTTTGGGCTCGACGGCTTTGGGGTGAGCGGCTTTTTTGGGCTGAGGTTTGGGTGCGGCGGGCGCGGGCTTCGCGGCGGCGGGCTTGGGCGCAGGCGCGGGCTTGGGCGCGGGCGCAACCTTCGCAGCGGCCTCCTCGGCCTTCTCGCGCTCGGCACGCAGGGCGGCCAGCTCCTCACGCTCGCGGCGCGCCTCTTCCTGGGCCTCGCGACGAGCCTTCTCGGCGCGGAGCTCTTCCAACTCGGCGCGCTCCTCGGCAGACAGTGGTTGGGACTCAAGCTCGGCCATGGTATTGCCCTTTCTTTTTAAAAAAGCCGCCGACACAATGTCAGCGGCTTATCAAATCCAAGGGTGGAGCCTCAGAAAATCTTTGCGAACCCTACGATAGCCGCGAACGGGCGCGAAATCAAAGTCTCCACTAACTGGTTTTGCATAATAACACTGTTTAGCTCGAAAAAAAGTTAGCAAAATTCAATATGAGCTTGCCTTATTATGGGGTATACCTTATAATAATAGACGTAAGAAAGAAAGGAGGTGGTTCAAATGGATGACAAAATATGGGACTTAACGATTGTTGTCATCAGCGTGCTACTGGCAAAGGCGCTGGATGAAGGAATCGAAGCCCTAAAGAAAAAGACCTCTCGCAAGCCCGGAAAGCACGCAAAGAGGTCTAGGTAGGGCAAGGGGCGCTGCTTAGGCAGTGCCCCGCTAGCCAGAATCATCTTACATCAGGAGTGCAGCGATGAAAACAGGCATTATAGCTTTTGTCATCTCGTTTATCTCGTTTCGCATCTGGCGCAAGGCCAGAGAAAAGCGCGGTGAATGAAATGGCAACCGAAGCGCAAAGACGCGCAACATCCTCCTACCGCAAAAGGTCGGTGAAACAGCTTGTCATACGCTTTTACCCTAACGAGTACGACGAGAGTATATATAAATGGCTCAAGGAGCAGGACAATACAACCGAGTACATCAAGAACTTGATTCGAGAGGACATGAACCGTTAGAGACTTGTTGCCATGTCCCCTAAACGCAAAATGCCCGCGCCCCATTACAGGGCGCGGGCATTTTAGTTAAAGAAGCTCGTTTACTCGTTTTTGCACAGCATCAAAGTTAGCGCCAAGCCTGGCCTTGCGCTCGTCACCGTTGCCGTACTCGCCGCGAATGACGGCGCGTGCAAGGGCGTCGATGTCTACGGCGTTGACGCGGGAATTGACCACAGCTTGAACCTCGTCATAGCGGGTGCCAAGAATTACCTTGCGCGTCTCACCGTTGCCGAGCTTGCCGTTGAGCACATCCGCTGCAAGATCGTCGGCGCTTGCGGTGGCCGTGCGATTGATTAGGTCTTGCACCTCGTTGAATCGAGCACCAAGTTTGGCCTTGCGCTCGTCACCGTTGCCATACTTCCCTCGCATTACGTCTGCCGCAAGGTCGGCGGTGCTACCACTATTCTCATAGGCAGTCGCAGCCGGCGCATTGTAGGTGCTGGGCTTCGCATAACGCGACCAGGCGGCAGCGTCCATGAAGGCAATGTCAAGATCAAGGTTGCCGTTGTACCCAGATAGCCTACCGTGCGAAGAATACTGGTGCATCACACATGTATTCCAAGCACCAAAGCCGCCATCCGGAAGCCATGGCGAATCCTGGTATCCAGTCTGATTCTCGTTGGCATACTGGGCAACCCAGAGGGCGTGGTTGGGCGCAATCTTAGACCAATCTTCCTCTTTGGTGAGGTTGCGGTAGGTATACAAGAGACACCTCACGCCAGTAAGCGCATAGATGCGGTCAAGGAATTTCTTGGCACCGTCCGTGCCGATTCTGCCGCCGTCCTCATAATCGAGCACGGGAATACCTTTGCCGAAATAGTTTTTACAGTTCTGATAGAAGTGATCCGCCTGCTTGATAGGATCATCCATATTCATGAAATGGTAGAAGCCCCAGAGCTTACCCGCCTTGATAGCCTTTTGCACAAACGCGTCACAAAACGTATTGACGTAATTGGTGCCCTGGGTTCCTTTGATGATGACAAAATCGTATTCGATTGAATCGAGATTAAGGTTCTTTTGCCAGTCTGCAATATCGATGCCCTTCATGGTCATCTGCATCACCTCTTAATTGCATTGAATTGTGTGAAAGTAACGGCGTTAAGCTCGTCGGCTGTCCATGCATGGATTGAATTGGTGCCGTCATCAGGGTCGCGGAGCGCGTAGGTACCGTCGGTGTTCTCGCGCCAAATCATCACGACGTGCGAGCCGTAAGAGCGCTCGCCAAGGGTTCCGG
Source organism: uncultured Collinsella sp. (assembly GCA_958452935.1). Classification (GTDB taxonomy): domain Bacteria; phylum Actinomycetota; class Coriobacteriia; order Coriobacteriales; family Coriobacteriaceae; genus Collinsella. The sequence goes on along the minus strand of CAUDVX010000004.1, from coordinate 65,676 downwards.
TAACGCCTGCGAAGACGATCCAGCCGTCATCGACGGCCTTGAGGGCTTCGCCCGTGCCCCAAAACGTGTCACGGGCTTCGAAATGATAGGTCTTCGCTAGATAGGCGCTGAACTTGGCCATGTCGTTAACCCGGTCGGTCAGGCAGCTTTCGCCGACGAAAGCTGCCAGCAGGTCTGGCGTGATCTCGTTCCCGTTGAGGTAGCTCAAGGCCATCGCAGCAGCCGTAAGGCCGCAACCGTACGTGCCTATGGTTTCGTCCGAGTAAGCGACGTTAGCCCATTGAGGGTCTTTTTGCAGAAAGAGCGGCATACAACCGCTCTTCGCACTCGTCTTTTTTTCATAAACAGGAAAAGCCGCCGTATAACCATCGCTATAGCCTTGGTTATAGGCTTTCCCAAATGCTGCCGTATCTCTGCCAACGTGGTTGATAGTCAACACGAACCACAAGCCCATTCCTACCGCGAAGCCAAGCAGTAGTGCGACGGCAATCCGCATCCTAGCCGCGCTTCGCGACTTCATCGGCAATCGCCTTCGTAATATCGTCAGTGTCAACGTTGGCGTGCTCGAAAATCTTCATGATGGGCGTATCGGCAAGCTCTGGATAAGCCTGCTTGATGTTTTCGAGGATAGAAGCGAACTCCATGCCGATGATGGCGATGCAAACGACATAGACGGTAATACCACCGAAATTCAGTCCAACGATATGCGAGCTTAGAATCTCGATACATATAACCAGCATGATGATAAGGGAAAGCGTTGCCTTATGACACAAGCCGCGGCGCATCGTCGAAGACTTAAAACTACGGTTGTAAATTGCCTGGGCGATGCCTGTAACCATGTCGATAAGCATCATCAGGAATGCGCCGCCGATTGCCCAGATCTGCTGCTCCGTGAACGTGTAGATAGCTCCCATTATTTCTCCTTCGCATTGTCATCGATCATCTTCTGCACGGCGGCACGCCAAAGCTTTGGTACGCTCTCGACGGTACGCCTGTCATCCATGACGGCTTCGTAGTAGATCTTCGCCATCGCTACTCACCGCCAACAATGTCGCCGATTTCGAGAAGCGCTGCGTTGGTATCCGCAAGAGATGCCTTGACCGCCTCCAACCGCCTGATAGCGTCGTCGATTCGCGCCGAATCGGGCATTCCGTCTGCTGCATGGACGCTCCAAAGCTCGTCGAAGCTTTCACGCACGCTCTCGACGGTCGGAAAGCCGCAATCGACGAAATACACCTCGTCATACCTGTATACAGTTTCCGGGGCCGTGTCGGAATCGTTCAAACCGACCTCGCGTGTAGAAGTCTCGATATTCTTGCGCAGCCAGACATTCTGGCCGATAACCTCGACAGATTCCGGCGCTTCGCCAGTGCGCTCGGCTTTAACAATCATGTTTTCTCCTAACTCGCGGCTCTTGCCGCGTTGAACACTCTTTGACGTACAACTAATTGCTCTTCCATCTCCGCCGTCTTCATCCACCCAAAGTACGAGCACACACGGCGGGCAAGTCTCGGCGTTCTTCGTTTGTCAAATCGGAAAAACGCGCGGCGGAGACGCTTCCAAAGTCGCTTCCGCAAATCGACGTGCTTTGCCCAAATTCGATAACCCGCGAAATCGATTTGCTCAACGCCGTTATGCATGATCTTCCAAGGCTTAAGTTCAAGACCGAAGCCTGCGAGCACGCGAGCGATGAGCATGACTGCTCTTTTCAGCGCTTTTTTAGAGTTGCCAAGCAAATAGCCGTCATCTGCGTACCAGACCTGACAACCTACTAGATTCGTGCGCTTGCCGCGCCTTACCGTCCCAACGCCTTCGATTGCGTGATAGGCGAACGAGATGACGAAAGCGGCCAGTCGCAGCGATAGATAGCTACCGAGAATAAGCACTTCACCCATGCTCGATAGCAGCGTATAGAGCAGATAGAGCACTTTGTGGTTTCGCACGTAACGTGCTGCAAGCTCAAAGACCATCTCTGTTCGCATGGAGCCGTAACAGTTTCGTATGTCAACGTGGACGTGCAGTAGATAGCGCCGAATCGCCCGCTTGAGCTTACGCATGCCGAGGGCTGCACCCTTGCCCTTAACGCCGCCGCTGACTTGCCAGAAGCCGACTTTAGCCGACAGCAGGGGCTCGAGCGCATTGACGCACAGGTAGTTGCAAACTTGGCGTTTGACACTCTCGACGCTGATTTCGCGCAACTTGCCTGAATTCGGGTCGTGCTTTACATGCGTTCTGATCGACTCGAATTCCAGTGTTTCAGTTGATAATTCAAGCCATATAACGTCGATGAAGGACGATTCCGAGCCGTATTCCTCTCGGATTCGGTGCTCATTCTTCCTGCCGGAATCGCCCTTCTTCCATTCCTCAAGCGCTTCTGCAACCTTTTGGCGCGTGAAGACGTAGTTTTTGCAATAGGTTTTCAAATCCAAAGCTCTTTCTGTCTGTCATACGAGCTTTCGCCAGGCGGCTACTAACCCGCGAGCCTTGCGGACATATTTCGCTCAGTTGAGCCAGGCTAGCCCGGTCGCGCCAGAAAGCGACGCGCCGGGTAGGCACGGTGCGAGAACTTTTGGTTCTTGTTTATAGACAGATTGCCGGGAAGCGATGTTCCAGTTCGCCCTGCCAGACCTCGTGTTCGCGTTCGCGTAGCGAAGACCAGCCTTCGTGCCGTTCCTCAGGTTGCCGAGGAACTGAACCAGACACCAGCGCCGCCCTCACCGTGTATCCCTGTTTGTTGTTAGAAAGAAGGGGGTCAACCCCCTCTCATGGCTACGCCATGATTCACCCCCGGCTGCGGCTGGTGGCAGAAAGCCGGGAAGCGACGTACCAGCTCGCCCAGCCAGACCACGTGTTCGCGTACGCGTAGCGAAGACCAGCCGCCGTGCCGTCCCCCAGGCTGCCGAGGAACAGAACCTCGCGAATAGTTCCCTTCACGGTTTGGTCGTTAACGTTGACGTAGAAGTAATCTCCCGTGCCGGTCGTGGAGGAGCCGCCAACATCCTTTTCGAGGATTAGGCCGCACACCATCTGCAAGTTGAGCGTGTAGCCCTCTTTGAGCGGCATGCACGCCGCAGTTGCAATCACGCCGTCGGCAACAGCTCCCTTTTTCTCGTTGCGGCTGTCGGGGTTCACGGCGATTCCGAAGCCCGTTCCATCGCTCACGAACAGAGCGCAGCCCATGACTTCCCAAGCACCTGTTGCTGTCTCAACGCCGCCGATCTTGAACGGATGTTTGCCATCATTGGCAACCTGCCCATCCCCCACAAGCTCGTCGGTCGAGCCGGTGTTCCACGGCGAAGTTTGAACCCACGTATCAGTGGTAGTGGAGAACGCTTTTGCAACACGCATCAGCAGGGCAACGTTTCCGTCCGCAAGCGTCTCCTTGCCATCAACTACCGCAGCATCGAACACGTCATAGGCGTTCGATGCGCCACGGTCGGGACAAGAAGCCGCGTTGCTGGTTCCGTACATGAGGGCGCATCCAACCGGCAGCGAAGCGGCGATTGAAGCGGCAACGATGATACGCGTTGTATTGCTCTCGGCAATCACAGGATTGAACTGTACGTTGAAGTTTGAGCAGCCTTGAAAATCCACCTGCGAGGACTTGTTAAGCGTCTTGGTGAGCTGGTGAAAGTTGATATACCACTGGTCGTAGGCGCTCATGCCACCATAGCCCGTCGTGGCGCACTTTGTAATGTCTATAAGCGAATCGTGACTGATCGCGCGCGTCTTTACCGGCATACCCGAGATGGAGCGCGGGTTGTTATTCGAATCCATAGATAGAGGGTATGACGGCGTAAGCATATACGGTCGCAGACTTCCATCAGGCAAGTATGCATCCGGGCACGCGACGGCACCGGTGAACTTCGTGTCGGAGACAGACCATAGGGCATCGCCGTTTTCAAGCGGCTCCCAAAGCTGCCACACCACAGGCGCAATCTCGTAGACGTTGTTCCCCTTACTGTTGTCGATGCGCGAGAAACCGTAATCCACCGAATCGATAGCGACAACCCACGGAGCGCCGTCGGGATCGGCACCCGCGTTCGCGGAGACGTGGAACCACGGCCCGCCCTCTGCATTACACGGATCTACGGCTGGAGTGGCTGCGGTGGCGGCAACGAACTTTGTCGCAGCAAGACGCTTTGCCGCAGCGCTCACGGGAATCAGCGCCGTAGGACTTCCGGCGGGAACACGCCACGTGTAAATAAGCCCGGTCTTATGCTTGTCCACCATTGCTTTGATTGCGCTGTTTTTGTATCGTCCGGTCGCTTCATCACGCTCAAGAGCTTTCACGTCGGCAATCTTGCCGATGGCTGTTGCGATGGAAGCAAGGCCGTCTTTCAGCGCTTCATCTGTCGGAAAGTTATAGTCCATGCCAACTCCTAACTAACTGTCATATCGACGAGAACAGGGCGCGTGTCCCCGTTCTCGTCTGTGATTCGCTTGAAATAAAACTGTCTGTCTGCGCTCACGGAGCCGCGAGCTTCCTCAGCTGCCTTACGAGCGTCAGCTGCCGCCTGATCCGCGCTGTCCTTGGATGCTTTCGCCGCGTTTGTCGCGGCATTCGCCGCATCAGTTGCGGCGGCGGCGTTCGTCTTGGCTGTATTTGCCGCAGAAGCGGCATCTGTGGCGCTCTTTGTCGCGGCGTTCGCCTTGCCCGTCGCGGTGTTGGCCGCGTCCGTGGCGCTCTTGCAGATGTTGACCGCAGCGTTGGCGTTATTCAGTGCCTTGCCCGCGTCGGTGACGGCCTGTTCGCCCTTGGTAGCGGCGGTTTCCCCACGCCTGATAAGGTCATCAATCGCGTTGTCCCAAGACTGCGCTGGTTGCTGACCCTCTTTGGCGCTGCGCAGGATGTCCAGGGCGAATCGCTCCGTCTGTGCAAGGAAATCGTCCTTGACGATTTCGAAATAGGCTTCGTCGGTGTAACCGGGAACGCTTGCGAGCTTGGATTCATCGCAAACGTAGGTGATCGTATTGCCGCTGACCGTGGCGCTGCCACGGTAATAGTGGATTCGGTCTGGCAATCGGGCAACCAAATAGGCACTGTACCCAGACAAAGACAGCTCGCCGCCGTTGTCGTAGATAAGCGCCTTGATGGTTGTTCCGCCGAGCTCGCCTTGCGCGATTCGAATGCAGTTGTTTCCGCATCCGCGTTTGTCGATATCAAGCTCGATGGTCTGTGTGTTCATCGGGCATCACCGTCGACCAACATCCACTCGCACGCCAGAATCTCGTTTCCGGTCATCTTTCCGATTGCATCGGCATAGGCAATTTTGAACAGGTTAGGTCGATGCTTGATGTTTGCGTACATCTCGATCTCGCGGCAGAAAGCCTTGTGCTCGTCTGAACCGATGCGCAGCTGTGTGCGACCGGTGGGAAGCCCATCATCGCCAAGTTCAGGTTCGCCGTACTGCGCGATAAGTTCATCGCGGCGTTTTAGGTACTCAAGCGCCTCCGCACGCAACACCCTCGTATTGCGTGCCGCGGCATAGCCTACGATGTCGCGGCGGTCAAGAAGCGGCTCGAGCGAAATAAGCATCTGCTCCATCTGGATATTGCTATATTCATCGGGGATGATGTTCTCGATTTCGATGCTCTGCTTGCTTTCCGTAACGCTGGCACCGAGCGCGGTTGCCAGAGATTCGATTCCTTTATCCATTGACCTTCACTTCCTCCACAATCGGTGCCGAATCGTCAAGCGCGGCGATTTCCGCGGCAACGTCTGTGACGCTTTCCTCTACAGTCTTGTATATGGCATAGCCACTCGCAGCGTAGTAATCGAGCATGTGTGGTTGGACGTAAAACGAGATTCCATCCTTCTCAACTCTGAACGTGGTCATTCCATACCTCCTTATAGCGACGTGATCATTAGTCCGTGGTCGAAAGTGATCGTCCAATTTGTCCAAGTCATAGACAGGTTTTGGCAAAGGCCGGACACGTTATACGTTCCGGTCAGTTGAAGATTTGTCCACGAGCTTTTCAGGTTCCCGACGAGTGTGACGCTGCCGCTCATGCCGGTCTTACAGGAGACGTACTCGCCACGGTCTTTGTATTCGCCGACACCGATCCAGTCATCGGTGAGAAGGCAGATGCACCCTTTGCCAGCGAGACGCGCGCCATACACCTTGGACTTGGTGTTGTAGTTGTTGAATCCGACGTAGCCCGTAATGTCCTCAGCTGCGCCGCCGTATAGGTATCCGTTGGCCATTGCTGTGTAGCAGGTGCCGCCGCCCACGCTGAAGCCGTCCGTTCCGATGTACAGGCCAGAGGTATTCGAGTCGAGCGTGAGCTTATATCTATACAATTTGTTGTTGTCGATTGATAGCCCGCTGATGACGCCATAGGTCGTCTGGAAATAGCCGCTCGTCAGATTCCAGTAGTTCTTCCCCTGACCGTCGCCGATTGTTCCGCTCTTGAGGTATGTCGCATTGACGTACAGCTCGCCATTGGACATGTAGATGCCTTTGTTTGCTCCGTCGTTAGTTAGCCGATTGAAGATCTCTTGCTGTTTGAGGCTCTCGTCGAGATTGTCGACAAGTTTCTCCGCATCGGTCTTAGCAACCTCTTGCGCAATCATGCTCATCGCCTGTCGCGCTACCGCCGAATAGACCGTTACTGCGGATGAGTAGCTTTCATAGGCGCTCTTATAATCCGACATGGCGGCTTTCAGCGCCTCGGCTGTTGAGCAGTTTGTGACATCCGAGATGGCTGACATCAGGACATCGAACGCTCCGCCCTCGCCGAACGCTTTGTTGTACCTCGGCTCTAAGACTTGCGCCTTGAACTGAACCTGCAAGTTTTTGTTTGACGACAGCGATTTGTGTAGCGCAGATAGGTCTTCTTTATCTTTCTGCACGGTCTGGAGAATCTTATTGACGGCAGCTTTCTCCGCCTCGGTGACGATCCCGTCTTTGGCGATGTCGTCAACCGTCTTGTCGAGGGTACTTATCGTCTCGTCGAGCTCCTTATTCCTTGTCTGGAAGTCTTCCCCAAGGGCCTCGATGTGTTTTCCGTTCTGCGTCATGCCGCTGTGCAGGTCTTCGATAACGCCATCGACAGTCCAGCCGCCATCGCCGTATTTGGCATTTGGCGAAAGCTGGAATTCGCCTGTCTCCAAGTCCCAATAGTTCGCGCCCACCTCGTCGGTGAGCAGGCCGGCGCGGATGCGGTCTGCCCGCATCGTTCCGGCGTTGATGCAATCGGCGCTCACCTGTGCGCCGGTTATAAACGTTCGCCAATTCCATTGGCCGTCGCTTGTAAGATTTGCGGCAAGGCGGATGCCCATGCCGTTGATATTGACAGCCCACATGCCGGACGTTGACTTGAGCGGAACGCCAGTCGCGGCATCCAACGGCACGTTGGAGTAGATCACGCCAAGCTCGAACGTCTCGACCTTGTAGGTGCCGACGGCATTGAACGCCTTGTTGAGCGCCGCCATGAGCTGGTTGAGCCACGAGACGGACGTGCCAGCCGCCGCATCGTAGTTAGCCCGCTGATTGCTGCCGCTCTTGAGCTGCTGCGCCATTGACTGAAAGATGTCGGCCAGATCATCGGTTAAGTTGCCGAACACCACCGTGGCATCGCCGGTCACCAAGTCGCGGGCCAGCTTCGAGACGCGACCCTTGAGCCTGATTCCCGCAGCGGAGAAGCCCTTGTCGATGATCGCCACGCAATCGCCGACGGCAACGCTTTCCCAATCTCGACCGAAAGCAAATAGGTCGATCACACTCGCTTCATAAGAGACGGACGGCGTTTTGGCTCGCTCAAGGTAGTCGTTCGTCTCGGCAAGAAGCTGCGGCGCGTCCTCGCATTGCTCGTTAATGTAAACGTCCACCGCAGGCGCGATGCCGCCGTTGCCGTCGGGATGCCCCCAAACCTCGGTTGCGGACGCATCCTCGACGTAATCCTTGCCGCCGTTTATATCGCCGAAAGTCAAGCGTCGGCCATAGCCGCCGCCATCCGTTTCAACACCCTTGCCGTAACCGTAAACCCTCGTCTTTGGGTTGGCGCTGCCGGTCTTGCGCTTGATGCTGATCAGGTCTTTAGTCCACGTGAAGCGCTTGGGGCTTTGTTGGTTTCCGCGCTTCGCGACCACGCGCACGTATCGGTGTGTGACCCGCACGCCGTCCGTTACGATGACGGTTTCAATCTCGCCGCCCCATGTTTTGAGCAGATCGCTCAAGCCCTCGCGGACTTTTACGTGATAGAAGGTATGCGAAGCGCTGCCTGGTTGGTCGCAGTTGCCGACTTCCCAACGTGTGCCAGCGAGTATTGAAGCGAGCGCCACGGCCACGCTGCCGGACGGCCGCTTGTCCTCGATATAGTCATCCCACGTCTCGTTGATGGAGTTGATGCACGTTGCACTGGTATAGGGCTTGCCGCTGTCATCGTGCAGCCGCTCGATTTTGTCGACTATGTGCTCGTGCACAACGCCTTGGCGGTCAACCCAGACAAGGTACTCGCCCTTGCCTAAATCCTCGTCGCACCTGATCTTAAGCTCGTCGGTGCCGTCTGTCGCGTCCTCATGGGTCGCGGCGGTGTAGGTGAGCCGTCCGAGGTTCGCGCCGAAACGGCTGAAACGGGTGAAGTTGACCTTCTTGGTTAAAGCCATCTTTCCTCCCATTCCAACGTCGCGGAACCGCTAGAGATTTTGATGTGTGCACGGTCTTTAACACTGAAAAAGTCGCTCATGATGTTGAGCTGAGCGACATAGCCGTTAACGGTCACGTGCTCTTTATCGAAATCCATCCGAACCACGCTCGAAGCCGTCAACGGCTGGACAACCTCGACGAACTCGGCGGTGTCGGTGTTGGTGATGCGCCAAGAGCTGCAAGCGCCGGGCTTGGCCGTCACGGTGAGCGCCGCAGGCAGCGTGCCGCCGACAGCGAACGATGCCGCGCCGCTCACGTCCATCCGGCGATGCTGGCCGTAATAGTCGGGGTCGCCGATGTGGAACGTAACGGTTGCCTGCGGGCAATCGTCGGTGATCTCGTCAAGGTCGGTTGCGCCGCTAACGATTGCCATCAAATAACGCGTAGGGTCATCGGGCAGATAAAGCGGCGCTGGCTCGTCAGACCAGAGCAGCGCCGCCAGCTCATGACGCGCCTTTGCGACCTCGCGCCGGTGCTCGGTGCGAATCCACATGTCAATCTGTAAATCGTAACCGGAGCGACGAGCGTTCTTGAAGTATTCGCCGTGCCGCCCGGGCGCATCCTCGAAGCTCGCCGAAACGTCCGCCATGATTGGGCGGCGCACCTTACAGTAGACGAGCTTAGACAGGTCGTGCCCGTTGAAGACAATGCTGTCGCTTTGGTTTCGCTTACGCTTAAGCTCCAACGGGCACCCCCTTCTGCTTTAACCTGCTGGCAATACCAGCGCCGATCTGCTGACCGGTCGTGTACGCGTCCATGCTGTTTGCAACGGTAGCGTTGACGGTCACGTTCACCTGGGCTCCGCCACCGAAGCCGCCGCTTATGCGGTCGAGCACGCGAGAAATACCCGCCTCGACACTCTCTCTGACGCTTGTGCGCAGCTTTGCATCGGGCGTGACGTGCTCAAGTCCAGCTTCGCCAACGCCAATGATTGAAGGCTTGTCGAAGGATGCGCCCTTTGCATACCAGTTGACGCTGATGGACGGCAGTTCCACAACGCCACCGATGTCACGCCAGCTGACGTGGAAATGCGGCAAGCTGATATGCGGCAAGCTGATGCGAATCCCGCTGAACGCCCCCTGAATCCTGCCAGGGATGCTGCTGACAAAGTTCCAGGCATCGTTGATCGGCGAAGTGATATTGCTCTTGATGTTCGAGAAAACGCCAGCGACCTTGCTGCCAAGCCCCGGGAAGCCAAGCTTTTCACCGATGGCGTTTCCGGCGTTTATCGCGTTATCCTTCGCATTGTTCATCTTCGTCTGGATGTTGCTTTGGATAGCCTGGAAGGCAATACCGGCCTGCGACTTCGCAGCGTCCCAATCACCGTTCATGGCAGCTTTAAGGGCATTTGAAGCCGAAGAACCGACAATTTTGCCGGTGTTCATATCTGTTTGGATTGAATCCCTGATAGCGCCGAATTTTTCAGATGCTCCGGATTTCAGATTCTCCCAAGCTTCGGACGCGTTGGTCTTCAAACCCTCCCAAGCATCGGACGCGCCTTGCCTTATGCCTTCGAACTTTTCCGAAAGGCCGTTTTTGACCTCTTCGGCCTTTCCGGTTATCCCGTCCCAAATCCCAGACCAGAATTCCGGCACGCCTGCGAAGAAATCCTGCACGCCCTGCCATTTCTCTGAAATCCAGCCAGTGAAGTCAGACCAGAGCTGTTTACCAGTCTCGGTCTGCGTGAAGAACCACGTAAGGCCAGCGACGGCAGCGGCAACCGCAGCCACACCAAGCAAGATTGGGTTTGCGGCGATCAATCCGGTGAACGATGTCCACCCTGTAGAGAGCTTGCCGCCAAGGGTAGATGCCAAGCCGCCAGCTTTCTCGGCGATGCCGCCGAAGCCTGTTGCAGCCGTGCTTATAGCGCCGCCGCCCTCGCCGAACTTGCCTGCGAGGGAAGCGAAGCCGCCGGCAACGTCCTTGAACGTCTGGCCGATCTCGATGCCCTTTTGGAGCGTCTTGCCGATGCCCGTTGTGAGCCCGCCGAACGCGACCGTCCCCAAAACGACATTGGTTGCCATGTCTTGCTGCTCTGGCGTTAGGGACTTGTACCAGTCGCTAACGCCCTCGAGCGCCGGCGTTACCTTCTCAAGCAGGGTCGTTCCAAGCTCGAGCGCCTTTTCCTTGAAGGGTATGGCCGCTTCGCCGGCTTCGGCCATCTTCTGGTTTAGCTCGGCCTGCGCTTCGCGCGTGTCGAGCATCGTCTTATTAGTCTCTTGATACGTCTCGCCAATGTTGCCGTAAAGGCCATCGAGTGTCTGCGTGATAAGCGAGGAGCGCTCCTGCTCGTCACCGCAGGCGGCAAGCGCCGCATTGAAAGCGTCTTCTTTGGTAGCGCCCTGAGCGATCTGGTCGTTGAAAGCCTGCTGTGCCGCATGGTTGCCGGAGAGTGCTGCGCTCCACTGCTCGTTGCTTGCCGTTGCCCAGTTGAGGGCATCGGCAAGACCGCCGGTGACGGTGCCGGTGTGCGCCGTCTCCTGCGATGCTTCCACGAGGTTTTCAAGCGGCAATGCATCGCCGAACTTGGAGAACGAGCCTGCGGCGATGTTGCTCCACTTGTCCAGTTCCTGCTGGTTAGTGGTCAAGCGTGACAGGTTCTGTGCGGCTTCGGTCGCGGTGTCCTCTTCGCCAAGTAACTTATAAAACAGGGTATAGGAGCTTCGCGCCTGCTCGGAAGTACCTCCTGCGTCCTTCCAGGCAGCGTCCAGCTGATGCGTCTGCTCGATCTGCTCTTCCTGGCTGCTGGCAAGACCGACAAGCGCGGTAGCAGTGCCGGTGACGGCACCGGTTATCGTCTTTCCGGCAGTCTCTAGACCCTTGCCGGCCTTTTCCAGCTTATCGCTATTGTCCTGAATTGTCTGACCAAACTGGTAAAGGCTGCTCTTCGATGCCTGGGCTTCGCGGCTGACGCTTTTCAAATCGTCGGAATAGCTCTCGAGCTGGCTCTCGCAAATGGCAATCTGAGCCTTAAGGCTCGAATACTGCGCTTCCTCGCGCTCAGTGAGCGTCGCACCGCTTCGCTTCTTCTCGTCGAGCGTCGCAAGCGCGGCCTTGTAGGCATCGAGTTTCGCTTTCGTCTCGCCGTACGCTCGGTTCAGAAGCTTTTCCTTCTCAACGAGCAAATCCGTATTGCCGGGGTCGAATTTCAGCGCGCGATTGATGTCCTTCAACGCGCCCTGCGTATCCTTCGCCGTGCTCTGCACGCTCTTCAACGCGCCCTGCAACTCGGTCGTATCTCCGCCGAACTTGATAGTCAGACCTTTGTACGTGACAGCCACGGTTCCACCTCTTTTCAGTTGTCAATGAAAGAAATGAGCGCACAGAACAGCGCACCGCATAGGTGCGCTGGCGCTTTACGCTCACATGCCAGCCCAGAAGGCCGCTTCACCCTGCCGCGCGTGTTCGTCATCCTCGGCGTATGCCACAGCGTCGTTGACGAAGCTGTACACCTCGATAAGGTTTTGCACTTGCACGTAAGACAGGTCGTGCAGGTCTTGGATGCTCAATCCAGCCTGCTGGCAAGAATAGATATAGAGTGTGTCGCAGCTACTCTCCAGCTCCGGCGGAAGCGGCGGCATCTGATGCTTCGGCGGTCGCGGCTTCCACGTCCGCTTTTGCGTTCGGAAAAAAGTTGTCCTTGATGATCTGCATCACGTCAGATGCCCAACCGCCTTCGCGCTCAAGGTCGAATTCCGATTGCGGGAAGCCGCAAACCCAATCCTCAAAGGACTTGCCAAGATCTGTCTTCTCCTTTGCCGTGGCGTTGTACGTCTTCGCGCAGGCGTAGAAAATCTCAAGCAGTGGCACGATAGGCGGAATATTCGACGCTGCCGAGACATCAAGAACAACGGAAATGGCCTCGTTGATGTCCTTGGGACGGCGGCTCCCGTCCTTACGCTCGACGAAAAACTCACGCGAATAGGCAATTGGGGTGAAGGCGTTGCAAGCAACCGGGTACTTAATGCCGCCAACCTCGATGATCCCGCCGTCCATTACGCGACCTCGCTAACAGTCTTTGGCGTGACGGCAGTATCTACCTCTTCGAAGAATTTGTCGTAACCGTCAATATCGCCATATGTGTCGATGTAGCTGCCGCGCCAGCCGCTCGGCAGCTTGACGGGACGGAACGTAAGCGCGTAATCAAGCTGCGTGATGTCGGGCTTCTCTTCAAGCGTCTTGGCATCAATGGAGACGGGCTTACTGGTGCACTTGTAGATGCATCGACGCCTTCCGACGGCGTGGCCGGGCTGCTCGAACAAGAGCGCAAAGGGTTTAGGAGTCTTGCCCGACGTTGCCAGCACGCGGCCTTTCTCGTCGATGTCGAATCCGTTGATGTCGGCCATAAGCTCGCGCAGCTCCGGTGTGCTCTCGATGTCGTAGAGCGACCACGTGACGGAACCGCCGTTGTCCTGGTACTTGTCCAACCACGGCTCGTTGTCTCCGTAGCTCGTTGCCTGCTCAATGGACGGATCGACCTTGATTTCGACCGTGCCGGGGATGTGGACAGGCTTATCATATTTAAACGTATCCTCGTCGGTAAAACGCGCGATGTGCGCGTTCTTAACGCCGAAAAATCCATTTCGCGCCATGTCGGCTCCTTTCATCATTCGGTAACGTCGATTTCGTAAGCCGTCTCAACCAGCTCGTCACCGTCAAGCGGCGTTGCCGTCTTGTTGTAGTTAAACTCTGCGGCATCGAGCGCCGCTTCGAATCGCTTCTCAAGCCCGTAGTCGCGCTCTCGAACATAAAGCGCCACATCGTAGGGCATCCAGCGGCACCATCCCACGTTGTCGGCGCTCACGCCATCGCCGTAACCGGCTTCGATGTCGATATACGGAGGTGTGGGAAACTCTCCATCGCGGAAACCGCCGTTAGCCCACGGCAGGCCGAACGCATCAAGAAGCTGTGCCAGGTCTTTAAGGCTGTTCATTGCGCCCCCTTGGAGAACTCGGCGGCAACTTCCCTGTAAACGCCCTCGATGACGTGATCGCCTTCTACCCTGCCGGGATAGCTGCCGTGCTGGTTTTTGATGACGTGGCCGTTCTCGAGCAGATGTGTAAGCTGATACTGCCTGTTGTGGACAACACAGGTCGTACCGGTCGCTTCGCTCTTAACGTCAGCAGACCATCCCCTTGCATAGCTTCCGCCGTGCCGCTTCTTCTTCCGGCTTCGCTCTTTCAGAAGGCGAACCGCCTTGTTGCCAGCCGCTTTGACGTTTCCCTGCAAGACCTCTTCGTTATCCTCGATAACCTCTTCGATGCTGTTGACGATAATCGATTCAAGCTGGTCAATCTTTATCCCGCTCACCGGTTGCCTACTTTCTCGACCAGCGTAAGCCGCACATTGTCAACGTTCGCCACAACCGCCGAATCGACGGCGTAGCGGATACCGCCGAACTCGCAGAGCCTTTCACCGCTGTATGCGCACGCGCGTACCGTGATGACGGCCTGCGGCTTAACTCCGGCCTGCGCGGCGGTGTAATACGCCGTCTGGCTGATGCCGTACACGTTGCACGGCACACGGCGGCACCGCTCCTTTTTGTGCGATACCCCCAGCTCGTCACGCTCGGATACCGTGGCGATCAGCGTACAGATGCCAGCCCACCCGCTCATGCGACATCGCCGCCGTTGTAAGCAGAATCACCGCTCATGCTCGTGAGCATGGTTTCGAACGCCTTCATGAAGCGCTCGGCGTCTGGGTTGTCCATGCCGAAGTTAGCCTTGACGTAAACCTTTATCGCAAGCCGAACGCGCCCGTCCGAATCGTCGTGCGCCTTGGCATCCGCTACGCCGCCCGCAACCAACTCGGCGCGGGCGGCTTCGATTACGTCTGAAATCTCTTCGTCGTAGTCGTTTACGAAAGCCGGGATGCGAAGCGCGGCGCGGCACGCATCCAGCAGCTTGCCTTTAGCCTTTGCGGCCATGCCGCGCCACCTCCTTAAGCCTGCTTGATAGTGAGCTGTGCGAACGCTTCGGGGACAGCAAGAACACCGTCGAACAGAACATAACCGTCGAAGCAGCGCTTCTGGGTTCGCGGCTGGACGTAAGGCGTAACGTCAGGGCCATCAAACATGTTGCCCTTGAACAGGTCGGGGAAGCCGGCCTTGATCACGTTGTCGGCGATTGAATCGTCCTGCTTTACAACCTTGCCGAAGATTCGACCCTGAACCGTCGGGTCATCGGTAGCCTCATTCGCAAAATAAGAACGACCGTTAGCATCCTCAAGCATGGCAATCTGGTTCCAGATGGTGTTGTTGTTGGCGTAGATGATGATTCCCTTAGCCGCTGCGTTGCCGTAAGAGCGGAGCAGGCTCAGCATCTTCACGATATCGGCCTTGGTAAGCTTCTTTACTGCCGCCGTCTGAATCTTGTTAGCGGTCGCGATGCCGTAAGTCTCATCGGCAAGCTTCTCGTGGACGAATGCGTTGCACGCGACGGAGAGACGCGCGGAAACCTCGGAAATGATGTACTGCTCGAAGCCGGAAAGCGACTGCGTTGCCATCTTTCGGGACAGCTCGACGGTCTTCTTAATCTCCGTTCCTACGAGCGGCACGGAATCGAAGTCATTTTCCTCGATATCGGTAGGGGCTTCGCCCTCGTCGGTCTTGGCCGCATCGCCCTTCTTGATGGACTTGTGGCGCGGGAACTCGACCTGACCAGACATGTTCGTTCGGCTGATGTCACCGAAGAGAACAGCAGTGTTGTCGATAAGGGAAATGATCTCGTTCTGCACGGTCACGGGAACGATGGATTCGGTGTTAGCCGTGGTCATGGTGAACTCGGCTCGCTGCTCGATTGCATGGCGCTGAGCAGCACGCTCGACATCGGTAAGCGCGGTGCCGCCGATAAGCTGGATGCCGGCGCGCTCGGCAAGACCCTTAGCCCACGCGTGGCGCTCGGCTGTGTCGTAGTCGGTCACGTCATATGCAGTGCCGGGGATGCCAGCGACGTTGGCGGAACGCGCCAGCGGCACGGAATCCACGCGCTGTGCGCGGCCTGCGTCGATGGCGGCACGGGCGTTCGCGACGGCGGCGTTGCGAGCCTGCGCCGCCTGTGCGGTCTGGGCGGTGCGCTCGTTAATCTGGTCGGTCAGCTCGGCCATGCGGGCTGCATCCTCTTCCGTCGGTTCAGTACCGTCAGAATACTGGTCGACAAGCGCTTGCAGGTCGTTAAGAAGTTCCTCAAGTGTCATTGCTAGTTACCTTTCTTCGCATTGGTAATTGCCAGGCACGCTTTTGCTCGAAGCAACGCGCCCTTCCTTCGCGCAAACTCCTTGCGCGACTGCTCAATCACTCCGTTGAGCAGGTTTCTTGCACTTATTTCGGTGTTCGGGTCAGCAGGAAGGCTGACTGCGGACACGTCATAAATCTTCTTGACGCGCGTGATTGTCGTGGTATGCGTGTCTCGGTCGTACTCGGACGCGCCGATGGTGAACGCCCACGACATGTGCGTAACAAGGCCGTTATCGATTTCCTCGAATCGGTTTCGGGCGGCTTCTGATTTCGAGAGGTCTGCGGCCATAAAAAGCCCGTGCTCATCGGGCTCGACGATGAGCGTTCCGTTCGACTGGCGCGCCAAAACGTCGCCCACATGATCAAACTGCATGATGATGTCGCTCATGTCTGTATCGACGAATGCGTCTGGGCTGATGACTTCGCGGTACTCGGTACCGTCCCAAGGGTCTTCATATAGGACATATGGGTCATTGAATGTCGAAGCGTATCCATCGACGTAGTAGTCGGATTCGATGCGCTTCTCGCGGCCTTCGCCGCCGTCAAGGCTTCTCAGGACCACCGACATCTGGCGGTACTGGCGCTCATTCGGTTTCGCCGGCATCGGCATCACCACCCTTTCCATCGATTTTGGCGATATTCGCGTTCGTCTCGGCGGCCTTCGCCGCCTGATCTGTTGTGTGCTCGCTGATCAAGTCCAGGTCGATGTACTCACCGCGAATTACGTGACGCTCGCCGCCGGGGTAAGACGGTGACTGGAACACCTCTGCAACCTGATTGCCGCACCAGATGCCACGGTCGAACAGCGCCGTTGAAACGTTGAGCTTCGTTTGGTTGCTCGCGAACTCCAGGCGGTTCGCGCTGAACATAATCGAGTTTCCGTGGGCAATCTCGTTCGGCGTGAACGTCATCGCCGTGAGTACGTACCCGAGTTGGATTGCGAAGACCTCAGTACGCCCCTCATAAAAGGCGTTGTACGTGTCCTCGTCGGCTCGGTTCATAACGATGTCTTCGCTTGATCCGAAGAAACGATAGGCCGCTTTTTCTATGCGCTCCATTTGTGCGGCGTCAACGGTGTAGTTCTGTGGCGCGATCTGCTTGACCTCTTGATACTTGTTGTCATAAACGACGATGCCGCCCGCGTTCGACGCTCCCAACTGCTTGTTGAAGGACTCGGCAGACTTCTTCGTGTCTTCCGGGTTTCGATTTTGCGAAAGCTTGCCGATGAAGCGTACTGCCGCGCCTTGCTCGATAGCTGTTTTCTCGGCTTCCTCTTGAGCGTGAATCAAGTCAAGAGTTGGATTGAGCACGTTAGTACCGTCTCCGAACAAATCACTCTTGAATTGATGCCGCGTCATAACGCCGATGCGCGACCACTCAATCAAGGTCTTATCGCCGCCGGGGAAACGGAGCTCAAGCCACAAAGCGCCGCCAACGTCGTAGGCTTCGCACTGACTTGGCAGCACTGGGTAATAGCCAACGGACGTGATTCCGTCCCCGCCGTCAACAGGGACGATCAGACACGTGTCGCAAACGTCAAGTATCGTTGAGACGCGATGCAAGAATTGCGGCACTGTCATCCATGGGTTCGGTTGCCACTGCAAAGAGCGCGTCCATTGCGGTTGCGCTGTTCCTGAAATCTCGGGACGGAGCTTTGAAGCATGGTCGGCGTTTCGCTCGATTATGGAGCGCGTCAGCTCAGCTTCGTAGATTCCTCCAGACCACGACGTGAAGCGCGGCGCGTAGGCCGTGAACGTCTGAAAGTAGCCATCGACTGCCTGCATGATCGGCTTATGGAACACGGCATCGAACATCGAGCGGAAAAGCGTTGGTTTTCGCACGTTTTAACCTCCAATCATGCTTTGGTAGTCATCCATCATGTCTCTGAGCACAACGAATGCATCGCACTCAGCCGCCCAGGCATCGATGCGGTTGCGCGGGTCTTGGTTCTTCTTGTCGGGCGCAATGTTGCCGTTCGCGTCGTTTCTGATCATCACGTTGGAGCGGCACCATTCCGCTATAGGGTTCTGGTTATCGACGATGCGGTTTTCCTTGTAGAGCGCTCGAAGCTCCTTCATGGGCATGGACAAGGTTTGCGCACCCTGTACTACCTTTCTGAAGTTATCGGCTCCGAAATAGCCCTCGTAAGCTTCAACAGTCGGAACGTCTCGCATATGCCACGGGTCATAGCCGCAGGCAACGGAATAAATGCCGTACTTTTCCTGAATCTCCGTGACCCAATCCAGCACGTCGCGCTTGTCGATGATCGGCGTTGCCGACGTTCTGAGCAGCCCGCGGGCAATCCAGGCATCGTAGGGCACGCCGTCTCGGCCTCCGCGCCGCCCCTCGGCTTCCGCCTGCTCCAAGGCGCGAAGCGGTATCCACGCCATGTGCATTGCGTATATATGCTCGTCGTTCGGGCGCATCATCAGCAGGCACGCCGCCGTTAGGTCGGTCGTATCCGAAGCGTCCACGCCGAGAATTGCGTAAGAAAAAGACCCATCGGACGGGTCGAACGTTGCTTCGTTGTGGATCTCAGACCATTTGAGCCACGCTTGGCTCTGGTTCTCAATGAGGTTGAAGTCTTTTACCAGCAGCGTCGGTAAGAATGTCGGGTCATCGAGTGCCTTGGAGACGTTTTCCCTGAGCGATTTCAGAGACTTGATTGTTCCAAGTCCGGGATTCGCCTTAATCCAGCACTTCTCGTCTTTCCATTCCTCGCGCTCGTCAAGCTCGAAAATGAAAGCGATGAAATGCTCGGCTTTTTCTCCAGATGCTTCGCCGTTCAGCCATTTGGCGGCGTATTCGTACTGAGCATCGAAAATGCCACCGCGCACGAAGCCGTTGGTCGTGATCTCCAGAACCAGCGGTTGCCTGCGGGCGGAAATGCCCTGAATCGTCAGGTCGTAGAGGTCGCGATTTCGCATTGCTGCAAGCTCGTCAACGATAGCGCCTGAGATGTCCAGGCCGTCAAGGTGATTCGTGTTGGCGGAAAGCGCTTTGATCGTCCCCATGTTGAGATCACAGTAAAGGTCGCTCATGCGCTTTCGCACGTGCTTTGCCAGCGCCGGCGAGGTCAGCACCATTCTCCAAGCGTTATTAAAGCCCTTCGCCGCCTGATCACGAGCCGTAGCGACGTTATAGACCTCCGGTGCACCCTCGTCGTCATTTATGAGCAAGTCGTGCTCGATTGCAGACGCAAGCGCGGTCTTTCCGTTCTTGCGACCCATAATCCAAAGCACTTCACGGTATTGGCGCACGCCCTCAACATCGACGAAGCCGAAGATTACCGACAAGATGGCAAGCTGGAAAAGCTCAAGCTTGAATTTGCGCCCAAGCTTGCCGGACGGTAGGCGGCAAAACGTCTCGATGAATACAACGTGCTTTGCCGCAAATTCCTCGCGGTAATGGTACGGATAGAGCGGATCGGTGTTATCCAGGTCGCGCAGCACGCGCTCCGCGAGCTGATGCATCTTCTCGCAAGCAGTGATCTCACCGTTGAGGATGCCACCGAAGTAGCTTCGTATCGCCTGCTCGCAGCGACCAGCGCCGCTTCGCTTCTTAGCCGCCGAAGCGCGTTTCATTGAGGTAGTCAATGAGCGCATCGCCTGCGGTGCTGCCGGACGGCATCATGTCGGTGAGCTGCTTGATGCCGCGCGAGAAGGTCGTGAACAGCTTGTTGTAGGCGCTGAAACCCGGATGCTCGCGCAATCCGGATTGACCGCCGCCGTTGTCATATTCGGTAAAGATGCTCTCGTACATCAGCTCGCGGCGGGCTTCGTCAAGCTTGACCTTCAAGAACGCGATGTTCGACATCAGCGGAAGCACGGCGCTTCGCTTCTCGTCCGGTATCGCGTCCTTGGTGAGCCGTTGGAGCTTTTTCAGCTCGCTTTGGTATCGGCTCTCGATGGAAGCGGTGCGCTTCTTCGGGGGACTTTCCGTGGCTTTGGATAAAAAACTGCTACTATCGCATACTCCACGATTTCCCACAATACCACCCCACTTTCAAAATCTTCTGTGCGTTCTTTTCTCTCTTCCGGCGTTGGTGCCCTATGCTGGGTGCCTTGGTTTTAGACCGGGGGGATAGCTCAAAGCTGTGACCTGCTGTTTTGTCTGTCGTTTTGCTTGACTGTGCGCTTGTGCTCAGTCTGTGTTTTCGTCTGTCAGCGAAATCAAGTTGCCGTCCTCGTCAAAGCGCAGCCCTTGCCTTGTGCTGCCCTGCCTTGCCCAGCCGTGCACCTTCTTGTGGCAGAGGTCGCACAGGCTTACAAGGTTGCGAGTGTCGGTCGCTATGTTCGGATCGCTGATGTTCGATGGTGTTAGCTCGATGATGTGATGCACCATCGTTGCCGGTGTTGCGATGCCAGCCTTAAGGCAGTGTTGGCAAAGATAAGCATCGCGCCGCAATGCGAGCCCTCGTGCCTGTTCCCAATCCTTGGAATGGTAGAACCGATACGAGAAGCCCTTAGCCATTGCGCGACCTCCAACAAAAAAGGGACGCGACCCAAGGCCGTGTCCCTTTCTGATAATCCACCGTACCGAAATGTAACACAAACTGAAAAGTGATGACAAGTGCCAATCTCAAATATCTTTGAGCGCGGCAAAGCCCACCTCGTCGATATAGCGGAACCCAACGTTGCAAAGCTCCCTGCACCATTGGCGCGAGCACTGCATCACATCGGCTATCTCGTCCCATGGCATCGCTTGGAGATAGGCCATGCACAGCGCGTCGGCGTAACGGTTGCCCTTGAGCTTAGCCAAGCCGCCGCGATTGTCAGCACCGTAGAGCAGCACGCACGCTTCGTCCACCTCGGCTTGGCTGTCCGCGATCCTCCTTTCCAACCTCCCCTCAAAGTCAATGCGTCCGTTAATCGCATCCATAGGGTCTGAGCCACCACCGCCGCCACCCGTGCTGTAGCTCTGCGCCTTGGCTCCCTCGCGAGCCTTAAGGCGGGCTAGCATCTCCTTTGCATGTTCGATACTAGCCACCTCGTCACGGATGCGCTCGAAGTATTCCCTGGCATCCACAAGGCATCAACCCTAGTCGATACCCGTAGAGCCAAATCCGTCGGTACCACGCTCGGTGTCGGTCAGGCTATCGACCCCGACAAGATCACACGGCACAAACGGGACAACGACCATCTGGCACACACGCGTACCCTTGGGAAGAAACACGGTGTCACAGCTGAGATTGACCAACGGTGCGTGCACCTCGCCGCGGTATCCGCTGTCAATGACGCTTACGCTGTTGCGCAGCGTCACGCCGTAGTGAGCGCCTCGACCTGCGCGCGGGAAGACCAAGCCGACACAGCCGCTTGGAATCTCGCAGGCAAAGCCAAGTCCGCAGACCGCGCTTGCGTTGGGCTCAAGCCTTACATCCTCGGTGATGCAAAGGTCGAAGCCTGCATCGCCATCGTGCGCGTATGTCGGCATGGCCGTTCCGTCAGCCAGGCAAACGTTCATCTTTCGTCCGTACATGTCAGCTCCTTAGAAGGGAATATCTTCGTCGTACACATCTGGGTAGGTCGCAGCCTGCGGTGCCGCCGCTGGTTGCTGCGACTGTCGATGTGAGGTCATAATTGCCACGTTATCGACGATAACCTCAAGCTTGCGATAGCGCTTGCCGTACTTCTCCCACACGTTCTGGTGCAGGTGCCCAAGGATGGCTAGGCGTGCGCCCTTCATCAGAAGGCCGTTGTTAAACATCGCTTCGCCGCGTTTGCCGTACATCACGCAGTCGACCCAACTGGTCACGTCCTTATAGCTACCGTCCTGCTGCTTGCGGCTCTTGTTCACTGCTAGTGAAAAGCTCGTCACCGCAAGGCCGCTGTTGGTGTACCTAACCTCTGCATCTTGCCCAAGGTTGCCACTCAAGGTGACGCTGTTAAGGCTGTCACTCACAGTTACCACCCCTCACGATTGCCAATGCGATATAGGTCATGATCACCATCGCGGTTGCGAGCAATGGGAAGAGCCAAGAGAACAGGCAACCGGTAATGATGCTTATGAACAGTTCCATAAGGCAAAAACAAAGAAAGACGATGATGCAGCCCAACAACGCTATGAGCAGCGCTATAAGCACACCCAGCCTCTTGATTCGGCGGCGTGCTCGCTCACTCGACCTACTCACGGCATCCACCACCAAGAGCCTTGATAAGTCCCTCGCGCTGGATGTACCCAAGTCCCTTCACTCGGCGGGTCGCGCTGATGTGCAGGCTCTTCATGAGCTTCTGGGTTCGTGGCGCGGCAAAACCGGGCATCGACCTAATCAATGATTCGACACGCATGCCCGACGCAGCCTGATCGCCACTGTCCGCCAACTCAAAGAGCCGCTCAATCGACATGATGCCGTATTTCAGCTTGACCTTGTAATCAGCTCGCTTGCACCTGATCTGCATCCCCTTATCGAGAGCTGCACGCCGTTGTTCGGCAGTCAATTTCGGTACCATTTTCAATATCTCCTGATTCTTACTTGGAATACGGCGGCTAACCGTTCCCAAACCATCGGTTTTGCTTTCTGACCTCTCGTTTTCGTGTCGTGCCGCAAATGGCCGAGGTCTTGCCATTTACACACCGTTTACACTCCGTCCTCAAGCTTCTTGGCAAAGCTGTTGAACGCCTGAGCCGCCGCCTGGTCGCGCCCCGGCAGAAGGTGCGCGTAGAGTTTCAGCGTTGTCGCTTCGTTCGAGTGCCCCAAGCGATCTGCAAGCGTCTTGAGGTCGACGCCGTTCGCAAGGCACCACGTGGCGTGCGTATGGCGAAGCGAATGGAACGTATACGCCTTCGGCATGCCCGCGCGGTCGCGAGCACGGCTGAAAGCCTTTGAGACGGTCGTTGGGCGCATGTAAGAGCCGTCTACGCTCACCAGTGGCGAATCGGGCGTGAAAGCGTCTGAAATCAAATCCTGTTGCGTGAGATAGGCTTTTATCCGCTCCCACTCTTCGTCGATTAACGCCACAGGCCGCGTCTTCTTGTTCTTGGTCACGTTGGATCGGATAACGCCACCGCCCGGAACCTCGATAACCGTACCGCTCACGAGGATGAACCCCTGCGCCTTGTGGAGGTCGCGCCGCCTTACGGCGCACACCTCGCCGACGCGCATCCCCGTATGCAGTGCGAGCCAAGCCGCGAAAGCGTAGGCTGATTGGCGCATGAAGCGCTTCTCTGGCGCTTCAAGGTCGAGCTTTTCGGAAACCGTGGCATCGAGCGCCCTGTAATCCCATTCGTCGATACTCACGGCTTCATGGCGTTCCTCTGGCGGCTTCGCGACCATGAGCATTGGGTTGTTCTCGCAGATGCCGATGCGCACCCAAAAGTTGTAAGCACCGCGCAAAAAGTGGTGAACGCTGATGATCGTGTTGCGCGAAAGACCTTGACCGCCGTTCTTCTTGCTCACGCCCAGCCGCGTCTCGAAGTCGTTCAGCTCGATAGCGGTAAGGTCGCGAGCGACTTTGCCCTTAAGGTACTTGCCCACGTAGGTTCGCGTGAAGAGCGACCACCTCTTCACGGTGTTCAATCCCGCACCCTTGACCTTCCGCTGCTCGATGTATTCCCAAAGCAGGTCGACTATGAGCGTGCTCTTGACCTTGCCGTCAAAGGTCAGGTGTGAAGCCCAGGCATCAGCCAAAGCCTGCGCTTCCTCGCGCGTCCTGGCATCCGGGAAGCTACGGCGTGGCCGTATCTGCCGCCCGTCCGGCGCCTTGCCAAGATACGGCTGCGCGTACCACACGCCCTTTGGGTCGCGCTTGACCTCAACGCCCATGGCGGCGCTTCAATTCACGTACGACGTCGATAACGCTGCCCGACATGTCGCGAATCTCGTGGATGCAGTCCTTGCAAATGTCGAACTCGATAAGCTTGCCCTTGTCATAGGCGTGCACCCTTGCGAATTCGTTAATGTTGGTGCAGTCGGCTTCCTTCCCGCACCCGTCGCAGCAGCCGGAAACCTTAATCATCGTCCTGCTCCTTTCCAGCCGCTTTCTTCGCCTTGTGCATGCTGAGCTTTGCCGCGTAAATGAAGTAGATGCACACGATCAGCAGGAAGCAGGAGAAGGCCAGGAACCCATATCCAGCTCCGAAGATGAAGCCAATGGCGATACTGGCAACCAGCATCGCGAACGGGACGATCAGCAGGGCGCACCCAACCAGCATCGACGATGCCTCTTCATACTCTTCCTTGGTCTTAAACTCTTTCATTGCTTTCCTCCAAATTTCGGTGAATCACTTCGATTGCGTCGGTGACGCAATCGCACCAGCAAATAAGATCGTCGTAATCGACCCGCGCACCATCGTGTCCGCGCTTCTCGCACGTTGTAATGCGCCGGCTCATGTCCTGCGACACGACACACAGGTTCTCAAGGGTCTTACGGTCGCTCCTAATCGTCATCGCCGGTCACCCACACATCGCGGTGATGCTCCCGCATGAACTCGTCGAAATCCCATTCGATGTCTTCACTCTCCAAGCCTTGCCAGCCCCAAAACTCACTGACATATGGCTGACAGCGCGGGCATGCGTAGCGCCTCCAGAACTGACCAAACCAAAAGCCGCTTTCAATGAGCACGCCATGCGTTCCCGCTGGAACCGTCTCGCCGCAGTACGCGCACTGATGCGCCTTGCGGACGGTGACAAGCTTGGGTGCGGCGTAGAAGTCACCGCCGCTCATGACGCGCTGTCTTCCAGTGCTTCAAGCATGTTCTCGATGCACTCATGCGCCTTCTTGAGGTCTTCGATGCCGTTCTTGGACTTCCAGCGCCACAGGTATTTGAAGGCGCATCCCTGCATATAGGAAACGTATTCATCGGTGCCGAGCATCGATTCCATTGCCTGCTTGCACTCAATGCCGGTATGCCCCGCGTAATGCGCGGGCTTGGTCACAGGGTCGAACCCCATATCGACCGTTGAGGTCATCTTCTCGGCAACCTGCGAAGCGTTGAGCTCAACGGGCTCAGTCAGATCGCCGACATGCTTAACGTAAGAACTCATTTGCCATCCATCCAAAAAACTACCCAGTCAACAAAAGCCCGTAAAAACGGTTGAACGTTGCCGTCATCAGCCCAGCCTGCGAATCCGATAAAGCCGTCGCTGTTGAAGGAGATCGCTTCTCGTCCTTTGAAGTAATCGCCATCGACATGCAAGAAGGCCGATTCGATAGGGTTGCCCGGTTTATCGCGAACGTTGATTTTTGGAGCGTCCTTCTTCCTATGCGAAACGTACATTTGCAGCTCATTCAGCTCATTGAATTGACTCAGCTCGCAGCCAACAAAGGCTTCCAACATGTAAATGTCGTTCTCGCTCACATCGTCATAGCTGAGACAGCAACACGAAAACAGTTCTCTGGCTTCATCTCGTGTCAAAACGTCACTATCGAGTGATTTGCGAATCGTCAAAATACTCACCTCTCTTCACCTCCTTCTCGTTCTTCTTCGTCTCCCTGCACTTCCAGCAGGCTTCGCTGTCCTTGATGAACCAGTCCAGATTTCGCTCGATGCCGCAGTAAGGGCACGTGTGCTTTCGGACTTTGTTGACATAGCTCCCGTAAGGCATCGCCAACGCTCCTTTGTTGAAAACTTTTCTATTGTTGAAAACTTGTTGAAAACCTGTTGATAGCTACTGCTGAAGACTCGAAAACAGGCTTTGGAATCGCTCGAAAAACGAATCGATCAAGAAAGAAGAAGCAAGAAAGAAGAACCTTGCTTGTAAGTCAACATAACAAGCAAGTGCGGGTTTTTGGCTTTGGGTTTGGGTTTTATGACCCAAACCCAAAAACCCGCTTCTGTACTGTTATGTTATGTATTGTTAGGCTTAGCCCAACCTAAAACCGATGGTTTCGCGCTGGTTTCAATCCGCAACAACACAAACATACGCTCTGACCTGCTAGTTTTGCGGGTTTTCCTGCTTCTTTTTCGGCCTGCCGCCCTTGGCTCCGTTGACGCGCTGCTTGCCAAAATAAAGGGCGTTTTTGCACATCCTCTCGCTCTCGATTCGGCCTTTTCCGTCTCTCACGAGCAAGCCGATCTCGAGCAGGCAGTCGATGAAATCTTGTGTCTCGGCGATGCTCACCGTCTCGTCGAACGCCCCCATCGAGCGCATACCGATTGCGCCTGACAGAATGAGCCAGTCTTCATCGGTTTCCACCGCAATTGAGTGGTGCTTGGTGCTCGCCAGAAGCTCGCAGAGCCGCCAGTAAGCGCCGTAGCCCTCGTTACCGCGACGCATGAGCAGCCGTTGGCATTTGATGTCCCGCTGCGCGTTAGCGTCGTGCTGAAACCACGCCATTGGTTCCTGCGCCTGATCGTGCACGTCTTTAGGAATCGCCGTCATCGTCATCACCTCCCGTCGTTAATCCATCGCTTGTCCCCTGCTGGTGCCAGCCGTCCCAAAGGCACTTGCCAACCTCGCGGCAGTTAGTCCAGACGGTCGTTCCGCGAAAGCCACACGCGCTCTTGGGCTTTTCGCCGTGCTCGAGTAGATGAAGCTCGAACTGGCATTGCCCGGGCGTTGGCATCGGCTGCTCGCCAAAGAGATCGAGCGCCAGCTGCTCAGCGCTTTGTAAGCTGCTGCGCATATGCATTGCACGCCGATTTGGTCACCAGATGGACAAACATGTCGGGGGTCATATCGTCGAGCTTGTCGCTCTCGAGCATGTCTTTCATGGCTACGATGGGTGTCCCCATGAAACAGAGAGCCAGGTCGGTATCAAGCTCGACGCTCTCATTGCTCTTGGGGTTGAAGAGCGTAATGGTGCCCTCGACACCGCTGATATACTCGGCAACGGAATCAAGGAACTTGATTGCTTCCTTACGCTTCATGATGGTTGTTCTCCTTGTCATAGATGGAATTGCGAAGCTTGATGTTCAGCTTCGGATGCCGCTTTAGAAGCCAACGTGCTAGAAGCGGCGTATCCGTGTTGTTAATGCCGTAGACGTGCTCAACGCCGTTGCCGTCCACGAACGGCACGCCGACGAGCTTGACAGCGCCCTCGTAGCGCTGCTTCTCAATGAGGTACTTGGCACTTACTCGGATACCGCGCTGGTCGATTGCGAGCGCCGTAAGCTCGATCTGCCGTAGCGCCCTTGGATTGAGCTTGCACCAGAGCTTGAACAGCTCCTGTCGGTCTTGCAGCTTGAGCGGCACCGAGTACGTTGCAAACCGCTCCTGCCGCATAACGGATTCGAGCGGCTGGGTGTAATCGTCAACGTCCATGGCGCTTCCTTGCTTCGCGGCTCATAAAGCGCCTGAATGCCACTTCTGCGACCTCTCGCGGAGCCGATGGCGGCACGGGCAGTCTGTGGCGCGTGCGAACGTCTCCCGCGCCGCTAACACCCGGCCTGCGGGCTTCCTCGATGATTACCCGCGCGACCCAGAAGCCGTTTGCGTCGCGGTCGAGATAGCCCCTCATTGGTCGACCATACGGACGATGAACCACAGCTCAAGCCCGGCAAGGACGAACGGAAGCCAAGGCAGGTTGCACGCTTCGGTAAGCCAGATGATGGCGCCAGCCAGGGCGATGAGCAGGATTCCCGTTGCCGATAGCAGGGCGATACCGCCGCAAAACCACCGCTTAACCGTTGCTAGTGGTGTAAGATTCTCGTTGTCATTACTGGTGAAGGTTCTGACATTGCCCGTGCCCGGTTGCCGCCAGGTGCGGGCGCTTTTGTTTCGCGAGCTTGCGTCATAGCTCTGACGCGCCGGCAAAATGCCGTCTGCGAAACATCGAGCTTGCGGCATTTCGCACTCGTCAAAACCACGATGCAAACCGTTGGTTTGCGATTGGGTTTCATACATCTGAAACCCCTCCTTTCTTACTTGCCGATCATGTTGCCGACGGCAACGGCAGTTGCTATGAACAACCAGAGCGTCAATACATCGATAACTTCATCCATTACGCGATTTCCTCCCATCCCATCAAATCGTTAGGGCTGATGTTGGCAACATCACAGATGGCCATGATCTTGTCAGCGCCGGGGATATAGCCCTCTCCGCTCTCGTACTTGACAACGGAATCTTTGGAGATACCAACACGGCTAGCAAATTCATCCTGTGTGATATCGAGCTTGGCGCGAGCGGCACGTAGATTCGCGGCGAAAACCTCTTTGTTGAACTTCATACGGTTCACCTCCTTTCATTGAGCGATGATTGCAAACCTTGCTTGTCAAGGTTTGCACCCGTATGTTTAGCGGGTTTACCCGTTAAACATACGGCTTTAGGAAGGTTTCTTCCTAACACGCATTGCAGTATAGGCGAGTTTCTGCCTATTGCAAGAGGGAAATATGAAAATATTTGCCTATTCTCGTCCAATAGAATAGAATTCACGGCAGATAGTTGCTAAAACAGGAGGTGTGAAATGAAGCTTGCCATAAAGGGATTGCGAAAAAAGCTGCACATTTCACAAGCGGACTTCGCAAAAGCCGTTGGCGTGTCCATGCGCACAGTCGGATCATGGGAACGCGGCGAATCATTCCCAAACGCCGAACAGGTTTGGAACGCAGCTCTGGCGTTAGGTTGCTCGCCGAATGAGATATTGAGTTGGGATGGTGGAGAAAACGAAGGTGACAAAATCACTAGCGATGAACGCGAAATCGTCGATAACTACCGTGACAGCTCGCCGGAATGGCAACAGAACATTTCGATGACCGCCAGAGCTGCGGCATCTGAATCAAAAAGATAATAAAAAAGCCCCAGCGCTACCGTCCAAAGTCTCGCAGGGGCATACCTAGAAAAGGCAAGGTGATTTTATCATGCCAAAGGGCACACGTGCCGCCATCTATGCACGTTTCAGCTCGCATAACCAGCGAAGCGAATCAATCGATATTCAGGTAGAAAAGTCACGTGAATACTGCGCACAAAATGGCCTTGACGTCGTGCGCGTATATAGCGATTACGCGCAAACAGGCCGTGACGTGCAGCGCGTAGAGTTTCAACGCATGATGGCAGACGCAAAACTAGGGTTATTCGATTATGTAGTGATCTATAAGGTGACGCGCATCATGCGCAACCGTGACGAGATGGCGCTCGCGCGAATCAGGCTGCGCAAGGCAGGCGTTGAAATCCTTTACGCCGGCGAAAGTCTTGGCGAAGGCTCAACGCGCGTCTTGAATCTCGGAATGCTCGAGGTGCTTGCTGAATGGGAAAGCGCGATAGACAGCGAGCGTATCCGAGACGGTATCAACAAGAACGCCCAGCGCGGGATGGCAAACGGTCGCACGCACTACGGCTGGGACATTGTTAACGGGTATTACGAGGTCAACGAGCGCGAAGCCGCCGTGATGCACCGTATGAAAAACATGCTCTTTGCTGGCTCGACTGTAGCCGAAATCAAGCGTGCTGTCGCAGGCGAACGCGGCAAGCGCGGCAAGCCGCTAACGCACGGTGTGATAACAAAGCTGCTTAGGCGTGAGCAGAACTGCGGCGTTTATGATTACGCGGGCGTGCGAATCGAAGATGGCATGCCTGCGTTGTGGTCGCGCGAAGACCAGGACATGATCAATAGCATCTTGGGCTCAAACGGGCGCAAACACAACAAGACACGTGACACCAACGATTACCCGCTGTCTGGCAAGATGTGGTGCCCAGAGTGCGGCCAATACTACGTTGGCACCTGCGGAACATCTAAAACAGGCCGCGTGTACCACTACTACAAGTGCAAGAAATGCAAGCGCACCTTTAGGCGCGATGCCGTTGAAGAAGCCGTGCTTGATACCATCCTCGAAACGATTAAAAAGCCGGATATACGTCAACGTATCGTTGATGTAATGGCTCTTTACAACGAAATGAATGAAGAGAAGGAAGAACCGGATAGCAAGCGCATTGAGCGCGAGATAAAGCGCATCGACACGGCGTTTGAGCGTATCTGGCAGGCTATCGAGGACGGTATTGCGCCGCCCGGCGGTAAAGAGCGCGTTGCTATGCTCCGTGAGCAGAAAGCGGCCTTAGAAGCCGATCTGCGGCAGGCTCAAGCTAGCGAAGGGGCGAATCTGTCTGGCGAAGCCATAGCCGCTTGGCTCGATAGCATTGCGCAGGAACCAGATGCAGCAGAAATCATCGAGACGTTCGTGCGACTCATTGAGGTAGACGGGGATGAACTCAAGCTTTATTTCGCGTTCGACTACTGGGGCGATGACTTCCAACCCAAACAAAAAAAGGCGAACCCCGAAAAGGGTTCGCCTAATAATCCAATGGTGGAGACGAAGGGAGTCGAACCCTCGGCCTCTGCCATGCGACGGCAGCGCTCTCCCAACTGAGCTACGTCCCCAGGACAAGTTGATATTTTACCTACGGCTCGCCAACTGTCAACGCCCAATACCCAGTCTTTTTGGGACGGGGCTTTTTTGACTGCTTTTCGAACGCCCGTCCCAGAAAAATCATCGGCGAACGCACTATTTTGCACTAGTAAGAACGCCGGTGGTGTCGAACGCCGGGGTAAAGCTCTCGTCTACCGCTCCGCCTTCTTGCCAGAACATCGTCGTAAAGCCCAGGTCGTCGGCATGGTCGAGCACCTGCTCGTACTCCTCGCGCGTCACGGCGCGTGCCAACTCGCCGCCCTGCTCGCGCATGAGCGCATTGGGCGTGTACTGGTTCATGACCGAGATCGGCACGTCGCCCACCGTCTGCCACACCAAGTCCAGCACGCGACATGAATCGTCTGCATGACCCGGCAACACCAGGTGACGCACGATCATACCGCGCTTCATGAGCCCGTCCTCGTCCTCCAGCTCTCCCCCGCGGCGCTTAATCTCGCGCGCCATCTGAGCCAGGCCCGACACGGCCACACGCGGGTAGTCCTGAATATGAGAGAGCGACTGCGCAAGCTCGGCATCGGCATATTTAAAGTCGGTAAGCCACACATCGACCAGATCGCCGAGCGCAGCCACAGCACTCGCCCGCTCATAGCCGCTCGTGTTGTAGACGATCGGGATGTCCAGCCCACGCTCCCGCGCTGCGGCAATCGCGGCCGGCAGCAGGTGAGCATAATGCGTCGCCGTCACCAAGTTGATGTTGTTGGCGCCCTGGTCTTGAAGCTCCAGCATAATCTCGACCAAACGCTGGGGCGTAATCTCAAGACCGAAATTGCCCGTCGAGATCTCGTGGTTTTGGCAGTAGACGCATTTGAGCGAACAGCCGCTAAAGAAAATCGTGCCCGAGCCGGCCTCGCCCGAAATGGGCGGCTCCTCCCACATATGGAGCGCCGCGCGGGCGACCTTAAGCGTGCCGTCGGCACCGCATACGCCGCGCGCGCCCTCGTCGCGTGCCGCGCCGCAACGGCGTGGACACAAATGGCAGGCGGGCGAAAAAAGTTCGGTCAACGACGTCGGCATAAAAACATGCTCCAAAACAACGATTCAGCAGCTCAAACGTAAAGGCCCGGACCGCACAGACGGTTCCAAGCCCAAGGCGCCGTAATCGTCCGACACGATTTTTGTAATGTCAAGACTGGAATCAACAAAGTGCCGCTTTATGATGTAGGTATTCCGCCCCCCGCGGAGCAACTGGGTGAACCGTCGCGTTTATTTAGGGAGCCCACACAGTCGTACTTAGTACAGGTATCCTTCGTTGTTAAGGACGCTGGAACAGTCGATGAGGGCACCCACCTGTTTTAGGTGGGTTCATTTTCGTAACGTGGGGGGTGGTTTTCTTTTGCCGATTTTGCCAAAAATTGCCATCGCAGATCCCGTATGACACCCAACGGCACTCGGCAGAACCCCCGCCAACATCCCAATATCTGGTAAGCGCGTGATAATCGCACGGCGCAAACCCCCGTACCCCCTCGGTCGAGTATCATGGGTCAGCTATGCCCTTTTGCGCGTAGCGTCCTTTGACCTTTTCCTTCGACGCTTGGCGGTTTATCGATTCATGGCTTCCTCCACGAGCTTCATACCGTACCTTTGCGTGGCGGTCGCGGCTTTTATCACGACCTTCCTTGCGGTGCCCCTGGTCAAGCGCCTGGCAATCAAGCTCGACGCCGTCGACTATCCCTCAAAGCGCCGCATCAACACTAAACCCATCCCGCGCATGGGCGGCACGGCGGTCTTTTTGGGCCTCGTCGTCGCCTGCATTGTGCAGATCCTAGGCACCTGGTACCTGGGCTGGCCGCCCGTTCTGGTGCCTCATCCCCTCTTGCACATCAGCTACCCCATACTGGCGCTTTCTTTTACCGTCATCTTTGCGACCGGCGCAATCGACGACGTCTACCAGCTCAAGCCCAAGCAAAAGCTGACCGGTCAGGTCCTCGCCGCGCTCATCGCCTGCGTGGGCGGCCTGCGCATCGGCGTCATCGTCAACCCGTTTGCCCCTGGCGATATCATGCTTGGCTGGCTCGCCTACCCCATCACCGTGATCTACCTGGTGGCGTTCACCAACATCATCAACCTCATCGACGGCCTCGACGGCCTGGCCACGGGCATTTGCGGCATCGCATCGTTCACCATGTTCACGATGGCCATGCTTTCGGGCCGCATCGACGCCGCCGCGCTCTCCATCGCGCTCTTTGGCTCGTGCGTGGCTTTTCTGCATTACAACTTCAACCCCGCGAACATCTTCTTGGGCGACTCGGGGTCGCTGCTGTTGGGCTTCGCTTTGGGCTCCATCTCGCTGCTCAACGTGAGCCGCACCGCTGCGCTCACCTCGCTCATCATCCCGCTCATCGTGGCAGGCGTGCCCATCATCGACA
Source organism: uncultured Collinsella sp. (assembly GCA_958452935.1). Lineage (GTDB taxonomy): Bacteria > Actinomycetota > Coriobacteriia > Coriobacteriales > Coriobacteriaceae > Collinsella. The sequence continues at coordinate 33,124 of CAUDVX010000004.1, read as the reverse complement.
CGTTCAGTGCCATCGTGCGTCGCAAGCGCGCCCACATTAGCATCGGACAGGCCGACAAGGGCCACATTCACCACCGCCTGATCCAAGAGGGCTACAACCAAAAGCAGGCTGTGCTGCTCATCTACGCCTGGTGCATCATGCTTTCGGCCGGCGCCGCCGCGATCAATCAGGTCGAGGTGCCCACGCGCGTGCTCATCTTTGTCGTGCTCGCCATTGGCTCGGCGGCCTTCGCCAAGCACCTGCACCTGTTTGAGCCCGTCTTGCGCCACCATTACAACAAGCGCACACACGAGGACGAGCTGGTAACCCCCGACGACCCCGCCTTTAAACAGGAGGAGCAGGCAGCCGAGGAGCGCAAGGAGGAGCGCCACCACAGGCGCTAGGTTTTATTGCCGAGGAAGTGACTCTTTGCTGCTGGCCGCTCGCGACCGCATCGCGACCGCCGCATAGCCCTCGCCCTACCGGCACCTCACCTACCTTACGCCCCACCCCTTTCAATAAACGCGTTATCATCTTGACCAATACGCATACGTTAGGAGCAATCATGCCAAACGAGAACAGCTACGAAGTCGCGCTGCAAAAGAGCAACGCCATTCGCGAGGGCTTGGCAAAGACGCCCGAGAAGTTCACTATGCTCACCGGCGACCGCCCGACCGGACGCTTGCACCTGGGTCACTACTTCGGCACCCTCAAGGGCCGTGTTGAACTGCAGAACATGGGCGCCAAGACCAACGTGCTCATCGCCGACTACCAGGTCATCACCGACCGCGACACCACCGAGCATATCCAGGACAACGTGTACAACATGGTCATGGACTACCTTGCCTGTGGCATCGACCCCGACAAGACCATGATCTATGCGCACTCCGCCGTGCCCGCCGCAAACCAGCTCATGCTGCCGTTCCTGTCGCTGGTGTCCGAGGCCGAGCTGGCGCGTAACCCCACGGTCAAGGCCGAGATGGAGGCCTCGGGCCACGAGCTCACCGGCCTTCTGCTCACCTACCCGGTGCACCAGGCCTGCGACATTCTGTTCTGCAAGGGCAACGTCGTGCCCGTCGGTCGCGACCAGCTGCCGCACATCGAGCTCACCCGCACCATCGCTCGCCGCTTTAACAACCGCTACGGCAAGGTATTTCCCGAGGTCGAAGCGCTGCTGTCCGAGACCCCGCTGCTGCCCGGCCTTGACGGTCGCAAGATGAGCAAGAGCTACGGCAACGCCATCAATATTTCGATGACCGCAGAGGAGACGGCCAAGCGCATCAAAAAGAGCCAGACCGACTCCGAGCGCATGATTACGTTCGACCCCGAGAACCGCCCCGGCGTGTCCGGCCTGCTTTCGACGGCCGCCATCTGCACCGGCCGCTCCGAGGTCGAGATTGCCGAGGAGATCGGCATGGGCGGCTCCGGCCAGCTCAAGAAGTACGTGACCCAGGCCGTCAACGAGTACTTCGCCCCGATCCGTGAGCGTCGTCAGCGCTACGAGAACGACCTGGATTACGTCAAGGACGTGCTGCACGAGGGCAATCGTCGCGCCAACGAGATCGCCGAGCAGACCCTGGCCGAGGTTCAGGACGCCATGGGCATGGTGTACTAGGCAAAGCGCTTTCGCACAACATAGACGGTGAGATTAGATTTCTCCCCAAAACAGGAACAGGCCCGCTGGCAGTAAGTTGCCAGCGGGCCTGTTCCCGAAGTACACCGTTGAATCGCACAGAGGGGAGGAATGCGAATCAAACTCAACAGGGCAGGCTTTTTCATCGCCTATTGCCTGCTCCGTTGCTGAAACCAATATAGTTCACCTTGGTTTACTTTCTGACAAGAATATACGCCAACACATCGTCTCCATAAGTTAACCCCGGTAAACCTGCAACGGAAAACCACCACAAAGGGGACAGGCACCTTTGTGGTGGTTTTGGCCACGGTAGAGCCGCTAGAGCCCTACTGGCCAGCGACAGGCGGCCAAGTCGACGTGCATGTCGTCCTTAAACGCCACACCCTCCCCTAGCAAAAGCTCACGCTGAGCATCGGGGCCGCCAAAAGCAAAACCCTCACAGATACGGCCGTCGGCAAACACCACGCGGTGACAGGGAATCTGACCAGGGCGCGGATTGCTATGCAGGGCATACCCCACGTACCGCGCACTTCGTGGACGACCGGCAAGCAGCGCCACCTGACCATACGTGGCGACCATCCCCTCAGGGATCTGCTCGACTACCTCGTACACCCGCTCAAAAAAGCCCTCAGACGCCAACATGCGCTCCTTTCAACCGAAACCAGCATAAACCACCACAAAGGTGCCTGTCCCCTTTGTGGTGGTTTTGACCGGATAGCTAGTTGGCGGGGCGGAAGAAGGCTACGGCTACGGCGCCGGGACCCACATGGGTGCCGATAGTGGCGCCAATGGTGTGGATGGGAAGCTCGCTTTCGGCATGGCCGGCCCACAGAGCGGCGCTGTCCTCGATGTACTTCTTGAGCACGGCATCCGAAAGGCCCGTATAGCCGAGCGCCAGCGGCATGGAGAAGTCGACGCCGCCCGCCTGCTCAACCTTCTGGTTCAACAGGTTTCGACCGTTCTTGGAACCGCGCGCCTTGCCCAGCTGCACGATGAGACCGTCCTCGGCGGCCACGACCGGCTTCACGTTGAGTAGCGTACCCACGGCGCCGGCCGCGGCAGACAGACGGCCTCCGCGCACCAGGTACTCCAGCGTCTCGAGCAGGCCGATAACCACCACACGGTCGCGAACGGCCTCGACCGCCGCCGCGATCTGGGCCGCACTACGGCCCTCGTCCACCAGGCGCAGCGCATACTCGACCAGCACGCGCTCGCCCAGGGTAACGTTATTGCTGTCCACGACGAACACATCGCCGCCCGGTGCCTCGGCAAGTGCGGTACGGGCACTCTGATTGGTGCCCGAAAGCTTAGCACCCACGGTAATAATCACCGCCTCGTCGCCGGCCTCACGTGCCTCGGCAATCGCCTGCGAAAACGCGTACGGGTTGACCTGGCCGGTCTTGGGCAACTCGTCGCGCTCCACGAGCATCTCGTAAAAGCGCTGGTGATCGATGTCGACACCATCCATGTACACGTCGGTGCCAAAGGTGACGGACAGCGGCAGAACACGCAGCGCGGGGTGCTCAGCCGGCGTCATATCGCTCGCGGAATCGGTAATGATACGAATGGACATAGCGAATCCTTTCTTGCGCGGACCTCGCGCGGGGAATTTTGACAGCAATGCCCCGGCACGGTATACGCGCTCAAACGGGACTATGCAGTTGTTAATGGGAAGCAAATGCCTTGGCGGCCTTAGATCTCGCGCAGGGTGTTGAGAATCGTACGCAGCGACGCGTACATCTGCTCGCGCTGCTCCACGCCCATGGCCTTACCGGTGGTGTCGAGCACTTCGCGAATGATGCGGTCGGCCTCGCTCATGCTCTCGCCGCCCAGGGCAGTCAGGCGAACCGGAGCGCGGTACTTGACGGCAGCATCGCCCGAGTCGTCGACCTCGACGTAGCCGCCCTCCTCCAGATGTGCCAGTGTGCGCGAAACGGCGGCACGGGTAACGCCGGCCATACGGGCGAGGTCGGCGCCAGTCAGGCCGTCCTTGCTGCGCTCAAGATAGTACAGACACATGACGTCGGAGCCCTTAAGGCCGAGCCTTGCACCTTCGGACGTCTTGATACGCTGAATCTCCTTGTAGAGCCCGCTGATCAGTCCGACAAAATCCTCAAAACGTGTCTCGTCGTTCTGCTGCATGGGAGACGACCGCCTTTCGCTTGCATGATGCTAACGGGTAAACATCTTAGCCGCATGTCCGGACCCCCATACCCAAATATCCCATTTGTTAACCCATCAACATAAAAACCACCACAAAGGGGACAGGCACCTTTGTGGTGGTTTTCGACGAATACGGGTCGCAAAAGTTCCTATAGCTCCACGCAGGGATTGTCGTGGGTCACTAGGGTCTTAACGACGACCGTCGCTCCCAGATAGCGCTCAAGCAGCTCGGCCAAGCGATCGATCGCGGCCTGGCAATCCCCCATCCGCTCGGGCTCCACGCACTCAATCGCCAGAAATGCGTCCGCCGAATCATCGGACAGCGCCGTGCGAACGCCATCGCGCCAGTTCCAGCAACGGCACACGGCGCCCGCATCATCGATATAGGCAAGCTCACCAGGCAGCGTCGGATCATCTGCCTCCTCGCCGAGTGGCAAGAACGCGTCGCCGCCGTCGGTCACCGCCAGGCGCAGATTGCCCTCAATAGCATGCAAATCCTCACCGCCAACGGGCAACGCGTAAGTCAACGAAATCGTGTTGTAGATATCCACCGCCGGCGTAATGTGGCCGACCGGCTTGCCTTTGAGCACGCGCTTGAGCAGGTTCTCAACTGAGCAACGCGCGCCCTTCTTGGTCTTGAACAGGCGATACGCCTCGCGCCAAGCCTTAACCGGCGCATTCTCGCTGATGGTATCGCTCGTCAGGTGACGCTCCGCATCGATATTGGCGCGGTCGAGCAGCGCGGCAATCGCATCCACGTCCTCCTGGGGAATCTGCGCCGCGGGCTTCATGCCCTTTACGACCACGACGCCGACCGCTGCCTGCGGAAACAACTCCCAAAACGAATCCTCGGCAACGAAACTCTTCATATGCTCTCCCTTCATAGCGTGCGCCCGAGCCCGGGCGCCTAAACAAAAAGCGCCCTCACAGCGGCCACCTTCAAAGTCCTACGGTGCCGCCACAAGAGCGCTTACGCTGCCCCCATCCGGAGAAGGGGGCGATATGTCAGGCGTATTGTAACCTGAGTCATCCGCCCAAGCAAAACCACCACAAAGGTGCCTGTCCCCTTTGTGGTGGTTTTGGGTCTGAGGCGACGCTAGTGGCGGAGTCCCAGCAGGCCGCGGCCACGATGACGGGCCTCGGCGGGCACCTGGGCGTGCGGGCCGGCAGCTTTGACGGACTCGGGCAGGTGCGAGTACTTCTTCTCGAAGTTCTCCTCGAACATCACCGCCAGGTTGTGCGCGGCCTCGTCGTAGCGCGCAGTGCTCTGCCAGTACTGGCGCGGCACCAGGATGCCGTCGGGCACACCGTGGCACGTAGTGGGAATGTCGACATTAAAGATGTCATCATGCACAAACTCGCTGTCCTCGATTGTACCGTCGAGGGCGCGAGCGACCAGTGAGCGCGTGTAGGCAAGCTCGATGCGATGACCCACGCCGTAGCCGCCGCCAATCCAGCCGGTGTTGACCAGGTAGACGCGCGTGCGGCCGTCGGCGATGCGCTCGCCGAGCATCTTAGCGTAGACCATAGGGTCGAGCGGCATAAACGGCTCGCCAAACAGCGACGAGAACGTGGGCGTGGGCTCGGTGACACCGACCTCGGTGCCGGGGATCTTGGCCGTAAAGCCCGTCACAAAGTGGTACATGGCGGCATCGGCCGTCAGGCGCGAGATGGGCGGCAGCACGCCAAAGGCGTCGCAGGTCAAAAACAGCACGACGCTCGGGGTGGTACCCATGCCCTTGGTCCACGCGTTGGGGATATGCTCAACGGGGTAGGCCACGCGCGTATTGTGCGTGATCGAGACGTCGTCGTAGTTGGGCCTGCGGCTCTCGTCGAGAACCACGTTTTCGCAGATGGCGCCAAAGCGGACGGCGTTGAAGATCTCGGGCTCGTGGAACGCGTCCAGGCCCTCGCACTTGGCGTAGCAGCCGCCCTCGACGTTAAAGATGCCCATATCGGACCAGCCGTGCTCGTCATCGCCGATCAGCAGGCGCGTGGGGTTGGCCGAAAGCGTGGTCTTGCCGGTGCCGGACAGGCCAAAGAACACCGCGGTCTCGTGCGTGACGGGGTCCATACTGGCCGAGCAATGCATGGGCAGGACGTCGTCCTCGACGGGCAGCAGGTAATTCATAACGCTGAAGATGGACTTTTTGATCTCGCCGGAGTAGCCGGTGCCAGCGACCAGAATCACGCGCTCCTGGAAATTGATGACCACCGCGGCACTGGAGTTGAGGCCCTTGATGGCAGGGTCACACTGGTAGCCCGGCGCGGCGAGCACGCAGAAGTCCGGCTCGCCGGTGCGCGCGATTTCGCGGGCAAGCGGGCGGGCGAGCATCTGCTTAATAAAGAGCGCCTGGCTGGCGCGCTCGCAGGCGACGAGCAGGCGACGTGTATGGTTGCGGTCGGCACCGGCCATACCGCGCGTGACGAATACGTCGCGCTCGTTGAGATAGTCGACGATGCCGGATTTGATGGCCTCGTAGCTCTCGACAGACAGCGGACGGTTGACGGCGCCCCAGGCAATCTTGTCGTGCACGTCGGGCGTGTCGACGATAAAGCGGTCGTTGGGTGAACGTCCGGTACGCTCCCCCGTCTCGATCACCAGTGCGCCGTTGGAGGCCATGCGGCCTTCTTCGCGACGGATGGCATACTCGACGAGCTCTGCCGCCGGCAGGTCCACCAGCAGGCGGGGTTGGTTCTCGGCGGGATCTTCGACCAGCGTAAGACCAAAGTTGGACAGAACTTCTGCAGGGGTAACACCAGGCATGGGGCCTCCTTTAAAAGCGCGACACGCGGACGCGGCGCGCACTTTACTCACGTAAAGCCCGTTGTACCCGATATGCAAAAACGTTTTTGCGGCAACGGCGAAGCGCCCGCTCAACGGTCAAAAATCGCACGCAAGCGGCCTAGTCATTGGGGACGTTCTTAAACGACTAGTCGTTGGGGACACTCTTGAACAGGCAACAGCCAAGGAGTGTCCCCAGATGCCGGCACATAAGGAACGTCCCCAAGTGCCGACTACAGCGGCAGGTTTTGGCCGAACATGGCGATGGCGCTCATGAGGACCAGCATGCCAGCGGCGTAGGGCAGCACTGCGCCCAGGAGCTCGGCGTCCTTACCGCGCACGTGCACGGCAGCAAGACCAATGGCGAGGGTCTGCGGCGAGATCATCTTGCCGGCGGCGACACCCAGGGCGTTCAGCGCGACCATCCAGTAGTCACTCACGCCCAGCGCCGTAGCCGCCTGGCTCTGGATGGGACCAAACAGCATGCCCGAGGACGTGCCCGAACCGGTCACGAACGCACCGACGGCACCGATCCACGGAGCCAGAATCGGGTACAGACCACCGGCGATGGCGATGCAGAACGCGCTGATCGAAGAGATCATGCCCGCATAGCCCATCACCTTGGCGCAGCCCAGCACCGAAAGCATCGTAATTACCGTCGGCATCATCTGCTTGACGGCCGCGGCCAGCACCTCGCCCATTAGACGCGGCGAAGCGCCCTGAATCGCACCGCCGATAAACGCGGCCAGGAAGATCCAGACACCCGGCGTGTTGATCCACGAAAATGTAAGCGTACCGGGGTTCTCGCCGCAATACACCTGCACGTAGCTCGCAAACGGCGCAAGCGCAGCATGCACGGCGGGCACCAAGTTGGACGTACCCAGCAGCAATACAAAAATCAAGATAAAGCACGACCAGGCCGAAAGCGCCGATTTAAGGGTGAGCTGTTCGCCGGCCTCGATATTCATATGGAAGCGCGCGTCCAGGTGACCGGACTTCTCGGCGCGCATGGCAAGCGCGGCGGTCAGCGCGAGCGACACGATGGAACCCACGACTACGGCCAGTTCGGGACCCACAAACATGGCAACGACCAGGGCCGCACCTACAAAGGACACACCGGAAAGCAGTGCCACGCCGGCAACGCCGTGCAGACGCTCGGCAACGCTTGCAACATTGCCCTGGTCATCGACAACACGACCCGCAACCAGCACGATAAGCAGCGGCATCGCCACAAAGAAGGGCGCGAGCTGCACCAGCTGAACGGTCGCCAAATGCAGGGAATCCAGGCCCACCAGGTCGGCAACGGACACCGTGGGGATGCCAATGGAGCCGTAGGGCGTGGGCACGCCGTTGGCCAGTAGGCAGATCAGCACGGCGGGAACGGCCTCAAAACCAAGGCCCGCGAGCATGCCGGCGGGAATGGCAACGGCAGTGCCAAAGCCAGCCATGCCCTCCATAAAGCCGCCGAAGCACCAAGCCACGAGCAGCGCCAACAGACGGCGGTCGCTGCTGATGGAGGTGATCATGCTGCCGATCACGTCCATGGCGCCCGTACGCACGCACAGGTTATACGTAAACACCGCCGCGATAATCACGAGCACGATGGGCCACAGGGCCATCAAAAAGCCCTCGAGCGAAGCCGTGGCTATCTGCGCCGCCGGCAAATGCCACCACGCAAAGGCGAGCACGCACGAAAGGGCGAACGAGCCAATGGCGGCCTTCCAAGCCGGCCATTTAAAGCACAGCAGCATAACGACGAGCCAGATGATCGGCACAAGAGCCAGCAAAAACGCAGCGACATCCATGGGTAAAAACTCCTTGGTACCGCGCAAGCGGCATCGGGGGGGGTCACAAAACTTCAACAGGATACCGCACGTTTACCGACAAATTACAGCCGCCCGCCGAAATTATTGAACAAGCTGTTCAAAAACACGAATGGACGCCACCGCGACTATACTAGAGCGCAGTAAGAGAAAGGAACCGCCTTGAGTATCACGCCCCTCGATAGCATCCGCCGCGCCATCGCCCGCCGCAATGGCGTCGCCGACCCCGCCGTATCGGGCGAGGCGCACGGACAGGGCGGACGCATCGAAAACGGCCTGTTCCCCGCATCGCACACCGCCGAGGAGCTTGCACGAATCCAAGAGCTAAGCCAGCGTAACGCCGGCGGTCCCAACAGCAGCCAGGCCACACGCCGTCGCCGCGAGCGCGATCGCCAACCCGGCCCCATCCACCGCATGGTCAATGCCTGGTGGAACCGCCTGCTCGGAGCCGTCTACGGCGGCGGCTTCTCCACGCAAGAAGCCGAGTACGAAGATCACGCCACCCGTCGCGACTACCTTTGGAATACCCTGGGCACTGCCGTATGGGGCATGGCGTTTCCGCTGCTCACCATTGTGTCGACGCAGCTCGTTGGCGCCGAGGAGGCCGGCAAGTTCTCCATCGCCTTTGTCACCGGCACGCTCATCATGATCGCGTGCAACTACGGCGTGCGCAACTTTCAGGTCTCGGACATCGATGAAAAGACGTCCTTCGCCTCCTACCAACTCAACCGCTGGCTCTGCGGAGCGCTCGCGCTGGCATGCGGCCTGGTATACAGCAGCGCCCGCGGCTACGATGCGCAGATGGCCACGATCGGCCTGGGCGTCTACCTCTATAAGGTGATCGACGGCATCGCCGACGTGTACGAGGGCCGCCTGCAGCAGGCCGACAAGCTCTATTTGGCCGGCATGAGCCAAACGCTGCGTTCCGCCGGCGTCATCGCGGTCTTTAGCGTGGCGCTGTTCCTTACGCGCAGTATGCCCATCGCGGCCATGGCCATGGGTGTCACCGCCATCGCCTCGCTCGTGCTGGTCACCGCCCCGCTCGCCCTGCTCGAAACCGAAAAATCACGCCGCATGAGTCTGCGCGAGGCTGGCCACCTGTTTGTCCAGTGCGCCCCGCTCTTTGGTGCGCTGTTCCTGTTCAACCTCATCGAGAGCATGCCCAAGTTCGTGATGGAAGGCACGCTGGCCTACAAGTATCAGCTGTACTTTAATGCCCTGTTCTTTCCGGCGCAGGCCATTTTGTTGAGCATTGGATTTATCTATAAACCGCAGCTCCTGCGTCTGTCGAGCATTTGGGCGAATCCGCGCAAGCGTCGCCGCTTTGACCTGATTATTGTTGCCGTTATGGCACTGATCGTGGTCATTACCGGAGCGTGCGCCGCATTTATGGCAGGCCCCGGCATCCCCATCATGAGCTTTATGTACGGGCTCAGTTTTGAGCATTATCGCACGCTGGCGCTGCTGATGGTCGTCGCCGGAGGCATCACCGCGGCCATCGACTTTATCTACGCCATTATCACGGTGCTGCGCCACGCAGGAGACGTCACCAAGATCTACCTGATCTGCTTTGCCGTGAGCGTGGTGCTCCCGGTGATCCTAATCAACCTGCTGGGCCTGATGGGCGCCGTGGTGAGCTACCTGGCAGTCATGGCCCTACTGCTGGTGTTGCTGATAATCGAGTACGCCCACATCCGTCAGCGCATCGAGCGCGACCGCAACCCATACGGCGCCTAATTAGCTGCCCCGGTCACCGGAATTTGCGATGGAATCACCCCGGCTGGGGTCTCGTTGCGAACACGCAAAACTAAGTGAGTAGACTTTTACCGAATCCCCGACCACACCGACAAAGCACAAGTCAGTGACCTGCGGTTTTGTTGAGACAAATATGTTGGGTGCTCGGCATTTCCAAAAAAGTCTACTCACTTAGCCAGCGGGCAGCCAAATGATTATGTAATCCCCGTCCCAGAAAAATCATTTGGTGGACAGAAGGGCAAAAAGTAGCCAAAACCCCATCCCAAATTAGCTTCCCTTTGCACCGATTATTCGCCCGACTTGATGTTCGCGTAGAACTCCGCGCCATCATCCAGGCGCAGGATGCCCACGCGGCCGAACTCGGAGCCGGTAGCGGCGGCGCAGTCGATGTCGATGCGGTCGGGAACACCGGCGGTATCCTCGCCGCCCAGGCGCACAATCTGTCCGCGCCCCGACTCCTCGTCGAGTCCCGCCAGGCCGCCTACCTCGCAATAACGCCCGAGCGACACCGTGGGCGTGTGACCGCTCACCACGACCGGACCCTTGCCCTCGGCAGATAGCAGCCCCGTCGGGGCATCCCAATAGCCATGGCGAATCCACAGCAAGTCATCGGACGACTGCACGGCGAGCATTTGCTGCAGCAACTCGTTATCGGCATCAACCGCTCCCCTGCCGTCGGCGCAATCGACACCATGCTCAAGCAAAAACGCCCGGGCAGCCTCGGTCTCAATACCGGCATGCACCAGCAGGTACGGGCGCTCATCGGTCTCGGCCACCGCATAGAGCGGCAGGGCAGCAGCCCAGCGTACCAGCTCCTCGTATGCCTCAAACTCCATTTCGTTGAGCTGCTGGCGCGTGGTCCATCCGCCGTTGATATCCCAGGTCTCGGCATCGAGCGGATCCTGGCCAATAATCGCGTCGAGCATAATCTGCTCGTGGTTACCCTTAAGCACTCGCGCGTTGGGCAGCGAACGCACCAGTTTAATAACACCAACCGGATCGGGCCCGCGATCGATCATGTCGCCCAGCACGTACAGCGTATCTTCGGACGTCAGCGAGATCTTGGACAGGGCCTCGTCGAGCGCACGCACGTGTCCGTGGGCATCAGATGTCACATAGATCGCCATGGTACGCCTTTCCTCGCCTTACCTTTAAAGCTCTGTCGTCGCAACTCAAAACTTCAAGTTGAACTTAAACGTTATCCATTGTACTCCGTTGCGGTAAAGCTGAAAAGTAGGTACGAGCCGCCGCCAATGGTCTAGAAAAACGGCGCCGCCTGTGACGATATCGCGAACGCCCTCCGTTCAACCCATAAACCCACCACCTTTGGGTACAAATAACCGAAGACAGCTGACCGTGCCACGCCAACCACCCAGGAGCGGACACTATCCATGAACCAGATACTTCTCTTTATCGGCCTCGTCATCATTTTGTGCCTGACCATCAAACCCGTCGGGAAAAAACTCCCCTTCCCCACCCTGCTCATCTTTATCGCGCTCGGCATGCTGTTGGGCGTCAACGGCCCGGCGCACATCGACTTTAGCGACTACGCGCTCACCGAAACCGTCTGCAGCACGGCGCTGTTGTTCATCATGTTCTACGGCGGTTTTAACACCAACATCGACCGTGCCAAGCCCGTCGCAGCACCCGCAGTGCTGCTGAGCACCCTCGGCGTTATCGCCACCGCCGGCATCACGGGCGCCTTTGCGCACTTCGCACTGGGCTTCGACTGGATCGGCGGCCTGCTGCTGGGATCGGTCGTGGCATCCACCGACGCGGCCAGCGTCTTTAGCGTACTGCGCGAGCACAGCCTGTCGCTGAGAGGTGGTACCGACTCGCTGCTCGAGGTGGAATCAGGCTCCAACGACCCCGTCGCCTACATGCTCACCGCGGTACTCGCCACCCTCGCGGCCGGCGGCGACATCAACATTCCCGTCTTGCTGGTCAAGCAGATCATCCTAGGCGTGGGCCTGGGCCTTGCCATCGGCTGGACATCCAGCCGCCTGATTGAGCGCGCACACGCAACGGCCGAGGGCGCGCAGACTATCTTTTTGTTCGCCGTGGCGATCGTCGCCTACGCGCTGCCGAGCTATCTGGGCGGCAACGGCTTTTTAGCCGTATACCTGGCAAGCATTGTGCTGGGTGCGAGCGACATCACCGGCAAGGTCGAGATGGCGCACTTCTTTGACACCCTTACCGAGATGGCCGAGATGACCATCTTCTTCTTGCTCGGCCTGCTCGTGACGCCCGCACGCCTACCGCAAATGCTGCTGCCGGGCCTGGCGCTCATGGCGTTTATGCTCTTCGTGAGCCGCCCCATCGCCGCCGGCCTGCTGTTGGCGCCCTTTAAGACGAACCCTCGCCAGGTGGCGCTCGTAAGCTGGGCGGGCCTGCGTGGCGCGGCTTCGGTCGTCTTTAGCCTCTTTGCCGTGGTGGCTGGCGTTCCCGGCGGTCACGACCTGTTTGACCTGGTCTTTGTGATTGCAGTGTCGAGCATTGTGGTGCAGGGCTCGCTGCTACCGGCGGTGGCAAAGAAACTCGACATGATCGACGCGGAAGGCGATGTGCGCCGTACGTTTAACGACTACCGCGACGAGGACGGCATGTCGTTTGTCAAGCTCAAGGTGGGCGCGGGCCATCCGTTTGCCGGTCGCTCGCTCGCCGATATTGGCAGCGCGACGGACATGCTAGTGGTCCTGGTGCTGCGCGACGGTGCACACCCGGTGCTGCCCAATGGCAATACCGTAATTGAGGAAGGCGACTTGCTGGTTATGGCCGCTCCGACGTTTGAAGAACGTGCCGAGATTACGCTGCGCGAGGTCACCGTGACACCCCACGGCCGCCTGGCTGGACAGCGTCTGCGCGACGTGCCGCAAGGCAAGCACCCATTTATTGTGGTGATGCTCAAGCGCGAAGGCCGAACCATCATCCCCGACGGCAACACCCTCATATACGCCGGCGACGAAGCCGTCATCGCCACGCTAGCGTCGTAGCGGCCAGGGGGTAGACGTCCCGAATTGGCTACATTTGAGCATCAATCGCCTCGGCTGGGATCTCGTTGCGGACAATTGGCGTCTCTCAAAACTAAGTGAGTAGACTTTTGTCGAATCGCCGACCACGTCACCAAAGCACAAGTCTGTGACCTGCGGGTTTGTTGAAGCAAATTTGTCGGGTGCTCAGGATTTCCAAAAAGTCTACTCACTTAGCCAGCGTGCAGTCAAAATAGAACGGTCGCGAGCTCATTAGGCTCCATTGGGACGGCTTATCGTGCATTTTCGCGCAGCTGCGGGTGCAGACGCCCCGTCTCAAATTGGCTACCCTAGTCATCGTCGACGGCAAAGTCACGGAGGTCGAGGCCTTCGCGTTCGGCTCGGGCTAGGAGCTCTTGGGGCGACTCGTCCTCGATATCCATCACGTCGAGCATGGCAGCCGGAAAGCCCACGCCTGCCGCACTCCCTGCGCGATCGAGCAGGCTCTCGCGCAGCTGGTCTACATCAACTTCGATCTTCATGGTGCAACCTCCTACCTTACGCAGCATTCGCATAAGCCGCACACCCTAAAGGAGTGAAAGCAGACCGATAGGGCTTTGGCTTGCGCTTTCGCGTGCCGTACCGTACCGTTGAGCTTCGTTTTGCACAAGAGCCATGATAAAGCGGCCGAGCGGCATTGGGATTGTGACAAAGGGGCCGTCCCTTTGTCACAATCATTCGCAGAGTTAGGCAAGTTTAGGAGCGTTTGCAATTACGTCGGCAATCGCCTCTATGCCCTCTCCCTGGCCCAGAATGAAGCACTTCCAGTCGATGTCTTGGGTATGCGCAAACTCATCGGCGCGCGAAGCGCTAAAGAGCATTACGCGGCTCTTCTTCCACAGCAGGGCGGGATGCAGCTTAAAGTCGGTGCTCTCAATACAGACCACCGCGTCTTTGCGAGGCATCTCTAGCTTGCTGCTCTTGACCAACTCTTTCAACTTTTGGATGTCGGTAATCTCCTTACCCGCAGAACAGCTGTTGAGCAGGTCCTTCCACACGCGGAAGTACGGCTTGCCTTCATAGGAAGCCCCTTCAGCCACGACGGATGTCGATAGGCCGGTAGGCCGCTTAGCAACTGCATGTCTAACCTTGGGAGCCGCCTTGGCAGAATCGTCCGCAGGCTTCTCATCGATGCCCAAAACCTGAGCAACGTAGTCGTCATTGCCCAGGAAGTACTCCTCGACCACGTCCCATCGCTCGGAATCGCTCATCGTGGAGCGGAAGAAGCCCCTAATAACCTTGGACGAATACTCGTGACGATCGTTAAGCTCGCGCAACACGCCGTTGGAATACCTGCTGTCCGAAGCGAGCGCCTTAACCTTCGAAGCATCGTTAAGACGAATGAAGATTTCCGGATTGTCGCCGCCCTTTACCGTGTACGTGGCAAGCTTGAGAATCTCCAGGATCTCGGCCAGCGCATAGCGAGCGTCAAGCGCCTTGTTGTCCAGATAGCGTCTACAATGCTTGCTACCCTCGGGAGGCTGCAACCTTCCAAGCGTCTGGGTCAGATTGCTCATGGCCGCCTGAAGCTCGCGCCCGATTACGCCATAGCGAACATCCTGCGCGCGGCTATAGGTATTCCTCGAAGACCTATTGAATCGTTTGATGCACTTAAAGGACCGGTCGGATCCAAAGTGCCCGCCACTATCGACCGGGCGGACAAACGCATTCAACAGCGCAGACGGCTTCTTAACCTCCAGAGACGTCCCCTCAAGCTGATGGGTAAGCTCTTTCGTAAACTCCTTCTCCGAAAAATCGCCCTCACGCGCTAAGCCCATAAACGTCTTGTGCAGCGCCTCGGCAAATGCAGACAGCGTCGACGTCGCCTCATCAAACGGCATGGAGTAATTAATGTCGAGCGCCAGGCGGTTCGAAAGCGCGGGCTCCCCCGTCGGCGAACAAATCTTGCCCGTGAACAGCTGGCGCTTAAAATCGGCAAAGGTCAGGTCGCTAAACTCGTTGGCCCACATGTCACCAACGTTGAGCTCATAGATTGCACCCATGTCCGAGATCTTGACGGCATGCTGTCCCGCGCGATTCTCGTAACGTGTATGGGCCTCGCTAATCTTTCGCAAATACTTACCGTAGGACGCAGTAAAGCTACGTTCGGCAGCCTGCTCAATGCAAACAAACTGCTTGGTATACGACACCTTGGGGCGAACGACGATAACCGGGAAGTTGAACTTATCCTCAAGGTCGCGCGAGATCATCATCAGGGCCGATTTAACGCGATTGGTCTTACGGTCCTCATCCTTCTCGTTCGTAAACAGATAGGAGAACGTATTGGGCGATACCAGGAAGTTCTGGCTGCGGTCTTTTTGCGGCGCAGAAGCATAGACCTCGTACAGCTTGGCCATAATCTCTTTGAGCTGCCACTGGCTAAACTTCGATAACGCATACAGCGTCTCGGAATAGCGAACGTCCTGCATAAAGAAGTCGATGCAGGCCTTGGCCCCCAAGCCGCGCTTGCGACCGCCACGACCAATTTCCTGAATATAGTCGGACAGATTGCCCGTCGGGGCGTAGTGGTACACGGCATCGATGTCATCGATATCGATGCCCATGCCAAACGCCTTGGTGCTCACAAGCACCCTGCAGCTGCCCGACGCAAACGCGTCTTGAACAATCTTCTTGTACGCGGCATCTTTGCCGCCGTGATAGCCCAAGACCTTGGAATTAGAAACGCTGCGTTGATCGATGATCGCATTGACATGGCTCTGATATGGGCAATAGACAATGGCATGGCGGTTGTCGCGCACGGCCTTATCAATCCACTGCTCGGCGAGGTCGGTTTTTACCTCTTCGATGGGACCGGGCAGCTCGCTTTTGCTTCTCCAGACAATGTCGAAAGAGATATCGTTACGACGAGGGTTGCCCAGGAACGTCTTGCAGTTGCCAAGCTCCAGGTCGGCAACCGTATGCGAAACGACATCATCGCGCCCGCCGTAGACAGCCGTGGCGGTAAGGCAGAAGATCGGAAAGCTCATACCGTTTTTGCGGAGCTTAGACAGATACGGTCCCAGATACCAGTAGTCCGGGCGGAAATCTTTACCCCAAGAGGTAACGGTATGGACCTCGTCAATGACGACAAGACCGAGCTCGCGGCCGTTGAGAATTGCCTGGATCGAGGACTCCAGCAAGAGTTCCGGAGACAGGTAGATGATGGAGGCCTCGCCGCTTTTAACGCGGTCGAGGGATTCAAGACGCTCGCCATAGGGAATGTCCGAGTTAATGGCAACGACATTCTTAACGCCACGTTTCCGCAAGTTAGCGACCTGGTCGATCATTAGGGCCTTCAGCGGCTCAATAACCAGCGTGACCAGCTGATATTTCCGAGCAAGATACAGCGCCGGAATCTGGAACAGAATGGACTTGCCCGCACCCGTGGGCGCCGTTACAAACACATTCCTGTAATCGACGGAGCCCGCATGGGCAGCCTCGGCCTGCTTTACGACAAACTCAGAGATAGCACCCTGAGACACCGTTTCCATCTCGTTGTCAAAGTCGGGATTCTTGTAAAAACGAAGATTCCTAAACGAGGCGTCCTTGCCCCAGTAATGCTGAAGCACCGAAAGCAGGCGGCCCGACTCCTCGACCTTTTCCTCTTGGTCTTGCTGTGCCACAAAGGAAACGGATAGACCCAGCACATGGGTAACAGAAGCGACCGCCTCCAGAGCGGACCTATAACTCTCAAGTTCCCGAGCGTTCACCAAAACACAGGCAGGACCAGCCGTGCCATCTAGCAAGCCCAGACGGTATTCCAAAAACGCAGCCGACGAAACAGGGACGACGCCCCCAGAAATTGCCGAAGCATCACCCAGTGCAAAAGAAACACGGTCAAACAGATCGATAACTTCCCACTCAGAAAACTCATCCGGAATGATCGGCGTTACAAGATGTGCACTTCCAACCCTTAGCGACTTGGCGTAGTACTTAGAAAGTCCCGTTGTATCGGGTGTCATATCGTCAAAAGATGACTCAAAGTCATTGAGCAGATCCGGGTCAACGGGAGAAGGAACGCCCTCACCATCAAGGAACAGGTTGTTCCGCACGACAACGATCTTGCCATCGAACAGCTCGTTAATCGTCCCGCGCAGCTCTAGAAGCTGCTCAAACAACATCAAAACTGGACCATCCGCCGAAAGAATCTGAGCCACGGCCGTCCTCTTTTGCCGAGCAAATTCGGACGGAGAAAAGAACGGGGCTGATTCGTCAGCAACGACGCCGGGGATTGAATACTCATTGCATGCCAGGGTTTTGGCAAGACGAGAGGTCAGTCCGCAAAAAGCATAGATGGATGGTTGCGAACAGCCCTCCAAAAGCTCGTCGATTCTATTACCAAGGGCAAACCCATTACCGTTATAGCGCTCTGCCATTATCTCCTCCTCCAACCAAATACTGCTTCAACTTAGCCCACTGACCGCTCGCATTTGTTGAGCAACAAATGCGAGCGGTCAGTATTAGGCTGTGACCGTAAAAATCGAAGGCTTGATGCCCCCGACGAGTGCCTGTTCGCCGTGACTAAGAACTTCCTGGCGCTTGGTGAGCCGGTAGACGCACCAGCGGAAGAAGAACCGCAAATGAAGGCACCCTCGGCTGTGCCAAAGACGCCTGGAACCGGCGCAAATGGCGATGCGAACATCTTCGGCATGGGACGCGGGTAGCGGCTAAAGCCCCAGCTCGCCGATGACCCGCCTCATAGTGGGTGCCCATTCAAGTTGTTGGTCGATGAAGCCGGGCCAAGCGGCCTCGTTGTCCTTGATCTTGCAGCCGTCCTTGTAGAAGCGAAGGCCCGACGCCTTCTTGGCGTCGAAGGGCGTGGCGGAAAGGCCGAGGCGTTCCTCGAACAGAACGGCATTGTCGATAGCCTTGTGGCCGATTTCCTTGTCGTCGGGCACGTAGAACTCAATGCCAATGCGGCCGTGCAGCCCGTCTACCTAACCAAAAACGGGTCGGCATCGCTTGTCGTCATGGATGCCGAGGCCTATGACGAGCAGACGAGCGCACTAACCGCCATTCAGGAGCGCGAAGAACGCATCCAGCGAGCCATCACGCGTGGCTACGACGACTTAGTGAACGGTCGCGTGCGGCCTTGGAAACAGGCCAAGGCAGATGCAGATCGCATCAGGGCAGCTCGCCATGAAATTGGATAACGCAGACGTCGAGTTCTACTCAGAGCTCGACGAACTTGATGAGCCTTTTGATGTTGTCATGACTGACGAGGCACTCTATGCCTATGCCGAGATTCCTTCGAAACGAGTCTACGCCAGAATCGGCAACCTCATCGACTTTCTAGCCGAGCATCCTTATTTTGGAGAAGAATACAGCCCCTACTATCAGGCGGCCTTTCCGCCCATTGACTGCAGGGTCTTCTTTTGCGCGCACTACGACGTGTACTACCACGTGGATGTTGAGCAGCGAAACATCAGCATCCTGGCAATCGAGGACCATCGAAAGAACCCTTTGAGTAGATTCAAACTACTCAAGTAGCCTCCCCCATGTAACCATCCTGTAAATCATAGCGGCGCAGTCGAGTTTTACCGTGATGCGGTCGCGCCTGGCGCTCCACTGTGCTAAAGTATCCCGAACGTTCAAACGACTACGAGGGGGAACTAGAAGATGGCACGTGTGCACAACTTCTCAGCTGGCCCGGCTGCACTGCCCACAAGCGTGCTCGCCGAGATCGCCGACGAGATGATGGACTACCGCGGTTGCGGCATGTCCGTGCTCGAGATGAGCCATCGATCTAGCATGTACCAGCAGATCATCGATGACGCCGAGGCAACCCTGCGCCGCCTGCTGAGCATCCCCGACAACTACCGTGTCCTGTTTTTGCAGGGCGGCGCCACGTTGCAGTTTGCGGGCATCCCCATGAACCTCATGCGCCGCGGCCGCGCCGGCTACATCGTGACCGGCAACTTTGCCAACAAGGCATACAAAGAAGCCGCCAAGTACGGCGGGGCCGTGCTGCTCGCGAGCTCCGAGGACACCAATTTCGACCGCATCCCCGGCATGGCCGACATCAACGCGCGCATTGCCACCGAGGCCGCGGGCGACGGGCTCGACTACGTCTACATCTGCCAGAACAACACCATCTTTGGCACCATGTTCCACAGGCTGCCCGATTGCGGCGGCGTGCCGCTGGTCGCCGATGTCTCGAGCTGCTTTTTGTCGCAGCCGCTCGACGTCGAACGCTACGGGCTCATTTACGCCGGCGCGCAGAAAAACGCCGGCGCCGCGGGCGTGACCGTGGTCATCGTGCGCGACGACCTCATCGCAGATGGCCCCGCCTTTGCGCAGACGCCGCAGTACCTGGACCTTAAGACCCAGGCCGCCAAGGAATCCATGCTCAACACGCCCAACACCTTTGGCATCTACGTGTGCGGCAAGGTGTTCCATTGGGTCGAGGAGACCGGCGGACTTGCCGCCATGGCCGAGCGCAACTGGGCCAAGGCCAACCTGCTCTACGACCTGCTCGAGCACAGCGAGCTGTTCCATGGCACCACGCAGGCCGACAGCCGCTCCATTGCCAACGTCACCTTCCGCACCGGCGACGCCGAACTCGACGCGGCCTTTGTCGCAGGCGCGGCCGAGCACCAGATTCAAAACGTCAAGGGCCATCGCCTGGTGGGCGGCATGCGCGCCAGCGTTTACAACGCCGTGACCATGGAAGACGTGCGGGCACTGGCTTCCTACATGAAGGACTTCGAAGCGCAGCATAGTTTGGGTCCGCGATCTAACTAGCCCGCAACCCGCGGGCCGACCAGCCACCTCAGACCACCCTGTTTAGATCAAAACCTGCTAAGGAGTTTTTCCATGCGTAAGATTAAGACCATCGACGACATCACTAAAGACGGCAAAGTCGAGTTTGGCGAGGGCTACGAATTTGTGGGCACCGCCGAGGAGGCCGACGCCATCCTGATGCGCTCCACCGACCTGCACGGCTACGAGCTGCCCGAGGGCATCCGCGCTATCGCCCGCTGTGGCGCCGGCGTCAACAACATCCCCGTCGAGGAGTACGCCAAGAAGGGCGTCGTCGTCTTTAACTCCCCCGGCGCCAACAGCAACGCCGTCAAGGAGCTCGTCCTGGGCATGCTGGTGCTCTCGAGCCGCGGCGTGGTGCAGTCGATGAACTGGGTGCGCGACAACGCCGACGATCCCGAAATTCAGGTCGACGCCGAGAAGGCCAAGAAGGCCTTTGTGGGCCGCGAGCTCAAGGGCAAGCGCATCGGTGTTATCGGTCTGGGCAACGTGGGCTCCAAGGTCGCCAACGCCTGCGTCGATCTGGGCATGGATGTCTACGGCTATGATCCGTTCATTTCCGTCGAGCACGCGTGGGTGCTGAGCCGCGAGGTGCAGCGTGTGGGCACGCTCGAGGACCTCTGCCGCGGCTGCGACTACCTCACCGTGCACGTGCCCAGCAAGGCAGACACCATCGGCATGATCAGCACCGAGCAGATCAACCTGCTCGCCCCGGGTGCTGTGCTCATCAACTACGCACGCGAGACCATCATTGACGAAGACGCCGTCGACGCCGCCCTGCGCGAGGGCAAGCTAAGCTGGTTTAGCTGCGACTTTGCCACGCCTAAGACCGTCAAGATGCCCAACACGTTTATCACCACGCACTCGGGCGCCGGCACCGGCGAGGCCGAGGCCAACTGCGCCGACATGGCCATCAGCGAGCTCAAGGATTACCTGGAGAACGGCAATATCGCGCACAGCGTCAACTACCCTGCCTGCAGCATGGGCAAGGCGCGCGCCGCGAGCCGCATCGCCTGCCTGCATGCCAACGTGCCCAACATGATCGGCCAGATCACAGCCATCCTGGCCAAGGACAACGCCAACGTGCAGCGCATGACCAACGAGTCCGCCGGCGAGAACGCCTACACCATGTTCGACACCGACGAGCACCTGAACAGCAGCACGATCGAGGCGCTTAAGCAGATTCCGTCGATGTATCGCGTGCGCGTGATTAAATAGCGGCGGCGCCAAGCCTGTCAGACAGGCCACGAAGCCCATTCGGCCCCCCGTTTTCACGAAACGGGGGGCCGATTTCGTTACTCCGGACGGCTTCAAAATGATACCCAGAACAAGTTTTTTCGGATAATCGACGGTAAGACCCAAATCACTCAGCGCACCCGCTTTGATAAACAGCTTTATCAGGGACTTTAGTAGGTAAAAATCGATCTCTATGTGCCGAATGTAAGTTGACTGTCTATTTTCCGAAACAACTTATTCTAGATGGCATTTTTAAGACCCCTCCAAGGCAAAATTGAAGCTTTTTGCGACCAAAACTCTAGTTCACGCGACCGTTTTCCACCCGCGCGACTACATTTCCGCCCAATTGATAAAAATCTCCTCACGAAGCCGCCGTTCGAGCTCCTGCTGCCGCGGCGTCTTGTCTTTCAGCGGCACATCGAGATAGGACATGATGAGCTCCATCACCACGCGGAAGGCATCGGAGTCGGCCAGCTGACCATAAGTCATCAGAACGACGGGATATCCCATCGCTTGCAGGGCAGTCGTTCGATCGGAGTCCGAAATCTTGGATTCTATGGATCCGTGAATGGCTTTACCTTGGCATTCAACCAGACACTCTCGGCTGCCGTCCTTATTTGCCAGCAGGATATCGGCATAGCGCCTATCAAGACCCGAAATCAGGCGGGCGCTGCGCGTCATACGAATCTCAACGTTATTGGTGAGGTACAGCCCTTCGCCGCCGCGCAGCCTCGTAAGGCCAAACAGCATCGAAGCCTGGACCTCGAGCGGCGATGCTGCCATCCCCGTAATGCATTTCGCGGCTCGTATGAACGATTTGGCGCCGCGGAGCCCCCGGATCTTATCGACGAACTCTGCAAGCTCAGAGAGCTCGATCAAGGGCGGTCGTTTCCACAAGTCTGTTGGATTCCCCGAGGTATCCTTTACGTTTTCCCAGCCCGACCGTGCGTCACCCCACTGGCCCCCATATGCCTGCACAAGTGCCGACTTTATCTGAGACGCAATCTTGCACACGGCAAAGGTGCCGCACATCTCATACATGCACATGATTAAACGCTCGTTTGAAACCGAGGAAGCCAGGGTCAGCAGGGTAAAGAGTGGGGACGCAACATCGAGGCCAAACTCTGTCTGCCGCACGGAGCCAAACGGCCTCTCCCCGTTCCAAACATGCCTGACAATGCGATCGCCCTTACGTCCGCAGCTGCCCTGCGCCAACACGTGTAATGGGGTGCCCAGGAAATGCTTGACGAGCGGATGCTCACAAAGACGCTCCCTGCGTGAATCGTCCACAGAATCGGGCAGGTCCGGCATTATTGCCAAAACCTGTGGAGGTATCCGGTGATACCGAAAGGCAGATATGTCGCACAGCATGTCGTCCATGAAGGGTACGTACCCGCTACGTCGTTTGCGAGCCCGCGAGGACGGCAAACGAGCCCGCTCGGCCTGCGAACGGTAAATACTGCTACGCGCACGTCACGGATCTCTCGGGAGGCTTACAATCGGTTTTGAAAACAAACTGATTGTGAGGTTGCATATGGTTGACAAGGACTTTGCCTGGCGGCTCGCGCAGGAGCTTGTGCGGATCGACAGCTCAGACCCAGGCGCGTATGAGGATGAAATTGAGCGGTATATCAAAGCGCTGGTTGAGGAACGGCTGGCACGGTTGAACCACCCGGCACTCGATGCTATGCGGGTCGAGGAGATCGAGGTGCTCCCCGGACGCCGCAACCTCATGGTCACCGTGCCCGGTTTGAGCGACGAGCCACGGCTCGTCTACATCTGCCACATGGATACCGTCACCTTGGGCGACGGCTGGGACGCAGTCATTCCGCCGCTCGGAGCAATCGTGCGTGACGATAAACTCTATGGCCGCGGCGCCTGCGATATGAAGGGTGGCCTGGCCTGCGCCATTGCCGCACTGGTCCATACGCTCGAGCGCGTGGCGGCGAATGGCGCGCTGCCCCGCCGCGGCTTTTCGCTCATTTGCTCGGTCGACGAAGAGGACTTTATGCGCGGCTCCGAGGCGGCCATCGACGCCGGCTGGGTCGGCTCGCGCGAATGGGTACTGGACACCGAGCCCACCGATGGACAGATCCAGGTGGCGCACAAGGGTCGCACGTGGTTCGAGATCGAGATGACAGGCGTCACGGCGCACGCGAGCCAGCCTTGGAAGGGCGCAGACGCCGTCGCCGCCATGTCCGAGGTCGTCTGCGCGCTGCGCCATGCGTTCGCGGCGCTGCCCGTGCATGATGAGCTGGGGCCTTCGACTGTCACATTTGGTCAGATTGAGGGCGGCTATCGTCCCTATGTCGTGCCCGACCACGCCAAGGTCTGGGTCGATATGCGCCTGACCCCGCCGACTGATACGGCCGCCGCGACGCGCATGGTAGAGCAGGCCATCGCCGGTGCCGAGGCCGCGGTTCCCGGCTGCCATGGAAGCTATACCGTGACAGGCGACCGCCCTGCCATCGAGCGCGACCCAGGCTCTCCCCTTCTAGCTGCACTCAAGCGCGCGGCAGACGATGTGACGGACGCGGAAACGACCGTCGGCTTCTTTACCGGCTACACCGACACTGCCGTCATTGCCGGCAAGACAGGTAACCGAAATTGCACGAGCTACGGCCCCGGCTCGCTCGCGCTCGCACACAAGCCCAACGAGTATGTGCCCCACGCCGATATCGTTCGCTGCCAGAACGTACTCATCGCGCTCGCTGACAACACGCTCTGGGACGCGAGCGGCCAAGTTGGGGCATAATAAGCCGCGAACAAACCGACTCGCACGTTAGGACCGTCCATGAAAGCACTTCCGTTTCCCTGCATCCGCCCAGCTCAGGATCGCGTACTCGAAGCGCTGCCGCAGATGGGCGGTATCCTGAGCGGCAACGACGCCCTGCGCGGCGCCATCGCCGACGGCCTGATGCTCAAGGATCCAGGCGCGGCGTATTACGTGTACGAATGCTCGGGCGAGCCGGGTCGCGTGACGGGTGTCGTTGCGATTTGCCCGGTTAACGTGCTGACGGGCAGCGACGAGGCTGCCGCCGAGAACGTCGACGCACTCGCCGCTGCGCACGCGATCGCCGACCTCAAGGTGCAGCCTCGTCCCGTGTCGCTCGCCTACGAAGCCTCGCCCGTCATGGATATCATCCTCGGCGCCGCCAAAGAAGGCGCGTCGCTCTATGCCGTCACTGACCCCGCCGGCATTACGCACCGTGTGTGGGAGGTCAAGCGCGAGGACGCCGTTGCCGCCATCCGAGCCATGCTCGACCAAGCACCGGAGCCGACGCCGGCAGACGACTCCGCCTATGCCGCCGCGCTGGCTGGGGCATCGCAGCTGCTGGCCGATGAGGCCCGTGCCGCCGGAACGTACACCGGCAAGGAGCCGTTCAACTTTACCGTTGCCGCATTATTCCCCGCCGCGCAGGTCGCCGGCGGCGCACCGCAGGTTCCGACGGGCTTGCTCACCCACCAGATCGCACGGTTCTAACAGAGTCTAAGCGCCCAGCACAAAGACTCGATAGCTCAACAAACAAGGGGCGGGGATACATGCGCATGCATCCCCGCCCCTTTCACATCGAGTAATGATGTCGGCGATCCACATCGCCACGCCCGCGCTACCCGCGCTGCGGACCCGCTGCCGCCACGAGCGGCTCAAGCCCCAGCTCGCGCGCGTAGTCTTCCTGCGTAAAGATCTCAACCAGTTCAAACGTATCCGTCGCATCATCAAACGCAAAGTGCAACACCGAGCAATTGCCCGGAACGCGGTCGCGCTCGTCTGCCGCCGCACCCTTCACGTGGTCCATGAACTCCTTGATAGCCGAGCCGTGGCTTACCGCGAGCACGCACGTATGGTCCGGACGCTGCATAAGCTCGGTCAACGTCGCCACCATGCGCTCGCGCACCTGCATCTGGCCCTCGCCGCCAAACTGGCAATAGAAGTCGCGCCACGGGCGCTCGGGCATGAGCATCACGCGCTCGGCCTCAAAGTCGCCAAAGAACCACTCGCGCAGGCCGTCCAGGCGCTCGTACGCCAAGCCCGGCCACAAGTTGGCGATAGTCTGCTCGGTGCGATGGAGCGTGGAGGCATAGGCGTGGTCGGGCTCAATGCCGCGCGCACGCAAGAACATGCCGGCGCGCGCCGCCTGGTCGCATCCCAGCTGCGTAAGCGGTGAGTCACTCCATCCCTGAATAATGCGCTTGAGGTTAAATATCGTCTGTCCATGACGGACCAGATACAAGTCTTTATTCATAGGGGGTCCTTTCGTTTGTTACCAACCCAAGAGCGAAAACGCCCCGTCGCAATAGCCAAAATGAAGCACGGCACCGTTGTCGGGCTGCTCTCCCCCGCCAGTCACGCATCTAAGAAACTCCTGGCAGGCTGAGCCGTGGGAGACGGCCAGCACGCAGTTGTGCTGCGGTCGGGCCATGATGCGGGAAAGCGCCGCGACCATACGTGCGCGAAGCTCACTTTCCGACTCGCCACCAAAGGCAACCGGATAATCACCCCAAGGTTGCGCCGGCATCTCGCGGTTTGACGTGCCCTCCAACGAACCCAAATGCCACTCGCGCAGGTCATCGACCAGCTCTATGGAACAGCCCTCGCCAACGATCAGCTCGGCCGTACGCCGCGCCCGCCCCAACGGAGACGAATACACATGGTCAAAGGTCACGCCGCGGTCCTCGAACGCCGCACGCGTCGCCAGCGCTTGCTCGCGCCCGCGCGCCGTCAACGGCGAATCGTGCCAGCCCTGCAAAATGTTCTTCACATTGAGCTCGGTCTGCCCATGCCGCACCAAATACAGATCGGCCACACGCCCTCCCCTCGCACCACCACAAAGGTGACAGGCACCTTTGTGGTGGTTTTGCCGCCGGATCGCGCCGCAACGACGCAGCTACAGCAGCACGTCAGCAAGCGGACGCTTGGGCACGTGATGCATCTGTGCCTCATCGCGCCAGTAATTGATAGAGCCATCCGGGTTGGAGTCGATCGCGTCGATCACCTGAGTCTCGGCCGGAACGCCAAACGCCATGATCAGCTTGAGCTCGTATTTGTCGTCATCGAGCCCCATGGCAGCAATCGCGTGGGGCGTAAAGGCCTTGAACATGCAGGCTGCCACCTCGGGCGTGGCGCTGCGAGCGGCGAGCATCATCGTCTGGGCGGCAATGCCGGTGTCGACCTCGGTGATGGGCGCGGCGGGCTTACCCGGAACAGCGCGCTCGGCAAGAATCGCGATGTAGCCGGTCGGGCGCTCGCCCTCATCGGGACCCGGCCAATCCTTGAGCGCACCGGCCCAGGTGAGCTCATCAAATACACGCGCGCAGTCCTCTGCACCGCTCACCACATGAAAACGCAGACGCTGAGCGTTGGCGCCGCAGGGAGCCAGATGTGCCAGCTCCGCCAGCTCGAGCAAAAACTCGCGCGGTACGCGCATGGACTCATCAAAGCGGCGGCACGTACGCGCGCGGCGGACCAGCGCGTCAAACGTGTCCAGGCCAAGCTTTTCGCAACCTTGCCTTGCCATCGACTCGGCGCTTACCGGCGCCGCGGGAACTGTTTCGTTCATAGGGACCCCTCAATAAAAGCCAATTGTTCTTAAGAAAATCTAACCTAAAACGTAGGCAATAACGAACAGAGCTGTAATGTTCTACATCTGTTGAATATCCCACATCCAAACGAGAACAAAGGTGACAATTCGCGAAGGTGAGGCTCCAATTCGCCCCTCCCGCCCCACGCGACGGCGCCCTTGGGCGATACTGGTTGCAAGAGCTACGGCTTACGCCGCACGAAAGGAGACATCATGGGCATCTTTAAGAACGATGACAAGCAATCGAGCGCGTTTGGATTTGACGAGAAAAGCATGGCAGGCAAGGCCGTCAAGGCCGTGCGCTGGATTTACGCCATCACGGGCGTCTTGGCGCTCGTCGCCGGCATCGCACTGCTGTTTGCGCCTGCCAAGTCCCTCGTCTTCCTGACGACTGTTCTGGGCTTCTACTTTGTGATCACGGCCGCGATCAGGCTGTTTACCGCTGTTTTCGAGCCGCTGCTGCCCACCGGCTGGCGCGTTACGAGCATCATCTCCAACCTGCTCATCATTCTGGGCGGCGTCATAATCCTGCGCAACCAGGCCTTCTCGACCGCGACGCTCACCACGCTTGTAGTGGTCGTCGCCGGCTTTGGCTGGATCGTCGAGGGCGTCATGTCGATTCTGGAATCCGAGCTTTCGTCCAACCGCGCCCTCGCCATCCTGAGCGGCGCACTCTCCATCATCGCGGGCATGTTCGTGTTTATCTATCCGCTGTGGTCGGCCAAGATGCTCGTCATCTTTAGCGGTGCCGCACTGCTGGTGTTTGGCGTGACACTCATTGTCCGCGCCATTCAGTTTGGCAAACTGGTGCGCTAGATGCCAAAGACGCTTTTTATTGATGCCGACGCCTGCCCGGTCACGCGCGAGTCAATCGACTGCGCACGGAGGGCGGGCGTCGCCGTCGTTATCGCCGGCAACAGCACGCAGAACCTGGAACGCCACATTCGCCGCGACGATCCGCGCGATGCCGAGCACGCGCTTCGGGGCTTTTGGGTCACGACGCTCGATGTGAGTGTGGGAGCCGATAGTGCCGACTTTGCCATTGTCGAGCGCCTGCAGGCTGGCGACGTGGTCGTGACACAAGACATAGGCCTGGCGAGCATGGTGCTCGGACGCGATGCCGCCGCAATCGGTGTGCGCGGGCGCGTCTACGATAAGGCGACCATCGACATGCAACTGTTTATTCGCCACGAGGAAAAGAAGGTGCGCCGCGCCGGCGGACGCACTCGCGGACCGGCGGCATTTACCAGCGAAGACCGCGCCCGCTTTAAACGCAACCTCACCGAACTGTTACGCTAACCAAGGCAGATTTTTGGGATATGTCCGGAAATCTGCCTTTTTGTTTTGAGCGGCGTGAACGCTCAGGATCCATGGCTCAACAAAAAACGGGCTTCAAAATGCCATGCGTCGCCGCATTGCGCCGGCGCCGAGCATGGCTATTTTGAAGCCCGTTTTGCTAGGCCTGCTTAGAGGCCGAAGGCGGAGAGGATGAGTCCCCAGCCGGCGCCGATGACGTACATCATGACCAGGAACACGGCATTTTCGCGAGCGCTGCGGTTGGTGCGGAACAGGACTAGGTAGCCCACGCCGGCGGAAATGAGCGTGCCGGCGAGCATCGGCGCCAGCTGCAGTACGCCCTCCAGGTACAGCTGCGTGATGACGACGCTGGCAGAGCAGTTGGGAATCAGACCGACAAGCGCCGAGCCCAGGACGGCGAGCGTCTCATTGCCGCGCAGGAACTGCTCGATTGCGGACTCGCCAAAGGTCTCGAGGACGGCAACCAGAATCAGCGTCACCAGGAAAATGAATACCGAGACCTGCACGGTGTGCGAGATGGCGCTGCGGATGATCGCCAGGAGGGGCGCGACCTCGTGAGAGTGACCGTGGCCATGGTCGTGGTGGTGCTCATGCTCGCCCCCATGGCCGTGATCGTGGTCATGCCCGTGACCGTGCCCATACTCGTCCTCATCCTCGTCGCAGCCGCAATGGTCGCGCTCGCACAGCTCATGGATATGGTCGGCGCTTACGCCCGCCTCGGCAACCTCATCGATGATGTCGCCGCCGCTGTGATCGTCGTGTGCACAGTTAACGTGCGTCGGATTGACGGCGATTCCCAAAACGGTACGGCGAATCGCCGCATGCGCGCGGGCGTTGCGGCGAAGGCCGCGAATGGCGGCATCCACGATAAAGCCCGTGACCAGCGCGATCAGTGCTTTCGAAGCGAGCAGCATCGCCATGGTCTGCACGGGAACTTGCTCGGCAAGCAGCAGCGGCAGCATCTCATCGGAGGTCGAGAGGAACACGGCGACCAGCGTGCCCAGCGTCACGACACGGCCGGCGTACAGCGTTGCTGCCATGGCCGAAAAGCCACACTGCGGCACCATGCCCAGCAGAGAGCCAACCACGGGGCCCGCGGCGCCGGCGCGCTTGATGGCCCCGTTAACGCGCTCGCCTGCAACGTGCTCAAGAGTTTCAAGAGCCAAATATGTCACCAACAAAAACGGCACCAGCGACAACGTGTCCTTGCCGGCGTCGAGCAGAATATCAATCATCAAATCCATGACGGATGGAACCTTTCGTGTCTTTCGGCAGCATTGTAAAGTCCTAGCGGTCAACTAGGGTATTGTAGTTGTCCTGGGTGTGATGCCAATAGTTGCACATGGTAAACTATCATCTCGCCATAACTCGACAACCCGAGCCGCACAACGCGGCCCATCCAAGGAGCAGCATATGAACGTATCGCAAGCACTCGAATACGAGCGCCAACCGTTTATTCCCATGTTTATCTATGGCGATCACGGCGCCATGGAGTCCGAGCGCCAGAAGGGCGAGGAGGCCCTTAAAGTGCTCGAAACCGAGTACTTTACCGCCGAGGGCGACCCCGGCTTCGACTTTGCCACCGTGCGCGATCTGGCCGACCGCAACCGCGACCTGTGCGACCAGATCGGCGAGGCGCGCCTGCGCAACGTGACGCCCGCGACGCTTTCGCGCGGCCTGTCCGATGCCGACACCTGCGCGGCCATCGGTAAGATGCAAAAGCGTACCGCCGCGTCGGTCTTGCGCGAGATCCGCGGCGACCGCGACGCGCTCGGCGTGGCCTACGCCCGCAAGCCCATCCAGGGCACCGTGCTGGGCATCGACATCGAGACCACCGGCCGTGCGCCTGAGCGCGGCTACATCATCAACGTGGGCTGGGAGATCATGGAGCTCACCAGCGACGCCGTCCCGCACGACGCCGAGGCGCACTACTGCGGTTTGCCCGATATCTATCGCGGCGAGGACGTACCGCTGTCGAATATCCACCACATTACCTGGGACGACATCGACGGCAAGAAGCCGTTCCGCGAGAACAAGGAACTGCAGAAGCAGCTGCTCAAGCTTATGAAGAAGTACCCGTACATGGCGCACAACGCTGCCTTCGAGGACAGCTGGTTCAAGATTCATCTGGACGGTTACGCCGAGGCACGCCGCGCAGGCAAGATCATCGTCATCGACTCGCGCCAGATCTGCCGCAGCCTGGACGCCGACGTGCGCTCGCTCCCCCGCGAGTCCGCGCCCGCTGCGCTCGAGAACTGGGCGCGCCGACGTGGCACCCTCGCCGCCGACGCCAACGAGCAGCACCTGGGCCTCGACGACACCGACCTCATGCTCCGTACCGTCCAGGCCGAGTTCAACCTCAAGAACCTGTTTGCCAAGTAGAAACGTCTGCAACAAACACTGCTTGCTCACGAGCGGCCTCACAGCGGGAACCCCCGCAGCGAGGCCGCCCTACGTTCCACAAGCAGGCCCGCTCTTCACAAATTCTGAACCCTATTTTTTAACTACTTCGGCACTTTCCCGACACGTGATTCGTGTTCGGATGGCGATGCATCGATACCAAATGTGCAGCAATTGAGTATTTCTATGCTATAGCCGAGCTGCGAAAACATTTATTTAGGGCGTACCAACCCATAATTGCGTCAAGCTTTTGGACAGCATTTGGTTAGACCTCTAAAACGACTTTTCTACTCAGCGCCATCAACGCAGCATTAGCTGACACGATATATACCATGAGTATCGTATTGTCACATACCACGGCAAAAGCGGTCTACCAGGCCGCGCATTCGGTTTCTGCGAAAGACATCGAGTCCTGCAGCCCTGTCGCAATTTACGGATCGTGCCCCACCGGAACGCTCCTCGACGCGGCCACAGAATGGCTTGCCAAACATGATGTTGCCCGCGACGCAAACCATTCCCCCGAGGTAATGGTGTTTGATCGCAGGAACGCGCGCTACGCGATGGACTGCCGATGCCACGTTTCGTCAAAGCGATTCTCATGCTCGCGTTTTATAGAGCTAGAAGATGACATCTACATTGTTGGCGTTGAGCTTTGCGCACTTCAGGCCGCCACCTATCTCCCTTTTCGCGAACTAGTGGAGTACTACTTTGAACTGTGCGGCGCCTATTCCCTTGGAACCGGTTCTTCTACCTCTTATACCGAGCGTTTCCCACTTACCTCGACCGAGAGGTTAAAACAGTTCTTTAATTCCATTACCAGATGCGATGGTTTGGCCCTTGCCCGAAAGGCTATTCAATGTGTACGCGATGGATGCCGCTCTCCCATGGAAACGGCCTTTGTCATGATGCTTACGCTGCCCAAAAGCGAAGGTGGACTTGGTATTAAGGGAATTGAGACCGATTACGAGGTACAGGTCACCGCTGCCGCAAAAAATCTCACGAGACGCAAAAAGTTCTTTATGGATGCATATCTGAAGAAATCTCGAACAGATATTGAATACAACGGTTTTTATCACGACGCGGAAGAAGACCGCGCCATCGACGAAGAACGCAAGAACGCACTTGCGTCCATGGGGTACGGAATCATCACCGTCAGCCGTTATTCCTTTATGCATGCCAGCTCTTTCGTTAGGGTCATGGAGGCAATCCAAAGAAAAGAAGGTATACGCCCCTCGCGTTTGCCAAAAGACTTTCAAATCATGCAAGAGGACCTGAGACTGTTTGTGCTCAGAAGGTTTATTGAGGAGAAGAAACGAATCCAGGAGGAGCTTCGCCAGGATTCCGAAGAGCGTCAACGAATCGATCTCGAAAAAGCAATGCTCGAAAGCATCACATTGGACGATCCGACGATTAACGAGGCTCCGGCAATCGATGACACGCAAATCGTCGAACCAGGCAGCCCATCACTCAACCAAACAAGCAGCTTCACGCCCGAGGGCAGGGTCTTCGGGGCCGGAAACTAGGCCGACTAACAAGGTGGGTACCCTAGCGACGTGCAAAATTGCGAGTATTCAGCAGGGTCGGGTGTCCATCACCCTCGAGTGGATCCAAATGTGAAGCGAAATCACTCTTGCGTGAGAACGTTAGGCAACATTTGAGGAAGAACTCATCGGTTTAACACCCTAAGATAGCTCTTGAACTACATTATTTGGCCCGCGATAGATTAACAGACCCCCTATCGTTGCAGAGTACTCCAATTTTTGCACGGCGCAGGGGCACCCACCCCGGCATCGCTAATCAAAACCGCTTAGTCCGGGATCTCGTCCGCTTTTCCTCATCATTTTGTACGACGAATTACCTGAACGTTATTGACATATGAACATGCGCTCATATAATCTGAAGCAAGTTATATGAGCGCATGTTCATATGAAAGGATGTTGCAATGAGCGACCACGCTGATGAAACAAAGACTGACATCGAGGCCACCGAACCCGTGATCCCCACCACCTGCTCGCCCGAGGACCTTCCCGACGAGGAGTTGCTGTACGACTTGGCCGACCTGTTCAAGGTCTTCAGCGACACCACGCGCATCAAGATTCTCTATGCCCTCATGGGCCGCGAGCTCTGCGTGGCCGACATCGCCGGGGCGACCGCAACCTCGCAGTCGGCAGTATCGCACCAGCTGCGCACGCTTAAGCAGTCGCACCTGGTCAAGTTCCGCCGCGACGGCCGCAACATCCTCTACTCGCTTGCCGACGATCATGTCTACACCATGCTCAACCAGGGCATGAGCCATATCTGCGAATAGCAACCAACCACGGTATCAACGCGACCGGCACCCAGGTCGCCAACACAGAGAAAGGAACCCACCATGAAAAAGCAGTTTAAGCTCGACGAGATCGACTGCGCCAACTGTGCGCGCGAACTTCAGGACGAGCTGGCCAAACTCGAGGGCGTCAAATCCGTGTCCGTCAACTTTATGACCCAGAAATTGACGCTCGAGGCCGACGACGCCGAGTTCGAGGAGGTCCTCGACCGTGTCGTGGAGTTCACCGCCGACGCCGAGCCGGACTGCGAGATCATTCTCTAGCCTGCGCATACGCTGACCCGCAAGGCCGCGCTTGCCGCGGCCTTTGCTCGCGAAATTATATGAGCGAGTG
>CAUDVX010000003.1 GCA_958452935.1 uncultured Collinsella sp. | reverse complement strand
GATGCCTCTCGCTGATCGGCGAGCGTCCCTGTACCCGCTATCGCCGCATTAAGGTTGAGTATTTGGACGAGAACTTCGTCCACCGCATCAAGAACTTCTCGGGCTACACCGCCGAAATCATCCAGCACGAAATCGACCACTGCAACGGGATAGTGATCTAGTTCCACCGATTCAAGAAAGCTCCCTGCAGCAAAACAACTGCAGGGAGCTTTTCATAGTGCGGAGCTTCTATCCCACTAGCTCTGGCGGTAATGATCGAAGAAGTCGGCGAGGTCTTCGAGCGACTCTTTGAGCACTTCCATGCGCGGCAGATACACGATGCGGAAGTGGTCGGGCTCGGCCCAGTTAAAACCGCCGCCGCGCGTGATCAGGATCTTCTTCTCGTGCAGCAGGTCGAGGGCAAACTGCTCGTCATCGGTGATGTTGAACTTCTTAACATCCATCTTGGGGAAGATGTAGAACGCCGCACGCGGCTTAACCACCGAGATGCCGTCAATCTTGTTGAGCGCCTCATACACAAAGTTGCGCTGCTCGTAGACACGGCCGCCGGGACGGATGTAGTCGTTAACCGACTGATGGCCGCCGAGCGCCGTCTGGACGATCGACTGAGCCGGCACGTTGGAGCACAGGCGCATGTTGGAGAGCATGTTGATGCCCATGATGAAGTCGCTCATACAGCGCTGGTTGCCCGAAAGCACCATCCAGCCAATACGATAGCCCGCGATCATGTGCGACTTGGAAAGGCCGCTAAAGGTGACGCAGGGCAGATCGGGAGCGAGCGAGGCAATCGAGACGTGCTCGTAGCCGTCCATGCACAGACGGTCGTAGATCTCATCGGCAAAGATCATGAGCTGGTGCCTGCGCGCAACCTCGACGATGCCCTCGAGCACCTCGCGCGGGTAGACCGAGCCCGTGGGGTTGTTGGGGTTGATGATGACGAGGGCCTTGGTCGCGCTCGTGATCTTGGACTCCATATCCTCCAGGTCGGGATACCAATCGGCCTGCTCGTCGCACAGATAGTGCACAGGATGGCCGCCGGCAAGGGTTGCGCACGCCGTCCAGAGCGGATAGTCGGGGCTGGGGATCAGAATCTCGTCGCCATTGTCGAGCAGCGCGTTCATCGAAAGCTGAATGAGCTCGGACACGCCGTTGCCCGTGTAGATGTGCTCCATCTGAACATTGGGCAGGCCCTTGATCTGCGAGTACTGCATAATCGCCTTGCGCGCAGAGAACAGGCCGCGCGAGTTGGAATAGCCTTCGCAGTCGGGCAGCTGCTGGCGCATATCCTTGATGACCTCGTCGGGCGTGCGGAAACCGAAGGGCGCCGGGTTGCCGATATTGAGCTTGAGGATGCGCTCGCCCTCGTCCTCCATACGGGCAGCCTCGTCGACGACGGGACCGCGCACGTCATACAGGACGTTATCGAGCTTGGTGGATTTAGAAAAAGTACGCATGGTGGTGCTCCTTGGAATTTGAGCTGAGGGATGGGGTTCGGACTTGGAAACGTTACGGGGCGATGATGCCTCGCCTTGATCGGCGCTACCGGCAAGCAGCCAGGTAACATCGACCTCCAAAATGCGGGCGAGCAGCTCGGCCACATCGCGCCGCGGGATCGTCTTGCCGCTCACATATTGGCTCATCTGACTCTTGCCGAGTTTTTTGCCGAGCATCTCCGATGCGCGGATCACGTCCGACTGGCGAACGTCGCGATCGGACATAGTCTGTCGCAGGCGATCGCTAAACGTCTCTTGGGCCACTAGAACCTCCTTGCTGGCAAAGTTCAATTTATAGAACACGAATTGAACCAAGGTTCAATTTAGGCAGCAGTATAGCGCGGTACCTCATTCGAAAGTTCAATTTCATAAGAAAATGTACCGGACCCCGAGATTTGCCCAAAGCGAACAATGACGTGTACACGTTTAGAGGTATTCAAGGAATCGAGCAGCGGCAAGCGAAACGTCAGCCGTGCGATATATTGCATTGATCTGCCGATGAGGATGTCCCTCGAGCGGGCGCACGGCAACATCGAACTGGCAGCGGCGCAAGATGAGCGCCGGAAGAATACTCACGCCCAGGCCGTCCTCGACCATAGCCATAATCGCATAGTCATCCCAGGTCGACAGCTTAGAACGCACCGCCAGGCCCGCGCGGCGAAACAGCGGCGTAATCTCGTCGTCGCTACCGCGTTCCAGCAGAATAAACTGCTCGTTTGCCAAATCGGCAAGGGAAACGACCTCCGCGGTGGCAAGCGAGGAGTCCGCTGGCACCACGGCCATCAGCTCGTCTTGCACCAACGGCCGCGACGCCATGCCGGTGCCGCGTGGCTCGCGCGGGATAAAGCCCAGGTCGCAGCGGCCTTCCGCCACCCATTGCTCAATCTCTGAGTAATCACCCATCAGCAGCTCGTAATCGACATCCGGGTGATCGGCGCGAAACCGCGCGATCACCGGCGGCAACACATGGGTCGCCACACTCGAAAACGTACCGATACAGATCTTGCCGCGCATGAGCCCACGCATCTCATCCACCCGTCGCTGCAAGCGAGTGAATTCCTCGCATAACGCCTCGACTGCTGGCATGACCTGCCGCCCGTCGGCAGAAAGCACCACGCCCTCGCGACTACGGTCGAGCACCCTAAAGCCCCAATCGGCCTCAAGGTCGCCCACCATGCGGCTCACGCCCGACTGCGAATAGCTCAACCGCTCTGCAGCACGCGTAAAGCTGCCGGCACGCACCGTCTCGAGCAGCACTTGCATCTTTTGGATATTGGTCTCCACGGCACCCCTCCACCTTTGCATGAGTTTTTATCATGTTTGCCATGCATTATATTCGCTTTTCTTCTAAAGCCAGTTCACCCATAGTGAACATACTCGGATATAGAGGGGATGTCAGCGCATGAACAACAGACTGTTTACGTACTTAGCAGCATTGCTATTGTTTGGCTCCAACGGCATCATCGCCGCTGCTATCGCGCTGCCGAGCTCCGATATCGTGCTCCTGCGCACGTTTTTGGGCGCACTTTCGCTTGTCACCGTCCTCGCCATCACCCAACGCCATAAGTTGCAGGCGCTATCTCGCCCCCGCGAAGCCGCAGCCCTCCTCCTTTCGGGAGCCGCGCTGGGCGCTAGCTGGGTTTTTCTGTTCCGCGCCTACCAGACGATCGGCGTCGGCGTATCCTCGCTGCTGTACTACTGCGGCCCCATCATTGTCATGGCGCTCTCCCCGCTCATCTTTGGCGAAAAGCTGACCGGTGGCAAAATCGCCGGGTTTATCGCCGTCGCCTGCGGCGCTTTTCTCATTGCAGCGCAAGGTTTAGGCGGCAACATGCCCATTGCGGGCATCGTCTGCGGCATCGCCTCGGCATTTTGCTATGCGCTGATGGTCATCGCCAGCAAGGGTGCGCCGCACATCGAGGGTCTCGAGAACTCCGCGCTCCAGGTGAGCGCCGCCTTTGTGACCGCGCTGGTCCTCACGCTCGTCACCCAAGGCGCCCCCTCGTTCCTGTCCGCCGGTGTCGCCGCCAGTATTGATTGGCGTGCCGTCGTCATGCTCGGCGTCGTCAACACCGGCATCGGCTGCCTGCTCTACTTTAGCGCTGTCGCCAAACTGCCCGTGCAGACCGTCGCCGTCGTCGGCTACCTTGAGCCGCTTTCGGCCGTCGTGTTCTCGGCCGTCCTTTTGGGCGAAGCCATAACACCGGTCCGCCTGATGGGTGCCGCACTTATCATCGGCGGCGCGCTCTTTTGCGAACTCGCCGGCAAACGTGCAGACACCAAAGCAAGCATCGCCCAAGCGGCACATGCCTAAAAGCCCCTGCTTTCAAATGCTACCTGCGTACATAAATAATCCCCAGCTGGGGATTATTGTCTAAAATTACCCGATGTGCCAAACTGCTCTTATATGTATAAAGACGGCATAAAGAATGTCTGTCCTAAACAGATAACCGGATGTCTAAGGGAGTCCACGTGGCACACAACAAACTGGAGGCAAGCCCCCAAGACCAGCGTGGTCAAGGCGGGCATGGAGCCATTCCCCTCTCCGCTGGCATGCTGCTCGTAACGCT
This sequence comes from uncultured Collinsella sp., assembly GCA_958452935.1. Lineage (GTDB taxonomy): Bacteria > Actinomycetota > Coriobacteriia > Coriobacteriales > Coriobacteriaceae > Collinsella. Next base: position 134,549 of record CAUDVX010000003.1, on the reverse strand, counting down.
CGGCGTCGTATACGGCGACATCGGCACGAGCCCCATGTATACCATGAAATCAATTGTCGCCAACAACGGCGGCATCGGTACCGTCAGCGAGGACATGATCTTGGGCGCGCTTTCGCTCGTCATCTGGACCATGACGCTCGTGACCACGGTCAAGTACGTGGTAATCGCCATGAAGGCCGATAACCACAACGAAGGCGGCATCTTCGCCCTGTTCAGCCTCGTGCGCAAGGTGGCACCATGGCTGATTCTGCCCGCCATGATCGGCGGTGCGGCACTGCTTGCCGACGGCATCCTCACCCCCGCCGTCACGGTCACCACAGCCATCGAGGGTCTGCGCACCATCGAATGGGGCCATGCGCTGCTGGGCGACGGCCAGACCAATGTGATCATCATCACCATCATCATTATCTGCGGTCTGTTTGCCATGCAGCGCGCCGGCACCTCGTCAATCGGCAAGCTGTTCGGCCCGCTCATGACACTGTGGTTCCTGTTCCTGGCGGGCGCCGGCCTGTTCAACATGCTCGGCAACCTGTCCATCTTGCGCGCGCTCAACCCCATCCGCGGCATCATGTTCCTGTTCTCGCCCATCAACCACTCGGGCATCATGGTGCTCGGCTTCGTCTTCCTGTCGACGACCGGCGCCGAGGCGCTCTATTCGGACATGGGTCACGTGGGCAAGGCTAACATTTACGCATCCTGGCCGTTTGTTAAGGCGGCCCTTATCTTTAACTATCTGGGCCAGGGCGCTTGGCTGCTCGCCAACAACTCCAATCCCCAGATGCTCGCGATGGATATCGTCAACCCGTTCTATATGATGCTCCCCGAGCCCCTGCGCCCCTTTGCCATCGTGCTTTCGGCCGTAGCGGCCATCATCGCCTCGCAGGCGCTCATCACCGGCTCGTTCTCGCTGGTATCCGAGGCCACGCGCCTCAACCTTATGCCGCATCTGCGCATCCACTACCCCAGCGACACCAAGGGCCAGCTCTATATTCCGCTCGTCAACAACATCATGTGGGTCGGCTGCATCTTCATCGTGCTGCTATTCCAAAACTCTGAGCGCATGGAAAGCGCCTATGGCCTCGCCATCACCGTGACCATGCTCATGACCACCACACTGCTGACGAGCTATATCGCCGGCATCCTCAAGCACAAGCTGGGTGCCTGCGTCTTCGCCCTGCTCTTTGGTGCCATTGAGCTGTGCTTCTTCGCCTCGTGCCTCACTATGTTCTTTGACGGCGGCTACGTCATGATCTTCCTGGCCGCGCTGCTGTTCGGCCTTATGTATGTGTGGCGCCGCGGCACCGCCATCGAGCGCACGCAAACGATCCTGCTGCCCGTCTCCAAGTACATCGATCAGCTCAACCGCCTGCGCAACGACGAGACCTATCCCGTGCTCGCCGACAATCTGGTATTTCTCACCAACAGCCCCGACCCGCTCACGCTCGACCGCGACGTGCTTTATTCCATCCTGGACAAGCACCCCAAGCGCGCCAAGGCATATTGGTTCATCAACGTGCACGTTACCGACAAGCCCTATACGCATGAGTATTCCGTTGAGACCTTTGGCACAGACTTCCTGTTCCGCGTGCGCTTGGACCTGGGCTTTAAGGTCAACCAGCGCATCAACGCCTACCTGCGCCAGATCGTCGGCGACCTGATGGCATCGGGTGAGTTGCCGCCGCAGCATCACACCTACTCTATCTACGAGACACGCGGCAACGTGGGCGACTTCCGTTTTTGCATGCTGCGCAAGATGCTTGCCCCCGAAACGGACATCAACCGCAACGACCACCGTGTGATGGCCATCAAGTACGCCGTCCGCCGCGCCTGCGGAAGCCCGGCACGTTGGTACGGTCTCGAGAACTCGGCCATCATCATTGAGTACGTACCGCTCTTTGCCCGCATGCGTCCGGCAGTCAAACTCATTCGCACCCAGGTGCCGCTCGAGATCCTGATCGAAGAGGCCGAGGAAATGGAAGTCGACATCTTCTCGGACGACCTGGTCAACGGCAACGAAGCCGGTAAGGACATGAACGTCGATCCCACCGAGTTGCTCGAGAGCGTCGCCGATACGCCCGAACAGCAACAGCTCGACGGTCTCGAGATCGAACAGCTCAACGACGCCAACTTCTAGCGACGTCACAAATCAACGACAGCGGCCCTGCACCTCACGGAAGATGCAGGGCCGCTTTGCATTGCAGTAAAGCTAGCGGCTACGAACGACGCGGCTCGGGAACCACGAGCCTATCGGGGCTCGCGCCCTCGGCATCCATCAGGCTCACGTAGCGAATCGACGGATCCCCATACATCGCGTAGTAATAATTGCCCGTGCGCGCGCTAAAGCATCCGGTGTAGATAGTCTTCTCGAACTTGCCATCGCCCATCCTGGACGCTCCCTCGATCATCACCACGCCCTCGAGCGAGCGGAACATGCGAACGACGTTTTCGGTCTCGCTCTCCTTTTGCGGGTAATTGGCATTGAGGTACGCCGCCTTTACAAAACGGCTCGGCGAATAGCAATCGCCCGGAATGCCGCGCATGCCGGCACCGGCTCCATAGGGCTTGAGCTCGGCGCCACGCCATGTCGCCGTCTGCGGAAAATCGCTTGTGGCCGTGATATAGGTGCGCAGGTTTTCCATGTGCCACGGGAAGGTGGGCTGATTGGCAAGGGTGTCGACCGGATCGTCGTATACATGCAGGCCGTCAGCCATCATCTCGACCACGATGCTACGCTGGCTGTCGCCGATAATCCAATGGAGCAGCGACACGCCCAGCCCCTCTCCGGCAGATTTGGCGACAATCACCGTATCGCGCAGCGCAGCCTCGACCTCGTCGACCGTCGAGAACGTCGCTGCCACCCACAGGGGAAACTCATAGGCCGCGATATTGGTCTTTCCATCAACCGGTCCCTCGGCATACTCGGCATAACCCGGGAAATTGAGGCCCGCCACGGCGAGGCCCGCATCGTTGCCGCAATCGAAGAACATAGGGTAGTTCTTGTAATCGATGCACATACCAATCACCGCGTGTGCCGCTGTCGCGTCGTCGATAAACGAATACGGAATGTGAAACCCGCGCGGCATCACGCGAACCTGTTGGCCGTAGTCAAAGCTCCAGTCGAGGTTGCGTCCCAGATACATGTGGCCGGAATCATCGGTAAATCGAATACTCGTGCACATAGCGCCTCCTAGCCTTACGTTCTTGCTAAGCTTATTGTCACCAAACAAAAAGGCGCTAAACACAAAAGCCCGGACATGACAACAATGTCACGCCCGGACCAAAAGAGACGAAGTGCGGTGCTTTGATCCCCTTAGACCAACTTGCCGAGGCAGTGGTCGATCATATGCTGGACCATCTGCGCCTCGAAGCCGACGAAGTCCTGCTTGCGCTCGCGCATCTTGCCGTCGACGATCTGGTCAAAAGCAACCTTGCACTTGATGTAGCGCGTGGACTTGGTGATCTCCTCGTGCGTCAGGCAGCTCTCCTCCATCTTGCTGGCACCCAGGCCAAACACCAGGCGGGGGTTGTAGAGCACATGGGGCTCGCCGGCATCGTCCAGGTAGACGCAGACCTTCTTGGTGACGCCGATCTGGTTGGCGGCAAGGCAGCCGGCATCGTCGAGCGACTTGATGGTATCGATCAGGTCCTGTGCCACAGACTCGTCCTCGACGGTCGCGACCTCGCAACGCTGGGACAGAATAGCCTCGTCGTGGCAGAGCTCTTTAATCATACGTTCCTCCATAGGGGTCGTTGTAACTGCTTAAGTATACGGTACCTACACATTTTCATACGGAAAATACCGCCCGTCCGTTACAAAGCGCCGAACATCAACATGTGAGGAACAGCAGGGTTGTAATGACGATATAGTAAATGAGTTCGTGTCAATCGGCCTAAACTCGGGGCCGAACAAGGAAAGGGTATGCATGGACGAACTATTTCACGTCAGCGAGCGCAAGTCCACAATCGGGACCGAACTCCGCGCTGGACTGACAACATTCCTGGCGATGGCCTACATCATCGCCGTCAACCCCGCAGTGCTCTCGGGCGCCGGCATCGATGCGGGAGCGCTCGCCTGCGCCACCTGCCTGGGCGCCGGCATCATGACCATCTGCATGGGCATCTTCGCCAACCGCCCGCTCGCCTGCGCGTCGGGCCTGGGCATCAACGCCATGATCGCGGGCATCGCCACCACCATGTGCGGCGGTGACTGGCACGTGGCCATGAGCGTTATCTTCCTCGAGGGTATCGTCATCTTGCTGCTCGTCCTGTGCGGCCTGCGCGAGGCCATCATGGACGCCATCCCCGTGGTCCTGCGCCACGCCATCTCGGTTGGCTTAGGCCTGTTTATCGCCATGATCGGCCTGTGCGACGCCGGCATCATCACCGCTGGCGCCGGTACGCTCGTCGGCCTGGGCGACATCGCCTCCCCCACCTTTATCGTCGGCATCATCTCCATCGTCGTGACGGTTGCCCTGGCTTCCCGCAACGTGCCGGGCTCGCTGCTCATCGGCATCATCGTCGCCGTTATCGCCGGTATCCCGCTGGGCGTCACCCATGCGCCCGAGGGCCTCATCGCACCGCTCGACTTCTCGACCTTTGGCGCCCCGTTTGCCAACACCGCCGATGGCAACATGGCCATCGTGAAGGTTCTGACCGACCCGATGCTGCTCGTCGTTGCCTTCTCGCTGCTCATGAGTGACTTCTTCGACACCATGGGTACCGCGATGGCCGTCGCCAAGCAGGGCGAGTTCTTGACCGAGGACGGCAATGTCGAGGACATCCGTCCCATCCTGGTCGTCGACTCCGTGGCCGCTGCTGCCGGTGGCTTTATGGGCGTCTCCTCCATCACCACCTTCGTCGAGTCCACCTCTGGCGCTGCCGACGGTGGCCGCACGGGCCTCACCTCCGTCACCACCGGCGTGCTGTTCATTCTCGCCGCATTCTTCTCCCCCATCGTCACCATCGTTTCCAGCGCCGCCACCTGCGGTGCTCTGGTCTACGTCGGCTACCTCATGATGAGCGAGGCCTCCGAGATCGACTGGTCCGACGTGTCGCAGGGTTTCCCGGCGTTCATGATTGTCGCCGGCGTGCCCTTCACCTACTCCATCTCTGCCGGCATTGGTCTGGGCTTTATCGCCTACGTGATCGTCGCGCTCTTTAAGGGCGAGGCCTCCAAGATCAAGCCGCTCATGTGGATCGCAGCCCTCGCCTTCCTCGTCTACTTCTTTGTAGCGTAGCGGCAAGGTTCGCAATATCAAACAGCAAAGCGCGGAGTCGCATCGAGCGGCTCCGCGCTTTGCTTTTAAAGCCAGGCAACGCACGGATGCGCGATGTACTGCTTCCCAAGTTTTGGACATTTTGCCCTCCAAACGGCACTACCGTCGGCTACATCCTGCAGTTATGCTGGACGTAATCGCATAGGCCCTATGAGGATGGGAGTAACCATGGCCGCCTTGTTCACGACCCCCAAGCGCAATGACAAAACCTCTGGAGCCCATTTTGTCGAGCCCGACGTGCGCCGTCGCACGCTGCTCGCACACGGCAGTTGGCGTCGCGTGACGCGCCGCATCGTTGTAGGCGCCGTATGCGCGCTTACGGTGAGCTCGCTGCTCATGCCGAGCGTCTCGCTCGCGGCCGAGTGGGTGGACGTCGGCGGCAGCCGGTATGACGCTGGCACCGCGGCGGGTGACGAGGCTGGCACCTGGAGCTGGGACGGCGCCGATGACATGAAGCTCAACGGCTATGACGGCGGTGCGATCGAGGCCGCTGGCAAGCTCAACATTGCCTACGAGGGCAAGAACACCGTGAAAACCGAGCCCGATTACACCGGAGCCGCCATCAAAGCGCAGGATGGCACTAACCAGAAAGCAGAGTTGAACATAACGAGCTCGAATAGCACGGATGAGCTCAATGTGACAGCCGAGGCCGATGCAATTAAATCCACAGGCGACCTCTCCATTTCTGGCCCAGGCACTGTGAACACCACAAGCACTACTTCCGACGGAATTGAGGCAAAGGGCGACCTCTCTATCACGGGCTCGGGCACCGTGAATGCAACGGGCGGTACCGAAGGTATCCAATCCAAGGGCAAGACCACCATCGATTCCTCTGGCACAGTGATCGCTAAAGGAGGCGAAGGTTACGGCGTCGCCGCGGGCAGTGACCTCATCATCAAAGGCGGTGGCAAGGTAGAAGCAAGCTCGATAGAAGAAGCGGCGATTTGGGCTGACGGCAACATCGACATCTCGGGCGGCAGCCAGGTCGAGGCAAGCTCCCAGGGAGATCTTGCCGTCGACACTGAGGGCAGTCTCGCGGTCACGAACGCCTCCCTTGACGCAAGCGGTGTTGAATATGGTGTCTATGCCTACAAGGGCGTTACGCTCGATCACGCGACCGTGACGGTCCGTACAAGCGCGAGCGGCGGCCAGGCCATCGCCCTCATCACTGACGGGGACGACATCGTCATCAAGAATGGTTCCATCGTGGACGCGTTCGCGGAAGGCAAATTCTCGGTTGCAATCTCTACCAGAAACCACCAGCCAAACGTCGCTGGCGGACACATCTACATCAGCGACTCCGTTGTCAAGGCTATAGCCCGCTATGTCGAGTCCGGTAGCGACGGCCCCGATCACTACAGCAACGACCAAAGCGGCGCGGTCATCCCTGAGCCTAGGGGTCTGAACATCGGTATCTTCGCCCAGACCTACGAGGGCATCACGCCCGCGAGTATCTCGATTGTCCGCAGCAAGCTCACGGCTGAGGGAGACACGGCGGCAATCTTCGCTCTTGCCATAAGCGAAGATGGCAAGGCGATCGGCACCATCAAGATCGAAGGCGCTCCCATCCAGGCGCCCGCAGGCGGCAAGATCATTAACTATCGCTACGAAGAAGAATACGGCTCCAGCATCTCCTACGAGGCGGGTCAAACCATCGGCACGGGCGACGCCACGGTCGACTCCCCCTACGACGAAGCTGTCGCCAAGAGCACGGTCATCGTTCCTCCCGAGGAGACCAAACCCGAGGAGAAGCCCGGCGAGACCAAGCCCGAGGGTTCCAAGTCCGAGGGCACGAAGACGACCAAGACCGTTGCAGTTGCAGCCACGGGAGCCAAGACCACCGGCAAGCTCGCGGCAACCGGCGACGCCTCGAGCGCAGCCATCGTGGCAGCCGCCCTTGCGGGAACAGCCGCCATCGCCGCAGGCGCCGTGGTGAGCCGCAAGCGCTCGTAAACACTTTTTCGCACGGGACGGGTGGATCGCGGCCCTTGCCTTCCTCGTCTACTTCTTCGTAGCGTAAGGGCAAGGCTGCAAAAGCTGAACAATAAAGCGCGGAGTCGCCATGCGGCCCCGCGCTTTTCTTTTAGCGCCGGTCCCTGCGCCGGCGTGCGGCCTATTTCTCCCCCATTTTGGCCATTTTGCCCTCCAAACGGCACTACCGCCGGCAACATCCAGCAGATACGCTGAATCTAGTCGTATAGGCCCTATGAGAACGGGAGCAACCATGGCAGCCTTGTTCACGACCCCCAAACGCAATGACACTACCGCCGGAACCCATGTTGCCGAACCCGACGTTCGCCGTCGCATAGGACTCGCGCACGGCAGCTGGCGCCGCGTGACGCGCCGCATCGTCGCGGGCGCCGTGTGCGCGCTCACGGTGAGCTCGCTGCTCATGCCGAGCGTCTCGCTCGCAGCGGAATGGGTCAAGGTCGGCGGCAACAAGTACAACACCGCGGCGAGCGACGAGGCCGGTACCTGGTCGTGGGACGGCGCCGACGACTTGAAGCTCAACAACTATAACGGCGGCGAGATCCAGGCCGCAGGCAAGCTCAACGTGAATTACTCGGGAACCAACATCGTCACTGCCGAATGGATCGAAAGCATCAACGTTTCTCATGGCACTAACGAGAATGCCGAGCTCAATATCCAAGGCGGCGAGGGCGGCACGCTCAGCGTGACATCTACTGAGGACGCTATCCTCTCCACGGGTAATATCAACATCGACGGAGCCGGATCCGTCAACGCCACGAGCACTGGGTTTGATGCCATCAATGCCGGAGGTGATCTCGCTATCAAAGGTTCGGGCAACGTCAACGCCACGGGTGCATCGGATGGCATCAGGGCAAACGGCAATATCACGATTGACGACAGCGGAGCCGTCACCGCCAGGGCTACCAAGGACAAGGGTATTGGAGCCGACAAGAACCTCACCATCAAGGGTGGCGGGACGGTCGAGGCAAGCTCAGCCGATGGTGAGGCCCTTTGGAGCGGCGGCAATATCAACATCTCGGACGGCAGCCGGGTCAAGGCAAGCTCCGAGAAAGACGCTGCCGTCGAGGCCAAGGGCAGCCTCGCAGCCACAAACGCCTCCCTCAACGTAAACGGTGTTGAATATGGCGTCTATGCCCACAAGGGCATCACCCTCGATCATGCAAACGTGACGGTCCGTGCAAGTAAAGGCAGATACGGTGGCGCCAACGCCCTCTTCACCTACCAGGACGACATCGTCGTCAAGAACGGCTCCACCGTGGACGCGTTTGCGGAAGGCGAGGTTTCGGCTGCATTCTCCACCAGAAACGATCGGCCCAACGAGAAGGGCGGCCACATCTACATCAGCGACTCCGTTGTCAAGGCCATAGCCCGCTATGTCGAGAACGGCGACGGCCCCATCCCCCACAGCGAAAACCAAGATGGCGAGACGAGGCGCGAACCCCAAGGCGAGAACATCGGCATCATCGCCCAGACCAGCGAGGGCGTCACACCCGCAGTCATCTCGATCATCCGCAGCAAGGTAACGGCCGAAGGAGATACAGCGGCAATCTTTGCCCGTGCCATGAGCGCTGACGGCAAGACAATCGGCACCATCAAGATTGAGAACGCCGCCATCCAGACGCCCGAAGGCGGCAAGGTCATTGACTATCGCAAGCTCCGTGACGGCATCTACGAGGCAGGCCAAGCCATCGGCACGGGCGACGCCACGGTCGACTCCCTCTATATCAAAGCAGTCGCCAAAAGTACGACCATCGCACCTCCCGAGGTAGCCAAGCCGGAAGACCCCAAGCCCGACGAGACCAAGCCCGCAGAAAGCAAGCCCGCGGAGTCCAAGCAGAACCCCAAGCCTGAGGGCTCAAAGCCGACCAAGGCCGTTGCGGCTTCAACCACGAAAGCCAAGACTACCGGCGTGCTCGCGGCAACCGGCGACACCTCGGGTGCGGCCATCGTGGCAACCGTCCTTGCGGGAACAGCCGCTATCGCCGCAGGCACCATGGCGAGCCGTAAGCGTTCTTAGACGCCTCTGCGCACATGGCAGCTCCCGCGAAGGCCCCGAGCCCCAGCACCGTTTAACAACGCCACCGCCGAGCTCCCCTCCGGCGGTGGCGTTTTCCATATGCGTCCGCAGGGGATGCACGAGATTGTCTTTGGTCTAGCCCAACCGGCATACGCTGGCGTGCGACAATTGGGGCTGCCGATATCACAACACTGAGAGAAGCCCGTCATGGAAGCGCATCAAAAGCAGATAACCGTTTATTCGAATCATACGGAAGGCGCGCCTGTCATCTACCTTCCTGTGGTCGTGGGCGACGGCAGCGAGGTTTATAAGTGTTGCCGAGAGCTCGACTGTCCGCCATTCGCCCTCGTCACCATTGGCGGGCTCGATTGGAATCGCGAGCTGAGCCCCTGGGCATGCGACGGGACCGTACGCGATGCCGAGCCTTTCGGCGGCCAAGCTGCCGATTTTCTTGATGAGCTGCTGAATCAGATAATCCCCCAGGTCGAGTCGTCGCTTCCTCAGCCGCCCACCTGGCGCGGCATTGCCGGTTACTCGCTCGCGGGCCTCTTCGCACTCTGGTCCCTCTGGCAAACCGACGCCTTTGACCGCGCCGCGAGCGCATCGGGGTCGCTATGGTTTCCCGACTTTGTCGACCGTGCCAGCACGGCCCCTTTTGCCGGCAGCCCGCAAGCCGTCTACCTGTCACTCGGCAAAAAGGAAACCAAGACGCCCAACCGCATGATGCGGCATGTACTCGACGACACACGCGCGATGGAAGCGTTGCTCGTCGAGCGCGGCATTCCAACAACGCTGGAGCTCAACCCCGGCAATCACTTTGCCCAAACCGACTTACGCATGGCCCGCGGCATCCACTGGATACTGACACATTAAAAATGGTGCCCACACGCATATACGCATGGGCACCATATCTTGTTTTAGCTGAACGCAGCTGCTACTCAGCAGCCTCCTCAAGCTCGGAGACATCAAACTCAAAGTCGTTACCCGGCAGGATGGCGTTGAGCACAATGCCCACCAGTGAGCCCACGGCAATGCCGGACAGCGAAATGGTCACGCCGCCCAGCTCCAACACGATGGCGCCGGCGGTGCTGTACGCGATGCCGAGCGAAAGCACGAGCACCAGCGCGGCAACCAGCACGTTGCGGTTGTTCTGGAAATCGACCTGGTTCTCGATGAGGTTGCGGACGCCCACAGCGCTGATCATGCCGTAGAGCACGAGCGACACACCGCCGATCACACACGCCGGCATGGCCGCAATGACAGCCGCGAACTTGGGGCAGAACGAAAGCACGATGGCGCAACACGCGGCAATTCGAATTACGCGCGGGTCGAACACGCGCGTCAGGGCGAGCACGCCGGTGTTCTCACCATACGTAGTGTTGGCCGGAGCGCCAAAGAGCGAAGCCAGAATCGTGGCAAGGCCGTCGCCGAGCAGCGTGCGATGCAGACCGGGATCGGCAATGTAGTTGCGCTCGCAAGTCGAACCGATAGCAGAGATATCGCCGATATGCTCGATCATGGTCGCGAAGGCCAGCGGCATGATGGTGATGATGGCCGTCGTGGCAAGACCGCTATCGAACTGCGGCCCAAAGAGTGCAAACACGGTGTTGTCCCACACGATGGGCAGACCGACCCACGGAGCGGCGGCAACGCCCGAGAAATCAACCTCGCCGAGCGCAGCCGCAACGGCATAGCTCACCACAACGCCCAGCAAAATCGGCACGATCTTGACCATGCCACGGCCCCAGATGTTGCAGATGACGATAACGGCAACGCCAATGACAGCCACAAGCCAGTTGGTCTGGCAGTTAGCAATAGCGGAGCTTGCCAGGATCAAGCCGATGGAAATGACGATGGGGCCAGTCACCACCGGCGGAAAGAAACGCATGACACGCTTGGCGCCAAACGCGCGGAAGAGCGCCGCCAGCACCGGATAGAGCAGACCGGCACAAGCTACGCCCAGGCAGGCGTAGGGCAAAAGCTCGGTCTCGCCGTTGGGCGCGATTGCGGCATAACCGGCAATAAAGGCAAACGATGAGCCCAAAAATGCCGGCACCTTACCGCGCGACAGGAAGTGGAACAGCAGCGTGCCCAAGCCGGCAAACAAAAGCGTTGCCGATACCGAGAGGCCGGTGAGCACGGGCACCAGCACGGTGGCGCCAAACATGGCAAACAGGTGCTGTAGGCCGAGCAGGAACATGCGCGGGCGGCCGAGCGACGATGCGTCGTAGATGGCATCGCTGACGGCGGGCGTCGAGGACTGGGACATGGATGTCCTTTCGAATGGAAGGGCGATCAGGCATATCGGATAACCTGCCCGAACGATACGATCCGAACCATTGTACGCGATACACTATGCCTCGCACGCGCCGCCACCTGCAAACACTAGCGCTATTTCCAAACGCGCTCGGCAATGCGCTTGACCAGCGCGATCTTTGCCCATTGCTCATCCTCGGTCAGCTTGTTGCCAATCTCGCAGCTGGCAAAGCCGCACTGAGGCGACAGATACAGGTTCTCGAGCGGCACGTACTTTGCGGCTTCACGGATGCGCTCGACGATAACATCCTCGTTCTCGAGCTCTGCCGCCTTGGTGGTTACCAAGCCCAGCACGACCCTCTTGCCCGGGGCAACGTACTTGAGCGGCTCAAAACCGCCGGCGCGCGGCGTATCGAACTCCAGGTAAAATGCATCGACATCCTCGTTTGCGAACAGGTACGGCGCGATGGGGTCATAGCCGCCCTCGAAGGCATAGGTAGAATGGTAGTTACCACGGCACACGTGCGTGTTAATGACCAGGTCGTCGGGCTTGCCCTCGATGGCGGCGTTGTTGAGCGCCACGCCCAGCTCGCTCACCTTTTGCAGGTCGACCGGGCTCATGCCGGTTTTGGCGACAAAATCGGTATCGCAGTAGATGCCCCAGGTGCAGTCATCAAACTGGATGTTGCGGCAGCCTGCTGCGTACAGGTCGGCGATCACCGTGCGATAAGCGGCTGCGATGGCGTCGGCAAGTTCCTCATCGGTCTTATAGACAGCGCGCAGGCTCTCCTGCTGGCCATCGCAGCGGTCGAGCGTGACTTCGGAGAACGTCTGGATCGGCGCCGGAATGGTTTGCCGCGCGACCTGGCCCTCCCCCTCGAGCGCCTTGACAAATTTAAAGTGCTCGACGAACGGATGGTTCTCGCCGCTAATGGGGCCGGTTACCACGGCGGTGTCGGCTGTGGTCTCCTCGTCGTGGAACATATAACCCGTACGCGAGGTACGGCGTTCAATGCCGTTAAGGCCCCACATAAAATCGAGGTGCCAGTAGCTGCGGCGAAACTCACCATCGGTGATGACCTGCAGGCCGGCGGCCTTCTGCTTTGCCACCAAATCGCGAATGGCATCGTCCTCGACGGCCTTAAGGCCGGAAGCGTCGAGTTTACCCGCGACATAGGCGGCACGGGCGTCCTTTACAGCCTGCGGACGAAGAAAGCTGCCAACAATATCGGCGCGAAACGGCGCGTTCGGTTGAATCGAAGTGCTCATAGATATCTCCCTTTGCATTGGTTGCTTTACTGGGACAGAGTATGAGCGCTCATATGACCATCGTAAAATATACGTTTATAACAGTTTGATATAGATGCTTCCTATATCAGTCTGGACTGTCATAAAGAGACTTGAACCGTGCGGAGCGCAGCAGCCTAGATATGCTGACGAATCGCGTCGATATAGGCTTGGCCGTAGCGCGTGAGCGTCGTGTTCTTGCGCGTAATGATGCCGATCTCCATGTACTCGTCCACATCGAGCGGAATCGAGATGATGCCGGGGCCGTTGAGCTCGTGGCTGATCACGCCCGAGCATACCGTGTAGCCGTTGAGGCCCATGGCCAAATTGAACAACGTCGCACGGTCGCGCACGCGGATATTTTTGCGACGCTCGAACGTCGAGGTCAGCTCCTCGGAATAGTAAAACGAGTTGTAGCTGCCCTGCTCGTAGGACAGGAACGGGTAGTCTTCCAGATCCTCGAGCGTCACGCTGGAGCGGTCCGCCAGCGGATGGTCGGCGCAGACGAAGACATGCGGCGTGGCGCAGAAGAGTCCTTCGAACACGAGCTCGTTGGCCACCAGCATGCGCTCGATGACCTCGCGGTTATGCTCGGATAAGTACAGGATGCCCAGTTCGCTTTTCATATGCGCGACATCCTCGATAATCTCGTGAGTCTGCTCCTCGCGCAGGGTGAAGTCGTAACGCGCGGCATCGAACTCGCGGATCACGTCGACAAACGCGTTGACGGCAAAGGAATAATGCTGGCAGCTCACACTAAAGTGCGGCACCTGCTCGGATGCGCCCTTGTACTTGCCCTCGAGCAGGTCGGCCTGGTCGAGTACCTGGCGCGCATAGCCCAAGAAGGTCTCGCCTTCCTCGGACACAATGACGCCCTTGTTGGTGCGCTCAAAGATGTGCACACCCATCTCGTTTTCGAGATCGCGAATCGACGCGGTAATCGAAGGCTGCGATACAAAGAGCCGGCGCGAGGCCTCGGTAATGCTGCCGCATTCGGCAACTTTGACGACATATCTGAGCTGCTGAAGCTTCATAGCTTTCTCCCTAGACGTTCGTGACGTCGAAACCTGTCACATCCATCTGACGCATAAACGGCGGCATCTCCCCCGTCGCGGCGCAAGCGGCAATCTGGTGCAGAGCCCCGGCAACCGCATCGTCTGCCGCAGCGCCGATATGCCAGCGCGCGGCAGCCGTGACGGCCTCGTTGGCATTGGCGACTGCAACGGAGTTGGGGACGGCACCGATCATGGGCAGGTCGTTATCAGAATCGCCAAATACGGCCACCTCGTTGGGCGTCAGGCCCAAAGCGCGCGCCAACTCCAGCGCAGCGCAACCCTTGTCCCAACCGGCCGGGAGAATATCGAACAGGCGCACACGATTGTTTGGAAACACAAGCGAGAGCTCCGGCACCTCGGCGGCAACGCGCTCGCGTAGCTCCACGAGCTCTTCGCGCGAGCGGGCACTCCAAATATTCGCCTTAAACACCGGGGCATCATCGACAACAGGACGGCACGGGGCCTCTTCGCCTTTGAGCCACGTATTACCGCCCGACTCCATGGCGCGGCGCACGCGCTCGGGGTCGCTCGTCACGCAATAGGCATCGTTACCCCAAAAGTCATCACCCAGGCTGTAGACCTTCAGGTACGTATCATCGGTCTCCTGTTCCAAATAGTCAGCCAAGCGCATAAGGGCGGCATTGTCGGTCGCGCGCGAAGCGACCGCCTGACCGTCGACAAACATTACCTGGCCGTTGCAGAACGCGCCGGTCGAGAAGCACTCGGCGCAATTGCGGAACATCCAGCCCATCGCGGACGGCTGACGACCCGAAACCGGGCCAAAGTGCAGGCCCGCCGCCTGCATGGCATGAATGCCCTCGATGGCGTAGTCGCTGGCACCGTCATGCCCGGCTGGAATCAGCGTATCGTCCATATCGGTCAGCACAAGTTTAATCATAAGGCCCCCATTCGTATCGGTCCTACCTATTGTAACGACCTGCCAAAATAAACCTGTCCCTTTTTGGCAGGTGCGCTAGTATAGGGAACAACAGATTCGATGCGGGAGTGCCGGCGGTGCAAACCACAAGGCTGAGAGGGCATGGGGCCCAATCCTTTGAACCTGTCAGTTAATGCTGGCGTAGGGAGCATGCCGCCTTTACAGGGGCGCTGTCTATGCACAGCGCCCCTTTTCTATGCCAAGGAGGCATGTGCAGTGATTGATTCGGAACAGCTTAAGCAACATATGGTCAAGGCCGTGGAGGAGATTCGCGCCACCAATCCGATGGCCGGCTCCATCACCAACACGGTGACGATCGACTTTGTCGCCAATGCACAGCTCGCCGTGGGCGGTTCGGCCGCCATGGTCTATCTGCCCGACGAGGGCGAGGCGCTCGTTGCCGGCGGCGGCGCCATCTATCTCAACATGGGCACGCTCTTCCCCATCTACGAGCAGACGATTCCCCGCGCGGCCAAGGCGGCACACGACGCCGGCAAGCCCTGGGTGCTCGATCCGGTGGGCCTGGGCATCGGTAGCCTGCGCACCCAGCTGGTAAACGAGCTCAAGCAGTACAAACCCGCCATCGTACGCGGCAACGCCTCCGAGATCATCGCACTCGCCGGCCTGTGGGGCCTTGAGGGCGAGGCGGCCGATCTGAGCCGCGTGCGCGGTGTCGATACCACCGACACGGTCGACGCCGCCCGCGATGCCGCCGTGGCGCTCGCCCGCTACACCGGCGGCGCCGTAGTGGTCTCGGGCGAAGTCGACCTGATCACCGACGGCACGACCGTGGCCAAGTCCCACGGCGGCAGCCCGCTCATGTCCAAAATCACCGGCTGCGGCTGCTCGCAGGGCGGCGTGCTGGCCGTGTACGCCTGCGCTGCCGACCCGTTTACGGCAGCCGTCTGCGGCACCGCCGTCTACAACGTGGCCGGCACGCGTGCCGCCGCCGTTGCCGACGCCCCGGCAAGCTTTAAGGTCGCCTTTATCGACGAGCTCTACCGCGCGACCGCCCAGGACATTGCCGATAACCAACTCGAGCTCGAGGAGGCATAGGCCATGTCCGAGCCTGCAACCAATACCGGCATGAACACGCTCGTCGCTGTGGCCATCGCCCCGTGCGGCACCGGCGATGAGCTGTCCGCCGAGGTCGCCGAGGTCGTGCGCGTCATTCGCGAGAGCGGCCTTCCCAACCGCACCACCTCGATGTTCACCGAGATCGAGGGCGACTGGGACGAGGTCATGCAGGTCGTGCGCGACGCAACCTTTGTGTTGGCGAGCAAGGGCATCCGAACCGAAGTCGTGCTCAAAGCCGATATTCGTCCCGGATTTACCGACACCATGACCGGCAAACTCGAGCGCATGGAAGCACAGATCAAAAAGCAGGAGGAAGCACGATGAGCATCCGCGACAACCTTGATATCTCGGCCTATCTGGTACTCGGCCCCGAAAACACGCTGGGACGTCCCGTGGGCGATGTGGTGGCCCAGGCGCTCGATGCCGGCTTTACCTGCATCCAGGTGCGCTCCAAGGTGGCAAGCGCCCGCGAGATCATCGCACTGACCGGCGACGCCGCGCAGGCAATCGCACAGGCTGGCAAGACCGGTCAGGTCGCCCTGTTAATCGACGACCGCCTGGACTGCGTACTCGCCGCGCGCGAGCAGGGTATTGCCGTCGATGGCGTGCATGTAGGCCAGAGCGATATTCCCGTCGAGGTCTGCCGCAAACTTTTGGGCCCCGATGCCATCGTGGGCCTTTCGGCCCGCTGCGAGGAGATGCTCGAGTACGTCAAGACCGCCGACATGAGTCTGGTCGACTACCTGGGCATCGGCCCGCTCCACGAGACCGAGACCAAGCGCGACTGCGGACGCGCGGCCGACGGCTCCATCATCACTAAGAGCTTTGAGGATCTGGCCGCACTCCACGCGGCAAGTCCCGTGCCCATCGTGGTGGGCGGCGGCGTCAAGACGGCCGACCTGCCGCAGCTCAAGGCCACCGGCGTCGACGGCTTCTTTGTGGTGAGCGCCGTCTGCAGTGCCGATGACCCCTACGCCGCCGCCAAGGAGCTTGTCGACACCTGGCAGCAGGCATAGGCATAAGCCGAGCAGTCGATTCGCAGCCTCATATCTTCAATAGCGGAAAGCGCATCCCAGTTTGGACCTCCATTCCGGGATGCGCTTTCCGTATGCAACCCCTACCCCGCTAGGTAGGCCTCCAACGCCGGCAAAGTCGCCTCCGCATCGCGGCGACCGACCTGGTAGATGCGCTCGAGCTCATCCGGTTCGCGGCACAGCGACGGCACCTTCACCGATTCGCTCGGCCGCACCACAAAGACCTCGCCGGCGGCCTCACGACGTGCCAGGTCATCGAGCGTGGCATTGTAGACCTCATGCCGATGCTCAAGCGCTGCGACAAACTCCGGGTAGTGACGGAACACGCGCCGCAGCATGGGCATCACGCTGTTGGGCTGCTTCACAAAGCCCGCCGGCTGCGTCAACACCACCACGTTGCGGTCATACCCCTGCGCAAACAGCCATGCGCTGGGAATAGAATCAGCCACGCCACCATCCAGGTACTTACGGCCCTCAATGACAACGGGACGCGTCGCCACGGGAATAGCAGACGACGCCCGGATCCACTCGATATCCCGCTCGTCGCCATAAGGCAGGTCATGGTAGACGGCCTTGCCCGTCTCGATATCGGTACACACGCACGTAAACCGCATGGGGCAGGCGCGATATGTCTCCAGGTCGATGGGATCGTGCTCGATGGGCACCTCGTGATAGGCAAAATCGGCATTGAACATATCGCCGGTCCGCAGCCAGCTTGCTACACCCGCATAGCGCTTGTCGGCACAATAGGCCTTGTTGTAGCGAATGGCGCGGCCGATCTGGCGCGATTTAAAATTGTAGCCAAACGCCGCGCCCGCCGAGACACCCACCATATGGTCGCAGGTCAAACCGTGCTCCATCCAAACGTCGAGCACGCCCGCCGTATACATACCGCGGTAGCCGCCTCCCTCGAGTGCCAGCCCCACCGTGCGCGTCGTATCCGGCTGTGCCATGCGACCATCTCCGTTCCTGCGTTTAAAACCGGGACAAGTATACCCGTCAACATATATCGTCTCAGTCGCATTTTTATCGGACATCGCATCGTCGCGCTGCCGTTTGTCGAATAATGGCCGCCCACAGCATATGCACCCATATATAATTGTGTGCTGTTGTTTATACTACGCAGTAGTTATCAACAGCGAACATTAGCCGGTAAAGTAACCCAACAACGCAGCAAGGCGGGGCCTGGATGCACGCAAAGCGCCGAACAACAACGCGTGTGCACAACGAGCTCGCCCGACGCAATCCGCCCGACCTCAGAAAGCCGCTTACGACATGGATACTGTCAGCAATTACACCGAAACGCTCGAAAAGACCGTTCGCGACCTTCTCGAGCGTCAGGATGATCTGATTAGGACCGCCTTTACCGACCAGCTTACCGGACTTGGCAACCGCGGCGGCTTTGCTCGCTCCTTAGAGGAAATCTGGGAGCAGGAACTGCCCGTGACCATGGCGTTTATCGACATCGATAACCTTAAGCACTGCAACGACATCTTTGGGCATGACGAGGGCAACCGCTATATCTTGCAGGTAAGCCTCTATCTCAAGCTGTATATGAAGGTGGACGA
This sequence comes from uncultured Collinsella sp., assembly GCA_958452935.1. Lineage (GTDB taxonomy): Bacteria > Actinomycetota > Coriobacteriia > Coriobacteriales > Coriobacteriaceae > Collinsella. Next base: position 116,050 of record CAUDVX010000003.1, on the reverse strand, counting down.
GGCGGCGTTTCGCATAGGCGGCGACGAGTTTGCCATCCTGTCTACGGTTGCGACCGAGGACGACCTCGCCGAGCGTCTGGAACACTGCCGAACGGTCCTGCTCAAAAACAACGATTCCGAGATGCCTCACTCGTTTAGCTACGGAGTGTCACATGCCGACCCCGCCTTGGGCGAGGCCCCCAATCGCATGACACTCGATGCCGACCATCGCATGTACGACTACAAGCTACGTCATGCCGTACACCTTGATCGGCGCAATATCTCGCAAGTCCACACCGACGACTTCGAAATAAGCGATCGCATTTTCGACGCCTTTTCGATGCTCAACGAGGGCCGCTATTTCTTTATCGAGAACTTGGACAAACATCGCACCCTTTGGTCGCAAGGCGCCTTGCGCGATCTTGGCCTTCCCTCGGAGCACATAGACAACTGTCGCGATTACTGGAAAACGCGCGTGCATCCCGATGACCTTGAGGCCTACATCAACGACATCGACCAGGTCTATAACGGCACCAAGCACCGTCGCGTCATGCAGTATCGTGTGCGCAATGCCGTCGGCGACTACGTCCTCTGCCGTGCTCGCGGGTTTCGCATCGACGGCGACGAAAATGTCCCCTCGCTCTATGTCGGCGAGCTCGTCAACCACTCACTTGCCGAAACCGTCGACGCCGCGACAGGCCTCGGCACCCAGCGCATGTTGGTCAATGCCATCGACGCCTGTCGTTGCGACCGTTGCGAGACGGGCCTTATAGCGGTGCGCGTTCGTGGCACGACAAAGCTCAACGAGCTCTACGGAGCCGAGGCTGTCGACAACATGCTCGCCGAATACGCAGGCCGCATGCTGTCGATCACCCGCGGCAGGAGCAGGGTCTACCGTTCACGTAGCGTCCAGTTCGTCGTGCTCAGCAACGACCTGGACCACGAGGCATTCGAGCAACTAACCCACCACCTTAAAGAGGCTGTTTTCGCTCCTGTGCAAATCGCAGGCGACACCATTGCTCCCGTCTGTCTTGTCGTCCCGACCTTTTACGAACGCCTGGACTCCCAAACATCGACCGTTTTGGGCGAACTCGATCGTCGCCTTCGCACGGCCGGCGGACTTGTTCCCAACGACAGTCTGCCCATACCCGAGATGGAACGCAAAGGCGCCGTCGCCGAGCACCTCGATATGCTCACAGGCCTCTACCGCCCCAGCGAGTTTATGCGCCGTGCCAATGCCTTCATCAAGGCAAGGCGCGACGGCGCTTGGTGTATCGCCACCGTCGACATGGGCCACATGCGCCTATTTAACGAATGGTATGGACAGACCGAAGGCGACCGTATGCTTGCCGATGTGGGCACGGTGCTCAAGGATATCGAGAACGCCGACATGGGTGTCGCGGGATACTGGGGGCAAGACGACTTTTGTCTGCTCATACCCTTTGAGCACGATTTCGTTCACCGAGTCTATGCGCGCGTGCGCGAGGCTGTAGCCAAGCACGACGACGGCGTAGGCTTTTGGCCGTCCATGGGCGTATGCCCCATCGACGCTAGCGAGGAAATCACCATCGATGCCCAGGCCAAGGCCATGTTTACCAATCGACGCGCCAAAAACGACTTCAAGGAGCGCATTGCTATTTTCCGCCCCGAGGAATATGAGCACGAGATTGCGTTCCACCGCACGCTGACCGAGTTCCAATACGCGCTCTCAAACGGCCGTATCACGTACTACCTGCAGCCCCAGGTCGATATGGAAACCGGCGAGATTATTGGCGCCGAAGCACTCACCCGCTGGATTGACAAGGACGGCTCTCTCATTTCGCCCGCAACGTTTATCCCCGCACTCGAGGATAGCGGCTTTGTGGTGACGCTCGACAAGTACATTTGGCAGGGTGTCGCCTCATGGCTGCGCGAGCGCATCGATCGAGGACTTCGTGTGGTTCCGGTTTCGCTTAATGTGTCGCGCGTGGATATCCTTGCCTGCGACGTTGCCGAACATATGGGGGCGCTTGCCGCCCAATACAACCTACCGCCCGAGCTCATGCGTATCGAGATCACCGAGACGGCTTATACGGGAGAGTCCGAGGCCGTGGACAAACTGACGGCCGACCTGCACACCCGCGGCTTCTCGACCTATATGGACGATTTTGGCACCGGTCAGTCCACGCTCGCGATGCTCAAGAACGTCAACGTCGACGTCATCAAGCTCGACCGCGCCTTTGTACCCACCGACCGCGATCAAGGCCGCAGCACGCAAATCATTTCATCGATGCTCGAAATGGCGCAGTCGCTCCATCTGCCCGTCGAGGTCGAAGGCGTCGAGACAAATGAGCAGGCGAACATGCTACGACAAATGGGCGCCCGCTACGCTCAGGGCTTCCTCTACTACCGCCCCATGCCGGCGAAGGATTTTGAGGCATTGCTCGATGGCGGCAATAACAACTGATACGCTCGCGCGCAAAACGCCACCGCCGAAGGGGGAATTTTCCTCCATTAGCTAACTTATATCCCCAATTCAAACCGAATTGGGGATATGATACAAACCATTGTTCCGTCCAAGGAGGTTATCCATCATGAACGAGTCATATCGCCTGGGTGAGCAATTGATTATTGCCTATCTTCAGCGACTTGCGAATGGCATCTCGACCGCCGAACTCGATGTTGCCGCGCTGCCTGCTGAGCTACGCGCCGTTGGTGAGCAACTGCAAAAGACGCATGCCATCCTGCAACAAGAGCGCCAGCTGCTTGAGCGCAACGCCTATATCGATCCGTTCACCAACTTGGGCAACCGCAGCGGACTCGACCGTCACGTCGAGCAACTCTGGCGCAAAGGCGACCCCTTCACCTGCGCCTATATTGACATCGACCATCTCAAGCATTGCAATGATAGGTTTGGCCATGCCGAAGGCAATCGCTATATTCTGAGCATCTGCCGCACGCTCTCCGAAACCATGGAGCACGATGAGATGCTGTTCCGTATCGGTGGAGACGAGTTTGTACTTATCTCGCTCTCTGCAAACGAGACCGAACTCGAGCAGCGCTTGGAGCAGGTACGTGCCGGGCTGATCGAGGCGAGCTCAGATGGCAAGGCGCCCATGATCGCCAGCTTTAGCTTTGGCTGCTCGCGCGTCGATCCACTTGCCGGCGACACGCGTCGCCAGATGACGATGGATGCCGATCGCAAGATGTATCGCTATAAGCTTATGCATCGTGTACAGCAACCGGAAAACAATGACGCGCCGCAACGCCCAATCGTCGATCAACTTCCGTGCAACGACCGGGTGTTCCAGGCGATCTCCATGAGCTCCGAGACGCGCTATCCGTTCATCCTTAACCTCGATACTGGAGAATCGCAATGGTCGGTTAACGCCGTGCGCGATTTTGACCTGCCCTCCCAGCACCCTTTTAACTCACTCGACATGTGGCTCGCCCGCGTTCATCCCGAGGACCGCGACAACGTACGCGCCGAGCTCGACATGGTGATAAACGGCACGTGGCATTTCCACTACATGCAGTATCGCGTAATGGATGCCACCGGAAAATATGCGCTTTGCGACTGCACGGGCTACCGCTTGGACGGCACCGATACCGAGCCCAGCATGTATGTGGGCATTATCATCAACCGAAGCCTAGCGGATACGACCGACTCGGTAACGGGCCTGGGCGATGTCCACGCGCTGGTCAACGCTATTGGAGAGATGCGCCGCGTGCCACACGAGGCAGGCTTTATTGCCATTAAGGTCGACGATATCGCCGAGGTCAATGCCCGCTTTGGATTCGATGCAGGCGACCGCGTGCTCGCCGAAAGCGCCGCCTGCCTCATGGATTGTTCGCGCGGCAAGGGCCGCCTGTTCCGCTCGACGGGGCCGACATTCGTGGCACTCTTCGATGAGCTCGGCCCCGAGGCAATCGATGAGATCGCAAGCGACATCGAACGGTTCTTGGGTTCTCCCGTGCTCATCGGCTCGCTTGAATATCAGCCGCCCATTCGCGTGGCCACGCTCCATCTGGACGGCGTCGACCGTCAACCTGTTTCCATTTTGAACGAGCTCAAAGCGTTGCTCGGGAAAGCCGTGCAGGTACCAGGTACCAAACTGGATTAGCACCGCGCCCGCATCGCCTCCCCCATCGTGCGATAATCCTCTGCAGAAGTCACCAAAAGCAGAGGGAGTTTGTGATGAAGGTTCTTTTGGTCAATGGCAGTCCCAAGGCAAACGGCAACACCGCCCGCGCACTCGCCGAGGTCGCCGAGCAGCTCAACGCCGAAGGCATTGATACCGAGGTGTTTCAGCTGGGCGCCAAGCCCATTCGCGACTGCATCGGCTGCGGTCAGTGCGGCAAGCTCGGCGGACGCTGCACCTTTGACGACGACGTGGTCAACGAGCTGATCGCTGCCGCCGAGCAGGCAGACGGTTTTGTCTTTGGCTCGCCCGTCTACTACGCGCACCCCAGCGGACGCATCCTTTCGGCCCTCGATCGCGCCTTCTACGCAGGCGGGCATGCCTTTGAGCACAAACCTGGCGCCGCAGTCGCCGTCGCCCGTCGCGGCGGCACGTCGACCACCTTCGATGTGCTCAACAAGTACTTCACCATTAAGCAAATGCCCGTAGTTGCTTCCACCTACTGGAACAACGTGTTTGGCCGCGTGCCCGGCGACGCCCATGGGGACGCCGAGGGCCTTGCCACCATGCGAAACATCGGCAAAAACATGGCCTGGCTCCTGCGTTGCATCGAAGCAGGCCGCGCCGCCGGCATCAACGCGCCCGAAGCAGATTGCGCAACGACCAATTTCATTCGATAAGACCAGCGGTGGTCACCTCGATGTTTCGTTAATGTCAGCGAAAAACCAGCTGATGAGGCAAGGTGCCTTGAAAGAGGAGGGCGCTGGGCTTTTGCCCGCGCCCGACGATTGAAAGGCAGATTGCCCATCAGATGGCTTTGCAGCGTCGAGGTGACCGCCGTTCGTTAGAACGGCGGAACATATGATCCAGATTTTTGGCACCAAAAAGTCCTTCGATACCAAGAAGGCCCAGCGCTATTTTAAGGAGCGCCGCATTAAGGTGCAGTTTATTGACCTTAAGGAAAAGGAGATGAGCAAGGGCGAGCTCACGAGCGTGATGCAGGCGGTCGGCGGCATCGACAAGCTGCTTAACCCCAAAGCCAAGGACGAGGAGACGCTCGCGCTCATCCAGCACCTTACCCCCAGTCAGCGCTTCGACAAGCTGCTCGAGAACCAGCAGGTCTTGGCCGAGCCCATCGTGCGCAACGGCAAAAAGGCCACCGTCGGTTATTGCCCCGATGTATGGGGAGCCTGGGAGTAGCTTGTGTTATTTGCCGGCGCGTGGGTATAAGAGCAGGCGTTTGGCATAAGATTCAACTGTAAGCCATGTCTAACAAAGGAGGGCACATGCCCAACAAACCCGTGAAGATCATCATGCTTACCGGATACCTCGGTGCCGGCAAGACCACGCTGCTCAACCACATCCTCGCTAACGACGGCGGCATCCGCGCCGCCGTGATCGTCAACGATATCGGCGAGATCAACGTCGACGCCAGCCTCATCGCCGACGGCGGCCTTTCCGAGACCGATGACCTCATCCCGCTCACCAACGGCTGCATCTGCTGCACGCTTTCGGATGACCTGGCCAACCAGCTGCAGGGCATCGCCGATTCGGGCAACTTCGACTACATCATCATCGAGGCATCGGGCATTTGCGAGCCTATCCCCATCGCCTACACCATCTCGAGCTTCTGCGACGAGGCCAAGGTGGGCGGCGAGCCCAAGCTCGCGCTCGACAACATCGTGGCCGTGGTCGACTGCGCCCGCATGTACGACGAGTTCAACGGCGGTCGCGACCTGCTGGCCGAGGATATCGACGAGGACGACATCGAAAGCCTGCTCATCCAGCAGATCGAATTCTGCTCCACGCTGATCCTCAACAAGACCGATACCGTGACGCCCGAGCAGATCGCCGAGCTCAAGGCCATCGTGCGCAGCCTGCAGAAGGACGCCGTGATTGTCGAGGCCCAAAACGGCGAGGTCCCCATGGAGGAGCTGCTCGACACCGACCGCTTCGACTTTATGCGCGCCTACAACTCCGCCGCCTGGATCGAGGCCATGGAGCATCCCGAGGAGCACGACGACCCCGAGGTGCTCGAGTACGACATCGAGACCTTTGTGTACTCGCGCCGCAAGCCGTTTGACCTGCAGAAGTTCACCAATTTTGTTGAGCAGGAGTGGCCCGACGAGGTCATCCGCGTCAAGGGTCCGCTGTGGCAGACCGGCGATCCGGACATGTGCTACATGTTTGAGCAGGCCGGCCACCAGATGCGCCTGATGGAGAACGGCCTGTTTGTCGATTCGGCGCCCGAGGGCGAGAAGCAGAAGATCATCGACGAGAACCCCGAGATCATGCAGATTTGGGACGACGAGACGGGCGACCGCATGACGAGCCTGTGCATCATCGGCCGTCACATGGACAAGGATGCGCTCATCGCCTCCCTCGATGCTTGCCTGACCGACTGGCACCGCGCCTAGGTTTATCCAAGCGGGCATTTTCCGCCCACGTAACCGCCAAACCACCACGAAGGTGCCTGTCCCCTTCGTGGTGGTTTTTCGTTCTGAGCCAAGGAGATTCATGTTCAACATCGTGCTGTATGCGCCCGAGATTCCGGCCAATACGGGCAATATCGGCCGTACCTGCGTGGTCACCGGCGCCCGTCTGCATCTGGTGGAGCCACTGGGCTTTTCGCTAGACGACAAGACGGTACGTCGCGCCGGCCTGGGCTACTGGCAAAACCTGGACGTGACCACCTATGCCAGCTGGGAGGATTTCCTTGCGCGCAATGGTCTCTCCCCTGCCGACGAACGCCTGCATCTGCTGACCAAAAAGGCACGCCGCACCTATGCGCAGAGTGCCTACCGCGATGGCGACTACTTGGTCTTTGGCAGCGAGAGCTCGGGCATTCCCGAGCCACTGCTTGCCGCGGCGCCCGAGCGCTGCGAGCGCATCCCCATGCTGCGCGATTGCGACTCACTCGATAACGCCGAGGCTTGGGAAGCCCACGAAGAATCGCTGGGGCATACCGAGGACAGCCACGAGGCCATCCTCCAGCAGGATATCTGCGGCAACTTCGTCAACCCGGACGACTACCGCATCAGCGCACTTAACCTCTCCAACAGCGCCGCCATCGTCCTCTACGAGGCCCTGCGCCAGGCAGGCTTTCCGGGAATGTGACAAAGGAACTATCCCTTTGTCACATTCAAGCGCCACGCCGATGGCACACACGCCTAATTGATGCTCTAGATAAAGAGCCCTCACTTTTAATCAGAATTAACTAAAGTAAAATGAAGTTAAACGACGGTGTGAAAGGAGAGCCTTGTGGAATATCTCGAGAACCCGTTTACCCCCAGTTTTGGTGAGGTTCCTGCCCATCTCGCTGGCAGACAACAGATTATTCGGGATTTGGACCGTGCCTTCTTGAGCCAGCGCAGGCGCCCAGAATTGACCTCGATTTTCTCAGGCGCGCGTGGAACCGGTAAAACCGCTCTCATGTCGTCGCTCGCGACAAGGGCGGAATCCCACGGCTGGATAGCCGTAAAGACGACCGCGCTCTCGGGAATGCTTGAGGAAATCGAGTTCGGGGCGAAACGTGCTGCCGGCCATTTCATCGACCCGTCTAACAACTTCGAAGTCACTGGGCTTGGAATTGCACCGCTCGGCAGCATTGAGGTCAATCGCGTTCACGATGCCTCAACCTGGCGCTATCGCATGAGCGACATCATCGACCAGCTCAACGAGGCGGGCACCGGTCTGCTCGTCACGGTTGACGAGGTGGACCCGACACTCGACGAGATGATTCAGCTCGCAGCGACGTATCAGCACTTTGTGACCGATGGAAAACGCGTCGCACTGCTCATGGCGGGACTTCCCAACAACGTCTCGACGTTGCTGAACCACAAGACGGTCTCGTTCCTTCGCCGCGCCCAACAATATCATCTGGGTCGCATTGCCGACTATGACGTACGCGAGGCCTTGATTCGCACGATCCAGGAAAACGATCGCCTGGCAGATGCCGAGGGAATCGATAGAGCCGTTCGCTCGATCTCTGGTTTTCCCTTCCTATTGCAACTCGTAGGCTACCGTGCCTGGGATCTCACAAGCGATTCGAAGGAAATCTCGTCGCGCGACTTTGACCTGGGAATCAAAATCGCGCGCGACGAGATGGACGACCGAATCCTCGCGGCAACCTATCGGGAACTCACTGCAGAGGACAAGCGATTCCTCATCGCCATGCTCGATGACGAGGAAGAGTCCACCACCGCTGACCTTGTCGAGCGCCTTAAGCGTTCGCCACAGCAGGTCTCCCGCTACCGACGCCGCATGATAGATGCCGGCATCATCGGGGAACGAGGACGAGGGCTCGTCGCATTTGAATTGCCATTCTTCCGCGACTATCTCGCGGCTCAATGCGTGAAATAGACATCAATGAGGCAAAGGGGCTGTCCCTTTGTCACATTGGCTATAGATAGCGGCCGGTAATGCTCTTGGAGCAGGCTGCGATGTCGCCCGGCGTGCCGGCGCAGACGATTTGCCCGCCGGCGTCGCCACCGCCCGGGCCCATGTCGATCACGTAATCGGCGTTACGGATAAGGTCGAGATCGTGCTCGATCACGATAACCGTGGCGCCTTTGGCAACAAGGCCGTCGAACACACTCAGCAACACCTGAACATCGAGCGGATGTAGGCCGATCGTGGGCTCGTCGAATACGAATACGGCATCGTCCTGCACGCGGCCCATCTCGCTCGCGAGCTTAAGGCGCTGAGCCTCGCCGCCCGAGAGCGCCGGTGTGGGCTCGCCGAGCGTGAGATAGCCCAAGCCCAGGTCGTGCAAGGTCTGCAAGCGCGTCTGAACCTTCTTGAGTCCCACCGTGGCGTCGAGGGCCTCGTCCACACTCATGTCCATGAGCTGCGGCAACGTAAGCAGACTCCCGTCCTTGCCCTCACGATGGATATGCGAAGCCGCGTCCGCATAACGCGAACCGCGACATGCCGGGCAGACGATCTCGACGTCGGGCAAAAACTGCACGTCGAGCGATATCGAGCCCGTGCCGTCGCACGTAGGGCAGCGCAAGGCGCCGGTGTTGTAGCTAAAGGCGCCCGCCTTGTAGCCAGCTGCCTTAGCCTCGGGCGTACGGGCAAAGGCGCGGCGCAGCTCGTCATGGATGTCGGCATAAGTTGCCACCGTCGAGCGAACATTGGCGCCAATGGGCGTAGCGTCAATCAGGTTGGCGCGGGCAATGCCCTCGGCATCGACCCAACGCACGTGCCCCGGCAGACGCTCGCCAGCTGCCTGCGCCTTAAGCGCCGGGATGAGCGTCTCGAGCACCAACGTCGTCTTACCCGAACCCGAAACACCCGTCACCGCGACCAAGCGGCCGCGCGGGATATCGACTTCGAGCGGTTTGACGGTATGGATGGTATCGGTCGCCATGCGGATGTGGCCCTGGTCGAACATTTCGTCGTCAGCCACCTGTGAACGCAAGCGCTTGGGCTCGGCACGCAAAAACGAAGCGATGCGGCTGTCCCGCGCTTGCTCGACCTCGTCTACCGTGCCTGCAGCGATCACGTTACCGCCGCCTGCTCCGGCAACGGGGCCCATCTCGACCAGATAGTCGGCTTCCGCCAGTACGCGCGTATCGTGGTCGACAACAACCACGGTGTTGCCGTCATCCACCAAATCGCGCATCACGCCCACCAAGCCGTCGACATTGGCGGGATGCAAGCCGATCGAAGGCTCGTCCAGCACATAAAGCACGCCCGTCGACCGGTTGCGCACCACGCGGGCGAGCTGCACACGCTGGCGCTCACCCGTGGAAAGCGTGGCACCGGCGCGGTCGAGTGAAAGGTAATCGAGACCCAGGTCGACCAGACGGCGAGCCGCGCCCAAAAACGAATCGCAGATATCCGTCGCCATGGGCTGCATCTCGGGCGGCAAGGATGCAGGCACCCCGCGCACCCACTCAATCGCCTCGCCCAGCGTCATGGCCGCCGCCTGTGTCAGATTGATACCGCGCACTTGGGGCTGGCGCGCAGCCTCGGAAAGACGCGTGCCGCCGCAATCGCGGCATGCTCCCTCGCGCAAAAAGCGCGCAACGCGTTTTAAGCCCTTATCGTCCTTGACCTTGGCGAGCGCATTCTCGACGGTATAGACGGCGTTGTAATAGGTGAAGTCGAGCGGCGTGGCGCCCTCACCGTTTTTGGGAACGTAGAGAATGTGCTTCTTAACCGCTGGACCATGAAACACGATGTCGCACTCTTGAGGCGTGAGCTGGTTAAACGGCACGTCGGTACGCACGCCCATCTCGCCTGCCACCTGCTTCATCAGATCCCACATGAGCGTGCCCCAGGGAAGGACTGCGCCCTCGTTGATGGTCTTTGACTCGTCGGGCACCAGGCTCGCCTCGTCCACCTCGCGCATGACACCGGTGCCGCCACAGGTGGGGCATGCGCCGCCGCTATTGAAAGCCAAATCCTCGGCACTCGGCGCGTAGAACTCGCGGCCGCATGTCGGACACGTGAGCGACAGGCCCGCAGCTACGTTAAGGCTCGGTTCCACACGCGCCCCGCAATGCGGGCACACGTGATGGGCGCAACGGCTAAAGAGCAGACGCAGGCTGTTGTTGAGCTCGGTCATGGTACCAAAGGTCGAGCGCACGCCCGGCACGCTCGGACGCTGGTGCAGCGCGAGCGCCGCCGGCACGTGCAAGACCTCATCCACCTGGGCATGTTCGGCCTGCGTCAGACGACGGCGGGTATAGGTGCTGAGCGCCTCCAGATAGCGGCGCGAGCCCTCGGCATAAAGAACCCCCAGCGCCAGCGAACTCTTGCCCGAACCCGACACGCCGGCAATACCCACGAGCTTTCCCAGCGGAATATCGATATCGATGTCCTTGAGGTTGTGTACACGCGCTCCACGCACTTCGATAGCCTGCGGGCTCATCTTCTGTTCTGTCACCTTTATCACCCTACTCGTGCCATAAAATGCGATCGCTAATGTACGCGCCCAGCATGGGCACGGTAAACCGGACGAGGCCGTATCCGGCAGCCTCGATGACACGCTCGCGAATCAGGCTTGCACGATATTTACTCGCCCAGCTCTGAGTGCGATCGCAGCGCTCAATGATATCCGCCATGCGCGTCGGCTTGCCCTCGTCAGCAGCCATGGCCTCGATAAAGAGGCGCTGTGGACTGCGCAGCCCGTAATACAGAGGCGCGTCAACCGCTTCGTAGAACTCGGAGACGGCATCGGCGTAGCCAGCCTCGACATCGCACACTTCAATGACCTGAGAGCCATGCCGGACAGCAGCCCGCCACATGTAATATCCCACCAGCTGAACCATATAGGGATGCCCCATGCTCTTGCGTGCCGCAAGGTCCGCCGTCTCCGCGTCAACGTAAAGACCAGCGTCTTTGACCGTCTGGATATACGAATCGCGCACCTTGGGCAAAGATATCGCCCCCAGCGTACGCTGCTGGGCACGCCGCAAAAACGTCACGCTCGGCTCTTCGAGCAAGTCATCAACCATACTGGGCAATCCAGCGAACACCAGCGCAAGACCGCGCTGGTCGCTATCGGGCAATCCCGTAGCATCCTGATCTCCGAGCACTTGCTGATAGAGAACGGCGAGAGCCGCCAGTTCCTCGATAGACGCCGATTGCGCCTCGTCAATCGCAAACAGTATGCCCTTGCCTGGACCGAGCTTCTTGAGGCGCTCGTTGACCAGCCCTCGTAACGTTTCACCCTTTGCTCGCGCCGCCTCGACCGACATCCGGCCAAACGACGGACCGAACTCCATTGACGTCACAACGGGTTTATTCGAGCGAAGCGCATCGGCCAGGCGGTCGCATAAGCCAAGCGAAGCGGAATCGGAGATAACCGCCCATCCACGCTCGCTGGCTAGACGTTGCAGCTCCCGCAGGAGAACTGTCTTGCCGCAGCCGCGGTTCCCCGTAATGAGCATGAGCCTGCCCGGCGCTCCGGCGCCGTTAGCGAGCCCTTCCTCGAAATCTTCGATGACCGACTCGCGACCGATGAGTATCGGAGGCCGCTTGCCAGCCGTGGGCTTAAAGGGATTTGGATTCATGTCGGCCTCCTCGGATTGGCAAACCCTGGTAATAGTTATACCAACTTATACCGAGTTATACCAATAGCATGTGACAAAGGAACTGTCCCTTTGTCACATGTGGCCGAAAAACTCGGCGTCTGCTGCTCGCCAGGGGCGGAAGGTGGAGGGGTCGATCTTTACGTGCGCCGCGGCGGGCACGTCGTACCATTTGACCGTGTAGCCGGCGCCGTGAAAGCAAAAGGCCGAGTCGGGCGTGTTGGGCAGATCGGCCTCGGGCTCATAGGCGGCCGCCTCGATGACGCGCTCGACATCATGGCAAGCCGCATAACCGGCGAACTCCAGGTACAGATGACCGCGGCCGCTTGTGTAGGCAGCTACCTCCAGGGCATAGTCCTGCACCTCGGATGCCGGCACGCGACCCACAAGCTTCGCCCGGTCCCCCGCCATCGTCGGCGGCTCGTACTCGGCACCCATGCGCGTGGCATCTGAAAGCGCCCGGCCCACGCACTCTCCCGGCACCTCGAGCTCAAAGCGATACCACGGCTCCAGCAGCACCGCCGCGCCGGCCTCACGCGCCTGCATCAAACCCTGGCGAATCGCGCGGTACGTGGCCTGGCGAAAGTCGCCGCCCTCGGTGTGTTTGGCATGCGCACGGCCACCTGTGAGCGTAATGCGTACATCGGTGATGGGCGAGCCGGTCAGCACGCCCAGGTGATCGCGCTCCATGGCGTTAGTAAGTGCCAGACGCTGCCAGTTAAGATCGAGCTCGTCGGTCGAGGTCACGGTGCCAAACTGCACGCCCGAACCCGCTGGCAACGGCTCCAGGCTCAGATGCACCTCGGCATAATGGCGCAGTGGCTCAAAGTGCCCCACGCCCTCGACCGGCTGCGAAATAGTCTCCTTATAGAGAATGCCGCCAGACTCAAAATCAATCGAAAGGCCAAAGCGATCTGCCAACACCCGCTGCACGACCTCGAGCTGCACGGCGCCCATCAGCTGCAGGTGAATCTGCTCCAGATGCGTATTCCAGCTTACGCCGAGCATGGGATCTTCGTCCGCCAACTCAGTCAGCGCTTTGAACACCGCATGGACATCGTGTTCGCCCGGAAGCACCGTATAGGTGAGGACCGGCGCAATGACAGGTGCATCGCCCGCAGGCTCCGCGCCCAGGGCGTCCCCCGGGCGAACGTGCGCAAGACCCGTCACGGCACAAATACCGCCAGCGGCAACTTCTTGGGCAAGCTCATACTTTTCGCCGTTATAGATGCGCACCTGGTCGATCTTTTGCTCCCATGCCTCGGCACCGGAACGTCCGCCAATCACCTGCTTGGCATGCAGCGTGCCGCCGGTCACTTTAACCCAAGCCAAGCGCTCGCCGCGATCCCCGCGGCTGACACGATAAACGCGCGCGGCAAACTCCGGGAGCCACGCCTGTTCACGCATCAGCGCGCATATGCCATCCAGCAGCTCGTCCACGCCTTGGTCCTTAAGCGCCGAGCCGGCAAAGCAGGGAAAGAGCTTGCGCTCGGCAACCATGCGTGACAGCGTCGCGACGGAAAGCTCACCCGCCTCAAGAAACTCCTCGAGCGCTTCTTCGTCTAACGCGGCAGCGTCCTCCTGAACGGCCCCGCCCGCCAACAGTTCGTTGGCATCCAAGCAGCCCTCGGAGAGACGTTGCCCAAGTTGTGTCAGCAAAACATCGCGGCCGGGATTCTCCAAATCGATCTTGTTGATGAAGATGAATGTCGGGATGTCATAACGTGCAAGCAGGCGCCACAGGGTTTCGGTGTGCCCCTGCACGCCGTCGTTGGCGCCCACAACCAAAATCGCATAGTCGAGTGCGCGCAGCGTGCGCTCTGCCTCGGCCGAAAAATCAACGTGGCCGGGCGCATCCACGAGCATGACGTGGGTATCGCCGTGGTCGAGTACAGCCTGCGACGAGAAGATCGTAATGCCACGCTCGCGCTCGATCGCGTTAGTGTCCAGATGCGAATCGCCATCGTCCACGCGGCCGCGCTTGCGAATGCGGCCCGCGTTGAACAGCATGGCCTCGGCCAACGTGGTCTTGCCGGCATCGACATGCGCCAAGATTCCAACGACCGCTTGCTTCGACATGGCTCTCCTCTTATTGCAAGCCCATCGCACGCGGCAACGGGCGTCCTCGTTCCACACTGGATGATACAATTTACGAGCCGGCGGGCGAAGCGGGCCCTATCCCCCGACCGAGCTCATCGTCCCGCGTTGCCGCGCGGCGATTTTCGTAGGTTCGCGCCTTGCGAAAGCCGGCTTTCAAAACAGCGCAGTAATCGAAAATGGCCCCACCCGGAGCCATTTTTCATTCGAATTAAGGACTGGTACGCGTCCCTGCTCTTACGCCTCGCGCAGCCAATCGAACGCGACACGCGCCGTGCCGTCGGACACATAGACGATACCAGCGCGCTCAAAGCCGGCCTTTATGATGGCACCCTGCATGGGCAGGTTATCCTGATGCGTGTCGATGCGCAGGTGATCGGCACGTTCTTTGGCAAAGGCAAACATCGCAGCCGCGATACCGTGCACGGTGCCGTCGGATGCCACACGGTGCAGCACGGCGTACGGAGTGTCGCTACGCCATTGACCGTCCTCAATGACGTCATAGCACTCGTCCGGGCCCGGTAAAAAGGCAAACGTCGCCACCACGCGGCCGTCGACTTCGCACACATAGCTGCCACCGGCGGCGATATCGGCAGCCAGCTGCTCGGCAGAAGGCGTGCCCTCGGGCCACTGCGTGGCGTTGCCATGCGCACGCATAAAGGCGCGGGCCGCGTCATAGATAGCCATGACGGCGGGAATGTCGGTATCGAGGGTTTTTCTGATCATCACGCGGCGACCTCACGTTTATTGGTATCACTTTGATTGAGCAATGATACCAACGTTTGGAGAAGGGCACGAAGCAGATGGGGAGCAAAAAGCGAGCCGCCTGGTCAAAGGCCAAAAGCGAGTTTTTGGGCGCTGCTACGGGCGGCGATATGAGCGACCTGTTTGCGCGCGAGGATGAGCGCCGCGACGCCCTGGACGCCGAGCGAGATGAGGCCTGGCGCTACAAGTCGTGCGAGCGAAAAAACCGTTACGACACGCGCGCCGAGGCCGAGGCCGTTATGGCCGACTGCGAAAACCGCGGGCGACGTGGTTTGGCCTGCTACAAATGCGAGTACTGCGGCGGCTGGCATCTGACGTCGCATCCTTGGAAATAGACTCCGCATCGGCACGGCACTGACGGAGCGCCAACCATCGCACGCAAGCTACGGGCGCGGCGGAACCAAAACATCGTAGCGAACGGCCTTGCCCGCAAGTTGATAGCTCGGCTTAACGCCGGCAAGCAGTGGCCCCTTCACCGGCCGCTTGATAACCACCTTGCGCGGGTGAACCGCAAGCGCAGCTTCGACCAGCGACTCCTCATCGGCGCACGGCTGTTCCAGATGATGTAGGAGCTGGAACTTCTTTTTGACCGCCGCGCTCTTGGTGCGCCCGGGAAACATGGGGTCCAGATACACCACGTCGGGAGCGGCAAGCTCGCCCTGACCGATCAGCTCAGCTACATGGCGAAGGCCGGCAATGCTGTCCTCGCCCGCATGTAAGCGCATGCGTAACACGGCAGCCGCAAGCGCCGGATCATCTGCCGCGCGATCCAGGGCATCCTTGAGGAGCGCCGCGATCACGCAATCCCGCTCATACAGATCGACGGCAAAGCCCGCGGCCGCCAGCAGCAGCGAATCCTCGCCAAAGCCTGCCGTAGCGTCAATCGCCCATGGTCGCTCGATGCCCTTTGTGCGCGCAGCCTTCACCAACAGCTCTTGCTGCAGACGGCCCTGCTTGAGTCGCGGCAGCATGCGGCCAAAATCGGCACGCAGCTCCATCGTGCCGTCGGTGAGCGTGAGGCCCTCGGGCTTCCCGGTCAGCTCAAGCCCCGCGGCCCGAGCAACAGAAAAGGGATCGACGACGCCCATGGGTACTCCTTAGCAAGCAAAACGAATACGTGGGCGCCGTTCATGACGACACCCAACCGTCCGCTATTGTCCCACATGTGACATGGCCCACAGCATCCCAATGCAAAGCACCGCCATCAATCCCGTGCACACGGCAGCGATCACGGAATCACTCATGCGCCTTCCCAACGACCGCGGCTCACGCACTTGCCCTGCTCCGTACATCATGGCTTCTCCTTCGGTCCAGCTCTTACCATGGCCCCATCATCGCAGCGCCGCGCATACGCTGCCATCGATTTGACTTACGCCCAGCTTTCTTTTTTGAAAGGTTGGACCGTGCGGGCAAGAGACGCTTTCAAACGCATGCATCGCCGCGTTGAACTACAATGTGCTTCACCATATGTGCAGTACATTGGGTGCGCCAAGTTGGCGTACTCGTATCGAAAGGACCAGCCATGAGCTTCACTCGCAAGACTCTCAAAATCCTTGCTCTCATCTACTTTGTTTTGGGCATCGCCAGCCTCGTCACCGCCGGCGTCGGTATCGCCACGGGCGGTCTCGATTCCACGTACGGTTCGTACGCCACGCTCGCAGCGGTCGTGCTTATCGCCAAGGGTCTCGTCGACCTTGCCGCAGGCGTCGCCGGTATCAAGGGCGCCAACAAGCCTTCGCAGGTGGACGGCGCGTTTAAGCTCGGTATTGTTGCCGCGGTCGCCACGCTTGCCCAAGCGGTGCTCACGCTTCCCGCGTTTGGCGGCGACGCCATCAACTTTGGCGCCTTTGTCATCGTGGCGTACGACCTGTTCTTTGTTCAGCAGGCACACGCCGTTAAGGCCGAGAACAAGGACCGCCTATAAGCGCTCGCTTCTCATAACCTCTGCAGCCAAGCAACTAAAAAGGGCCGATCGCGCATCTCCGCGGTCGGCCCTTTACGTTTGCCCAGATAAAACCTACCAAAATAAACCTGTCCCTTTTTGGCAGGTTGTTAGCTGTGGCGGTACTCGGCGATGATGAAGTCGATGTCGGTCTGAAGGGTATCCAAATTTGCCAGGCGCTCTTTGTCGGCGGGGCGCGTGCGGTAGTAGTACGGCGTCATCTGGAACACCGCCTCGATGTCCGCCTGGGTCTGAAGCGTAATATTCGCAGACACCCGCTGCGTTCCGACCAACTCGAGCTCGGTGGTCTTCGGCAGCTTCTCATCGTTAAGGTACGGCGTGTCGTAGAGTACCTCCTTGAGCCCAAAGAGGTGACGAGCACCCGGCACCACGGTGTAGAGCGAACCCTCCGGCGCCAGCACGCGGGCAAACTCGCGCTCGTTAAAGGGGGCAAAGAGCTCGGTCACCATATCGAAGGCGCCATCGGCCACGGGGATGTCCTTCATGTTGGCCACGAAGTAGGTCGCATCGCCGCGCTTGGCGGCCAGGCGCACCATCTCCTTGCCCAGGTCAAAACCGTAAGCATCTACGCCCGGCACCGCGCCCATGGCACTGGTGTAATAGCCCTCGCCACAGCAAATATCGAGCAGCGTCATGGGGCCGTTCGCAGACGTGGCGCGCCCAGACACCTGCTTGCGCACCAGCTCGACCATCGCATCGCGCAACGGCGCGTAGTATCCACGGTTCAAAAAGTCACGACGGCTGCGCGCCTGCGACTTGGGATCGCCCATGGAGTCGCCGCTCTTGGACGAGCGCAGTAGATATAGATAACCCTCGCGCGCACGGTCAAACCGGTGTCCGCCCGCGCATGCGGCCCCACGCTCATCGTCCACCAACGGTTCATGGCAAACGGGACACAACAACATGGCAACTCCTTAGCGCGAACAACACAACGCACACCATTGTCGCACGCCTTCCTCACCTAGTCATTGGGGACGTTCTTAAACGACTAGTCATTCAAGAACGTCCCCAATGACTAGTCGATTAGGAGTATCATCGTCTGCGCAAATGAGCGCAAAATAGCATGTTAGAGATTGAGAGCGTATGGCTGATACCGCATCTAAGCACATTGACATGACCACCGGCTCGCTGTGGCGCAATATTCCCCTGTTCGCCTTCCCCGTGGCCGCCACGAGCATCTTGGAGCAGCTGTCGAACCTCATCGCCACGGTCATTATCGGTAACTTCTCGGGCGACCAGGGAACCCTCGCCATGGCGGCGGTCGGCTCCAATGTTCCGCTTACCAGTCTTATGCTCAACCTGTTTATTGGCATGTCGCTTGGCTCCAACGTGGTCATCGCCAACGCTATCGGCCGCAACGATCAGAACATGGTCAAACGCGCCGTCCATACCTCGATTTTAATGGCGCTCGTGGGCTTTGTCGTCATCGCGCTGGGTGAGATCTTTGCCGAGCCCATGCTCGCCGCGCTCAACGTTCCCGCCGAAACCATGCCGCTCGCTTCGCTCTACCTACGCGTCTTTTTGCTCAGCCTGCCCTCGATCTTGCTTTACAACTTTGAGGCCGCGATCTTCCGCTCCGTCGGCATCACCCGCATGCCGCTGCAGGCGCTTGCCGTGTCCACCATCCTCAACATTGGCCTGGACCTCATCTTTGTCCCCGTACTCCACTGGGGCGTCGCGGGCGTCGCCATCGCCACCGCCATCGCCTACACCGTCAGTGCCGCTACGCTCTTTATCCGCCTGCTCAAGACCGACTCCGTCGTCCGCGTCACCCTACGCGACCTGGCTATCGACCCCGTCGCCCTCAAGCGCATCGTCAAGATCGGCCTGCCCGCCGGCATCCAAAGCGCCGTCTTTGCCGTCGCCAACATCATCATCCAGTCTGCCATCAACAGCCTTGGCACCGAAGTCATGGCGGCCTCGAGCGCCGCCATGAGCCTGGAGTACGTGTGCTACAACCTGCTCAACAGCTTTAGCCAGGCTTGCACCACCTTTGTGGGACAAAACCACGGTGCCCGCCAGATCGACCGTTGCACCAAGACGCTCAAGGTCTGCCTAGTCGAAGGCGGTATCGTCGCGCTCACCACAATTATCGTTATTGTTGGCCTGGGGCGCGAGATCTTGTCGCTGTTCAACAGCGATCCCAACATCGTCTCGATCGGCTATATCCGCGTATGTTCGATCTTCCCGGCGTACGCCTTTAGCATGTTCTACGAAAACATGTCAGGCTACCTGCGCGGCTTTGGCATCTCGCTCACACCCGCCCTCATCACCATGATCTGCGTCTGCGGCATCCGCTTCTATTGGGTGTTCTGCGTGTTCCCGCACTTCCGCACCTTTGCGAACATCATGATGGTCTACCCCATCAGCCTGGGCACCACGGCGTTCTTTATGGTCGTGGCGGTACTACTTTGCCACCCGGCACGCACCTATCGCGCCACCCAAGCCAAAGCGACAGCCCGCTAAACACCGCACTCAACGCCACGCCAGTCATTAGTTGACAATATGCGAGCTCATATAGTCGATAAAGCGCCTCGTGGCGATAGGCATGGTGTCCCAGCTGCGCCAGGCCGCCACCACGTCGCGCGAGGGGGCATGCACGATGGGCCGCACACGAATATCGGCTCGCATGCCCTCCACAGTACGACGGTAGAGCATGCTCACGCCTAGGCCCTCCTCCACCATCGCCATGATGGTGTAGTCGTCGGTGACCTCGCTCGTCACGTGCGGCGACAGGCCATGCGCCGCGAATGCATCGAGCACCAGGCTCTGTTCGCCCTCATCCAGAAGCACAAACGGCTCGGAAGCCAGGTCGGCGAGTGTCACCTTTTCCTTTGCCGCCAGCGGATGCGCGACAGGCAACAGTGCCACCAACTCGTCGTGATAGACCACGCACTTCTCGAGGCCAGCGGTAAACCCGCGTGCCGTAAAGCAAAAATCGACCACGCCATCGTGCACCCATTGGGCGTTGCGCGTGTAGTCGCCCTGCTTAAGGGTAAAGCGTACGCCCGGGTGCAGCGCCCCAAAGTCGCGGATCACACGCGGTAACACGGTTCGACTCACGTTGGTAAACGTCGCGATGCGAATATCGGTCGACGAAAGCCCCAGCAACTCCTGGCGCTTGCCCTCGAGCTCAGCCTCGGCCGTCACAATCTGGCGCAGATACGGCAGATATTGTTTACCGTCGCGCGTAAGCGAAACGCCCTGCTTACCGCGCTCGATAAGCGTGGTACCCAGCTCGCGCTCGAGTGCCTTGACGGCCTGGCTCACCGCACTTTGCGTATAGCCCAGCTCGTCCGCCGCGCCCTTAAGACTGCCGCGATCGACCACCATACAAACAATCTGATACCGCGATGCCATCGCACCTCCACATCAATGCAGCCGTAAAACGTTTTGCCAGGGCTTTTTCTGCAAACATTAGTATTTCTTAATCATACTGAAGATACATTCGCTTTACTACATCCACATCTGGGAGCAGAATCCTTTTTGCGAAACCGTTCTGTAACAAAAGGAGTCCCATGGATCGCAAAAAAGCAATCGCGCTCTCATTTTCCGTTCCCGTCGCATGGGGCTTTTCGTATCCCCTCATGAAGATCGGCATGGACAGCATGAACGCCACGAGCATCGTCGCGCTACGCTGCATCATCGCCTTTGTGGTCTGCCTGCTGCTCTTCCACAAGCACGCGTTGCGCATCAACCGCGACCTTATGGTCCGTGCCGCCATCATCGGCGCCATTATGGCAACCGAGCTCACCTGCATGTGCCTGGGCTCCAGCCTCACCTCCGCCTCCACCGCCGGCTTTTTGCAGAGCCTGACGGTCGTGATCGTGCCGTTTGCCAACGCCGCCCTGCTGCGTCGCGCCCCCGAGCGCAAAGTGCTCGTCGGCACCGCCATCGTCACCTGCGGTATGTTGCTGCTCTCGGGCGCAGACTTTACCAGCCTGAATCCCGGCGCGATCATCATGCTGCTCTCGGCCTTTATCTATGCCAGCCACATTATCGTGGCCAAGCGCTTTGTCGAAGAAGTCGATCCGCTTGCTCTGGGCGTTTGGCAGCTGGGCTTCGGCGGCTTGTTCTCGGGCATCGCCGCATGCGTCTTTGGCGGTTTCACACTTCCCAGTACGCCCAGCGAGATCGTGGTCGTCGTCGCGCTCGCACTCATCTGCTCTGCCTACGGCTTTATCACCCAGACGCTCGTGCAGCCCCACGTACCCGCCGAGACCACCGGCTTCGCCTTCTCGCTTGAGCCGGTCTGCTCCGCTGTCTTCTCGTTCTTCCTAGTCGGCGAGGTCCTGAGCCCCATCGCCTTCCTGGGTGCAGCTCTCATCCTCACCGGCGTCATGGCGGCAACCGTCGAGCTTCCGCGCCTCCGCGCACATGAACAGGCTCGCATGGCAGGAGCGCCCGAGCACGTCTCGTAGACCCCGCTCTTCATACAGCCGTGGCATAAAGGCAACCGGTGCGCCTTTACAATAGATGCCAACAGAGCATCTGCCATAAAGGAGCCCCATGGACACCGCGACCCGCGACCGCAACATAGCAACTTGGTTGGGCGATGCGCCGCAGCCGGTACGTGACACTACGAACCAGCTGCTCGAGCGCATCGCCCTCTTGCGTGCCGAACAGACCATCTACCCGGCACAAGACGACATCCTCAATGCCCTCGCCTACACGCCGGCCGACCAGGTCAAGGTTGTCATCTTAGGTCAAGACCCCTATCACGGACCCAACCAGGCCATGGGGCTGTCGTTCTCGGTCCCCGCAACGCAAACCAAGTTGCCGCCGAGCCTGCGCAACATCTATAAGGAACTCAAAGCCGATCTGGGTTGCCCCATCCCCGCCACGGGAGACTTGACACCATGGGCACAGCAGGGCGTCCTGCTCCTCAACACTACGCTCACCGTGCGCGAGCATGCCGCCAACTCGCACGCCAAACTGGGCTGGAGCACGCTCACCGACTACGTTATCGAACGCTGCTGCCAGCTGCCCCAGTCGGTCGTCTTTTTGGCATGGGGTCGCTTTGCCCAGCAGATGGTTGAAGGCAAGCTCGCCGCAACCGACGCGGGCAAGGCAACCGGCAAGTTCTGCCTGGCCTCTACGCACCCCTCGCCGCTTTCGGCCAACCGTGCCACAGCAGAACTCCCCGCCTTTATGGGGTCGCGTCCCTTCTCGGCAGCCAATCAGCTACTCGAACAGCACGGCTCGACCCCCGTCAACTGGACTTGCCTCGGCTAAAAGTCGATACATCAAAAATGCGCCCGACGGCTTTCCATCGGGCGCATTTCCTATTCGGGCCAAATAAATTGTGTGCGGCCGGCCTCGCCGCCATCGATTAGCAGACTCTGCCCGGTCATAAACCGGTTGGTCACGCCCACAAAGTAGATCCACTCGGCGATCTCTTGGGCGGTGGCCCAGCGCTTAAGCGGCGTGAGCTCCATAATCTGGTTCCACAGGTGTTCGTCTTCCATCACGCAACGGTTGAGCGGCGTGATAACGCCGCCCGGGTCCACACTGTTGGCAATGGCCTGCGGTGCCAGGCGGTTTGCAAGGTTCTTGGTGTAGGCGATAACGCCGCCCTTGCTGGCAGCATAGGCAGGAAACTCCGATCCCGTATGCCCGCTCGCCGACCCCACATTGACCACGGATTTGATAGCCGGCGCCGGCTTGGCGGCAAGCCCCTCCCCCGCAAAGGCGTAGCGCTCGGTCACGTTGATGGTGCCATACAGGTTGGCGGCGATGTCGTCAGCCGAATCCTGCGTACCGGCAACGTTCACGATCACCTGGGGTTCAAGATCGTCTGGAAACGCGTCCGGCTCGCGAACATCAACGATCAGATGGCGGTAGCGCTCGTGTTCGATCACCGCCGGCAGCAGATCAAAGCCCACGACCTCGTGGCCCTCGTCCAAAAAGCGCTGCACGCATGCGGCTCCGATACCGCCCGAAGCGCCCGTGATCAAAACCCGCATACTTGCTCCTTAGGCGGTTGCGTGGCGCTCGAGGTACTCGGAGCCCACATTCTCGCGCTCCCAGCCGCGCACGACCTTGTAGCCCACGGGGCTCAGGAAAACCTCGCACAGCAGCTCGGCAACAGCGCCGGTCAGCGAGCACATAAGGACCTGCACCCAGGTCCAACCAAAGAACGTGTGGCTCACCACAATGGCAAAGACCAAGTTGTCGATAAACTGGCCAACACCCGTGGACACATAGGAGCGGAAGGCGAAGCTCGCAAAGTTATTCTTTTTGAGCATGCGGCCGAGCGACTGGTTGAGCGTGGAGTTAACCACGGCAGAAACGAGCATTGCCAGCGAAGAGCCCAGCACCACGTACCAGGTGCCGCCAATGGTGGCGTTAAGGGCGGTGTTGACCTCGATCATGCCGGTGTCGTAGTAGGCGCCCCACATACCGGGCGTGAGCGAGCATGCCCAAAAGCACAGGCTCACGGCCAGGTTGACCAGCAGCGCGAGGATAGAGATTTTGATGGATGCCTTGGCGCCAAAGCGCTTGCAGATCATGTCCTGGCACAAAAACGAAACCCAGCTCACCACAAAGCCGCAATCGAGTGCCAGATACGGCAGGCTGATAAGCTCCTTGTTGGCCAGCAGGTTCATCATGATGACGCTCACGAAAAACAGCGAAACCGTTGCCGCGGGAATGCTCCGCAGCAGGACCTTGTAGTCCTCCATGACCTTCTTGATCATTATGTACTCCTTTGGTTTTAGGTTTAACGAGCAGGATATCGGACCCGAACTGCTCGGACGCCCCGGTCTTGAGACGACGGTGGGTATGATAGCCGCTCGCGCGGCATAAGGCAAACAAACGGCGCGACAGCCCCACAGGACCACCGCGCCAATGCGTTAAAAGGCCACGTTGCCAAACTCCGACAGGATAAGGTCGGGGTTGTGGTCGGTTGCCCAGTCCACGTTCCACGGGCTCGTGAACAGCAGCAGCTTACCGTCGCGCATGTCCTCGACGCGCAGGGTGTCGCGCGTGAGCGAAAGGCCCGGGATATCGATGGTGTCGGGGTCGTTCTGGATCCAGCGGATGTCCGTATAGGGCAGTGGCTGGCGACGAACCTCAACACGGTACTCGGCCTTGAGGCGGCGCTCGAGTACCTCAAACTGCAGCACGCCGACCACGCCCACGATGACGCTCTCCATGCCGGCACCCAGCTCGCGGAAGATCTGGATGGCGCCCTCCTGGGCAAGCTCCTCCATGCCCTTGACGAACTGCTTGCGCTTGAGCGTGTCGACCTGCGTAATGCGAGCGAACATCTCGGGGGCAAACGTCGGGATCTGCGGATACTGCACGTGGCGCTTGCCGGAGCACACAGTGTCGCCGATGCTAAAGATACCCGGATCGAACAGGCCCACGATATCGCCCGCGTACGCCTCGTCCACGATGGCGCGGTCGTCGGCCATCATCGACGTGCCCGTGGCAAGCTTGAGCTTGCGGTTGCCCTGCACGTGGAAGGCGTCCATGCCGCGCTCGAACTTGCCCGAGCAAATGCGCACAAAGGCGATGCGGTCACGGTGGTTCTTGTCCATGTTGGCCTGGATCTTAAACACAAAGCCGCTAAAGTCGTCGCGGCAGGGGTCGACCGGCTCGCTGGTGAGCGTATCGGTATAGGCACGCGGCGTCGGGGCCAGACGCAGGAACTCCTTGAGGAAGGGCTCCACGCCAAAGTTGGTGAGCGCCGAGCCAAAGAATGCCGGGCTCAGCTTGCCGCAGGCCACGGCATCCAAGTCGAGCTCGTCGCCGGCACCATCGAGCAGCTCGATGTCGTCCATCAGGTTCTTATGGTTCTCCTCGCCGATAAGCTCATCCATGGCGGGGTCGCCCAGCTCGGCCTCGACCTCGGCGACCTTCTTGGTGGCGTTGGCGTGACCGTCGCCCTCAAAGGCGATAACGCGACGGGTCTGACGATCGAACACGCCGCGGAAGTTGCGGCCGCTGCCGATCGGCCAGTTCATGGGATAGGTGTTGATGCCCAGAACATTCTCGATCTCTTCCATGAGCTCAAACGGATCGCGGGCCTCGTGGTCGAGCTTGTTCACAAAGGTGAAGATGGGAATGTGGCGCAGCGTACAGACCTTAAAGAGCTTTTTGGTCTGGGCCTCGACGCCCTTGGCGCCGTCGATGACCATGACTGCGGCGTCGGCGGCCATAAGCGTACGGTAGGTATCCTCCGAGAAGTCCTGGTGGCCGGGGGTATCGAGGATGTTGACGCAGGCGCCGTTATAGGTGAACTGCAGCACCGAGGAGGTAACGGAAATGCCGCGCTCCTTCTCGATATCCATCCAGTCCGAGACGGCGTGCTTGGCCGAGCTCTTGCCCTTGACCGAACCGGCGGTCTGGATGCTGCCGGTATAGAGCAGCAGCTTCTCGGTAAGCGTGGTCTTACCGGCGTCCGGGTGGCTGATGATCGCGAATGTGCGGCGCGACGAGATTTCATCCGACAGGCTTGCCATGCGGATCCTTTCTTGCATTGAGTGCATTACGTCGATGTAACCGCCCTATTGTAGCCGCGAAATCCCGCTCTAGGGCGCCTATCAGGACAAATTCATCAGTTGGGGCCTGGGTAGCCGGCCCAATCCACATTTGCCTCTTGCATAACTGTGCATAGTGTATATATACTGTGCTTACCGGTTATATACACGTGTAGCCCAACAGCTAAGGAGCCGCTGTGGACATCATCCTATCCAATTCGAGCGATAAGCCCATCTACGAGCAGATAACCTCGCAAGTCAAAGCTCAGATCTTATCGGGCACGCTCGCTGCGGGAGCCAAACTCCCCAGCATCCGTGCACTCGCGAGCGATCTTGGCGTGAGCGTCATCACCACCAAGCGCGCCTACGCCGACCTGGAGCAGCTCGGGTTTATCTGCACCGTGCAGGGCAAGGGCTGTTTTGTCGCCGAGGGCAACCAGGAGCTTTTGCGCGAAAACCAGCTCTGCCATATCGAAGAGCTGCTTGCGAAAGCGGCAAGCCAAGCCGAAGCCTTGGGCGTCACGCGCGACAAACTGCACGAGATGCTCGACCTGGTAGCCCCCGAAACCATGCAGTAGCCATCTGCAAGAAAGGCTATACCATGCAAAACTTGCTAGAACTCAAAGGTGTCTCACGCCGCGTGAGCGACTGTTTTTCGCTGCGTGATGTCACGCTCGCCGTGGAGCCCGGCCAGATTGTTGGCTTTGTGGGCGCTAACGGTGCCGGCAAGACAACGACCATTCGCGCCGTGCTCGGGCTTATAAAGCTCGATGCCGGCGAGGTGCGCCTGTTTGGGCAGCGCTGTGGCGCCGACGCGCCCGATGAGACACAGCGCTGCCTGCGCTCCCGCGTCGGTCTTGTCCTGGACACATGCCCCTTCCCCTCCACGCTCAAGGTGGGCCAGATCGAGTCGCTCGTAGGCCCGGCGTACCCCACGTGGGACCGCGAAACGTTCGCCGGATTCATCAACCGGTTTGGCCTCGATCCCAAGACAAAAGTCAAGGACCTCTCCCGCGGCATGGGCATGAAACTGCAGCTTGCCTGTGCACTCAGCCACAATGCCAAGCTGCTCGTTTTGGACGAAGCCACCGCGGGCCTCGATCCCATGGCACGCGAGGAACTGCTTGATGAGCTGCTTGCCTTTGTCGCCGACGGCCAGCACAGCGTGCTGCTCTCGAGCCACATTACATCCGACCTCGATCGCGCCGCCGACCGCGTCATCTGCATCGATAACGGCTCGATTATTTTTGACCTACCGCGCGAGGATATTACCGACCGCGCCGGCATCGCCCACTGTACCCAAGCGCAGGCTGCCGAGCTTATGGCTTGCGTCGAAGGCGCCCGTGCCGTCCACCACGTCTACAGCGTGGACGTCCTCGTACCCAACCGTCGCGAAACGCTCGAGGCCTTTCCCGAGATTCCCTGCGATCGGGCAACCATTGATGACTATCTGCGCCTCACGCTGAAAGGGGCTTCGAAATGAAACGCGCCTTTATATCCGAGCTCGCCATCGTTCGCACGCTCGTCCCGAGCATCGCGGGCGTCAGCCTGTTTATATTCGTCGTGTTGACCCTCGCCAACGCATCGGACGGTGATTCCGGCATAAGCGCCGGCGCCTGCGCCGTCAGTGCCATGTCACCCATCATATTCATGAACTCACTGGCTGGCTACGATAACCAAAACGGCTGGGAGCGCTATCGGGCAACGCTGCCGTTCTCGCGCAAAGACATCATCTGCGCACGCTACCTGTGCATTATTGCTTTCTCGGCCGTCATGGCATGCGCCGCCGTGCTTTTGAACATCATCGCCCTTCCGTTCTTCGATCACACGGGCATTCCTTCGACGGGACAGACCGTCTTTGAGATCACAATAGCCTCCGCCGCATCGATGCTCATCTCCCTCATGATGGTGTTTTTGGCACAGCCGCTGTTCTTTCGATTTGGACACATGGAGGCGCTGCGCCTTTCCGTCGGCCTGTTTGCCCTGATGGGCTGCGGTACCATGGCAATGCTGAGCTCTTCCAACCCCATTAGCAACTGGCTCATGTCGATTGCCGGAGCGAATCCCGATCCTGCCGTCCTTGGCGGTCTGTGCGCAGGAATTGCCGTACTGGCCCTCGCGCTATGTGCAATCAGCTGCACCGTCAGCACCAAGGTTTATCGAGTACGCGACCTGTAGCCACGCGAGTCTCAATCCACGAAGGGCGCGATCGCCGCCCGCAAATCCGTGACAAATGGCATATCCCCGACGTGCGCCGCCGTGCTACTTGCGCAGCGGCTTGGGCAACGGAATACCGGCGGCGATGACGGCGGCGATGATCATACAGACGATGCCTTTGAGCGGGAAGCACATGAGCAACAGGCCCACGACCATAACGGGTTGGCGCATGACGGCGCCCATCATCGAGGCTGTGCAGACGGCGACGCAAAAGACCGGATCGGCGCCGGTGAGGATGGCAAGGCCGTAGCCCAAGCTCACACCCGAGAAGATAACCGGGAAGAAGTGGCCGCCACGCCAACCAAGGTTGATGAGGGCGGGCGTCAGCATGGCCTTAACAAGACCGGTCGCGATCAGCATGCCGGCGGGGATGGTCAGGTAGGTTTCCATGAGCACACCGGCCTGGGTCTCGCCGGCAAACATGGTGTAGGGCAGGACCGTGCCACAGATGGCGAGCGCCAGACCGGCTAGCATGGCCTTGACGACAGGACGTTCCCCTATTGCATGGGCAAATGCTTCGCTCGCGTGCTCAGAGACAAAGTACAGCCAGCCGCAGACCGTGCCGATCAGCGCAAGAGGAATGAGCCAAGCAAGCTCCAGGTTGCCCACCTCGGCGGCCTCAAACCTCGGCATGCCCATGCCGCCGCCCACAAGCTGGCCAAGCAGCAGGTAGGTACCCAGACCGCCGGCAATCGCAATGCCGTAAACCACGGCCTTTTGCGCCTTGGGGAGCTTGATGGTGATCTCGTCGGATGCGGAGTCCTCAGCATCATTGGCACCCTGGCCGTCGGCGCTACCGGCGAGCGGAGCCACAAAGCCAAAGACGGGTGCGGTAAAGAGCGCCGTCAGGGCAGCCTGGGTACCCAGCAGCGTGAGTTCCCTAAACTCGGCTCCAAAGCGACGCATGCGATCGCCGACCCAGCTGCACAGTCCCGCAATGACGCCGGTCAGTCCAGCTTCCGGTCCAATGCTGCCGCCAAACAGCAGCGGCAACAGCGCGGCAAGCGACAGCTTGCCCAGATTTTCGTAGGGGTAGCACCCATCCTGTTTGACCTTGGTCATGACCTGGTTAAGGTCATCGGTCTTGGTGCCCGTCATCTTTTCGTACAGGCCAATCAGCAGACCGCCCAGCATGCAGACGAAAAACGGGTACGGCAAAAAGCCAAACGGGCCGTTCGCGAGCTCGGGCGAAGCGACGCCCAGCGCGTGCGGAATCTCGGTCCATAGATAGTCGATACCGTGCTCCATCGCAAAAAAGAACAGCCAGACCGCGGCACCTGCGAACGCACCGGTCACGGCAACGCTAACTAAAAACAGCGCGCGGTTTGTGGGTTTGGCAAGGTTATCCATCGGGTCCTCCCGCGGTCAAAGTCGACATAGATGCGTTTTATTGTAGAGCGAGCGTTGCCCGAACGAGCCAACCATCCACGCCGCGAACGGCACCATTGGGAGCCATAGTGGGGCAGGCTCAAGACTTATCCGTTGATAATCGAAGCAATCTCGCTCAAATCGTCGGCAAAGTAGATGCCCTGCTGGCGCCGTGGGCTCGATAGCCCTTTATCAATCATGTGCCCGAGCAGTGCCTTGAGGTCGTTGTAGTAACCGTCCAGGTTATACAGGATGCGCGGAGCACTCAGGTGCCCCAACGACACCGCGGACATAACCTCGGCAATCTCCTCGAGCGTGCCCGTCCCGCCGGGAAAGGCAATGAAGGCATCGCCAAGCTCGATCATCTTGGCTTTACGCTCGGCCATATCGCTCGTCACGATGAGGTCGTCGATACCGTCATGTTGAAACTCGGCCTCGATAAAAAAGCTCGGCTCAACACCCGTCACGTGTCCACCTGCCTCGAGTACGCTATCGGCGAGCGCGCCCATCAGTCCCGACTTGGACCCGCCGTATACCAGCGCGTGTCCGTTGGCGCCAATCCAGCTGCCTAGTTCCTGTACCGCGGGCAGAAATGCCGGGTCATTGCCGGCACTGGCGCCCAGATACACGGTGATATTCATTTCAGTCCCCCTTGTTGTGGCGCACGACGTTCGTTTTAGCGCTGGCGTCGACGATACTCGCGCACGCGGCGCGACAGGTCGGCGAGCTCGTCACGATCGAGCTCTTCCAAATGCTCCAGATCGTCCATAAAGCGCGCCATGGTGTCCTTTTGGCGCAGCTTGATGAGCGTATTGCAGTAGTTCACCGCCACACCCGTGAGCATGGCGATGTAGAAGATGCTGATAACGCTCAGGACAACGGTAATGGCGCGGGCAACCGGCGTTTCGGCCGGGATATCGCCAAAGCCGATGGTCGAGACCGTCTCGAAGCTAAACCAAAGTCCATCGCCAAAGGTGAGGGTCGTAGGCTCGGACAGCCAGACGGCCGTCGAACATAGCAGGTAAAAGATAAGAAACAGGCCCGTGATGCGCGCAAAGCCAGCCTGGCGCAACACGTCGGCAAGCGTCCTCAACTTGTTCATCGCGACCCCTTTTCCCAGACGCCCAATCACGTTTGCTCGGTATTGTCCCACAACCGGCAGTTAGGGACGTTCCTTTTGTGCCGGCAGAAAGGGACTGTCCCCAACTGCCGGGCGGGAGCGTTTAGCGGTGCAGCCGCCGGCTAGGCAGGCTGAGCTGGTATCCTTATGTGGTATTGTCTCGATTCGTTAGGATTGCACGTGAGAGCTACCGTCGCCCTTCGTTTAGTTATATCTCGCGCCTTGGTCATCGTGCTTGTCGCGCTTACCGTGCTGAGCGCCGCCGCGCCCGCCCCCGTCTATGCCGCCAACACCGATCAGCCAGTCAAGACGGTCCGCGTTGGTTGGCTCGTCAACAACGAGGGCTTCCAGGACGGCACCCCCGGCGAGCGTCTCTCGGGATGGGGTTACGAGTACCTCCAGACCCTGTCGTACTACACGCCCGGCTGGCGGTACGAATACGTCTCCGGCACCTTCACCGAACTTATGGACATGCTCGAGGCGGGCGAGATCGACCTCATGCCCAACATCTCCTACTCCGAGGAACGCGCCCAAAAGCTGCTCTTTTCCTCGAACCCCGAGGGCACCGAGCGCTACTACATCTACGCCAAGCCCGAGCGCGACGATCTGGCCAAGGGTGACCCCCAAGCGCTCCAAGGCCTTACCATCGGCTGCAACCCCGGCGTTATGCAAACCTTCGTTGGCCAGCAGTGGCCCGCCAACGAAGGAATCACCTGCACATACAGGGAGTATGACGGGAACTCCGTTCTCTTTGACGCGCTCGCAAACAACGAGGTCGATGCCATTATCATGAACGACACGGCCTCGTCGCCCAGCGCCTCCCCCATGTTCTACATTGGTTCGAGCGACTACTATTTTGCCGTCCCCAAAAGCCGCCCCGACCTGATGGACGACATCAATGCCGCCATGTCGGCAATCGCCCGCGTCAACCCACGCTATATCGACGAAGTCAAATCTAACTACTCGGCCCAAAACAGCGGTTCATCATCGCTCAACGGCCCCGAACGTTCCTGGCTCAAAGCAAATGACAACACCATCACGCTCGGCTACATTACGGGCAAACTCCCCTACTGCAACGAAGACGAAAACGGCGAAATGGAAGGCTCGCTCACATCGCTTGCGACGACGCTACACGATAAATTTGGCATTACGGTCAAAACCGTCGCCTTTGATAGCTACAAGATGATGTCAAAGGCCCTGTCAGAGGGAAGCATAGACGTTGCGCTGCCGGCATACCGAGATTACTGGTTCGCCGAGCAATCAGGCGTTGTGCAGTCGGTATCGTTGGGGACCATGTCCCTCACCGCCATCCACACCGGCAGCAACCTGAACAAAGACCTTCAGAACATCGCCTGCACCAAATCATCGTTTGTCAACAAAAATGCACTTGAAAGTCTGTTCCCCACAGCGACCGTAACCGAATACCAATCCGACGATGAAGCGTTCGACGCCCTCAGGAAGGGAACGGCACACTGCATCGTCGCTCCCAGTTCACGCGTAAAAACCATCGGTGACCGTTATGATCTCGAGGACTGCGAGACGGTCGAGCTCCCTGACACCTGTGACCTCGCGTGCTTGATGTCGCGCGGCAAGCCCGAGCTGTTGGGAATCATCAACAAGGGCATCATCAATGCCGGAGAATCGCTCTCCGCGAGCAATTTCTCCTCCACGTCGTACACGGCCCAGGAATCCAACACGCTTCAATTCCTTTACCGCAACCGCACCGCCATTGCAGCTACCCTCATCGGTATGTTGTCGGTCGGCATCGTCCTGCTCATCTGGGCGCTCGTGCGCGCTCGAACCGAGCGCAAAAAAGCCGATGCTGCCAACGCCGCTAAGACGGCATTCCTCACGCGCATGAGCCACGACATCCGTACGCCGCTCAACGGTATCCTGGGCCTTATCGAAATTGAAGAATTGAAGGAAGGCGATATGCAAGTCGCCCGCGAGAGCCGTGCCAAGGCGCGCGTTGCCGCCAATCACCTGCTCTCGCTGATCAACGACATCCTCGAGATGGGAAAAATCGAAGACCGCAAGCTAACACTGGAACATGCGCCTTTTAACCTCAAAGAGCTTTGTGATGATACGCTGGTGCTGTGCAAGCTCCGCGCGTCCAGTAACGGCATCACAATGCAGGACAATAGTCTGCCGTACGCCACGGGGCCATACGTAATCGGCAGTCCCACCCATATCCGACAGGTCATGATCAACCTGTTAGACAACAGCATTAAGTACAACAAGCACGGCGGCTCCGTCACCTTTAGTTCACAGACCAAGCCACTCGATAACGGGCGCGCGCTCTTTTGCTTTAGCGTTTCGGATACCGGCATTGGCATGGCTCCCGAGTTTTTAAAGCATATCTATGAGCCGTTTGCCCAAGAAGGTGACGATGCGCGCAGCAAGTTCCAAGGAACCGGCATGGGCATGCCAATCGTCAAGTCGCTTATTGAACTGATGGGCGGCACCATCGAAGTCACCAGCGAACTCCATGTGGGCACCACGTTCTACGTGGAAATTCCGCTCGATATCGACAAGAACCCCCGGGCGCGGGCGAATACGGTCGAGAGGGCGCTCGACTGCTCGCTCGCCGACATGAACGTGCTGCTCGCCGAAGACAACGAATTGAATGCCGAGATTGCCCAGACGCTGCTAGAATCCGAGGGCGTCGTGGTCACCCGCGCCGTCAACGGCAACGAAGTCGTCGATCTGTACCTGTCTCATCCCGCCGGCAGCTTCGATGCGATCCTGATGGACATTATGATGCCGGACATGGACGGTTACGAGGCAACCCGCGCGATTCGCCTGAGCGAGAAGGTCGATGCAGCCGATATCCCCATCATCGCGCTCACCGCCAATGCCTTTGCCGAGGACGCCAAGGCGGCACACGACGCCGGCATGAACGCCCATCTGTCCAAACCGCTCGACTTTAACAAGCTCAAAAACATACTCGCCCGCATCAAGAAAAACGGATCCGTTTCGCTATAGTTTGTGCTCAACCACCACGCACGACCAGAAAGGAAGCCAACGATGTTTAGGCCCTTACGTCGAAAGAAACGCGCCATCACTGACGAGGAAGCGCGCGAACTGCTCGCTACCTGCAAGCGCGGCGTCTTTGCCGTCAACGGCGACGATGGCTACCCGTACGCCATTCCCGTCAACTACTTCTTTGACGCCGAGCACGACAAGATTTATTTCCATGGCGCCAAAGCCGGCCACAAGGTCGACGCACTCAAGCGCGATGACAAGGTCTGCTTTACCGTTTACGGCAACGAGTGGCACAAGGACGGTGACTGGGCTCCCTACGTTATGAGTACCGTGGTCTTTGGCCGCTGTCGCCTGGCGAACGACACTCCCGCGTTTATCGAAGACAAAGTCCGCCAGCTCGCCCTTAAGTACTACCCTTCCGCCGAGGAAGTCGAAGAGGAAATCGCCAAGGACATTAAGGGCGTCCAGCTCTACGAGATTACGATTGAGCATCTCTGCGGCAAGCAGATTCAGGAAAAGTAAGCCCCTCAGCAGGCCTCATCAATAACAATATGGCCTGGTTCCAACCCACCTTGGAACCAGGCCATATGCTTATAGAGCGTCGGCGGCTATGTGCGCAAGCGCCTCAATGAGCTCCTGCGAGCTCACGGGTTTACTCAGGTGCGCGTTCATGCCCGCCTCACGCGAAAGCCTGCGGTCGTCGGCAAAGGCGTTGGCGCTCACGGCGATAATCGGCGTGGTCGCGGCATCCTCGCGATCGAGTGCTCGAATCTGACGTGTGGCCTCAAGGCCATCGATGCCCGGCATCATGATGTCCATCAACACCACGTCGTACTCGTGCGGCACGCTCGCGGCAAACATCTCGACGGCAGACTCACCATCCCTAGCGTGTGTCACGACGGCACCGGCACGGCTGAGCGTAAACTGCGCGATCTCGGCATTCAGATCGTTATCCTCTACGAGCAAAACGCGCAAGCCCTGGAGTGCATCGCCGTCTCCCGCGTCCACGCGCACAGCCTGAGGAATCTCGGAGCGCTTGCATTTCTCGAACGGCAGGCGGATGGTAAACGTCGTCCCCTGCCCCAAGACGCTCGTAAAACTCATGGTTCCGCCCATAAGCTCGACCAACTGTTTTGCGATAGGCGCGCCCAGGCCAGTTCCCGATGAAGCGCCTTCCACCTGTTGCCCCTCACGGCAAAACGGCTCGTAGAGGCGCTGTTGGAACTCCTCGCTCATGCCAATACCGTTGTCGGCGATCGTGTATTCATAGACGGGGACGCCATCCGCTGGCTCCACCTCGCGGCACACCAGGCGAACATAGCCGCCCTGGCGGTTGTACTTGACGGCATTGCCGGCAATATTGAGCAACAAGCGCTTGAGGTGCGTCACGCTCACCCGCGCATAGGGATGATTAAGCGTCTGCTGGTCGCAGATAATTGTCACCAGACGCTCCTCGGCCTGGCGCTCCAGAATATCGCGCACCTCGTGGTTGAGGGTCACCAAGTTTGTGGGAACAAGCTCCAGATCGATTTGCCCGCTCTCCAGGCGACTCATATCCAGGGCCTCGTTGGCAAGGTCGAGCAGCAGTCCCGATGCCGTCCAGATCTTTGAGCGGCACTCAGTCTGCTTTTGCAGATCGTCCGCATTGGCATCGCCAACCTCGACCATGCCGCGAATGCCGTTGATGGGCGTGCGCAGATCGTGGCTCATGCGACGCAAAAACTCCGTCTTTGCCGAGTTGGCAGACGAGGCCTCACACGCCGCCTTTGCCAGCTTGTCGCCATAGTCGCGCTCCTGCTGCAGCAAGTCCGTCAAACGTCGACGATCAGCGCGGCGACGCACCGTCACAACAACGGCTATAACACCGCCGTAGAGCACCAGCACGCCGGCGGCAACAGCCGCGGCGACCTCAAAGTAGCGCTGCGCCGAGGCATAGGTGTACACATAGAATTTGTGCGCTTTTCCAAATGTGCCCAAATACCACTCGCCGTCGGCGTTAACCAATCTAACCTTACCAGCCAGGCATCGATCCTTAATACCGTCGACAATAAAGACATCCGTCGCAGGCAGATCGAACACGCCCAATACGGTGGGTTCAACGGCATTGGTCGCAACGACCTTGCCGTCGCTTTCGATCACGATATTGTCGCTATCGATGGTTTCATAGCCATCAAGCAAGCTCTGCAGTTTGAGTGTATTGCTTGCAACCGCTTTCGCGCTCTGATGCCTTACCGCGATAACGATGCCCTCGCCATCCTGCCGAGTCACGCAGCCAATGTCTGCGACCGAATCATCCGCAAGCGTGATGCGGGCAGTATAGGACTTAAGCGGATGAGTTGCCACCTCAAGCACGGGTGATTCTTTGAGATACGTAGCGAGCGACCCGTAGTCCACATCGCCCGTCGAGGACTCGGACACCAAATTGCCCGATGCGTCCGTCACGATCAGCGCGCTCACGTTGAACTGGTCGGCGTATTGCTCCAGCATGGCGTTATCCACCGAACCGTCGCGCTCCATATCGCGGGCAGCCTCTCCGGCGATCTCCATAACGCGAATCAGGTTTTTGGTCGTATAGGCGCTGTTGAATGCATCGTAGGAAAGGCTCTGCGTCGCCACGTAATCGACAACGTCGGCAAAGCGCTGCTCGGCTTGGGCCGTCGTGTAATCGTAGCTCATCATGCCGGCAACAACCGAGAGCGCTATCCCCAGCAGAGCGACAAGGAGCCATGCCCCTGTCGAACGATTGTCCCGCTCCTGAGCGGCGTGGTCGGGCGCATCGATCATGACAGGCCCTCCATATTCAAAAATGGCGAAGGGTCATCGAAGTACTTTGACACCAGGCGTTCCATGGTGCCATCGGCAAGCATTTCTTGGTAGGCATGAGTGAGCTTGACGTCGATGCCACGCGTATCGTTGATATCGAAAGCGGTGCCCAAACCGACCTCTAGCAGCGGCTCATCCAAAATGCGATATGTCACACCATAGTCTTTTTCGTAGGTGAGGAACGAGGACTCATGCGCGGCGATAGCGTCGACCAGGCCCTCGACGAGCGCCGGGTTCAGGTATGAACCGTCCGAAAAGCTGTAGAGTTCCTTGATCTGCGGAACGTTTTCATTTATGCGATTGAGCAAAATGTCCTCGGGCTTGGTGGTGGACTGAACCGCCACGATCTTATCCTCAAGATCGGCAAGCGTGTAGATATCGCTCTGGGAATCGACCGCGACCACCTGGCGGCTCGCAAGGTACGGGCCGGCCCAACGATACTCGTTTTCGCGACCCGTCATGCTAAAGCTGCCCATGACACAATCGAGCTCGCCGTTCGCCAGCAGTTCCTTCTTCTTTTCCCAATCGATCAACTGGTATTTTGGCTTGTAACCAATGCGGGCCAAAGCCTCGGTTAATATCTCGACGTCCAGGCCAACGATATCGCCGTACTCGTCGGTATACACAAACGGTGGATAGAGGTCGCTGCCGACGTTGAGCGTCTTGAGGTCGTCGTCTTTGACCTGCGAGGCGTCCAGACCTTCTAATGCAGACGTCGAGGCTTCGTCATTACGCCCAGAACAGCCAGCTATCACAACGACAAAGGCGCTCGCCACCGCAAGCGCAACAAACAGCGATATGGCAACCGAGCGACGGAGTCTTTTCATCGAGCTCCAGACGATCCTGTTTACAGACTGAAATGGTAAAAAACAATAGCAAACAAAACCACACGAGCGCCCAATGGTTACAGGCGTTTTACCATGCGGGGCCTTCCAGCCGACTTGGCAGAAGGCCCCACATGCAGTGCTCACTTACCGCGCATTAAAAACGTAGCGGTCCAGGCGGTCGCACGCTTCCCTTACGCGCGAAAGCGGCAGCGCCAGATTCACGCGAATGTGGCAGGGCCCGTGGAACGGGCGGCCGTCCTGATACCCCACGCCCACGCGCGCCCCCTCGTCGAGCAGCCACTGAATATCGCGGCCATGTTCGCGACACCACTCGGTGCAGTCCAGAAACACCATGTACGTGCCCTGAGGACGTGAATAGGACACGCCCTCAAAATGCTCATCCACGTAATCGCAGAAGTACTCGATATTACCGGCAAGCACCTGGTTGAGCTCGTCCACCCACTCGTAGCCCTGCGGCTGGTAGGCACCGATAAGCGCATGCATGGAGAGGACGTTCATCTCGTTGTAGTGGGTCTTGTTGGACACGGCGCACACGCGGTCGCGCAGCGTCTCGTTGTAGACGATGTGGTAGCTGCCGACCAGACCTGCCAGGTTAAACGTCTTGCTCGGCGCATAGAGGGCAACCGTGCGCATGCGGGCATCCTCGCTCACCGACTGCGTCGGGATATGCTTGTGTCCCGGCAGGATGATATCGGACCAAATCTCGTCCGAGATCACCACGCAATCGTGCTGGCGATAGATGTCCATGGCGCGCTCGATCTCGTCGCGCTCCCATACGCGGCCGCAGGGATTGTGCGGCGAGCAGAACACCGCAGCATGAACGTGGTTTTGGGCGAGTTTGCACTCCATGTCCTCAAAGTCCATGCGCCACACGCCCTGGTCGTCGAGTTTAAGCGGGCTGTGGACAATACGATAGCCCGCGGCTTCGATAGACTTGGTAAAACCAATGTAGGTGGGGCTGTGGACCAGCACCGCATCGCCCGGCTGGACATACGCGCGCAACGTCGACACGACGCCGCCCAGCACGCCGTTTTCGTAGCCGATATGCTCCGGCGCCAGACCCTCGACGCCGTTGCGGCGGCTCTGCCATTCGATGATGCGGTCGAAATACTCGGGGCGCGGGTTAAAGTAGCCAAACATGGGATGCTGAGCGCGCTGAATGATGTGCTCCTGGACCGTGGGCGCCGTGGCGAAATTCATATCGGCCACCCACATGGGAATGCGGTCGAAGCCCTCGTCGGGTGCGTTCGGAGCCATACCGGGGATCTCGCCCCAGGAGTCAACGGCGATGGAGTCCATGCCGTGGCGGTCGATAAGCGAGCTAAAGTCGTATTTCATACTGAACTCCCGTGCGAAGTGGATTGTTTTGGTAGGCGTTATTGTCCACCAGCACGGGCGATTTTGGCATGGGGTTTGGCGCTTAATTTGACGGGTGCGGACGAACGGCTGGTTAGTCTTGCGCGTCGTTGACGGCGACTACGGTTAGCTGGGTTTTATCGACCGTAAAAGATATGTCGAGCCCGGCAAAGGCCAGGTGATAGACGCGGTTTGGCTCGTACTTGCTGCCTGCGCGGCGCGGGTCTTGGCGAAGGACCTCGACCAGACCGGGAAGCTTTGCGGGCGGGACCATGTCTTGAAGAGCTTGCGGGAACTCAACATCGAGCTCTTGCCACGGAGCATCCTCAATCCAGCCGCCGGTCGCATCCGGGTGGCAGTCCGCAAACGGGACGTAGGGCTTGATATCGTAGATGGGCGTGCCATCGCGCAGGTCGGCCCCCAGCACATGGATGATGGGGCCATCGTCGGTGAGCTCGACACGATTAAGCTTGACGCAGGTGAGCCCGATGGGATTAGGGCGAAACGGACTGCGCGTGGCAAAGACGCCCACACGCTCGGCCCCGCCTAGACGCGGCGGGCGCACGGTCTTCGACCACTTGGCATTGGTGCCGGACCTGTCCTGCGTTTTGGCATCGGCGGCTATGTCCTTAGCCGTGCCGCCGGGCGTTCCGTTTTCGAAGCGCCACAGCAGCCATAGGTGAGAGAAGGAGTCCAGGCCCTCAACCGCTGCGTTGGAGGCAAATTCCGGCTCAAAGACGATGCGTCCCTGCAGATGGGGCGCCAAAAAGCTGTTGCGCGGAATGCCGAACTTCTGCGGCAGGTCGGTATGTATGTGTGCGATAGGTTCCATGCCGGTCATTGTACGGCATGGAGGCGTGGGGCATTGCGCGCAATTCTTCGCCACGGTCCCCCGTCGTGCAACCAACGGTTGCTTGGAAGGGTGCCCGCCGCCGCGTATGCTTAAGCCATC
The DNA here is from genome assembly GCA_958452935.1 of uncultured Collinsella sp. Taxonomy (GTDB): domain Bacteria; phylum Actinomycetota; class Coriobacteriia; order Coriobacteriales; family Coriobacteriaceae; genus Collinsella. The sequence continues at coordinate 76,925 of CAUDVX010000003.1, read as the reverse complement.
AACCAGCAGAAAGGAGCCGCTATGGCCTTTGCAGAAAAGCTCATCGCTGTCCGTCGCGTCCATCACCTTACCCAGGAGCAGCTCGCCGCCAAGCTCTTCGTCACGCGCCAAGCCGTCAGCCGTTGGGAACGCGGCGAGGTCACACCGGGCATCGACATGATGAAGCTCATTGCCGCCGTAACCGGCGAGCCCCTGTCCCACCTGCTCGAAATGCCCGAGCACTATTGTCAGAGCTGCGGCATGATACTCACGCCCAACGACTGCGGCACCGACGCCGCGGGCGCCACGACCGACCATTACTGCAAGTGGTGCTACGACCACGGCAAGTACACCTACGACACCACGATGGAGGCGATGATCGAGGACTGTGCCCCGCGGCTGGCGCAAAACACCGGCATGTCGCTCGACGAAGCCGTCTCGCTCATGGGCGCCGTCCTGCCGCAACTGGAGCGCTGGCGCACCGTGCAGGAAAACGAGGAGCGCTACGGTGCCGAAGCCCGGGCGCGCTATGGCGATGAGGCTATCGATGCGGCAAACGAAGCGCTGCTGGACATGGACCCCGAGACATGGAACGACATGAAGGAACTTGAACGCGCTGTTCTGGGCCAGCTATCGATCGCCATGGGCGATGGCGATGCGGACGGAAGCGAGGCTCGCAAGCTTGTCGCGATGCATCGTCGTTGGATTGGTCTCAACTGGGGACACGAACCCCAAGACGAAGCATACCTGGGCCTCGCCCACGGCTATCTTGCCGATCAGCGCTTTGTTGACTACTACGACAAGCCCTGCGGCACCGGAGCCACGGCGTTTCTGGTCCAGGCCATCGAGTCGTCACTGGCCCGCGCATAGACCGCGGCGGCTTTGGGTATTTCAATCAAAACCTCAACCGATTGGAGACCTATGGTTACTGATCACGAGCTCGTGCTCTACGTTATGACCGGCTGCCCGTATTGCTTAAAGGTCAAGCGCTTTTTGGCCGATAACGGTGTGACCGTCCCCGAGCGTAATATCTCGACCGATTCCGATGCCGAGCAGACACTCATCGCCGTCGGCGGAAAACGCCAGGTTCCCTGCCTATTCATCGACGGCAAGCCACTCTACGAGTCGAGCGACATCATCGCGTGGGTCCAGAAGAACCTGCTCTAGCACGCGCGCTCTGTCCATCCAAGGAGCCCCACCGACCCAAACATGTACATCAACATCCAAAGTCGACATTTTTCGACATCTTTGGATGCTGGTGTACAGTTTTTTGCAGAGGTAGTCATTGGGGACGTTCTTAAATGACTAGTTGTTTGAGATGGCCTTTGGATTATGGTTGTTTGAGGCCGTCTGACGTCTCTGGGACGTACTCATTGGGGACGTACTCATTGGGGACGCACTTAAATGAGTAGATAGGGATTCAGTTTCTCAAATATATAGAACATATGTTTGCTCTCTGTGTTATACTCATCCCAAGGCATGAGACTGGTCGAGAGCTCCTGCGGAGGTCCCCAATGACACGCTGGAGCGAGCTCGGTAAGTAAGATCGGTGGTTACCGCACTCGCCCATCTCAGACAGGCTGCGCTCCTGTTCGCCGTCGCCATCAAAGAACGGCGCTCACAACCAAACGTTTCCGTTATCCGTGAGTCACACAGGAGTGCATCGCTATGGCAAAAAAGATTCCAACCCTTTCACCCGACATTATTTCAAACACCTGCTCGGATATCAGCAGGATTGTCGAGGCCAAACACCTCGGCCAGAAAGGCACCGACCATGAGGCCTCTTCGGAAGGGGCTCTGCTCATCGGGCGCCGTCTCGAGCAAGAGATTGCCGGATACCCCATTTCCAATCTAAATGGCCTACTCTCGCCCATCGCTTGCCACCTCAAGCAGCACTTTAGCCCAAGCCTGGGCCCGACCTATCTCAAGCGTTGCATAAAGCTCGCACGAACTGTTCCGGAAGACATGAGTTTTCGACCGGAGCTTGATCTAGAACACTATCAGTCGCTCGCTCGCATCGCCGACAAAGATCTGCGCTTGGATCTGATGAACGTTGCCGCTGATAACCGTTGGAGCGCATCGCGCATCGATCGTCATGCCCGCTATCGAAGTCCGCAGGACGTTTTGGATGCTTGGGAGCGCCGTGCGCTTGAATCAAATCAAGAAGTACGGCGCTTCGCCCGCGCCTACACAGATGTCTGTGGAATCATTTCGCTCGATGAACTTATTGAGCTCTACAACTCCTGTGCCCCCAATCCAGTCTCGAGATTTGAGATAAATGAAACTATTTGGCAAATCAGGAACGAATCGGGGCAAATCGACAATCCCTGCGTCATATCCAGAGATGGAAAACTCTATCTCATAGCGCCTGAGCTCGATGACGCTGTCGATGAAGCCCCTTATTACTACGATGACTACGGATACTCCTATCGAAAAAATGAACGACGCAGCGAATACACCGGTGAAATGCGCGCGTTGCGCGAACGGCGCGTTGGCATCAGAGTGGCAGCCATCTTCGCCGGTCACGAACGTCTTCCAATCAAAAGGCTCAGCTATGACGAAGTCATCTGCGGGCATATAAAGTGCAGCCGATCTGTCGAACGACTCAAGCAGTACGTCCTGAGAGACCCTGAGATTAAGGCATCCGATCTCCATGCAAGAGAAGATGAGTTCGATTTCATCATGACAAAGCTTTTGCGTTCCGTTGGACTCAACGGTATGCCGACAGCACAGCAAATTACCGAAGACGCAGCTTTCTTATTGATTGTCGTACGGCCCGAGTTTTACGAACGCAAGAAAACAGCCGAAGTCTCCAAGCTCCTCTCGATAATCTATGAAGACGCTCCCCTCTGGGAGTTCAACGGGCGTTCACATACCGAGCTAAAAAGCGAAGGAGTAGTGGAGCCTCCGGCGTCGGCTTTACATCGAGAAGTCCAATCAAAACAAGCCGCTTAAGCCTATTAACTGCTTGCATTTTTGTCTACAAAACTGTATACAAAAAGAGAGGCCCTTATGGAGCTCATCGCAATCCACCCCCACGCCCTCAAACACGGGCTGACGGAGACGGATATCACCTGCGCCTGGAACTCCGCTTTTGCATGGTTCAGGCGTGATCTTGAAAACGGAGGTATCGATTACGTTCTCGTTGGACTTGATGGAAGAAGCCGTCTCATGGAGCTCATCGCTCGATATTGCCCCAATCGAGATGGCTACATCATTTACCACGCCCTTGTCCCTCCTACGCGCAAGGTGCTCAGGGAAATCGGGATCGATCAATAGGAGGCGCTATGGACGCTAAGCAACTCGAAAAGATGATGGGATTTGCCCCTGGAGAGTTGGAGAAAACCGCGGAAGCCTACGAAAAAGATGAGTGGCCGAAGGGTCGCACCATCAAGCTGGGAAGGCCGCCGATTTCTGACGAGCCAAGCGTTGTTTTATCCGCACGTGTGGGTGAATCGGTCCTTGAAGCCTTTGACGCAAAAGCAAAGCGCCATGGGCAAACACGCACGGAGCGACTCAGGGAGCTCATCACGCTTGATGCAATGATTGCCTAGTTACCCACCACACCCAAACATGTACACCAGCATCCAAAGTCGACATTTTTCGACATCTTTGGATGCTGCTGTACAGTTTTTTGCAGAGGTAGTCATTGGGGACGTTCTTAAATGACTAGTCGTTAAAGAACGTCCCCAATGACTAGCTAGCCGTGGAAGCGGGCTATGGGCGCAAGCGGCTGCTCGCGAAAGACGCGCTCGACGGCGGCGCGGTATTCGTCGACCTTTTTGGTCTTACGTACGAGCTTGTGAACGGTAGTGGGGTCGGTGAAGGCGCACTTGGCGTAGAACCACCACTCCTTCATACGAAAGACCGCGTTACCGCCAATCTCTTCTGCATAGGCAGCAAACAGCGTGTCATGGAAACGCCACAGCTCGGCTGTCGTGGCAGCAGGGCCGCCCTTAACCATGCGAGCCAGAGCGGGGTTCGCGAGCAGGCCGCGCCCCAGCATTACATGACGTGTGCCGGGATAGGCCTCCACCAGCGCATCCATGTCCTCAAGATCAAAAATATCGCCGTTGTATGCCACCGGAAACGGCGCACGTTCCAGCGTCTCGCCATAAAACTCTTTGCGCGGCGAGCCCGCATAACGGTCCTTCTGCACGCGCGGATGCACGATCAGCTCTGCCAGCGGCATGCGGCAATACAAATCGAGCACGCGCTCGTATTCGTCGTCGCTCTCCAACCCCAACCTGGTCTTGACCGATACCGGCAGCGGAGAGCGCTCACACACGTCACTCAAGAACACCTCAAGCTCATCCAAGTTGCGCAAAAAGCCCGATCCTTTGCCCTTGGCAACAACCGTCCCCGAGGGGCAGCCAAGGTTGAGATTGACCTCGCGGTAGCCCATGTCGGCGAGCACCTGTGCCGCCCACACAAACTCGTCCGCATTCTTGGACATCAGCTGAGGCACTACGTTGAGCCCCTGGTTATTGGCAGGATCGATCTCCTTAAACGCCTTGCCGCCAAAGCGGTTTCCCACCCGCGGCGGCGGCAAAAACGGCGTGTAATAACAATCGAGCGCGCCAAAGCACTCCGCATGCACGCGACGGAACACATGCCCGGTAATCCCCTCCATGGGGGCCAACGATAGAATCATCAACATCTACTCTCAGATCAATGCGGCAAAGGGACTGCCCCTTTGTCACATGCATTATGCCTTGTCCTTGAGGCGACCCACAAGGCGGAGGCAGTTACTTGATGCCAACCAGCCCTCCAGCCGTCCCTGTGCAATGAAGGTGAACGGTGTCCACGAACAGCAAATGGGGCCGCTTCACAGCGGCTCCCTCGCTCGCCACTTTTCCTTAGATAACGGCTTCATGCTCTAAAAGATGGCGCCCACGATCAAGCGATCACCAACAGCACGCTGTTGACCGCTATGTATGAACAACAGACACCCTCCACTCATCTATACTCAAGAGCGTGTGCGCATCGCCCAAAAACGATGAGAGTCGAGGCCCCCATGCAGCAGCTCACCGAACGAGAAAAGAAACGCATCCAGCGGTACTGCATGTACCCCAAGATCGCAGCGACCGCACTCATCATGTCGTTCGTAGCATGCCTGTTGATGTTGCCGCTCCAAATGATCAACGATATCGCGTTCCACCAAAAGGAATTCCAACCCGCGGGCATATATACCGCCATCGCACTCACCGTAATCGAGCTCGCCATCTTTTGCTATTGCGCCCTTGCACCACGCTTTGGGATGCAGGGCAAACAGTGGAAGGAGCTGCAGGGCAGGCTTGCGGTAGCCCAGACCAACAAGGACCGTTCCGCGGAGGTCGCCGGCGTACTTGCCACGCAAGCTGCCGGCCGCCTGCTCAAGAACAGCGACAACGATCTCGCGCTCAACCTGGGCGGTGCCGCCGAGGTCGCCGGCGCCGTGGGGGCAGTCACCACGGCGGCAGACGTGCTGGCCGAGACCTCGAGCAATGCCGAGGCCATGGCAAACGCATACGGTGTGACGATTCCAAGCGTCAAGAAGCAGATCATAGCTCTCGCGGTGTTGCCCGTCATTGTGCTGCTTGGCGTCTACATCCCGCAGTTTGTCCAGGGAAATAACGAGCTTCAGGCAAGAAAGGCTGCAGCCGCCGAGCAGCTCGCCATCGCGCAAGATGCCTTGGAGCCCGTGTGCGAACGCGTCGCGGCAGACGACCCATACGAGTCGTATCACGACTACGGCTACCGCATTATCGGCTATCTGCGCGATAATGACCTCGGCGCTCAAGCAGCCTATGTCTACCTTTCTTTCGATGCAGATGGCATGCTCACGGACGTCGATTACACCAGTCAGATCGACCCCGAGGCAAGCCCTGCAGACAACCTCGCCCGCGCCGAGCAGGATATCGCGACGCTCTGCGCCCCGCTCAACGGGTTGGACATTTCCGTTGCCACACCGGACCTCCTCACGCCATGCAGCCTGTCGGATGAATTTAAACAGGCATTTTTAGCCGGATCCCTATATGAAGAAATCAGCATCAAGACGGAGGACGAATCTATCAAGTCGTACTACACCTTTGACACCGAGCCCAAGGAAGAGTTCGACGAATACACCCACCCGGAAATTAGGCTCATGCTCTCTGCAAAGAAGAACTAAAGGCTTACGCTCTAATTGCCGCTCGCAAACATCGTCTATATCTCGAGGTCTAATACTTTTCCGAGAAGTGAACGGCTGTATTTGGACCCCCGAAGCATCGACATTCTCTGACGCCAAAACCGCAGGATTCAACAATCAAAACCGCTGGAAATTGCATCTCAAAAGTGTCGACGCTTCGGGGGTCCATTTTGACTCGTTCACTTCTCGGAAAAGTATTAGACCTCGAATTCACAAGCCGCTCAATGTGACAAAGGGACCGTCCCTTGTCACATTATTCAGAGCGCAGGGCCTCCACGGGATCCTTCCTGGATGCGCTGCGGGCCGGCAGCAGGCCAGCGACAACCGTCAGCAGTACCGAAATTGCAATGAGCACCAGCGCATCCTGCACGGGCAGGCTCATCAGATTGGGCACCTGTTTGGCAGCAAGCGCCCAGGCATTAACCGGAAAGCTCACGGCCATCACAACGACAATGGCAAAGACGCCGGCGATGAGGCCCTCGATAAAGGTCTCGGCATTGAATACGTTGGCCACGTTGCGCTTCGACGCGCCGATCGCACGCAGGATGCCAATCTCCTTTTTGCGTTCCAGCACGCTGATGTAGGTGATGATGCCGATCATGATGGAGCTCACCACCAGGCTGATACTCACGAATGCGATGAGCACCAAGCTGATGGTGTTCACGATGTCGGTCACCGAGCCCATGATGATACCCATGTAGTCGGTGTACGAGATCGCCTGCTCATCGTGGCCGACGGCTTTGACCTGCTTGTTGTACGCATCGATGTGATCGAGCACACGCTCCTTAGCCTCAAAGTCACGCGGGAAAATCTTGACCGAGATGGGGTCTGCCTCGTCTGCATAGCCCAGCGTGGTCAGGTTGTTGTCGTAGGTGAGTTTCGATGCCTTCGCATAGCTCATCATGAGCGAGCTCAGGTCCTCGGCGTCCATGTTGAAGTGAATGGCATGAGCAAAGGCACTCGCATCCACGCGCATGGCGCTCGCCAGGCTAGCAAAACTCGAAGACATCTGCGTCGCCATCTGACCCATGAGCCCTGCCGCGCCTGCTTTAAGCTGGGACGATACCGTTGTCGCTATCTGGTCGCTGATTGTCTTGGTCACCTGGTCCATTGCCTGTTGCAGATACGGAGCCAGCTGCTTTTGCACATAGTCGGTCATCGCCTGCTGCAGGCGCTCGGCCAGGGCATCGCCGCCGAGCGCTTTGAGCTGGGCCAGGATTTGCTGGGCTGCCGCATCATTCTCAAGATACGCCGAGAACGCGGCGGCAAGCTTTGACGCGTCCTTAAGATCATCGGGTGTCAGCGCCTTAAACTGATCAGACTGCAAAAAGCCCTCAAACAGCTGGTTGGCTAGCGTTCCCACCTGCTGCATTTGCTCGGGCGTGAGTTCCAGACCGTCAAAGATACCCGAGAAATCTGGGGCCGGCGCTTTGGCCATGATGTCGCTGAAGTCGATGTCCTTACCAACGCCCGAAAGGTCAATATCCAGCCCGGACAAATCAAGACCCGACAGGTCCATACCGCCGGCAACACCCGAGAGCGCAGACGCATCGAACGAGAACGCGCTCTTGAGCGCCGCCTCGTCCACACTAAACATGCTGCCCAGATCCACGCCTTGCTTGGCCTCGCCCTGCAGTTCATCGAAAGACTTGCCCGTAAAGACATCCGTCTCGGGATGCGCAAGCTGCTCTTGCACAATCTGCGAATCGGCGGCGCGCTCCATAAGCCGGCGAGTCAGCGCATGCGTATAGGCAATGCCCGGAGACAACGCGCTCGCATTGGCCGTCTCGTTAGGTCGCACCACGCCCACAATGTGCACGTCGATACCGTCGGCAACCTTGGCAGCCATAAAGTCGGCGTCGCCAGACATGTCGGTCCATATGCCGGTCTCTTCGTTTTTGCGATACGCATCGGCCGGCGACAACACCTTAAACGTCGTGGACAGCGCATCGTCGTAGGTAAAGTCGGTACCGGTCTCGGGCGCTTCAACCCCACCGTCAGCCGTCATAGCGCTGTTAACCAGATTGTTAAGCTCATTGATATCCAGCGCACCGATGCTGTAGAGCGTGTAGTCGCCCACCGTACCGCGGCTCGAAAGCACCATCACGGCTTCGTTGGCAGACGTGGGCCAATGACCGGCGACGACATCGTACTGGCTGTCGAGCAGGCTCTGGTCGTCAATCATCTCGTTAAAGACCGAGGTTCCCATGGATTCCATGCTCACCGTTGCCGCCGAACTCGCACCTCCGCTCATGGCCTCGGTCATGGCGTTGGGCACCAGCCGGACAGGCTTCTCATCGCCCTTGCCGGCACGATAGACAACCGGCGATACACCGTAGCCGTACTGGATGGCGTTGACTTCTTTATCGATGCCGTCGCCACCGGCATCGAGCCACGCCTTAAAGCTCGTCATGTCGTTGGACTTAACGCTTGCAAACATGTCCTTTACGGCCGTGACCACGGAAATCTTATCGGTTCCCTTAGCTTTGCCGCCGGCGCTGTCGTCGGACGAATCCACGTTTTCAGGCGAGCCATCGTCCACAGCCCCCTGCCCACCCATCATGGACGACAGGTCGTAGTCCTGCTTGGAGATCGTAAGCGGGTAACTCGAGAGCGTATCCTCCTCGACCTTTTTGATGTAATTGTTCACGCCATTGGACAGCGCCAGAATCGCCGCGATACCGATAATGCCAATCGAGCCCGCAAAGGCAGTCATGGCCGTACGGCCCTTTTTGGTCATAAGGTTGCGGGCAGAAAGCCCCAGCGCCGTCACAAAGCTCATCGAGGTTTTGCGCGTAGGCTTGGCCTCGCGGCGCGTGGCGTCAGCGACATCGAAAGAATCGGAATCGTCGGTGATCTTGCCGTCCGCCAGGTTGACGATGCGCGTGGCGTATTGGTACGCCAGCTCGGGATTGTGCGTGACCATAATAACCAGACGGTCGCGCGCGACTTCCTTGAGCAAGTCCATAACCTGCACGGACGTTGTGGAATCCAAGGCGCCGGTCGGCTCGTCTGCCAGCACAATCTCGGGATCGTTGATCAGGGCGCGGGCGATGGCCACGCGCTGCATCTGCCCGCCCGATAGCTGACTCGGGCGCTTGTTAACGTGCTCGCCCAGGCCGACTTTCTCCAACGCCTCGCGCGCACGCTGGCGGCGCTCGGCATGCCCCACGCCCGTGAGCGTGAGCGCCAGCTCCACGTTTTCCAAAATGGTCTGATGCGGAATGAGGTTATAGCTTTGGAACACAAAGCCGATGCGGTTGTTGCGGTAGGCATCCCAATCGCGATCGTGAAAGTCCTTGGTCGAGATGCCGTCGATCAGCAGGTCGCCAGAATCGAAATGATCCAGTCCGCCGATAACGTTGAGCATCGTAGTCTTGCCCGAGCCCGAAGGGCCCAGAATGGCCACGAACTCGTTATCGCGAAAAGACAGGCTTACGCTGTCGAGTGCCACCTGCGTAAACGACTGCGTGACGTACCTTTTGCAAATACCTTTGAGCTCCAGCATGGACGGCAACCTCTCCCGCGCGGGCACGTTCACCCGCTCTCCCCCGCCGTTCGTATTCGACGCGTTTGTCCTACTCTATCCCCAATTTTTGCCGGCGCCAGTGAGGAATGTAGGGAACCGCGCCAAAAAACGAACGGGACGGCGCCCAAAAGAAGAGGTCCCGAGCGGGACCTCTATATGGTGGAGCTTATCTTGAAAGGTAGCGGACTACTTCGCACAGCGACACACGATCCTCGCGATGCTTTACGCGTTTTTTACTGCTCGCTATTCGCAATCGCCTGGTCGATAAGCTTGTCGAGTGCTGCGCGCTGCTCGGCGGAGCTGATGGCTCCCACGATTGGATCCCCTACGATGTTGCCATTCTGATCGATGACATACGTTGTCGGGAACGAGAACAAATTTGACGTAAACTTACCGGCCTCGCTATCCGACTTGAACCAGATGTTCTTATACGTCACGCCCTTCTTGCTCAGCACGTCCTTGGCATCTGCAATCTCGCCCTTGTTGCCATCGAGCGTAAAGGAATTGACACCCACGACCTGGCCGCCCTTCTTGGCAAGCTCCTTATTCAGGTCCTCAAGGTCGCCCAACTCGCCCACGCACGGCTTGCAAGTAGTGAACCAGAAGTTCATGACGGTGACCTTGTTCTTAGAGAACAGCTCGTCGCTGCTCACGTCGTTGCCATCCAGGTCCTTGCCCGTAAAGCTGGGGAACTTCGTCGCCTCGCTCGAAGCATTGGCACCAGCCGTCATGCCAGCGGTCGAAGCGTCGACGCTCTCGCCTGCGCTCGGCGTGCTTCCACAGCCGGGGAACTCCTTCTCCAAGCTCTCGAGCTTGTCCTCGATCTCCTTGATCTGCTGTGCACCGGTCTTGAGCGTCTTAAGCTCATCCGCCGTGAACTCATCCTTGGCACCGTCGATGGTCTTGAGCAGAAAATCGCCGTAATTGCTGCCGTCCTCAATCATTGCCGAGCCTTTATTTGCCGCATTGAATACCTTTTCCCACAGCGCGTTATCACTCGAAAAGATCTCGTTCTCCTTCTGCATGAGCTTCGCATACAGCTCGGCGGCCTCGTCGGCATTGGCCGGCTTCTGCGCAGTGAGTTCTGCGATCTTAGGGTCGGAGCTCGCAGATTCGCTCGCATTGCCACCGGGCGCCGAACATGCCACAAGGCATAAGGCCAATACCGGCACCATAAACAGGGCCGCAATCTTAGAAAGCTTCATAGTCATTCCTCCGTTTTGTCGAAGCTTGTTTACTTTTTATCGGCGGGCAAGGGAAGCTTTTCCGCCGACATATCCAGGCCATAGCGATAGCTGATGGCATCGACGGGACAGGCCCCGATGCACTTTCCGCACCGGATACATTCGGCATGATTGGGCGCGCGGACCACATCAACGTCCATCTGACAAACCCTTGAACACTTGCCGCACGAGACACATTTGCATGCGTCAACCCGAATCCCCAGTAGGGACACCCTATTCATGAGCGCATAGAATGCGCCAAGTGGACAAATCCATTTGCAGAAGGGGCGATAGAACAAAACGCTCAGCACTACCACGGCAATGAGAACGGCAAGTTTCCAGGTAAAGAGCTGCCCCAGCGCAGATCGAATGCCGGCGTTGGCAATGGCCAGCGGAATGGCGCCCTCGAGCACACCCTGTGGACAGATGTACTTACAAAAGAACGGGTCGCCCATGCCCACGTCGTTAACCACCAAGACGGGCAGCAGCACCACGGCAAACAGCAGCACGACGTACTTGATGTACGTGAGCGGCTTGAGCTTTTTCGTGGAGAACTTTTTGCCGGGAATCTTATGAAGCAGCTCCTGCAGCCAGCCAAACGGGCACAGAAAGCCGCATACAAAGCGTCCCAGCAGCACGCCGAGCAAAATGAGCGTACCGGTAACATAGTAAGAAAAGTTGAACTTGGATGAACCTACCACCGACTGGAACGACCCGATGGGGCACGCACCCGATGCCGCGGGGCACGAATAGCAATTAAGTCCAGGTACGCAGACTGTTTTTCCCGCGCCCTGATAGATGCCGCCTTTGGCAAAGTTTGGCAGGTGAATGTTGGTGACCAGCGTCGTCGCCGCCTGAATGAATCCGCGAAATCGGGCCAAAACATGCGACGCAGTGTTTTCTCTTTTATCCAATTCCGATACACTCCAAGCACAGCCTAATCGCTTTGGCCAGCACGGCATCCGCCTCGCCACGCATAACACCAAAGCACACCATGGCAATTCCGACGATCAACAAAGCGACCTGTACCACGGGCTTTACCGCTTTGAACAACCTGACCACTCCTTTCGTTACGCGACCATTGGACCATATCGACTATAAAATCCGTGTTAAGCGCGATTTGGAATGTGCAAGGAGACTGTTATGCGTATTTTGATCGTCGAAGACGAGCGAGCGCTGTGCGATGCAATCGCGCGCAGCTTGCGAAACTTGGCGTACAGCGTCGACTGCTGCCACGACGGACAGGAGGCGCTCGACCTGCTGGGCGTCGAAGTCTTTGACCTCGTGGTACTCGACCTCAACCTTCCCCGTATCGATGGCATGACCGTGCTCAGGGAACTTAGGAAAACCGACTGCGAGACCAAGGTACTGATTCTGTCCGCACGCGGCGAGGTCGCCGACAAGGTCGCCGGACTCGATGCCGGCGCCAACGATTACCTTACCAAGCCGTTTCATCTTGACGAGCTTGCGGCAAGGATCCGCAGCCTTACCCTCAGGCGCTTTGCACAAAGCGACATAGTATTAACCTGCGGAAAGCTCCGCTTTGACACCAAGGCGCGCATCGCTTCCGTGGACAGCGAGGCTTTATCTCTTACGCGCAAGGAAACGGGAATCTTGGAATACCTGATGCTTAATCAGGGGCGTCCGGTAAGTCAAGAGGAGCTTATCGAGCACGTTTGGGATAGCAGCGTGAACAGCTTTAGCAACGCAATCCGCGTTCACATCTCGTCACTCCGCAAAAAGCTACGCATCGCTTTGGGGTACGACCCGATTCGCAATCGGATTGGAGAGGGCTACGTTATGGAGGATAGCGAATGAAAAGGTTTTCGCTGCAATGGCGCATAACGATTATGACGGCACTGCTCACGTGTGCAGCATGCGTGCTGACAAACTGCCTGGTCGGCTATACGGGCATGCGCTACATGGATGCCATCGGCAGTGACATCTCGGCCCTTAACGCGACCGGCGAAGATTCGCCCCAGGCGTTCGACCCAACGAAAGCGACCCCCGATGACAAGGTCACGATCGTCGTAAACGACGCACAGGAGTCTTTTGGCACGACAACCTGGTACATCACGGCTGGAGTCACACTCCTTGGCGGCGCGCTGGCATACTTTGTGAGCGGCCGTGCACTCAAACCGCTACGGGCTTTTGCCGCCCAGGTAGAGCGCGTGCAGCCTGACAACCTAAGCGAAATCAGACTCAGTGAAGATGTGCCCACCGAGCTACAGCGATGCAGCGCCTCTTTCAACGACATGATCGCCCGTCTTGGCGAAGGGTTCTCTGCGCAGCGTCAGTTTACCGGCAACGCCGCACACGAGCTGCGCACCCCGCTCGCCCTTATGCAAGCACAGATTGAACTATTCATCTCTGAGCACTCCGGTTTGCAACCCGAAACAGCCGAGCTGCTCGGCCTGCTACAAGAACAAACCGAGCGCATGTCTCGAATGACCAAGGTATTACTCGAGATGAGTGAGCTCCGCAGCGTTCCTTGCGAGGACGATGTTGAACTCGGTCCCTTGTCCGAAGAGGTCCTCACCGACCTTGCGCCACTTGCCGAAAATAAGGGCATAGCCCTCAATTGTGCTGGAGACGCTTTAGTAATCGGGAACGATGCGCTCCTCTATCGGCTGGTGTTCAACCTGGTCGAAAACGCCATCCGCTATAGCCGCGCCGACTCGAGCGTTACCGTCTCCATCTGCGACAACGACAGCCACGTGTTCCTGCGAGTCGAGGACCAGGGCCCGGGAATACCCAAGCAGTACCGTGAGAGCATCTTCCAACCGTTCTTTCGCCTGGATAAATCCCGCAGCAGGGCATACGGCGGCGCAGGACTCGGGCTAGCGCTTGTTTGGGAGATTGCAGCGCTTCACGGTGGCGCTGTAGAGGTCGAAACAAGTTCCGAGAACGGGACTACCATGCTCGTAAGCCTTCCAAAACGATCCGCAGCGTTAACCGAACAGTAAAACGAAAGGGGTCCCGAGCAACAGGAGTACAATTGCTGCATTGTTGCCACCTGATGGGAGATGGAAGATGGACTGCGATGGCTACCCGCGCATTCCCATGCCGTTGATGTGCACTGCCTTTGTGCCGGGGCAGATTGACGCTGCGGTTGCAGGCATTTCCGACCCCGATTCGCACGCCATTGCCACGGCAGAAGCGCTGTACTTTCGCGGACAGGCCACCCTCGCCGCCAAGACGGCGCGCCCCTATCTTGACGCCACCGATCCCGCGCTGCGCTATTCCGCATGCCTTATCTGCGGATACGCCAGTCTGTCGCTCAACCGTATCGCCGATGCCCGCCGTTGCCTTGCTGGCATCCTCGATACGCCAACTGACGAGGAATCGCCCGCCGTCCACGCCACGCATATCCTGTTCGCCTCCGCCGCGAGCGTCCTGCTGCACTTGCCTTCCCCGTATTCCGCCGAAGAGTTTTATCCGCTTGCGGCGCATCTGCCCGAAGGCCTGCGCCTGTTCGCCAGCTACGTAATGGCGCATGCCCTGTACCTGCGCGGCGAATATGGCCGCTGTCTGGGCATGGCGGAAAACGCCCTGATCATGAAACAGGGAAGCTATCCCATCTCGGAGCTGTTCCTGCACCTGTCGGCTTCCATGGCATGCATGAGCCTCAAGGATATCGACACCGCAAAGGCACACTTCGGAACCGCTTGGAACATTGCGCGTCCCGACGGCCTTATCGAACTCATCGGCGAGCACCACGGCCTTTTGCAGGGGCTTATCGAGGCGTGCTTAAAATCGCAATACCCCGACGATTTCGCTCGCATCATCGAGATCACGTACCGCTTCAGCTACGGCTGGCGGCGCATCCACAATCCCGATTCGGGCGAGGACGTGGCCGACGATTTAACGACCACGGAGTTCACCATGGCCATGCTCGCCTGCCGCGGATGGACCAACGCCGAAATTGCACGCCACATGGGAGTATCGCCGGGCACCGTTAAAAACCGCCTATCAGGAGTGTATGCCAAGCTTGGTATCGGAACTCGCGCCGAGCTGATTGCCCACATGTTGCGCTAGCGGCCAAACTGCCCGGCGTATCGAAAGCGCTCCGGGGGCCTGACACTTTCGCGCACTCAAATTGGACATTTTGGCCATCGAACGGCACTACCGCCACGGGGCACCTTCTCGCAAAATTGGATTATTTCCTCCGATATTTGCGGGATGGGAGCCCAAAATGCTTGATCGCCGTTCGTTACTTATCGCCGGAGCATCCTCGCTGGCAGGCATCATGCTGCCTCGCGTGCCGGGCAGCGCAAACGCCTTCATGCTGCCATTCATCCCCACCGAAGCCTATGCCGACGAAAAAGACCCTTTCAGGGTGCTCGTTCTCTCGCGCACCATGTTTGGTGTGGTCGTGGTCGACGTCGCCAACAAGAATACGCCTATCGCAGGCGCCCAGGTCACGCTCACATCGCGCTATGCCGCAGGCAAGCAGCTCGCCACCATGACCGATGACGAAGGCACCGCCATCTTTGAGATCGCACCGCTTTCGGAAGGCTACGTGGACGAGGCGACGCTTCTCGACGCGTACGACTTTAACGGCGGCATCTCCATTAGCATGGCAGGCTACCGCGATGTCGAGATTCCCCTTGCGCGTATCCAGGGCGGCACCGCCATAACCGCGCCCACGCGTCCGCTTTCCGACGGCGAGCCGTACTTTCGACAGCTCACGTTTGACGAATGGGACATCCAGTACGCCGATGCCACGTTTATGGCAATGCCAGCGGACGAAGCAGCAAACGACCAGCCCGATACGCACGCCTTTACCGTGCAGGCACATCTGCCACAGGGTGGACAGGCAACGCTGCGCATCAACAAGGTGACGCCTGCCGCGGGCAGCTCACCCGAAACCGTCACGCAGATTGGCCAAGTCAAGGCCAGCGCATCGGGCGCGGATTATCTGGCGACGTTCACGCTCGAAGACACGTTCCTCGATGCAGCGTCGGGCCTTCTGGAAGAAGGATGCAAGCTGCGCTTTGTGCTCGACTACCAGGGCAAGACCTATACACTCTCCTCCCCCATGGCCGTTGTCACCGCGCCGGCTGCAAAGGCAGAATCGGGCTCGACCACCATCATTCCCACCACCATGGACCAAGAGATCACCCCGTTTGATTTCCCAGCGGCGTTTCCCGGCATTGGCGGCAACAAGTTCACCTGCTGGATGCCCGCGTTCCCCATTCTGTTCGATTTCTCGTTTGCCGGATACGTGCTGTTTGGCGGAGGATACAAACCGGTCGGTTACATAAACGATTCGGGCAATCCGGATCCGGAGTACTGGAAGAAGTCACCGCGTGAGTCGGGTGCCAAGCAGGCAAACCGCTACCTCGACGAAATGGAGGGGAAGTGGAATCAGTACAAGAGTATGAGTGCCGGTTCGGGCACCGATCCAAGGAACACCAAGCTGCTTCGCCACCATTGCACGCTGCTGTTCACGATGGATATCGCCACACAGCTGTACGGCTCGCTCGCCTACGATTGGGTGGGCAAAACCTGGGGTAACAACAACGACCCCGCATACGGCAATATTAAGGCCCTCTTCCAGGTAAGAACCGACCTCAACTGGACCGAACAGTTCACCTTGGGACCGGTGCCGTTTTTCCTAAACGTCAACCCCTGGGTGCTGGCAAAACTGGCGCTCGCCGTGGGCGCCCACACGCACGGCAGCGGCGCGGCGTTTTTTAAAAACATTTCGCTCGACTATTCCAACACGTCGGGCTCATTCACTATCCAGATCGGGCTTGCCGTCACCTTTGGCGCCGGCGTTGCAGGCGTCGCTTCGTCTGCCGTGCGTGGCGCCGCATCTCTCACCCTGTTCATTGGGTACGAGAAGGCGGACGGGCACCAGCTTCCGCGGCTGCGCGTGGGTGCAGACGTCGATGTCGATGTGATACTCCAGTTCGTAATGTTCAAGTGGACCACCAAGGCTTGGTCGGGGTCGTGGCCCACACTCCTCGATTCGTGGAATATGTCGGTGAACAATGGCGACCAGTATGTGCTCCAGCGCTCTGAGCTCGCATTGGGTGGAGATACGCCTTACACGTTGGATGCCCGCTTCGGCATGCCCGGCAACATCGAGGCGGGCGGCGTGCCGCAATTTATCGCATCGGCCACCATCGTCACCAACGCCGAGCTGCTCGCACGCGCCGAGGTTAAGGCCGCTGTCGTAAACGTCGCGCCCGTCGTGCGCGATTGGGATCAAGCGGTCACGCGCATTGAGCTCGAGGCGGATGCAGAAAGCGACGACACGGGACAGATCGAGCATTTCGTCCATGCACTGATAGAGAACGACGAAAACGCCGCGACGATGTATAAGTACACCTATATCGGGCAGGCGAAGGACGCCGCTGCGGACCCCAACGCCAATTCTGCTGGTGTATCGGAGGACGAGCGTGGCGGCATCAAGCCCTCGAGCGACAACGTGCTGTTTTCCGGCGTGCTCAGCGAAGCTCACATGAAGCTGGCAATGATCGCCGGCGTAGAATGCCTGTTCCGTATCGCCTCGGTGCGCTACGGCGACAATGGCCGCTCGCGCCTGGTGGTGCACACAAAGGCAAACGGCACGTGGTCCGCCCCCATGCCCGTGGACTTCCCCCTTGGGTTTGGCGAGGGCGACGTGGAGCGCAGCGGCATATTCGATTACGACTTCGACGTGGTGGAATATACAGACGGGAGGGGAAACCAAGACGCCTACGTGCTGCTGGTCTCGGGCGAGCGCCCCGCCGGCGACAACACCCTTTTCGATACGGCGAGCACATCCGGCATACTGTCCGTTGTGCGCCTGCGTATAAGTAATGACGGAGTTCGCGTGATATCGCACACGTCGTGGCGCAGCATCTCGCGCGGCCGCCTGCAAGAGGATGGCTACCATTGCCTGCAGTGCCCACGCATTACGGTGGGCAAGACGCTAGTCGACGGGCGCCTGTCGGGTGCCTACCTCCACCGCCGCGGAACCACCGCAGAAAAGGCGCTCGGCAGCGAGGCAGAGGTCGCGCTCGAGTGCTTTACCCTGTGGTCAGATGATTTGGGCGACAGCCTGACGTTCCGCCAAGTTCTCCGCTTTCCGCAAGCACCGTCGAGCATCGAGCTGGGCGAGCCCGAGAATATCAACGGCAAAATGGTGGTGCCCGTTGCGTACGAGACCGCAGACGGTTGCGGCTGCGCATCGTACGCCGTGATCGGCCAGTCCATTGCGGGCTGGGGCGTTATGTCACCAGACGCCACGGTACCCCGTGCGGTGCCGTGGCCACAACATTCGGGCTTTTTGGCAACCGTCAACGAGCAATTGCAGCATATTATTTGGACGCGAGGCGCATCGGCATTTGCAACGCAGCCCGTGGGTGCCGCAGGCTGTGGCCCGGCATCGTTTAGCGTAAGCAACAACGGCAGGTGCGTGCTCTATGTAGAGAACACCGATGGCAAGGTGGGACAAACCTACGACGAAGAAGGCAACCCGGTAGCAGTGATGGGCAAGCACTTCCGCATCTTCGCCAGCACCTTGGCAGGCGATCTGTTCACGGAGCCGTTCGTGATGTGCGAGCTGGACCATCCCGTCGATCAGATAACGACATTTTTGACGTCGGGAGGCATGCTCTCCGCGCTCGCCACGCACATTGTGAGCGCGGAGAAGAGCGAGGCAAATCTGCACGGCATCGAAGTTCCCTTGGTGGCGTGTGCCACTCCGATGGGCGCGATCGCTACCTCGGGCGCGGTGGTGCCCGGAGCAGCAGGCGAATCCTTCATGGTCACGGTGCGAAACGACGGCAACACCTTGCTGACCGCCGGCACGATCGATCTGTACCGAGAGGGCTCCAGCCAGCCGTTCTCCAGCGCATCCATCGGGTTCGGCGTGAACGCACGCATGGCTTCGATCTACGATCCAGAGCTTGCCGAGGACGCTTCGGCCAACGATATGGCACACGTAAAGTACGCGCTCGAGACGCTGGGCACACGTTTTGCAACGCACCCGCTGGTAGCCGACAACGGCAACGCCGTGCTGGCACCGGGTTGCACGGCACAGTTCCGCATGAGCTTCGCCATCCCCGAGAGTTGGAGCGACGAAGTGGGCAAACGCGTAACGCTGTATGCGAAGGCGCGTAATCTGGTGGCGCTCGATCCCGTAACGCTCGAGGAAATTCGACCGGGCGCAAACTCAGCGCTGGGTGCCGTACTGCACGAGCTTCATGTGCCCGACGCGGCATGCGAACGCTCAGAAGTTCAGGTCGGCGTATGCGACAGCGCGGATACGACGGGGCTTCACGACGCCCCGATGACGGTCGACGGCGATGGCGGCACGAGTGGAGGTGGCTCCGGCGGAAGCAGCTCCGGTGGCGGCAGTGGCTCTGGCAGCAGCAAGGATCACGGCAATAACAAGCATTCCGGAAAAGCGGGCGTGCTTGCGGGCACGAGCGATGTCAACGCTCCCCTCATGGCAGCCGCTGCAGCACTCGCCGCGGCAGGCGCCGGCCTTGTCGCCTACAGCGCCCGCCGCACGGCGCTCGAAAACGACACCGCCGATGAGATCAATTCGGATAGGCCTCGCTAGCTCCTAAATTACCTTTGCGAGAGACGCCGACTCGGCTCATCGAACATCAAAAAAGGGCTGGTTCTGGATACCCAGAGCCGGCCCATTACGCATTAAATGTCGTCTGAGGAGTCGAGTTCTGCCTCGAGCTTGGCACGACGTCTTTTCGCCGTGAAAAACGTTGCGCACAGGACAGCAAACGTGGCCGCGAAAATCGTCGCACCGCAGAATACGCCCGTGGCCAGGTTCGCCAACCAAAAGACGCTTTCGAGCGGTACGATCTGCGCCTCAGCGATACAGCGCATTGCGGCAATAACAAGCGCGAACGCGGCGCCGCTAAGACCACTGATAAGCAGGAAATATCCAACAGGAAGATGCTCGGTTTGCCCAAAACGATTGGTATCGACATAGCCCTTCCGCGTTTGCAGTCCTGCGCAAATCAACATCACAAGAACGAGCCACAAATAGATGGCTGCCTCGAACGGCGTTGCAAAGCCATGCGGCATTTCACTGGCGTCGCTGTGAACCCACGCAACCTGTCGAGCTATAAACTGGTAGAAAAATATCATCAACATGCCAAACGAAAGCAGCACGAAACCAATCTTGTAGATCTTCGCGCTCTCAGCCTCCAGGCGCTCATCCTTTGGGCCGGCATATTCACGCCACTTTTGCACGAGTTTTAAATCTTCAAATTTCATAGCGAACTCCTAAAGAGCGTTAGGGTCGACGTCGATCCCGTCTTCCCAAAACAGATCGTTCAACGTAACGCGTAGCGCTTTGCAGATCGCCACGCACAAATTGAGCGTGGGGTTGTAGCCGCCCGCCTCGATCAGGCCGATGGTCTGGCGCGTAACGCCCACGGCCTCGGCCAAGTCAGCTTGCGAAAGGCCAACCGCCGCGCGCGCCGCCTTCATGCGTAGGTTCTTTTTGCCCGGCATGGAGTTCCTTTCGTAGTAATGGACAGATATCCGTTGCAGCATGACAGAAATATATTGCATATATCAGACAATGTCAACTATATCTGTCATTATGAAAACCATATTCGTCATCGCCATGCGGACATTACAACTTCGGTTCACTATTCAAACTTACTCGGACAGAACCGACTCGGTTTTGTCCGAGTAATCTCGAGCATAATCTGATTCATGCGATACAATTAACTCGGACAAAACCGAGTCGGAAGGAACCGAGTAAGTGGAATTCATTGGCAGGGAGCGTGAACTCGCCCGTATTAAGAAAACGCTCAAAGCACCCGAGCAGCGCAATGTTCTCATTTACGGCAGGCGTCGCGTCGGAAAAAGTGAGCTCATCAAGCAGGCGCTAACGGATTTGTCAGACGTCGCAACGGTCTATTACGAGTGCCGCCAAACCTCCGAGGCAGACAACCTCGAGAGTCTGTCCGTCCTTGTTGCTGAAGCGCTGAGCTTTCCTCCGCTCGCCTTCACAGGCATCCGCGAGCTCATCGAATTTCTGTTTGCCCAAGCCAAAGACAAGAACATTACCCTCGTTCTCGACGAATACCCCTACTTGAGAGATGCGGTTAAAGGCTTAGACAGCATTCTTCAGACCTCAATCGACGCTCACAGGGAAGACTCACGTTTAAACATTGTCCTGTGCGGCTCCTACGTTGAGATTATGAAATCCCTCATCGAGCATGAAAGCCCCCTCTACGGGCGAATTGATCTCGCGCTTGAGCTTAAACCCATGGATTACTTTGACGCTGCGAAGTTCTATCCCGCGTTCTCGCCCGAGGACAAGGTGCGGCTCTATAGCGTTTTTGGCGGCATCCCCTTTTACAATCGCCTCATCGATCAATCCCAAAGCGTACGCGACAACATCATCGAGCTCGTCACGGAACCTGGCGCCCGCTTAGAAAGCGAGGTGCCGTCCTATCTCAACGCCGAGATCTCGAAGATGACCAACGCCAACGAAGTTTTCGGGGCTCTCGCACAAGGTTACTCCCGTTGGGGGGACGTGCTGGCACAGTCGCACGTCTCGAGCGGTCCGGCCATGGCAGACGTGCTCGACAAGCTCATGTCACTCGAAATCGTCCAAAAGCGTGCACCCATCAACGACCCTACGAACAAGCGCAAGTCCGGCTACTTTGTAGTGGATCCGCTTTCGCTCTTTTACTATCGCTATGTTTTCCGCAATGCCTCAGCGCGTCAGCTGCTCGACCCGGAAGTCTTCTATGATCGTCACGTCTTCCAAGACTTCGAGGAAAACTACGTTCCTCATATGTTCGAGGAGATCTGCCGTCAATACCTCGTGCGGCAGAACAGGACCGGCAAGATCGAACCGGCTTTCGACGCCATAGGCAAGTACTGGTACGACGATCCCGCAAACAAAACGAGCGGCGAATTCGATGTGGTAACGCAAGACCCCGAGGGCTACGCATTCTACGAAGCAAAGTTCCGCAAATCCCCCATCACGCAAAAAATGGTCGACGAGGAAATCGCCCAAGTCGAGGCAACGGGGCTCAAGTGCCATCGCTATGGATTCTTCTCCCGTTCGGGCTTCGAAGCTGGCGAAAGCGATCGAACCGTCTTCATCGACCTACCGCAGATGTTTGGATAGGGCAGGACAGGCCCCTCCCGCATTCCAAGCATTCATTATCTAATCGAACGATTGTTCGATGGATTTCGTGTTGGTTGGAATCGTCTGTGGGCTGGGCTATGCTACCTTGACTATCTATATGACTTAAACGCAGCAAGGGAGCACCGAGAGAGCGAGTATGGCAAAAAACACCGCAAACTATGGTAACGACAGTATCCGCCAGCTCAAGGACGAGGAGCGCGTACGCCTGCGCCCTGCCGTTATCTTTGGCTCGGACGGACTCGATGGCTGTGCACACGCTGCCTTCGAGATTCTGTCCAACGCCGTTGACGAGGCGCGCCAGGGCTACGGCAAGCTCATCACCCTTACCGCCTTTCTCGATGGCTCCATTCAGGTAGAGGACAATGGCCGTGGCTGCCCGCTCGACTGGAACCCTTCCGAGAAGCGCTTTAACTGGGAGCTCGTCTTTTGTGAGCTCTACGCCGGCGGCAAATACAATAACAACCAGGGCGGCGACTACGACTTCTCGCTCGGCACCAACGGCCTGGGCTCGTGCGCGACCCAGTACGCTTCCGAGTACATGAACGTCACCGTCTGGCGTGACGGCAACAAGTACTCCTTACACTTTAAGAAGGGCAAGGTCGTCGGCGCCAAAAAGAAGGCACTCGAGATTGAGCCTAGCGACGAGAACCGCACCGGCACCACTATCAAGTGGCGTCCCGATCTTGAGGTCTTTACCTCGATTAGTATTCCCCACGATTGGTATCGCGAGACCATGCGCCGTCAGGCCGTGGTCAACGCCAACGTGACCTTCCGCCTGCGTATCGAGGGCGACGATGGCGAGTTTTCCGAAGAGGATTTTTGCTATCCCAAGGGCATCGAGGACTATGTGCTCGAGAAGGTCGGTACCGACTACCTTACCGAGCCCTTCTTTATCGAGGCCGACCGTCGCGGTCGCGACCGCGAGGACCTGCCCGACTACAACGTAAAAATCACCGCGTGCATGTGCTTCTCGCGCACTTTCATGATGCAGGAGTACTACCACAACTCATCGTGGCTCGAGAACGGCGGTTCGCCCGAAAAGGCTGCCCGTAGCGCTCTGACCAGCGCCATCGATGCCTACATCAAGCAACAGGGCAAATACAACAAAAATGAGAGCGGCATTAAGTGGCAGGACGTCCAGGACTGCCTGGTACTGGTGACCAACTGCTTCTCCACTCAGACGTCCTACGAAAACCAGACCAAGAAAGCCATCAATAACCGCTTTATCCAGCAGGCCATGACGGCCTTCTTTAAGGAGCGCCTCTCGACCTACTTGATCGAGAACAAGGACGCCGCCAATAAGATCATGGAGCAGGTGCTCATCAACAAGCGCTCGCGCGAGAATGCCGAGAAGACGCGCCAGAGCATCAAGACCAACCTGCAGCAGAAGACCGACATGGCCAACCGCGTGCAGAAATTCATCGACTGCCGCTCCAAGGACAAGACCCGTCGCGAGATCTACATCGTAGAGGGCGACTCGGCAGCAGGCGCCATTCGCACGTCGCGCGATGCCGAGTTCCAGGGCGTTATACCCGTCCGCGGTAAGATCCTCAACTGCCTGAAGGAGGATTATCCGCGCATCTTTAAGTCCGACATCATCATGGACCTCATGCGCGTACTGGGCTGCGGTGTGGAGATCAAGGACAAGCGCATCAAGAACCTTGGCGCCTTTGACCTGGACAACCTCAACTGGAACAAGGTCATCATCTGTACGGACGCCGACGTCGACGGTTATCACATCCGCACGCTCGTGCTCACCATGCTCTATCGCCTGGTGCCCACGCTTATCGACGAGGGCTACGTGTATATCGCCGAGTCGCCGCTCTACGAGATCAACTGCAAAGAGAAGACCTACTTTGCCTACACCGAGCTCGAGAAGAACGGCATCCTCAAGGAAATCGGCGACCAAAAGTGCTCCATCAACCGCTCAAAGGGTCTTGGTGAGAACGATCCGGACATGATGTGGCTCACCACCATGAACCCCGAGACGCGCCGCCTGATCAAGGTGGAGCCCGAGGACGTCACCAAGATGGAGACCATGTTCAACCTGTTGCTGGGCAACGACGAGGCGGGCCGCAAGCGCCATATCTCCGAGCACGGCAAGGAATACCTGGACCAGCTGGACCTGCAGTAGCAGCAAATCGATAACGACGGCCCATAAGAAGTTCAAGAGGAAATCGTGGCAAAGAAGAAGACGAAGAACCAGCCAAAGAAAAAGCAGGTCAACGCCGAGAACGTCATCGGCCTGCACTCCGAGGTCACCGATCAGCCGATCACGCAGACGCTCGAGGTCAACTACATGCCCTACGCCATGAGCGTCAACGTCTCGCGTGCGTTCCCCGAGATCGACGGCTTTAAGCCCTCGCACCGCAAGCTGCTCTACACCATGTACAAGATGGGTCTGCTCAAGGGCGAGCGCCAGAAGAGCGCCAACATCGTGGGCCAGACCATGAAGCTCAACCCGCACGGCGACGCCGCGATCTACGAGACGATGGTGCGTCTGGCCACCGGCAACGAGGCGCTGCTCGCCCCCTTCGTAGAGTCGAAGGGCAACTTTGGCAAGTACTATTCGGGCGACCTGAGCTACGCCGCCTCGCGTTATACCGAGGCCAAGCTCTCCCCCATCAGCGCCGAGATCTTCAAGGACATCGACAAGGACCCGGTCGACTTCGTCGACAGCTACGACGGCGCCATGAAGGAGCCGCGCCTGCTGCCCACCACGTTCCCCAACATCCTCGTCTCGGCCAACAAAGGCATCGGCGTCGCCATGGCGTCCGACATCTGCGGCTTCAACCTCAACGAGGTCTGCACTGCCACAATGCACTACCTGCAAGACCCCGACTGCGACCTGCTCGAGTACATGCCCATGCCCGACTTCTCGACTGGCGGCGAGATCATCTACCGCCGCGAGGAGATGGAAAAGATTATCGAGACCGGCCTTGGCAGCTTCCAGATTCGCTCCCGCTGGCGCTGGATTCCCGAAGAGCGCATCATCGAGGTCTACGAAATCCCCTACACCACCAAGACCGATGTCATCATCGAGCGCATCGTCAAGCTCTCCAAGGAGGGCAAGGTCAAGGAAATCGCTGACATCCGCGATGAGACCGACCTCTCGGGTCTGCGCATCGCCATCGACCTTAAGCGCGGTGTCGACCCCGACAAGCTCATGGCTAAGCTCTATCGCTCGACCACGCTGCAGGATTCGTTCTCGTGCAACTTCAACGTACTCGTCGACGGCTATCCCCGTGTTATGGGCGTGCGCCAGATTCTGCACGAGTGGGTCAAGTGGCGTATTGAGTCCACGCGTCGCCGCATTAACTTTGACCTGGGCAAAAAGTCCGAGCGCCTGCACCTGCTGCACGGCCTCGAGGCGATCTTGCTCGACATCGACAAAGCCATCGCCATCATTCGCGGCACCAAGCTCGAGGCCGAGGTCGTGCCCAACCTTATGAAGGGTTTCGACATCGACGAGACCCAGGCCGAGTTTGTTGCCGAGCTCAAGCTCCGTAACATCAACGAGGAGTACATCCTCAACCGCACCAAGGACATTGCCAAGCTTGAGGGCGAGATTGCCGAGCTTGAGGAGATCCTCTCCAGCGAGGAGAACATCAAGAAAGTCATCAGCGACGAGCTGGCCGCGGTCAACAAGAAGTACGTGATGCCGCGCCGCACGGGCAGGATTGAGCCCCATGAGGTTATCGAGGTAAGCTTGGAGCCCGAGGTCGAGGAGTACCCGGTCACCATCATGCTCTCGCGCGATGGCTACCTTAAGAAGATGACGGACCGCGTGCTTAAGAAGGCCACCACGCTCAAGTACAAGGACGGCGACAAGCCCTTTATCGAGTTCCCGTCCTCCAACACCCACGAGCTGCTGGTCTTTACCAACAAGAGCCAGGTGTACAAGTGCAAGGTTGCGGCGTTTGAGGATACCAAGTCGGCCCAGCTGGGCTCGTACCTGCCGACCGATCTTGAGATGGAACCCGATGAGAGTGTCATCTGGGTCATCGACCCCGAGGACTACAAGGCCGACGTGCTGTTCGTCTTTGAGAACGGCCGCGTGGTGCGCGTCGCGCTTTCCGGATACGTCACCAAGACCAACCGCAAGCGCCTCAAGAACGCCATCTACGGTGGCAGCAAGCTGCTGTATGCCCAGGTGCTCAAGGAGGACCGCGACATCGCGCTGGTCTCGAGCGACTATCGTTTGATGAACTTCAACACGTCGCTGCTCAAGACCAAGACGACCACCAACACGCAGGGCGTCCAGGCCTTTACGGCCAAGAAGGGCCGCTCGGTCACCACCGTCGGCACGACCGAGGAGATTCTTGGCGCCGGCGTCTCGGCCGAAAAGTTCACCGCGCAGAGCCTGCCTTCTGCCGGTGCCCTCATGAAAGAAAACGACATGCCGAGTCTGTTTGACTAAAACAACGGCGGCCAAACCGTCATGGGTTTACAAAGCAGCGGGGCCCGGAGCGCAGCAACATCGCGCTCCGGGCCCCGCTCGTTGCAACGTAGTCGGAATAATAGAACTCCCCGTTTTTCACTCCTGCAATCCCACGGCACAAGGCATGTTAAGCCATTAGCAAAACTTGCAAAATTTAGCAAAAGTTGCAAAAGTTAGCAAAAGTTGCAAAAGTTAGCAAAACCTGCAAAGGGGCCACCATGGATCGCAGCAAATGTCTCCGCCATGCCAGGCATGCTCGAAGATATTATCGAGCGAACCAAAGAAGCCGCAGATAGCTACCTCTCACAGCCTCACGCGCGCATAAACGGTGTTCAAATTGGCCCAGTGGGCATCGATTGGACATATGCTCAAGAGGCTCAGGGCAACTGGCGCACGGGCATGAATGGCGTCTTCAGGCAACTCGAGAAGCATGACATCGGGCTTCTCTCGAAACGACCTATCGGGAGCTTTCCGATAAAGACATTGAGTTTTTGCTCGCGATGCTGCCCGATTCTGGCCCCAGCAGGGTCTCGGAGATAGCCAAACGCATGGGCGTCGCCAGCAACTACGCAAGCCAATACAAACGCCGCCTCCTGGAGGACGGCGTCATTGGAGAACGCGGGCGTGGTCTCGTTGGCTTTGACATTCCCGCGTTCAGGGAATTCTTGAACGAGAAGGCGTTTTAGCACGCCGGAATTGTCCGCGGAAGCATCAACGCATGGCAATCAGCATTCCTCTTGGTAAGGATAGCAAGCATTTTCCACCAACACCGATTGCCATGCGTTCTTCTTGCCCTTAGGCGAGCTTGCGAGCGAGCTCTCGCACCTCTTCCAACTTGGGCGACGATGCCATGCTATCGCGCTCGGTCATACCGCTGATGGTGATAATGCCTTGGTCCTCCCACTTGCAGTACGCGCAGGTTGACTTGTACATAGCGATCGCCGCATCATAGACGCCCTCGCTGTGGCTATCAAGCAAAAGGGCCGTCTTGGTGAACGGGAAGCCCGTAGCACCGAAGGCGTACAGGCGGTCGATGGCGGCCTTCTCCTGCGCAGTGATATCAAACCAGTAGATAGGCGAAGCGAAGACAACCATATCGGCGCCTTTCAGCGACTCGATCACGTCGGCCATGTCATCCTTCTGCACGCAAGTGCCCTCATGGGCGAAGCAATACTCACACCCCAGGCAACCAGCGATTTTCTTGCTGGCAACACGGACGACCTCGACCGTATTGCCGCCCTCGCGCGCGGTCTCGGCAAACGCCTCAACCATGGTGTCGGTATTGGCGCCCTTACGCGGGCTGCCGCTCAATACAACGATATTCATAGAAATCTCCCTCCTTCATGCCGCAGGCGCGCGGCCTTTTTTGATGATTCGGGACAGGTTTTCGTTAGCACCCTCGTAGCGGTTCTCCGCCCCCTAAGCAGCGTGTCCGCTACGAAACGACCGTCTTGTAATAAGCGCCGAAGTCTGCCAGCGAGTCCACGACGGGCATCATCTGGCGACCGAGCTCGGTAAGGCCATACTCAACGCGGGGAGGGTTCTCGCCATAGTCGCGGCGAAAGACCAGCCCATCATCCTCCATCTGTCGCAGGCTGTCGGTAAGCACCTTCTGAGAGATCCCCTCGAGGTCGCGGCGCAACTCGTTGAAACGCCAGGGGCGTACGCGCAAGTTACGGATAATGAGCAGCTTCCACTTGCCGCCAATGAGCGCTACCGCCGTTGCGACCGGACACTCCGGAAGCTCCTCTTTCGCCATCACGGGAGACTCAACCTCCTTGACCATACCGGTTTCACAAAAAAGTACGCAGTTACAAATATGTGCGTACTCGTATTTGCATGAGCCTTCGCGTTGAATATATCTCACGCAGGAGATGCCTGCAAGGTAAATCAACCCCAAGAGAGGAACCATTATGGCTAATTATGCAAAGACCCACATCGGTAATGAGAGCCGTGTCGAGCTGCACGAAGTGCTCGGGCTTACCGGGGCAGAGGTGAGTGTCAACAATCTTCCCGCCGGCGCTGGCGTTCCGTTCGTCCATGCACACAAGGAAAACGAGGAAATCTATGGCGTGCTCGAAGGCGCTGGCTCGGTCACGATTGACGGTGAGGAAATCGAGCTTGCAGCCGGCGACTGGCTGCGCATTTCCCCCGCCGCACACCGTCAGTTCCGCGCCGCATCCGACTCGGGCATCACATACGTCTGCATCCAGGTCAAGCAGGGATCCCTTGATGCCTTCACGGCCGACGACGCTATCATGTTCTAATTCGCGATCGGTGTGCAAGGGGCCGATACCGCCCGCATGCCCCCTTCGGAATAGGCGCTGAGCAGCTCCTGGGCGTGGGCGAACTCGGGCCCTCGCCTCCAACCGAGCAGGCGGTTGACCGCGAGATTTCCCTGGACGTTGTGGACGAAGAGCAGACGGGCGTCCTCGCGCGAAAGCCCGGTCTTCTCCATGATAGAGGGGACCATCTGCTCAGCGCCGCGCTCGACGACGCGCTGCGCCACCCGGGCGTACGCATCGTCATCCGAGTAGAGCAGATAATAGTCATCGTTTGCCGATGGGCGCTGGCAGAGGGCCCCCGCCCCCGTTCCCTCGAGTGGGGGCGCCGCTGCCAGGGCCTCGTCGATAAGTGCGTCGAGCAGTGCGAACTTGTCCTCGTAGTGCAAATAGAACGTGCCGCGGTTGATATCGGCGCAGCGGCAAATATCCGCCACCGTCATCTTCGCGAAGCCGACCTCGGCCAGCAGCGCAAAGAACGCCTCCCGTATAACCGAGAGCGTGTAGCGTCGGCGACGATCGATCTTCCCCGATTCCATGGCCCCTCCAATTGCAGCGCTCAACAATATCCAGAAGCCGCTCGTTTATCGACAGCAGCTCGAAACTGTTCATTGCTCTGACGCAAATCAACATTGATACTTTTTATAGACACCTGTTCATTGTAGTTGAAAGAGAGTATCAAGTGACTCTATACGAGCGGCTCGTTATCGAACTCACCAACCAATCGTTTTCCCATCAGGCCGCCTACCGCACCGGCGGCACGCCCTATGAGCTGAGTGCCCGCGAGCCCGAGCCCTACGACCAGCAAATCGAAACGTTTGCCCGCATGATCGATGAAGCCGATTGCGTGCTTGTAGGCGGGGCCTCCGGGCTCTCCGCGGCGGGCGGCGGCGACTTCTACTACGAGGACAACGCGACCTATCGCAGGCATTTCGGTAAATTCGCCGAGCGCTACGGTTTCAGGGGCGCTTTTGAAGGGTCGTCCTACCGCTGGCCCACCGCCGAGTCGCGCTGGGGCTACCTTGCCACCTTCCTCGACACCACGCTCAACGCCCCGCTGCGCGAGCCCTACAAAGATCTCGACGCCATTCTTACCGAGAAAGACTTCTTCGTTCTCACCACCAACCAGGACACGCAGTTTGTGAAACTCTACCCCTGGGAGAAGGTGGCCGAGATCCAAGGCGACCACCGCTTATTCCAGTGCTCCCACTGTTGCACCGACGAGGTGTGGGACGCGGTCGAGCCGGTCTCCCGCATGGTAGAGGCCATGGGAGACGGCCTTGAGGTTCCGACAGAGCTCGTGCCGCGCTGCCCCCACTGCGGGGCAGAGGCGTTCCCCTGGGTTCGCGGCTACGGCAACTTCCTGCAGGGCGCGCTCTACGAGGAGCAGTACCACAAGGTGTCCGACTGGCTCGACGCGCACGCGCGGCAGAGGATCCTTTTCCTCGAGCTGGGCGTGGGCCGCATGACGCCTGCGTTTATCCAGGAGCCGTTCTGGGCCCTCACAGCGCAGTTGCCGCAGGCTGGCTACATCGCCGTGAACAACAGGACGCAGTTTCTCCCCCGTGCAATCGAGGATCGGGGGCTCGCCGTTCGTGCCGGTATCGCCGACGTGCTCGCCGACGTGCGCAAGACGCTGGGTAGGTAGCGCATGGAAACGGTAAAAGCGGTTCGTATCGGCCAGGCACTTGCCGAGGCGGATCTTGTCATCATCGGCGCCAGCAACGGGCTCGACATGGCGGAGGGACTCAATCTCTTCTGCGCCGACGCCCATTTCCGAGAGGCGTACGGGGACCTCGCCCAGGCCGACGGCATCGGCTGCATTCTGCAGGGGCTCGCCTCTCCAGATGCAAACGTACGACGCCGATGGGCCGAGCGGTTCCATCAAAAGGAGTATGTCGAGTATGAGCCCAGCCCGCTCATGAACAGGCTGCGGCATCTTACGGAGCACGCTGACACCTTCGTGATCACGTGCAATATCGACGGACACTTCGCACGTGCAGGGTTCAACGAGAACAGCGTGCTCGAAACGGAAGGGAGCATACGCACGTCGATTGACGAGCGTCGTCTCGCCCATCCAGATGCCCTCGCCATGGCACAGCTCGAAGAGCTCGCACACCTTGTGCAAGCCCATCGCAACCACAAGGTTGCCATCCTCGAACTTGGTGTGGGACTGCGCAACGGCGTCATAAAGCGCATGCTCGCTCAGGTCGCGAACGTCTGCGAACACGCCACCTACATCGTGTTCAACTACAGTCAGGCCCTGGCGCCCGATGCATCGTGCGAGACAATTCTCGTTGACGGCGATATGGCCCCGGCTTTTGAGGAGACCGCCCGATGCCGCCTCTAGAAAGAGAAGCGATGAGGCTTCGAAGCCTTATCGACGATGCCGACGCCATCATCGTCGGCATCGGCTCGGGCATGTCGAGCGCCGCCGGGTTCAACCATTACAACCACGCGGGCATGACGCGTGCCGGAATGGCGGACTGGCAGCAAGCCTTTGGCTTCAAGAGCCTTTTCGACGGCTTCTACCACCTCTACCCCAGCCTCGAGCAGCAATGGGCCTACTACGCGCGATACATCGATTTCATGCTGCGCGAGCCTGCCTCGCAGCCCTATCTCGACCTGCGGTCCCTCATCGGCCATAAGGATTACTTCATCCTGAGCACCAATGTGGACACCCAGGTCGAGAAGACGTTTCCTGCCGAGAATACCTGCAACTATCAGGGAAGCTTCGCGCACCTTCAGTGCAAGCAACCATGCTGCGACGAGATCTTCGATGCGAGTCCCTACGTCGAGCGCATGCTCGCAGGTATGGCGGGGTTCGAGATCCGCAGCGAGGATGTCCCCCGATGCCCGCACTGCGGTTGGCAGCTTGTGCCGTGGGTACGGGACGACACGTTTCTGCAGGGCACGGCATGGCGCGAGAGTCTCGAACGATACGAGCGCTTCGTGCGCGAGCGCGGTAACGTCCGTGTGTTGTTGCTGGAACTGGGCGTGGGCGAGATGACCCCCGGCATCATCACACTCCCGTTCTGGAGCATGACCGCAAAGCTGACGGATGCGCACCTGCTGAGCGTAAACATCTCGGGCGACTCGGCCCCGTTGCAGCTCGGAAGTAAGGCGGAGGCGATCCAGGCCGACCTGGGCGCCCTGCTCTCGGCGGCGCGGACATGAACCGTGCGCTGGATATGCTGAGGTTCAAATGCTGACACTACGAGCAGGCGATTCAGAATGGCAGTGAGAATAGGGTAAAGGCGCTGATTCCCGACGATTTGCCGGAAGAGATTAAAGGTGCCAACGAGAACGCGCACGTTCGATAACGCCGCCAAAGGGATCTGGCCGCCGCTCAAATAAGATCACCGCCATCTTGCATAAACGACGCCATGTTAAGGTGCCTGACGCCATCCCTCTCCTGCAATAGAGGATCAAGCGTGAACAAGTAGCGCGGATACCCATCCCTGATATGGCCGAACGGCCTGTACTCGCGCTCCTCGACGCCTCTGTCGGCAATCGACATAGAGACCTGGATGTAGGCGTAAGCATTGCGCCTACGAGCGATGAAGTCACACTCGAGCTTCCCAATACGGCCCACAGAAAGCTCGTACCCGCGCGATGCAAGATAGAGGTAGAGCACGTTCTCCAATGCCGGCCCGTAGTTAATCCTCGCATCCGTGTTCATGGCGAAATAGAAGCCGGGATCAGCCAGGTAGTACTTCTCTTCGCGGATAAGCGACCGCCGAGACTTGAGATCGAACCTCGAACAGCGATAAAGGATCTTCGCGTCAACAAGAATCTGGATATACCGATTGAGCGTTTCGCGCTTGATGGGAATCTTCTCGACATCATTGAAGTACGCAAGGAGGTTCTTCAGGTTCGTCGGCGCACCAAAGTTGTTGATGAGATACGTCTGGACGGCATCGAAAACCGAGACATTCTTGATCTTGTTCGAATGTTTGACGTCCTTTTCAAAGATCTCATGAATAACACTTTTGATATAGGTGCGCTTTTCATCCTCGCCCTCATACTCCAGCGCTTTGGGAAAGCCTCCAAGGGTCAGGTACTCGGTAAACTCTCCCACGAGAAGGTCATTGACGGGCTTGCCGAGAAAACGCTTCATATTGATATATTCCGCAAAATCGAGTGGGAACACCTCGAACTCGATATAGCGACCCGTCAGCTTTGTAACAAGCTGCCCAGAAAGCAGATATGAATTCGAACCGGTAATGAAGATGGACCAACCGCCATCTGTCCGGTAGCCGTTGATGAGCAGCTCGAATTCCTCTACGTTCTGAATCTCATCGATGAAAAGGTACTTCGTCCCCTCAGTGTCTGCGGGGGTCGACATGTCAATAAGGTTTTCGAGCTCATCGGTCGTCTTGACCTTCCTGTTCTCCCGTGAGTCGAGGTCGATATAGATAATGTGATCCTCCGCCACACCGGATTCCACGAGCTCGTCCGCGATCGATTGCATGAGACAGGATTTGCCGCACCTGCGAACACCGGTGATCACCTTGATCATCCCGTCATCGTGGTAGAAACCACGCATTCGCTTCAGATACTTTTCACGTCGGTATATACGCAAGATGCACCCCTTTCCTCAGCGTCCATTTTATCGGTTATGGGGGTGATTTTTTACATTTTATAAAAAAGCGTACCGATAACTTATTCCCACTCAGTTTTGAAAATCGAATGGTTTTGAAGTTTCGAAAGCGGCGGAGCAACATGCATAAGGGCATGTTGGGATCCGCACCAGTAAAACGGGAATTGACTCACGCGAGAAGGCGCCGCCCCGTCGCCTCGAGGCGTGCGACAGGCAGATTAGGTTTGGGGAGTAGAACGGCCCTTGCGCGAGGCGTGAATTGTAATCGATAAAGCCGAGTTTTGAGAACATGTGGTTTATCTCGTCGAACGTTGAGTCAACAGGGGCTTGCGCCCCGTCGGCCAACTTGGCGACGCCCGTGTCCATGATGCCGGGCACAAGCGTGAATGCGCCACGTGGAAGCGAAGGGGCCACCCGAAAGGTTGATGGTAAGCGAGCACCAGAGGTCAAGGTAGTCCTCGCCTTCCGGGCTTGCGCGGTCGAGGGCGAGAGCCCCTCCCTCGGTCGCGTACAGCGGCAGCGGGCCCTCGGCCAGCTCCTCGGTCATAAGCGCTTACATGTCCGTCTCCCCTCCGGGCCACGTCAGACCCCTAGAATCTTCGCCCCCGGGCAAAGCTTCGGCGCGCCCCATGGCATCTCGGCTTTGCCTCCTGCAATGTCGCGCAGCGGAGACACCACCTGAGACGGATGTCGACGCATCGAACCCGAGACCGGGCGCAGCGGCGGAGAGCCTCTCGCGCGAACAATCTGCTCGATCCTGCCGTACCCGTCTTAAAGAAGTTCGAAAACGTTTAATCGTACGACATCCCTCGAACAGTCGGGGGTATACACCACTACAGAAGGCCCACGGAACAGGGGGCGAGATGGTCGGCGACGGGTTCAAGGCACTCTCCGGCCCCACGCGCTGCCAGGGGGGCGTCGGGAGGGAGGCCGTAATGGGTGAGAAGGGTGAGCGGCCGGAGCGGGTGTTCCCCGGCAGGACAGACCCGTGGTTCATGGCGGCCATGGTGATTGTGGTGGGCGGTTTATCCGCGGCGTGTATCGCGTGTTTCCTGAGCTCGAGTCCCGCGCTCCTATGGGGCTGGCTCGCGCTGCTGCCCGTCCCGGCCCTCGTGGCCCTGGCTGCCCTTCCCGTCCGCAGCAACCGCCTCGAGCTCTACGGCGACCGCCTCGTCGTCGTGTACGCTGGGACGCGTTCGGTGATACCCTACGCCCACGTGCAGGACGTCCGGCGCACCAGGACGCTCTGGGCGGGGACGGCCAACTCGCTCGACCGCGTCTACATCGAGGCGCCCTACGACGGCGACGCCATCGTCTCGGTGACCGACAACGACGCCCTCGTGGCAGAGCTCGAGCGTAGGTGCGGCCTTAGGCCCGGTGCCTGACGCCCCGAAAGGAGGAGAAGAGGATGGACGTCCCGCACTGGCCCTACTGGAGGAAGAACTCCCTCGGCGGCACGCAGGTCTGATACACGGACTGGGGCGACTGCCCCTTCGACACTGGACTACATGAGCCCAGTTGAGTTCAGGAACGCAGGGCTGTCCCTGTAAAAATTGTTTAAGCAACCGTTGCAAATCTATTCTCCCGCGCGGAGAGCTCCGGGTAGGCCGAGCTCGCGTCGGGCATGTAGCCCATGCGCCTCCGGGCGGCGGCAAGCCCGCGCTCGCCGCGCTCGCCGAACAGCTCGACCGAGCCCGAGCTGGGGCTGGCGGTGCCAGTGACGATACGGATGAGCGTGGACTTCCCGGCGCCGTTCTCGCCGATGAGCCCGTAGACGCGCCCCGCTTCGAGGGCGAGGTCGATGGGGCCGAGGACAGTCCTCCCGCGGTACGCCTTCGTGACCCCGTGAAGGCGGAGGGGCGTGGCTGTCGTCATCGCGTTCCTTTCTCCTCGGATGGATTTTGGGTATGCGTCATGGGCCCCCGCGCGGGGCGGGGAACGAATCGACGCAGGCTCGAGGCCGGTTGGGTTGGGGTTGAGGCTCGGGTTCCACAGGCTTGCACAGCTCGACGGACGGGGCGTCCGAGCGCGCTATGCTTAGGGAGCGGTGGGCGCCTCCGGGACAGCAGGGGCCTCGGAGGCGGTGATGCCGGAGGTGTCGACCTCGCCGATTCCGGCGAGCTGCTCGATGAGGGGGAGGCCCGTCGGGTCGTCCACCTCGACGCCGCCGAGGACGATGGTGTCGTCGCGCATGTCTATCTGGGTCGTGAACACGGCCGGGTCGAAACCCGAAGCGATAAAGCCGATACCCGCGAGGACGACGCCCGCGGCGACGAGCCCTCCCGCCACGGCGAGGTAGATCTTCTTCGCGCTGGTCATGGTACTCACTCCTTTCTACGCCGCGAGATGCGCGGCAGTACCGCCCTTCTCGCCCCTGTTCTTCCAGAAGGGCGAGGCGGCCTTCCTCGCCCAGAGCGCCGAGAGGCGCGCAATTTGTTTTGAGGCGGCCCAAGCGCCGGCACCAACGAAGAGCGCCACGCCGACGAGGCCGAGCCCCACGCCCGCCGAGGCGAGGGCGTACGGGAAGTGGCCGATGGTGACGCCGCTTACGGCAAGCAGGAGCCCAACTACGCCCGCGCCCCCGAGTGCCACCGCGACGATCCACACGCAGAGCGCCAGCACCCAGATGCAGATATAGACCGTGACGGCCACGGCGGCGAAGGCGGCGAGCAGCGGCACCCACACCGGGGAGCCCACGATGGCCAGCACCCACAGCAGCGCGGTGCTGCGCCGGCGCGTCCTCGCGATCGCGCGCGGCACGGCGGGCAGGTCGTCGAGCGTGGCCTCCGCCACCTCGCCGGGCGTGCCCATGGCGGCCACGGCCTCCTCCTCGCTCATACCGTCCTCCATGCGGTCGGCGATGGCCTCCGCATAGAACGCCTTGGTCTCCTCCACCTGCTCGGCCGGCAGGCAGGCGAGCAGCTCGCCCAACCGGCCCAGAAACTCATCGCGCGTCATGGTGCGCCCCCTCAACGTATGCGTAAATCTCCCGTACGGACGGCCACTCGGCCAGGAACTCCTCGATGCGCGCTCGCCCGTCGTCCGTGATGCGGTAGTACCGGCGCAGCCGCCCGTTGTGCTCGGCGGAGCGCGCCGTGATGCACCCGGCCTTCTCCAGGCGCTTGAGCAGCGGGTAGAGCGTCGACTCCGTGAGCCCCATGCTCGCCGGCACGTCCTTCACGATCTGGTAGCCGTAGGACTCCTCGCCGGAGACGGCCGCGAGCACGCAGGCCTCCAGGAAGCCGCGCTTCATCTGTGCCTCCATCCGCACACCTCCTCTCGTCATATACTGTGCTATACACACTATACGATGCAAGGTATGAGACGTCAACTCTCATCGCGAAGGTTCTCCGGCCCCTGCGCGCTGCAAACGTGATGTCGCGGGGCGGTTGGCATTATGCATGAAACGTCAAGCAACGCACAGACGACAGCAGCAGTCCAACACTGGCTGGAGACGCCGGGATGCCAAGAGGAGGCGCGTGCCGCGGTTGAGGACATCGCCCGCCCCAGGGGACGCGAGCGAATCAACCCGAAAGCAAGGGGGCTTAATTATTCCCACTCTTTCACATGCGTTTGCAGTGACGCTAATCCAGTTGATTCTAGGTTGGTCGTCAGTCTTGGCCATCTTGCCACCGAATCCCGCCGTGTGTCTTCGCGTAGGCGTTTGGGACAAAACGTGGGACAACGCAGAAAACTATTCGCCATCGAAGGCCCGCAGTTTCATTTTTGTCTCAGGGACAAAAACAGGCAGGATTACAGGTTGCAGACATCCTGGCTGAGGGCATGGATTCGCCATTTCAGCCCCTCTTCACCCATTTCGAGGAAGGAATCATAGCTAGCGGCTTTATCCCTGCGCGTTTCCGCAGGTCAGAAGTCGTATGCTGTGACCATGACTAGAAGAATCGTTGCTGGGGGCTTGGTATTGAATCAAGGCGCGCCTTATTTCAGGTATTCCTCAAAGAATGCCTTCAGCTTTTCGAACGGAATGATATCCATCTGATCGTAGAGGTCGGTATGGCTGGCACCGGGGATAATGAGCAATTCCTTGTTGTCCCCCGCCAGCTTGCTATACGCGGTTTCGCTGAAATAGCGGGAGTGCGCCTTTTCGCCATGCACCAGCAGTACCGCAGAGCGAATTTCGCTGCTGTATTGCAAAATCGGCATATTCAGGAACGGCAGCGAGGACGTCACATTCCAGCCGCCGTTGGAGTTCAGGCTGCGGGGATGGTAGCCTCGCGGAGTCTTGTAGTAGGCGTAATAGTCCGCCACAAACTGCGGCGCGTCCTCCGGTAGCGAATCGACCACGCCGCCCGCCAGCGCATAGCTGCCGTTTTTATAGTCCTCGGTGCGCTGCGCGTTCAGCGCTTTCCGCTTTTCAAAGCGTGCCTGCTCGGAATCCTCGGCGCCAAAATAGCCATTTGCGGTCACGCGGGTCATATCGTACATGGTCATAGCCGCGGTTGCTTTGATACGGGTATCGATGGCCGCCGCATTGACTGCCATGCCGCCCCAACCGCAGATACCGATGATGCCGATACGCTCCGGGTCAACGCCTTCCTGCACAGAAAGGAAATCCACCGCTGCGCAGAAGTCCTCGGTGTTGATGTCGGGCGATGCCACATAGCGGGGCGCGCCGCCGCTCTCCCCGGTATAGGACGGATCGAAGGCAAGCACGAAAAAGCCCAACTCCGCCATCTTCTGCGCATAAAGGCCGGACGATTGCTCCTTTACCGCGCCAAACGGGCCGCTGACGGCGATTGCGGGCAGCTTGCCTTCCGCGTTCTTAGGTACGTACACGTCGGCCGCCAGCGTGATGCCGTATCGGTTGTGGAAGGTTGCCTTGCTGTGTTCAACCTTGTCGTTTTTGGGGAACACCTTGTCCCATTCCTGCGTCAGTTTCAACTGCTCCATGCCTAAGCCTCCTTGTCAGTCGCTTTAAGGTATTGCTCTTCGTCCACAGGCTCCAACCACTCGTTAGAGGTCTCCTCGCCCGGAACCTCCACCGCGAGATGGGAGAACCAACTGTCAGGCGCCGCACCGTGCCAGTGCTTTACGCCCGCGGGAATATTTACTACATCGCCAGGGCACAGCTCCTGCGCCGGTTTGCCCCATTCCTGGTAAAACCCCCGACCAGCCACGCAGACGAGGATCTGCCCGCCGCCGCTTTTGGCGTGATGGGTGTGCCAGTTGTTGCGGCAGCCGGGCTCAA
The DNA here is from genome assembly GCA_958452935.1 of uncultured Collinsella sp. Classification (GTDB taxonomy): domain Bacteria; phylum Actinomycetota; class Coriobacteriia; order Coriobacteriales; family Coriobacteriaceae; genus Collinsella. The sequence continues at coordinate 38,350 of CAUDVX010000003.1, read as the reverse complement.
ACGTAACGTTGTAAATGCCGACCTGCTCGGTGGAAAGGGGCGCGAGGTAGCTTTGCCCGACAAAGTACTTTGCGAATGCGTCGTTGGGGGCACCGATGGGAAAGGCCATCTCGTTTTGGTGTCGGGCCTTTGCGTCGGCGCCGTCGTCCTCGTCCGCCCAGACCTCCTTCGCCATGCGAAAGGCCGCCCACGCCTTGGGCCATCCCGCATAAAACGCCGCATGCGTAAGGATTTCCGCTATCTCCGTCCTGGTCACGCCATTGTTCTTTGCGGACATCAGATGGTATTGGAACGAAGAATCCGTCAGCCCCTGTGCCATCAAGGCAACCACCGTCACCACGCTGCGGTCTCGAAGGGAAAGCCCGTCTTCTCGGCTCCACACCTCACCGAACAGCACATCGTCATTGAGCTGTGCGAATTTGGGAGCAAAGTCCCCCAGGGCATCTCTGCCCGCTGTCTGTTTGATTGCCATGATCGATTTCCTCCTGTCGATGGTTTTGAGTGCAAAACTGCTTCCGTCCAGCTAAGCCGCGCCTAGACTCCTGTGCCCATTCGTCGCGCCTGCTCAAGAGCGGGATGCCCGCCGATTTCGCCCACGCCGTTCAAGCCGCCGGCGAATACCGTTCCGGCAAGCGTGCGCCTTTGGCGAAAATCCCTTGCGCTCCCGATTTGTATTGACGAAAATAAAGGTAATACCTAAACCTAACTTAAGGTCAAGGAGTAAATTCGAGATTCGTCCGGAGGGACCATGTACACAATCGGACAGGTAGCGGAGATGTTCGGTCTGCCCGTTTCCACGCTGCGGTATTACGACAAGCAGGGGCTGTTCCCGGGATTGGAGCGGGCGTCGGGCATTCGCCGATTCGGCGATACGGAACTCGAGGCGCTTCGGGTCATCGAATGCCTGAAGAAGGCTGGGATGGAGATCAAGGACATCCGGCTGTTCATGGAATGGTGCGCGGAGGGCCCATCGACATATCCCAAGCGCAAGGCCATGTTCGAGGAGCGAAAGGCCCACATGGAGTCGGAGATTGCGAAGATGAACCGCGCGCTGGACATGTTGAAGTTCAAATGCTGGTACTACGAGCAAGCGATTCAGGATGGCAACGAGGATAGACTGAAGGCGCTGATTCCCGACAATTTGCCGGAAGCGATCAAAGATACCTACAATAACGCCCACGCTCAATAATGCCGCCCGATGCTCAAGGGGCTTTGGCAAGGGGCTCTTTCCGAGCAGAACGAAAAAGAAAGCCTCCGAACCGGAGGGTCCGGAGGCTGTTATTCCCGTTATTCCCATAGGCATAAGCGCATCTGTTCGCGATTGCCTATCGATGCTTTGCCTCGAGCACGGCAGACACCGCATCGAGGAACTCCCGCACATGGTCTGCGGGCTGCAGCGAATGAAGCAGTCCGTAAGACACGAGACAGTCCCAATCGGTAGGGACGGTTTTGAGCATGGGGTGGACGTTGGCCCACAACGGCAGCGTCGCAAGCGCGAGGTCTTCGTTCGCGCCGCGATTGAACACCTCCGCCCGATATTGCGGGAAGTCTACGAGCGCGATTTGAGGATGATGCAAGAGTATCTCGTCGCGCACGCGGTCGATTTCGGCGTTCCAGCCCCGGCGTATAAGCATAAGACTGTGATTGTGGAGGTCGTTGAATGTGACGATGTCGCGTTTGGCGAGTTCGCTGTCGACGGGAACGGCGCACCAGAGCGGCTCGCGCGAAAGCTCGAGGCCCAAGCACCCGCGCTCTTTAAGAAAGGCATCGTCGAAAATCCCCACCACGATATCCATGTCTTGCCCGAGGTTCGCCAAACCGCGCGCCGCCGAGGGTGTGTTTTCAAACGTGACCACCTGAAGGCTCATGCCGGGGCAACGTTCCTTCACCTTCGGCCACAGCTTCGTGAGCGGCGTGCTGGGCGTCATGAGCGACACTCCCACGCGGATGATGCGCTTCTCTCCGCGCTCGGCGACGCGGGCGCGTGCGATTGATTCTTGAGAGTACTGCACGATATGGCGGGCGTCGGCGAGCAGCGACCTACCTGCTCGCGTAAGCGAAAGCCCCTGATGCGATCGGTGGAACAGCGTAAGACCTAGCCGCGACTCCAGCAAGTTCATCTGCTTGATGACGGCCGTGGGCGTGATGAAGGACTCTTGTGCCGCTTTGGAGAAGCTGCCCGCCTCCGCCACGCGGATGAAAGTGTCAAGCTGTGGGTTGTACATCGATCCTCCTGTCACGCATTATGTGCCGTATATACCCCATGGTTATATCCATCATTCCAACGTGAACTTCTCGCGCGTCAGTAAACGCCGTAGCCTTGTATTCGAAAAGTCACCATTAAGGAGGAGACCATGGAGTATCTGAAGCTCAACAACGACGTAGAGATGCCCATCGAGGGTTTGGGCACCTTCCTCATGACCCCGGCCGAGGCCGAGGCGGCCGCAACCGCCGCGCTCACGGCTGGCTACGAGCACATCGACACCGCCAACGCCTACATGAACGAGCGCGCCGTGGGCCGTGCCATCGCCAAGAGCGGCATCGCACGCGACAAGATCTTCGTCTCCACCAAGCTCTGGCCGAGTGTCTACGACGCGGGCATGCCGGCGGTGGACGCCACGCTCCAGCGCCTAGGGCTCGACTACGTCGACATGCTCATCCTGCACCAGCCGGTAGGCGACTACCTGGCCGCGTGGCGCACGATGGAGGAGGCCTACCGCGCGGGCAAGGTGCGCGCCCTCGGCCTCTCCAACTTCCCGCAAGACAAGATTGCCGAGGTCATCGAGGTCGCCGACATCAAGCCGCAGCTCGTGACCGTTGAGTGCCACCCCTACCACGCCCAGCGCGACCTGCGCGCCTACCTCGCGCCGTACGGCACGGTGATCGAGGCGTGGTACCCGCTCGGCCACGGCGACAAAGGTCTTCTGGAGGAGCCCGTCTTCGTCGCGCTCGCCGAGAAGTACGACAAGACCCCGGCCCAGGTGATCCTGCGCTGGCACGTGCAGATGGGAACCTCCATCATCCCCGGCTCCAAGAACTCCGCCCACATCGCCGACAACGCGAACATCTTCGACTTCTCCCTCACCGAAGACGAGATGGCCGAGATTGCCAAGCTCGACGGGACCATGACCTACTACACCGCCACTGAGGAAGCACTCGCGGGCTACCTGGCCATACGCCCCGATTTCGACGCGCAGGAGTAGCGCTCAGACGATAACGGACCAACCAAGCCAACGAAGGAGATGCCCCATGACCGCAAACCCGACCGTGACCAGAAGAAACTTTCTGCTCGGAGCCGCGCTGTGCGCAACGATGCTCTCCGGTTGCAGCCAGGGTGACGGCGACCAAGCCGCCGCCGAGGACCAGCCCGCCGCCGCGCCCGCTGCAGGCGGCAACGTCCTCGTGGCCTACTACTCGGCACAGGGCCACACCGCTGCCGTAGCTCAGACCATCGCCGACGAGCTCGGCGCCGATCTCTTTAAGGTGACGCCTACGGAGCCCTACTCCGGCGATGACCTCGACTGGACCGACGACAGTAGCCGCGTGACCCGCGAGCACGAGGACGAGAGCCTGCGCGACGTCGAGCTTACGCAGGTCACGCCGGACGGTTGGGAGAACTACGACACCGTGCTCGTGGGGTATCCCATCTGGTGGGGCATCGCGGCCTGGCCCATCGACAACTTCATCTCAGGCAACGACTGGGACGGCAAGACGGTGCTCCCGTTCTGCACCTCTTCCTCCTCGAGTCTTGGCCGGAGCGGCGAGCTACTCGCCGAGGCTGCGGGCAGCGGGGAGTGGCAGGAGGGCCAGCGCTTCTCGTCCAGTGTGGACGAGTCCGGGGTTCGTGATTGGGTCGCCGGTCTCGGCCTGGCATAAGCAATTAGAGATGACAGACCGCTGACAATCTGGGAGTTTCGAATGATCCTATACTTCACCGGGACGGGCAACTGCCTCTACGTGGCGCGCGAGCTGGCCGCGGAGGGCGAGAGGGTCCTGAGCATCCCGCAGGAGCTGCGCCGCGAGGGCGAGCTCGCCTACGCGGACGATACGATTGGCATCGTGTACCCCATCTACGGGCACATGATGCCCGACATGGTGAAGACGTTCCTCGAGCGCGCGACGCTCGACACGCCCTACCTCTACTTCGTTTGCACCTACGGCAACCGGCACGCCAATGCCGTCGAGCTGTGCCTGGAGGACGCGCGGGCGGCGGGGCTCAACCCTGCCTACGCAACCACACTCCTCATGGTGGACAACTGGCTGCCCAACTTCGACATGGACGAGCAGCGCGCCCGCATTCCCGAGAAGAAGATCGGCGAGAACCTTGCGCGCATCCGCGCGGACGTTGCGGCGCGCCGCCAGTGGCTCGAGCCGGTGACCGACGAGGATCGCGCTGCCCACGAGCAGTTCATGAGCTGGGGCTTGCGCTTCGAGCCGGCGATGCTGGGCGGATTCCTGACCGTTGATTCCGAGAAGTGCGTGGGATGTGGGGCGTGCGCAAAGGTGTGCCCGACTGGTTGCATCGCACTCGAGGGCGGCAAGGCTGTCCGTAACGCGCAGGCGGGCTTTGGCTGCAACGCCTGCCTCGCCTGCATGCACGCCTGTCCCGCGCACGCCATCACCTGCGCGGCGGGCGACAAGAATCCCGCGGCACGCTTCCGCAACGAGCACGTGACCCTTGCCGAGCTGCAAGAGGCCAACAGCGGCCGCTGATGCGCTTCTCGCCAAGCCGAAAGCCTGCGGCTTCGGCTTGGTTCATTCAGAAAGAGGAACTATGCACGTGAGCCATCTTTCACGCAGGTCCTTTATCGAGGCTGCCGCGCTCGCTGCGGGCGGGCTGGTACTCGGGGAAGGCCTGGTCGGCTGCGCGGATGTCCGTGAGCTTGGCGGCTACGTCCTCACGGAGGGGTCGCAGACAGACCGCGGCTTCGTCGTTGACGACGCCCTGCAGACGCCATCGGGCAGGACGCTGCACTTCTCGCTCCATGTACCGGACTCCTATGACGGGTCCGCGCCCTATGCGCTCTACGTGGCCTGCCCCGGCTGGGAGGGGCTCTACTTCCAGGGCGTGGGGGCGAATCTTCAGGAGGACTACCCCTTCGTGGCGAACGACTACATCGCCGACATGATCGTGGCCTCGCCCCAGCTCGACGACTGGGACGAGCAATCGGCGTCAGACGTGGTGGAGCTCACCGAATGGCTGCTCGGTGCCTACAGCATCGATGCGGACCACGTGTACCTGAGCGGATGCTCGGGCGGCGGCGAGACCATCTCCATCGTCTTGGGAACACGCCCCGAGCTCTACCGACGCGCGCTTCACACCATCTCGCGCTGGGACGGCGACATCGAGACGCTCGCCGCAGCCGAGGTTCCCGCGTATATGGCTATCGGCGAGAACGATGACTATTACGGCTCCGGACCCGCGCGCGAGGCGTACGAGGAGATTCGCGCCGCCTATCGAGCTCGCAGGCTTTCCGAGGAGCGCATCAGCGAGCTGGTGGTGCTCGATGTCAAGCCCACGAGCTACTTCACCGAGCGGGGCTTTGCTGCGGACGCGGGCCAGCACGGAGCGGGCGGCTACCTCTTTGCCCGTGACGAGGACATCATGGGATGGCTGTTCTCATGACGCGGAGAATAAAGGGACTGACGAGAAGGGCGCTGCGCCGCACGGTCGACATAGTCCTTGCGACCCTGCTTGTGGTTCAGATGTTTTCGCGTTTCTGGGCGTCCTGCTCATGCAGGTAGTCGTCCGCAGCGCCCGTCCGATCATACGTCCGATCATACACTTGGCGAACGAAAAGGGGCGGTGGGCCTCCGTCTTCACGGGCCCACCGCCGCCGAACTGGGTTACGCAAGTCGGGACTACGCGAGCTTCTTCGAGAGCGCCCTTGCCTCGTGCGTGTTGTTGACCATGCCGCCGTAGGTCATGCCGTAGAGCGCGGCGAAGCGCTTCATGGTGTACTCGCCCCAATCGAGCATCTCGCGCGTGGGCGCGCCACCTTGGAACACGAAATAGAGCGTCTTGCCGCTCATACTGCCCTCGCGCACCGGACCGTAGAAGCGGTCGAGCAGGTTACGCAGCATGCCGGAGAGGCTGTGCCAGTAGACGGGCGACCCCACGACCAGGGTGTCCGCCGCCTCGATGCGCGCGAGCACGTCCTCGAAGTCATCGTCGCCGTAGCTCTGGCCGTAGCCGTAGACCTTGTGCTCGGCAAGATTCAGCTGCTCGTACGGGCGATCGCCGATGAGCTCGCGCGCCAGGCGCGCCGTGTTGCCATCCTTGTTGGGGCTTCCGTTGATGAAGAGAATCATACGTCTCACTCCTTACGTATTGTCTGATACCGCCTTTACCATAGGCGTGAGAAGATCCGGCGAGAAGTTCCTGCTCGTAGGCAGCTTATAACCGTGGGGTGTGTACGTCTTGCCATCCTCATCGCTGCGCCTTCCAAAACGCGAGGGCATCGTCGATCCAGCCCTCTGCCACGGTGTCGACACCCAGGCCAAAGCCGTGGCTCAGGCCTTCGTAAACATGAAACTCCGTGGGCACGCCCGTTGCTGAGAGCGCTTCGAGACGCGCCTGCATGGTGCGCCAGCTCGCGATGCCGTCGCGATCACCCACGCAGGCGTAGGTCGCGGGGTCGGCACCCGTCAGTTCGCTCATGCCGGTGTACTGCATGATGGCCGCCGCGGGCTGGGGCGTTCCTGCCGGCGCGCCAAAGGCGGCCGGGCCGTAGCCGCCGACCCATGCCGCCATGCGCGCACCGGCCGAGCCGCCCCACAGCGAATAGCCCGACGTGTCCACGCTGAGCTCGTCGGCGTGCTCGAAGATGAAGGAGACGGCGCGGGCCAAGTCCTCGCAGGCGAGCTGCGCGTCCGGCCGATAGATGACCGCGAACCCGTTGACGCCGGAACGGGCCAGGTGCAGACAGTGCGGGAAGGAGTCGTGCATGGCAGCGACGTAGGCGAATCCGCCGCCCGCGCTTACCACGGCAAACGGTGCAGACGCGCCGCCCGCTCCCTCGGCAGCGAAGCGGAAGAGCCCCGTGTTGGCGAGCGAGGGGTCGGCGGCCTTCTCGGCATCCGTGTAGATGTCGTAGAAGAACGTCCGTTCCGCTGCGCGCTCTGACAGCAGATAGCTGACGACGTCGACCGTGGTGCTCGTATGGATTTCCGAGTACCACGGCAGGCAAGCGGAAAGGTCATCGAGCGTCATATCCTCCGTCGGCGGATGGAGCGTTGTGGGGAAGAGCAGCCGTCCGTAGCCATCGAGCAAAGGGTTGTTGATGACGTCGTAGATGGGCGTGTCCGCCGTGACCGGGCCCGGAGCGGAGCCGCGCGCGAACCCGGCGGTCCCGTCCGACGAGCAGCCGGCAAGGCTGCCCGCAGCGGCCAACCACACGGCAGCCTCCAGAAACGAACGGCGCGGCATCATCGCCGCACTCGATAGACGAGGTGGAGGCCGTCGCCGGCAAGGCGCTCGACGCGCTCAAGCGAGAATACGTGCGAACCGCCGGCTGAGCGAGGCATCTCGTCGAAGACGGAAGCCGTTTCGGGCTCCCCCGAGACCGTCGGGGAGAGAACGAGGCTCAGCTCGTCAAGCACGCCCGCGGCAAGAAACGACATGTCCGTCTTTCCGCCGCCGCACACGAGCAGGCGCTCGATGCCAAAAAGCTCGCGCAGCTTGCGCAGGGCGAGCGGGAGGTCTAGCCCGCGCGAGCCGGCAAGCACGTATGAGACGCCGCACTCTCGCAGATAGTCGCGATACGCCGGCGATGCCGCCTCGGTGAGGATCTCGATGACGTGCGCGTCCGCACGGCCGGCGCGACGATAGGTCGCAGACTCCCATGCAATCTCCCCGGCGGGGTCGACGGAGACGTAGAACGATCGTTCGTCATGAGGCGCCACGAAGTCCTCCTTGGGCGCGCTCCCGTGGGTATCGAGCGCAAGGGGGCGCGACCCGACGAAGCCCTTCGTGGTCACGGCCCCGTACGCCACGGCGTCCGCCCCGAACTCGACCTGCATGCGAGAGTACGCGGCGCGTGCGGGCGAGGCGGCGGGGTCGAGCATGTACGCGCCGTCGATACGCCCGTTGAGCCCGGCAAAGACATGACAGACGACATAGGGTCTAATGTTCATGGCTCCCTACCTTACCGTGTGCCCGCCGAAGACCATGAGGTCGAGTCCGTTGAGCAGCCCGTCGATCTTGGCAACCTCATCGTCGGTGAGCCCGACCTCGGCGGCACCGAGGTTCTCGAGCAGTCGTTCGGGCTTGCGACTGCCCGGGATGGGAATGATATAGGGCTTCTTCTCGAGCATCCAGGAAAGGGAGACCTGGGCGGGCGTCGCCGCGTGCAGCTCAGCCAGCTCGCGAACGAACCGCATGAGGGGCTCAGCGCGCCTTTCGCCTTCCTCTGTGTACTGCGGCATGCCATCGCGGTAGTCTTGGGCGCCCTCGAAGCGGGTGTTATGACTGTACGCGCCCGTCAGAAAGCCGTTCGCCATGGGAGAGAATGCCACGAGGGCAACGTTCAGCTCCTCGAGCACGGGGAACAGGGATTCGTTCCAGCGCGCCATCATGGAGTAGCGGTTCTGGACGGCGGAGACGGGGCACACCGCATCGGCGCGACGCAGGTACTCCTCCGTCGCCTCGGAGATTCCCCAGGCGCGGATCTTACCTTCCTTGATGAGGTCTGCCATGGTGTCTGCAACGACCTCGGGCTCGACCTTTGGGTCGATTCGGTGCTGGTAGTAGAGGTCGATGTGGTCGGTACGCAGCCGGCGCAGGCTCTTCTCCACCGAGATGCGGATAACCTCGGGGCGCGAGTCCACGAGGATGGTCTTGTCCGGGGCGTGCGTGACGCCGAACTTGGTGGCAATGACAACCTCGTCGCGCACGGGCGCGAGCGCCTTGCCCACCACGTCCTCGTTGTGCGCCTCGGTCCCGTCGGCGCACGTGCCAACGTAGCACTCCGCCGTGTCAAAGAAGGTATAGCCCATCTCGTGGGCCTGACGGACGACGCTCACGGCCTCGTCGTCGGGCATCGGGTCTCCGCTCGCGTGCGTGATTCCCATGCAGCCCATGCCGAGCGGGCTGACTTCGATGCCGCTCTTTCCCAAAACGCGCTTGTCCATTCCTGTTCTCCCTGTCTATGATATCCGTCATTTGTTTGCGACACCCACGTCCGCCCGTTCATCGAGCTCCGTTAGGCACATCCCCTGTCGGTGGCTTGTTCTCTCTCATCGCCAAGCGTACGACCGCGGAGCGCTCGGCGGAATCCCCCTTTGGTGCGGTGCCCTGAACCCGCGGGTTATAACCCCGTGCGCACCCCAGCGTTATAGAACCCTCACCAACGGAAACTTCCGCCGGCGCGGCGCCCCTCGTATGGTGGATACGTCAAGTTGCGAGAAAGGAAGGCACCATGGACTACATCACCTTGAACAACGGCGTCAGGATGCCGCAGCTCGGCTTCGGCGTATATCAGATCCCAAACGCCGCGGAATGCCAGCGCGCCGTGGAGGACGCGCTCTCGGCCGGCTACCGGCTGCTCGACACGGCCGCGAGCTACGGCAACGAAGAGGCGGTCGGGGCCGCCATTCGTGCGAGCGGCCTGCCGCGCGACGAGGTGTTCGTGACGACCAAGCTGTGGATGTCGGATGTGAGCTACGAGGGGGCCAAGCGCGGCTTCGACGCGTCGCTCAAGCGGCTGGGGCTCGACTACGTCGACCTCTACCTCATCCATCAGCCGTTCGGCGACGTCTTCGGCGCGTGGCGCGCCATGGAGGAGCTCTACGAGCAGGGCGTTATCCGCGCCATAGGTACAGCTAACTTCTACCCCGATCACCTCGCAAACCTCATCTCGTTCAACCGCATCGCCCCCGCCGTGAACCAAGTCGAGTGCAACGTGTTCTTCCAGCAGCGCGAGGCGCAGGAGTACATGGCCGGCAAGGAGGTAGCCATGGAGGGCTGGGCGCCCTTTGCGGAGGGCAGAAACGACCTCTTCCGCAACGAGGCCCTCGCTCGCATCGGCGAGGCGCACGGCAAGACGGTCGCCCAGGTCGTGTTGCGCTGGCTGCTGCAGCGCGGTGTGGTCTGCATCCCTAAGAGCACGCACCGCCATCGCATGGAGCAGAACTTCGACGTCTTCGACTTCGCGCTGGGCGACGACGAGATGGTCGCCATCGCCGCGCTCGACACCGGGCGCAGCGCGTTCTTCGACCACCACGACCCCGCCACCATCGAATGGATGTCCGGGCTCGTGCGCAACGTGTAGACGAGCGTCAGAGCGCTGATAACTTACTAGGAGGAATTGCCATGAACTCATTCACGTACGACTACCCGGTCAGGAACTACTTCGGCGAGGGGGCCATGGACCAGGCACTCGACGCCGAGATGGGTGCCATGGGCAAGACAGTGATGCTCGCCTACGGCGGAGGCTCGGTCAAACGAACCGGCGTCTACGGCCACGTGGTCGACAAGCTCACGAGCGCGGGCAAGCGCGTGGTGGACTTCGGCGGCATCATGCCCAATCCGACCTACGAGAAGTGCCAGGAAGGCGCCGCGCTCGCACGCGAGGAGCAGGTCGACTTCATTCTCGCCGTCGGCGGCGGATCGGTCTTCGACTGCTGCAAGGTGATCTCCGCGCAGGCGATGCTTGACAAGGACATCGAGACGTTCGAGCACGCCGACGGCAAGATGCCGAGTTCGTTCATCCCCATGGGCTGCATCGTTACGCTCTCCGGCACGGGTGCCGAGCAGAACAACGGCGCCGTCATCACCAACGAGGAGACGCACGTGAAGGGCGCCTATCTGGGGGCGATGCCCATGTGGGCGGCGCTCGACCCGGCGCTCACGCTCACCGTACCGCACGCGCAGTTCATGAGCTGCGCGTTCGACACGCTCTCGCACTGCATGGAGAGCTATTTCGGAAGCCCGCGCGGGCGCAATGTCACCGACGACATCAACCTCGCCATCCAGCGTAACGTCATCCGCAACATGTGCCTCATCGCGGACGACGACCAGAACCTCGATGCCAGAAGCGAGCTCGTATACGACTCCGCCATGGCCGAGAACGGCGTGCTCAAGATCGGCAAGTCAACGGACTTCCAGGCGCACATGATCCAGCACCAGTACGGCGCGTACACCCACACCAACCACGGAATGGGCCTCGCGGTCATCCACCCTGCGCTCTACCGCCACCTGGTCCCCGAGGCGCCCGCGCAGTTCGCCCGCTGGGCGCGCGAGGTGTGGGACGTCGACGCCAAGGGCAAAGACGACCTTACGGTGGCGCTCGAGGGCATCGACCGCCTGCAGACGTTCATCGGCGAGATGGGGCTTCCCACGAGCTTCGCCGAGATGGGCTCCGACGCGTCCGACGAGACGCTGCACAAGGTTGCGGACACCTGCGTGCTCACCGGCGGCTGCGCCAAGAAACTGGAGCGCAGCGAGGTGTTCCAGATTCTGACCGAGTGCCTCTAGATCGGCGCTCGGTCCCGATCCGCCCGCGCCGAAGGAAACCGTACGACTCCGAGATGTCATCGTAATCGTAGGACCCGGCGAGCCCGCCGCGCCTGATGAATCCGTCGAAGTCGTCGTCGACGGCCCCCTGCTCGTCGAAGTAGGAGCGGTATTCGCCGAAGCTGAAGGGGAGGATGTGTACCTCCCCGTGGCGCCCTGTGAACAGGGTTGCCAGGTCCGAACTCAGGAGGAACGCGTTCGATCCCGTGAGGTAGATATCCCATCCGCCACGTGCGTGAATGCTGTTAATTGCTTTCTCGAAACCCTCGCACAGCTGCACCTTGTCGATGAAGAGACGGTTGCGGGTGCCCTCTTTGTGCCGCTCGATGATTTCGTGATACAGCGTGTGATACTCAAGCAGCGGCTCGTAGTCGAGGTCCAGCAGATCGATGTAGACGTTGTTGGAGGATGGGTCCCTCCGAGCAACGGAGGCGGAGAACGTCTTCATAAGCTCGGACCTACCAGAGCGGCGCATCCCCGTGATCACCTTGATGTCCCGGGTGTCCTCGATCGCCCAAAGCCGCTCCATGTACGTATTGCGGTCGACCCAATCAATCATCAGCTCTTTCTCGGTTTCAAAACCGATAAGGAAATATGCGCAAGGGCGCGTCGGAGGGTAAGCCCCAGCCATGTCATGTCGGCAGAAGCCCTCGACCGGCGGCACGACGAAGTCGAAATAGCCCTCGATTTCCCGCGGGCCCTCTTCGAAATCTTGATGGTATATGCGACGCCGTAGAGCATCGGCAACGCGTTCTGCTATGCGCCGCCTTCGGCATTGGAATCGCCCTTGCCCCGCACAGCAACGTAGCTCATAGACGGAACGATCAGGATGCTCGGCTTGTCAGGCGGTTTGCCCGTGATGTTGTAGTGCACCGTAAACGCTGATGGAGATGGCTGCGCGCGGGCACGGGCGCGCCACCGCACTTCACAGCTTGTTTCTCAAGTATTTGGGACGCACACGCGGCGTTCAAAAATGCGGAGCGACTCCGCATGGCTCGAGACTGAGCCGAGGTGCCCTACTTCTCGCTCTCCAGCAGCCCCACGATGCGGTCGATGTCGACGGCAAAGCGAGACCTTCCCTCGCGCTCGTAGCGGTCGAGGTATGCCTGGCACTCGGAGACGATGCGCTTGGTGTTGCCGTCGATGATGCGCTGGAGCGTCTCGTAGTAGGCCGAGCCCTCGGTCCTGAAGCGGCGCTGGTAGACCTTGGTTATGGGGAACATCTTGATGTAGTGGATGCCGTGGCGGCAGCCGGGGCGCGTCGTGGGGCGGGGTGGCAACGCAAAGTACTGGTCTTTGGGCGCGTTAGGGGCGATGTTGGAACGCAGCGGCACAGCGAAGTCCCTGCGCTTCCCGCGGAAACGCAGCCTCACCACCACGATGCAGGGGCGATTGTGCTTAAGCATGAGCTCGCGGTCGCCCTCGACGAGGTCGAAGAAGTCCTGGGAGATGGATACGATCTTCATCGGTTACGCCCCCTTCATACGAAGCGGGGCCCGCATCGCTGCAGGCCCCTACAGGTGGGCGATATTCTACGCCTTGCGGCACCCCGTCGCCCACGGAGGTTAAACGTACACGTAAGCCGTACTCTGAAAGCCGCGGCTTCCGGCAAGTAGTTTATACCACGAAACGTCGCTTTCAATGCGCATAGCTCGCAAAATAACACTCGCTGGGCCGTCACCCCTGGCAGTTACCCTCCAATCTTCATTGGAGTCAGCAGGTCAATTCATACAGTTATGGGGGTGTATCCTAAAGGGAATCAAATTTACACCCCCATAACTAAGGAATTTTCTATTCCCACTCGATGGCTTCGGTTCTGCCGTCCCGTCATTCCAGTTGCATCCATTTGCGGTGCCGTCTCGAGCCGAGTGCCGCCAGATGACACCATGTCGTGTTTCGTCGGCTTCGGGGGCAAAAGCCGGGACAACTTCAAAAACTTTTTTCGAACTCAGGGCTTTGAGTTTTTGTTTTTGTCCCAAGGGGCGCCGCGCGCCGCCTTTGGAGGCTCAATAGCGCCGAAAACGCCCGTTTTAAAACTCAACCGCCCTTTAGCCCGCAAGCCGCCAGCTGCAATCGCAAGTGAATCAACGCAGGTGGCTCGCGCACCGTTTGCAAAACCCCAGGTCGCTGGTCTTCGCCATCGGTGGGCAAAGTGAGTAGTCTCAGGTGGCTTGCCCGTGAGTTGACGAATTAAATGAAAGTCTGCTCGTCCAACGGCCCCTGCATCAGATAAACCACTTGGAGCAGAAGCCGATCTGGAAGACCGAATTGACGAGCATTGAGATCCCTAAGCAAACCATCACCACGCAAAAGCCGATTCCGGCCCATTTCAGGAAAGGGTCTTTTTCTTGCTTGCCGGAAGCCAGCTCCGATCAGTCGGTCGAATACGTGTCGCCGTATTCGACAGTCTTGGCAGACTCATTCGAAAGCAATTCAAGCGCTTCGTCTAGGTCCCGAGCGAGCCTGTCCACGTCGATTCCGACCTTGAAGAGGTGCGTCTCGTCATGCTGCCTGAGTGCCGATTCATCCTGCAGCAGGTAAAATCTCTCGCCGTTCACCCCGTTCGCCAGAGCGGTCCTCTCGCTAGAGAACGACCGGATCTCCCTCTTGAGCCTCGGGAAGGCCCCCTTGCGCTCGATTCCGAACTTCTGCGCGAGCGACTCAAGCTGCCAGAGCAGGTCGTAAAGCCCCACCGCGGGCAGGAGCTCGGCCCCGTACGCCTTCTCGAGCATCGTCCGCTCGAAGCGGTCTTATGCTCTAATTGCCTTGCCGTAAGTCAGCGTGGTCCCGATCGAGGGCATCTCATTCATCTGCATCGATTCTCCTGTCTGTCGATTAGAGGCTGTTCGCCTCGCAGAGTGCTTCCGTATTCGCCGCGAAGCGCACCCCTCCAGAGGTGAGCTCGACGGGGTGTCCGGATTTGACAAGGTCGCAAAGGGCGTATATTCCATATCCCGCAACCCCGGCAACGGAAACGACGAGGCATCCGAGAAGGCCAGCTTGGGGCCCGGTGATACCGTTCGTCGCGTCGACGAGGGATTTGAACATGCCTTGGCAATTAATAACCTTCTCGTTCACGGCACCAATCGTGGTGTCGCTAATTGCAATGGTTCCCATCGTGTCTTCGGTCATCCTTACTCCTTTTTGTAGTCCATCTGCGTTTTCCGCATCCAACAGCCAGGCTCCTTATCCTTTCTTTGCATGCAGGAATAGCCCGCCCGCGCCTATTGCCAAGCCAGAGATGGCGGCCGCCACGGCAGGTACCCAGCCGGGCAGTTGCGAATGCCGGGCATGGCTATCAAGCGTTGCCGGAGAATCAACTTCGTTGTGGCCAGCCGCTATTGATTCAGCAGCGTCCTTTGCGATCTCGGCCTCGACCAGATCGAGGAAATCCTCGAGCTCGCCTTTTACACGGTTTTCGTCAAGCGGCATTGGAAACTCTGCCGCTGTCCTTCGTGCGAGGAGGACGGACTTGATACGAGCCATGTCCTCCCAAGACAGCTTCTCGTCACATCGGTCTGCATCTTCGATGCTGTAGACAATCTGCCCACAACGCATCACGGGGACTCGATGGAAGAGATCGGTAACACTTGCGTCGTTGTTCACGAAAAGAAGCATGCCATGCACGTCCTCTTCGGTCATGCAACCGTCGGAAGAGAATTGAACCGCATCCCAAAGGGCATGCATCTTCTCACGCATTCGCTCGCCGACGTTGTAGGAACGAAGGCCGCAGCGCAGGATTCCTCCATCGTCTATCACGACGTCGTTTCGATAGTTCTTTACCTCGATCACGTATATGCCCGAACGGGCGATTAAAACCTGATCGTATTCCTCGAACGAGTCTCCATTCGGAAGCGCGATGTTGGAAAGCAGCACACTGTTGCCACGAAGACATCTGAGACTCTTTGCGGCGAGGAACTCACCTCTCCTCCCGTTGATCAGCCCGCCTATGGTCGAACTGAGCTTCTCTAGGTCCCGAATGAGGGCGGTGTAGGTGTCCTCTCCCTCCAGTCCAAGGTCATGGGCCTTGCTTCGCAGGTGGTCGATAAGATCGTAGGTACGCAGGCTCTCGCTGTAGGAAGTTTCGAAAACTCGCTCCAGAAGCAGCCCTTCGAGACTCTTGAGCCGCTCGAGAATCTCCTCGTTGGTATAGGTCCTGTTCATCTAGCACTCCTTGTCTACTTGTTCTCTGCCTGTTAGTATCCCTCGATAAAAAGCAGAATGGTAGAATCGATTAACGGTAATATCTCTAGATTCAATCGTGTTCTAGTCACTTAGGAGGATATTGAAGATGAGTGGTCCAAAGGCAGAGGTTCTGCAGTCAAACGAAGTCGTGGAGTCAAGACTTAAATCGTGGCGAGACAATCTCCTTGGGCTCATGAAGGAACGGGGCCTAACGCAGAACGGTCTCGCGGAGCTGATAGGCAATCGGTTCTATGGCGGAAGCGAGAATAGTCCGTTTTCGCAGAAGAACGTCAGCACGTGGGTCAACGCTGGCCTTCCGGACAGGAAGGGCCATGTGCGGCCTTTTCCCAAATTCGAAATCATGCTTCAAATCGCCGCGGTGCTCGAGGTCGATCTCGGCTATCTCATAGGCGATATCGAATGCAAGACCTACAAGGCACAGGATGCCCATGAGTACACGGGGATAGAGGAATCCGCCCTCGAGGAAGTTCGCAAAATCACGCATTTCGAACGCAGGTACCACCTCGGAGAAAGCCGGGGCTCGAACAGCGCAATGATAAGCGAAATCCTAAAATCACCCATCCTCCCAGAGCTTCTAGACGAAATGGCGTGCTTGGTTCGGCTTAATGACAAGAGAGACGATATAACGGAGGCCGTCGTTGCAGAATACGGGGAGGAGCTCGTCAACAGGGCCTTTAGGTATCGCGACGACTTTGTCGCACCCGGGCCCGACGCACCTGAGGAAGAGCTTCATGAGGCAGAAGCGATCAACGAAGCCGTTTTTGAGTCGGCCGGGGTATCGCCTGAGGAGCAGCCACGATTCATGGAGGCGGTGAAGGCGATTAGCAAGGCCATCGACGACTGCTACGACGAGGAAAACCGCCTGGTTCGAGACGAGAGCGCAAGTCGCTATATGGTTCAGAAAAGGTTCGGGGAAATCGTCGAGTTGATTGCGCCCTCGCGTTTTACAAAATAGAGCACAAGGCCCTTTAGCTCGACTTATTGCTTTTAGAGCCCCGCCACTCGTACATCCCAGCTTGCCCAGACAGCCCTCCCACAATGTACGTATCCCAACGGATGGGTACCATTAACTGGGTGCACCTGGGGCAACGGGCTGAAAACCCGCGCGAGGTCGCTCGCATAACATGCAACATCAAACACGACAAAAGAGGCGAACGACAGACGCTGGACCCCGGACGACAGCACCGCGAAAGACGAGCATTCCGACCACAACCGAACAACTCCAGCTATTAGGCAGCGCCCGCATGGGCGCTTTTACTTTTCAGGGACTTAGCTCGCAGCTAAGGCATGCGGCTCATGGCCGTTTCGTGAAGGCTCGACCAGCTCGACCCACCTCGACCCGTCTCCGCTCGCGCCGTGCTCACTAATCGCCATCAGGCGGTTCAATCGTCGCGCAGACGAAAACGCACGCGGGACCGCACAGGCGCATCGCGCGGAAAGATTGGAGGAACCATGGCGCACGCTACGAAATGCGCCGCGCCCGAGCGCAACCGGGGCCGCGACGAGTGAATGACGGTGATCGAGATGCAGGAGTACATGGGGGGGCGAGCCGGAACAAGGTGTACGACCTCATCTGGTCGGGAGAGATCGACTCGTACAGGCTCGGCAGGAAGCTCCTGGTGTCGAGGGCGTCAGTGGACGCCTACGTCGAGTCGAGGAGCAGGAGGAAATGACGGCGGCGACCGCCCCGGGAGCCGCCCTCGGTCGGGCACGCGAGGGAGTCTCGAGACGAAAGGTGCTCGAGGACGACCATGACCAAAAGCGCTAGCAGGAACCAGGTGAGGCTCATCGCATCGACCAACGCGATATTCGGCGCCGACGAGGCGCGCGATGCTGCGCATCAGCCGCAACGCCATGTACTGGCTCGCCCCCCTTGCACTCACCGTCAGAGCATGCTATAAGGTTATTGGTGGCTCATTGAGCTACCTCCAAGTGCCGGGGGAGTCCCCCGGCTATTTTTTTATCCATTCCATTAGGAGTCCCCATTGGCCAAGGAGCTCAGCATCTTCGTCGACGAGAGCGGCGACCGCGGCGGCAAAGCTCGCTACTACCTGCTCACACTCGTCTTTCACGACCAGGCAGACAGCATCGCCGAGGCGGTCACGGGCTATGAGGCCAAGCTTGCCAGGGCCGATCTCCCTAACATTCCGTTTCACTCCGAGCCTCTCATGAACGGGCACAAGGATTATGAGTTTCTTAACATCGAGCAGCGCAAGGTGATGCTCGCCTACTTCTCCTCGTTCGTCCGCAAACTTCCCATTTCCTATATCACGTTCGCCTACCGTCGCAGCCAGTTCGAAGACCCGGCAAGGCTAATGGAGCGCATGGGGCGCGACATCTCCTCCGCCATGATTGAACACCTGGGCTTCTTCCAGTCCTTCGACGATGTGAAGGTCTATTACGACAACGGTCAGGACATTGTCAAGCAGGCACTCGACCGCTCGGTGGGCAAGGTCCTCTCAAAAGGGGTCGTCCGACGCCGCAAGACCTCGATGACCGACTACCGCCTCGAGCAAGTGGCGGATTACCTCTGCACTATCGAACTTGCCTTGGTCAAGTACGAAGCCAAGGAGAACGGTGAGACGTACAACAAGTTCTTCGGAGGCATAGGCTCTTTCAAGAGGAACTGGCTCAAGCAAGCCCGCAGCAAGCGGATATAGGTGGTTCCGTAGTCTCATCGGGAACGGCCATCTCTCCTCCGGCGAGGAACTCCGGGCGACGTGCCTCGAGCAGCGGAAGCTGAAGCGCAAGCAGAAGCAACGCGGGCAATGATCGGTGCCGACATGGGCCCAGACGTGAACAGTGTTACCTCCCCTGTTCACGGGGCGCGAAACCATAAAGGTTGTCCAGCGGTTGCCAAACGAAAAGCCCCTGACCTGTTTGTGCAGGTCAGGGGCTCGAAAACGCTAGATATCAACTACTCCCACTCGGTGGTTATAGTTTTGCCGTCTCGTCACTCCAGTTGCACCCAGTTTTCGGCGGCATCTCGAAGTGAGTGCCGCTGAATGACGCGACGTCGCGTTTCATCGGCTTCGGGGACAAAAGCTGGGACAACTTCAAAAACCATTTTCAAACTCAGAGTATTGAGTTTTTATTTTTGTCCCAAGGGGCACGGAGAGCCGCCTTTGGAGGCTCGATATCGCCGAAAAACGCCCGTTTTGAAACTCAACCGCCTTTGAGCCTGCAAACCACCAGCTTCAACAGAGTTTGAGTCGACGCGGGTGGCTTACGAGCCGTTCACAAAACCGCAGGCCACAGGTCTTTGTCAACGATAAGCAAAGTGAATAGTCTCAGGTGGCTTGCCCATGAGTTGGCGTAAGCCTGTTTAGCAAAAGGCTAATCGGACACGACAGGCCGCCCGCATGGCGACGGCGTTTCCCGTGCGGGCACAAACAGCCCTGCGTGCCCTGTCGCGCGATATCCCAATGCGACGTTCAGAACCCTACCCGCCAAGCAGCCACCTCGCGAAATTCAGCACGAGCACGCCCTCCCGGGTATGGGGCTCATGCCTCGTGCGAGTGATGAGAATCTTCGGGAATGCATCCCCGATGGATAGAATCGGCGCAATCTCCCTCTCGAGCGTCGAATCGGCGCCGATATCGTCGCTCACATACACTTTCCTTCCCGGTTTCGAAACTTGGAAGGCAGTATGCGCAAGGATGCGTCGAGGTGCGATCCCAGTCGTACCATGCCAGCAGAGATGTCGAGGCACATTCGTTCATGCTGCAATGCGGGCATCGGAGATGAAAAACAGCCCGTCGGGTAGTCATGGGCGTGCGGGAGCCCGCATCAGTAACCTGCCTCCTCGGTTGTCCCTTCTTTGCATGGTCGTCTACATAAAGGAGGAACCAGCCATGCAGATCAGCATGCTTGCCCTTCTTGGGTCACGGACCGGGGAGGCGAGGGCCTCCGTCGGGACCGCCCCGAGCAACCGGCATATCCAAGGAATGACAAGGCTCGATCGCTGTGCTGGTCAGGATGCCGAAGCGGGCCGTCCGCCAATCGAAATGCGGGTCAGGATGCTGCAACGTGATTCCAGCTGCAGGATACGGCTCCTTTGCGGTTGCCGCAAAACCTGCTGGCAACATTCTTACTATCCGAATGATGTACGCATCCCTTGGGATCGTTTCGCCTGACCAGGGCCATCTTCAGCGCCTCATCGGCCAGCTCGGCAGGCGCCTCTTCCACGCGTAATAGCCCTGGCGGGTCACCTATGCAACCAAAGATACAAAAGGAATCGAATGGCCAGAGAGGATTGCCCTTTCCGATGGTCGATTCTTGACAGGCAAACTCAAGCCTCGTTAATATTACATGGTTTGCCAGACCGAATTAACAAAGGAGGGGTGTCGTGGTTGGTCTTTTCCGCACGTGGATGAGCGCCTAGAAAGCGGCGCTGTTGTGGCGTCGCGCTGTTTTTCTGCACGCCATTTCACGATTGGACATAACCATGATATTTGAAACCTCTCGGGGCAGGTCTGCTCTGCTGTGCCATTCATGGCAATTCAAGCTTTGTTTCGTATGGGGCGGGGAGCTCGTTTCGACATTGACGAGTTCGATTCTCCAAATGGGTCTTATTTGGCATCTCGCCCTCACGACAGGGTCGTCTTCTCTCCTCTCCTTAGCATCGCTGGCAGGCTTTCTGCCGATTGCTTTGTTCGGAATCCTTGCGGGCGCCGTTGTCGACAGACTGCCTTTGAAACGTGTCCTCATCGGCGCCGACCTCTTCATTGCCGCGGTGGGTGCCGCCTTGGCGATTGCCTCGTTGGCCGGCAGCTTACCTGCATGGCTAATTCTCATCGCCCTGTTTCTCCGTGCAGTTGGTACTTCGTTCTACACGCCAGCCTCCCAATCTCTCACGCCCCATCTCGCCCCGCCAGAGCATCTCGTTCGCCTATCGGGGGTGACTCAGGCGATTCAGTCCGGCGGATACATTCTTGGCGCCGCGCTCGCGGCAGTGATTTATCCTGTGGCGGGCATTACCGCCATGATTGCCCTCGACGTGCTGGGGGCGCTTTTCGCTTCTCTAGCTGTCCTCGCCGCTCAGATAGACGCAGGAGGACTCGACGAAGCCGACCGCAGCTTGTCCTTTTCCAATAAGGTTCGAGAGCTCTTCTCTGAGATTTCGGACGGCTACAAGCTGATTAGGGGGTACAGGGGGCTGTTCGCCCTTCTTTGGTGCGGGTTCGTCTTCGCTTTCGCGTTCTCTCCGCTCGCGGCATTGTTCCCAATAATGACCTTGGGGCATTTTGGCGGTAGCACGGGGGATGCCGCTTTGGTGGAAATCCTTTTTTCTGCAGGCATGCTGGCTGGGTCCGGCATCTTGGCGGTTACGGGAGGGTTCCGCAATAGGTCGTTCACCATGGTCGCCGCGATTGCCGGCTTCGGCATTGCCGCAATCGTATCCGGATCGCTCGGCCCGTCATTGTTCGCTGCTTTCCTGCCGGTGAGCTTTCTTATGGGCGCATGCTCCCCGTTGTACGCGGGAACCCAGACTGCCCTTATGCAGGAGCAGATACCTCCTGAGTACCTAGGCCGCGTTTTCGGCCTCTACGGAACCATCATGGCGTGGGCCATGCCCATGGGCCTCGCAGCCCCCTCCGTTTTTGCGGATCTGCTTGGAGCTCCGTTATGGTTCGTCGGCTCTGGAGCGACCATGGTACTGCTTGCGATGGCTATGCTGCTTGCTCCGAGCGTCCGAAACGTGGGGAAAAGAGATACCGGGCAGATTCAATAGCCCAAGTATTCGAAAAAAGAGGCAGCAGCCATCGGTTCAAGCGTCAGCCTTCAAGCCCTTGCGACGACGAGGTATTGCACCGACATCCCACATCGCGCTCCTTATTCGTCGCCAACTATCATTTTCGGATTTGCCGGCTTGCGCAAGGTCAAAACGCTCGCGCCGGCAATTGGGCAAAGGCGAAAAATCGACGTGAGCAATCTTTTTTGGCATGGCTGCGCTTCCAGTAAAACGCTAATACACAAAAGGCGGTTCAACCTATGGAACTCATAGTCAAAGCCAAAGACATCTTTTTAGAATATGCCGGCCGCGATATCCTGGATATCGAAGAGTTGGAAATCTACTCCTACGATCGCATCGGCTTGGTGGGAGACAATGGCGCAGGCAAAACCAGCCTGCTTAAAATTCTGAGCGGCAATCTTACCATTGCGGACGCCGACGTCAGGCGTTTCGGCAGCATTGCCCTCATCGGCCAACTCGATGAACTCGACCTTGATGCGGCTCAGGACAGTGGTGAGATGCTCTCCCGTCTCAACGTCGCCGGAGTGGCGCAGGAGACGATGAGCGGCGGAGAGGAAACACGCGCCAAGATTGCCTCTGCGCTCTCCCAGCATGCAAGCGCGATCTTTGCTGATGAGCCTACGAGCCACCTCGATCAAGACGGCATCAGCCTTCTCGTCGGACAACTCAAGGCATTTGATGGAGCCCTGCTCATTGTCAGCCATGACCGTTATTTTCTCGATCAGGTAGTGGACAAGATCTGGGAGCTCAAAGACGGCGGTATTTCCGAATTCTGGGGTGACTACTCCGACTATCTGCGACAGAAAGAAGAGCGCAAAGCTCAGGCGACTCGATACGAAGAGGCGATGCGCGAGCGCGAGCGCCTTGAAGCCGCCATCGAAAAACAACGGAAAAAAGCACGGCAGGTCGACGCCAAGCAGAAGGGCGCAAAGAAAAGCAACGAGAATGCAGGTCGATTGGGGCATCAGAAAGCAACCGGCACCAAACAGAAGAGAATGTACCAGGCGGCTAAGAACATGGAGAAGCGCCTCGAAGCGCTCGAAGGGATTGAGGCCCCCGACAGCATTCGCACCGTGCGGTTCCGCCAGAGCAAGGCCCTGGAACTGCATAGTAAATTTCCCATCTCGGCAGACGATTTCAGCTTGAGCTTCGGCAACTGCATGCTCTATGACCACGCGAAATTCGAGATACCGCTCGGTGCCAAAGTGGCCATCACCGGTGGCAACGGTACAGGAAAGACCAGCCTGCTGAAGGCAATCGCTCGACGCGCCGACGGTATCAACATCTCTCCCAAGGCAGAGATCGGTTACTTCGAGCAAACAGGCTACAAGTTCGACGCCCGTCAGTCTGCGATCTCGTTCATGCAGGATGGTTGCGAGTACAGCATGACCGAAATTCGAGGCATCCTCGCCTCTATGGGAATCGGACCGCGCGACCTGACAAAGGACGTTGGCGTTCTCTCGGGAGGCGAAGTCATCAAGCTGCTACTCGCGAAGATGCTGCTGGGCAGATACAACATCTTGCTCATGGACGAGCCTGGAAATTACCTGGACATCAAGAGCGCCGAAGCCCTCGAGCAGATGATGAGCGCCTATGCCGGAACGATAGTGTTCGTCTCCCACGATAAGAGGCTGGTCGAGAACGTCGCAGACATTGTCTACGAAATAAAGGACACCAAGCTAGTCAAAATCTTTCAGCGCGAATAGCCCTAAATGAGCAAGAAATAATCCCCGAACGGAGACAAGGGAGTAAAACGGCAAAGAAAGAGCCTCCGTCCCAACGCAGGGAACGGAGGCTCTTTAATCGCTTTTACTCATCTCCGTCGCTGGTGGCTTTGTCATGACTCTCGTACGAAACGAAACTCAGCGGCATAGTGCGGCACTCAAAATCGCAGGTCAGAACCCTGTCGTCCTACTCCCACTCAATAAGAACTTTTCTATCATCGGCGGGCTGACGTGGTTCTTTGTATCAGGAATTGCGGCTTCGTCTCATCTGCGCACGTTTTTCTGGTACCCAAAATGTACCCAGCATGGATGGTGGAGCCTCGAGCGAGTCGACTACAGCAGCTTCTTGCGGATTTTCTTGAGCCAGTTTTTCTTGAAACTGCTATGCGCACCGAAGAACCGGTCATCGGTTTTGGTGGCTTCTTTTGCTTCGAATTTCAAGGCAGTGAGCTCGATCGTGCAGATGAGGTCGGCCGCTTGGGCAAGCCGGTAATCTTTGGGGCTGCCGTCTTTGTACATGACAGCGTTTGTTGACAAGGCGTACTCCACTGCGTCGTGTAGGGCCTTGGTCACGACATACTGACCGTCGTCGTAGTAGACCTTTACCTTGTCGAATCCTTGTAGGTAGCTAAGGTTGTCGAAGATAAGGTTCACGATGTCACGCCTGATCCTCGCTCCAAGAGCGGCGCTGTTGGGGAACTCGTCTTTCCTGTACGAAAACGTATGGTACTTGATGGGCAGGTGCTGGAGCATGGTGAAGAACGCTTGCAGTAGACGCTTCCTGTCCTGGATGTCCATGCCCTCGTAATCGTCGTGCCCGTTCATGAGCGGGCAGGCGTGCAGCGGGATGTTAGGAAGGCCCTTCGCCCGCAAGTCGTTTTCGTAGATGCTGATCGGCTGCGAGATACTGGCGTTCTGTTCATGGAACACGAGCGTCAGCAGGTAGTATTTCGATTCTGTTCCGCTCTCGCCCGACTCGTCGGCGAACAGGCTGATTTCGAGCATGGGCTCTCCTTGCGAGATAAAAAATGCCGGGGGACAACCCCCGGCTCCTGGAAGCCCTTTCTTTCGAAAAGACCAGCTTCAATATCTCATGTTTTAGCTTAGATAGCAAGGGCTTTTCGCGCGGGGCTGCTGAATCATGCACGAAGGAAACCGTTTTTATACTGATAGTCGTAAGGGTCGTATTGGCTGCACCTGTCGGTTCCGATAATCATGTTGCCGTCCTTGCCTTCGCCTTTGTCAATGGTCACGTATTCGTAACGGGATCGACCTGCGTACAAGTTCCTGAAATCGCCATGTTCATAATCGGCCTCAGGGTTGTAGACGTCTTTCCAGCTCTGGTAATCGAGCTCGGCGGTTCCGGTGCTGATGGCTGCGAGTTCGTCGGCCCACTGATCGATTATCTGTTCGAGACCCGGCCGCACCGTGCGAAGCACCGCCTCTCCGCTTTCGAGCACGTCGGGTATAAGCGCATAGGTGTTTGCAATCTGAAACAGTGCATGTGCAGCTTGGACAGGGGAGCCGAAGTCGAAGAATGTCAAAGCGCCTTCGGTCACATCGAGCGCAAGGGATAGCACTGTTAGCTGCGAGGTTTTCGGCAGGCGCTTCTTCTGCTCGTAGCTTCTGATCGCAGATTTGGTTATTCCCGTAACATTTGCGAGGTCCTCCTGCGTATAGCTCTTTTTCTCACGAAGACGTCGAAGAGCTGAGGCGAACTGTACGTTGCTCCATGGTTCAATAGAAAGCCAATCGTATTCAACTTGTTCGTATCTTAACGGGAAGTCTGCAGGGTCGTAGTCTTGAGCGAACTGGTCTTTCCATTGCTCGTAGTGAAAAGCCTCGATATCGCCGTTTTTATAGCTTATGTATTGCGTTGACCATTTCCTCAGAAAGCAATTCATGAACTCGTTGCTGGCTGTTAGGTAGGCAAATCTCTTGTCGGAAGAATGGGGTTTGAGGCCGTAAACATCACCCAGCTGAATCAGTGCGTTCGCGGGCATGAAATCGATGTCGTAGATTCGAAGAGCCTCAGGTCGTATGTCGAGCGCTTTCGCCAATGCTTCAAGATGTGCATCTTTGGGCGTCGAGCGCATAAGCTCATAGTTCTGCACCGCCGATTCGCTGATTCCCGCACGTTTGGCGACTTCCGCCTGAGTTAAGTGCATCCTGGACCTTAAATCGCGAAGCTTCGCCGAGATGAGGCGCGATTGCCATCGCTTTTTAGCAAGCGAATGCGAAAAATCACCAATCATGTCTTGGGCGAAATCCCACAAACTCATTCTGTTTCCTCTCTGCGCTCGCGTGTCGGCAGGTGACATAGATTGCTGCAAATTGTATCGAGCTGAAATAATAGCTTTTTTCGTCTTTCCGTTCAATTCTGTACCACCCTATTGAAACACGCCAAAAGTGTGTTACTCTGTTAACAGACGTTGAAAGTGTCTGACTTATCTGTAGGTATTAGCGGAAGGAGAGAGCATGGAGGCTACCAGCAGGCTTGTCGGTGCAGATTACGTTGCCGCAAAACTAGACGTATCTAAGCCGACTGCCTATCGAATAATTCGTTCGCTAAACAGCGAGCTTGTCGCCGCTGGTGCACGAGTCATCCCCGGTCGCGTCAATCTGGAGTATCTGGAGACCGCTTACTTCACTCAGCCCGAGAAGGGCGGTGCGAAGCGCGATGGCGGTGTTGAAGTCGGTTAACGGCACTTGGGAGGTTCAGTGCTGGTACCGTGACTGTTTCGGAGAGCGTCGCAAAAAGCATAAGCGTGGCTTTGCAACTAAGGCTGAGGCAAAGAAGTGGGAGCGCGAATGCCTCCTGAAGGCCGAAGGTTCACCTCAGATGACGTTTGCGGATTTCGTTGAGGTCTACGAGGCCGATAAAAAGCCGCAGGTCAAGCTGAACACATGGCTAACAAAGCGGGCCATCATCGAGAACAAGATTCTGCCGTTTTTCGGTCAGAAGAAGCTCGATGAGATAACAGCGCAAGACGTCATTGCCTGGCAGAATCATCTGGCCAAGGCGGTGATTCCAAGCACGAGAAAACCTTACAGCAAGACCTACATTCGTACCGTTGCGAATCAGCTTAGCGCTATTCTGAACCACGCCGTAAAGTACTACGGTCTGGTGAAGAGCCCATACGCCAAGGTCGATAAGGTCAAGAAGGCGAAACCTCTGAACGTTGACTTTTGGACTAAAGATGAGTACCTGAGGTTCGCCGACGCCGTTATGGACAAGCCCTTGTCTTTTACGGCGTTCGAATTGCTGTACTTCACCGGCATCCGTGAAGGCGAGCTTCTGGCGCTGATGCCGAGCGACTTCGACTTCAGCAAGAACATGCTGCGCATAACCCGCTCTTATCAGCGGATTCACGGCGAAGATGTCATCACCGATCCTAAAACCGCGAAGTCTATACGTACGATAGCCGTGCCTGATTTCGTTATCGACGAGGTTAAGGAATTCATCGCCCTTGAAGACATACAGCTGGATGAGCGCATGTTCAAAGTCACGAAAAGCTACCTCTACCGCGAGATGCGCCGCGGTTGTGCGGCTTCGGGCGTGAAGGTCATCCGTATCCACGACATCCGACGTAGCCACGTTTCGCTGCTTATCGACCTCGGATTCAGCGCGTTGGCCATTGCAGACCGCATGGGACACGAGGCCGTGGACATCACTTATCGTTACGCCGACCTGTTCCCGAACGTTCAGGCTGATATGGCGAGGGCCCTCGAGAACCTGGAAGGGAGGTGAACGACATGAGCGAGGTGAACCTTGACCAGCACGGTCGCCGTCGCAGCGTCACCGTCGCGTTCCGGGTCTCGCCCGAGGAGGCGCAGCTCATCGACGCACAGGTAGCCATGAGCGGCATGACCAAGCAGGACTACATCACCGCGCGCCTGCTCAACCGCAAGGTGACGGTCGTGCCCAGCAGCCGCCTGCAGAAGGCGCTGCGCGAGCACATGGACGCGGCCTATCGCGAGCTGCGCCGCATCCGCGACGGGACGGGTGTGAGCCCTGAACTCGAAGCGACGCTCGAGATTCTGGCGAATACCTTCGCCGCCTTGGGCGTCGAGCCCGAAATCGCGGATGTAGAAAAGGAAGACGCCGCCGTCAAGACGATGGTTCGGCGCTAGCAGAAAGGAAATGATGCCTATGGAACAGGCAACCCAGCAGCAGGAACCGGCGCTCGTCCCTGGAAAAGACGCGCCGGCCCCCGCGCCGAAGCGCATGATAGCGCATCGCCGCCCCGCAATCGAGGGGGCGGACCATGGAGACTAGCTACTTTCACAGCTTGGAGGAGCAGAAGCGCCTGCTTGCCCGTCACGGTTTCGATCACTGGCCAGACGAAGGCGAGCTCCTTAGCTACCTGTTCGGCCTGGAGGACAAGCTCGACGCCTTCTGCGGGGCGATGGGCTTCACCATGGCCCGTGACTATCGCGGCCGCTGGTGCGTTTGCCGCGTCTCACAGAACGTGGAAGGTGGTGATCGCTATGCTTCCTAAGCTGGAATCCATTGGGGCACAAGAGCTCATGGAAGAGGTGCTGAAGCCGCCCGTGTGGCTGGTGGAAGGGCTTCTGCCCACGAGCTCCACCAATCTGCTCTGCTCGCCCCCGAAGTTCGGGAAGTCTATCCTCTGCCTGCAGCTCTGCCAAAGCGTGGCGATGGGCCAGCCGTTCCTTGAGAAGGCCACGGTGCAGGCGGGTGCGATCTATCTTTGCCTGGAGGACACCAAGTACCGCTTGCAGCATCGCTTGTGGTCTCTCGCCGACGAGAGCGTGGATGATTTCCGCCTGGTGCCGCAGGCGGCCACGCTCGCAGAGGGCCTCATCGGACAGCTGGAGGGGCTTTTGCTCGATTATCCCGGCACAAAGCTGTTTGTCGTGGATACGCTCCAAGTGGCGCGCGGCAACTCCGGCGACTATAGCTACGCCAACGACTACGCTGACCTGCGGCAGTTCAAGTCGTTCGCCGACCGCCACGACGTCTGCGTGATGATCGTGCACCACCTGCGGAAAGCGGAAAGCGCCAGCGACCAGTTCATGGACATAAGCGGCACCACTGCGATCAGCGGCGCGGTCGACGGCATGATGGTGATGCAGAAGGAGAAGCGCAGCTCCTCGGACTGCAGGCTCTCGGTCACGGGGCGCGACGTCGAGTACGCCGAACTCGTGCTCCGCCGCGATGGCATGCGTTGGGAGTTCGTCGAGCAGCTCACCGAGGCCGAGGCCTATGAGGCGGGTGTCCCTGATGCAGTGAAGGCCATCGTCGGCTGGCTGGCCAATGGGATTTGCCGTTGGTCCGGAACCGCCAGCGAGCTAATCGAGGCCGTCGGCATCGACGGCGTCAGCCCTGCAGTGCTGGGCAAGCAGTTGGCGCAGCACAACGAATGGCTTTGCCAGCAGGGTGTGTCGTTCGGCCGGAGCCGCACCGGCAGCAGCCGAAGCATCGAGCTTTCGCTGCTGCCGTGACGGCAAATGACGGCGATGACGGGAATCCGGCACAGAGGTGCGCCGTCATCGCCGTATCCAAACCAGCTAAAGGCAAACGGCAAGTGACGGTTGTGCCTGGTGCGTGTGTGCCGTCATTCCCGTCACTTGCCGTCATCGAATCAATCAACCATGGAAGAAAGGCAAAACCATGAGCAACGTCAAGCATGTAGATTATCACGTGATCGCCGACGGTCGTACGGTTCAGCTCAAGGAAGGCGAATGGATCGTCGTCAACCCCGACAAGGCGACGCAAGCCCAGTCGGTTTGTGCGGTGAGCGTGCGCAACGCGCCTGAGGGAACGCCGCGATTCGCGTACTTCCTCGTCGGCAAAGATGTCAACGAGCTTCGCCGCGACCCCGATTTGGACCGGATCGATGAGGAGATCGCGAAGGCGTGGCCAGAATATCGCGAGATCCTGAAGCAAAAAGTAGAACCCGTTCCCGACGGCAAGGGCGGGTACGCCAACGTCGACGAGTGGCGCAAGGCCCCCGAGCCTGGGTATTTCGATCTGGCCGGTTACGCAGAGTATTGGGTCACGGACGGTCAGGAAGGCTAGGCATACGGGCGCGGACTATGGCCCGCGCCCGTTTTTCGTATCAAGGAGCAATCAATGGCAACGAAGAAGAAGGTTCGCAGCCTGCGCATCGACCCGGTGCTCGACAAGCGCATAACCTCGTACGCCGCATCGGCCGGGATGAAAGAGAGCGACGCCGTGCGCGACCTGTTGGAGAAGGGCCTGGCCTGCGAGTCTCTCAGCGTGTTCGCAACTCCGGTGGGCAAGCTGGTGCGCGATGTAATAGAAGCGGAATTCAACATTTTGCGCGAGGACATGGACAGCCGCAACGATGTGCTGGAGGAGCGCGTGGCACGCGTCTGCAGCCGCGGGACGAAGGCTAGCCTGCAGGTGGCGGCCATGCTCAACGACGTCTCCCGCGCCATCATCCCCGCTTGGAAGGACGTTCCCGCGGAGGAGCTCTGGGCCTTCTATGCAAAGCGGGGCGGCGAGTTGCAGGCCGGCCGCGCGTACGCCGACGTCAAGCGAGAAGGCTAGCCGTGCCGGGCTCGAAGATCGTGGTGAATCACCGAGTCATGCTCTCGGGCTCCGCAGGCCACGGCGTGATTGGCGGAAGTCGGCTTCTTTACATCGCGAACAGGCCCGGCGCGGTCGCCATGAAAAGCGACGACGACTTGCGCATCGAGCGTGAGAACGCGCGAATGGCGAAGCTCGGATACATCAGCTACAGACCCGGTTCCGTTCCCGAGCCCAATCAGGGCCACGCGCTGTTCGACGCCCGGGGCGTGCCGGAGCGTGCGGGGATCCAGCGCGAGCTCAAAAACACGGAATCGGCGATAGTGACCAGCGTGGTGACCGTGCGCCGCGAGGACGCCGAGGGGCTCGGTCTCACGACAAAACAGGATTGGGAGCGACTGCTGCGAAGCCAGTGGCCGAGGTATGTGGAGTCCCTTGGGGTCATGGAGCCACAGAACATCCGTTGGGTTGCGGCCTACCACGTCAACCAAGAGAACAACCTGCACTGCCACGTCTTCACATGGGACGAAACGGGAGATTTCAACAGCCTGCTTCCCAAGCAGAAGATGCGCCGGGCGAACGACGCCCTGCGCGCCGCCGTTTTGAAGCCCCAGCGAGACGAGCTCAGCTTGCAACGTACCCAGGCAAGAGACGAACTCGTGGCGCGAATGAGGGGCATAGGGCTTGACGATGCCCAGCGGAAAGCCGTGGTCGAGGCGCTGCCGAACGAAGGCTCGCTGAAATACGCGAAGCTGGCAAAGTTCCATCGGGAAGCAGTCTCCGAAGTGGATGCCGCAGTGCGGCAATCCGTCGAAGCCGATCAGCGTATGCAGGAGCTGCGCGCCAGCTACGAGAAGGCCGTGCTGGGCTACGCCGAGCTGAAAGGGCTCGAAGGGGCGGAGCTCGAGGCCTACGTCTCGGCGGCGGAGGCCGATTTGAAAACGAGGCTTGGAAACGCGCTCATCTCCAATGTCGGGAACGCCGAAAGCGCCGCCGTCGCCGCCAAGCCTGAGGTCGGGCTGGAGGCTTGGATGGAATTGGGGCCGCCCGCACGCAAGCGCGCCTGGCAGCTTGCCGAAGAGGTTTTCAGCTGCCTCGATGACGATGAGATGAAAAGCCTCTCAAGCGCCCTGCGTGCTGATGCATGCGCCGGCACGCCTCTTGGCAAGAACGTGCTGCGCAGGCTGCCGAGCGTCGGCAGGGAGGCCGATGCCGTGCAATCGTCGCTTTCGGCGAACGCAAAGGGCGCTGCGGTGCTGGCAAGGCAGGCTCTTTCCGATGGCGGCAAAGGCGACTACGGCGACGAGGTCGGCCAGAAAACCCTTGCCTTGGCTGCCCGCGCGCTGGGCGCGGCGATCGCGCACGCCGAGCGCCTTATCGGCACCCGCGCGCCCGGATCTCTGATTGAGAAGCAAATACCAATCCGCGTCCCCGTCCCAAAACTGTAAGGAGAAACGGTCGTGCCAAGACAGAAAAGCTTCAACAAGCTTCCGCGCCCTTTCGCGGAGTTCCTTCTCTACGCAACCATCTTCGAAGCCTTCGCGTATTTCGCAACCAGGCTTCTCTACCCGTCGCTCGCAGGCGATGTCCTTTCACCGACAATCGCGCAGCTTCTGAAGACGTTTACACATGCGGCGGGGCAGAAGGCTGAGTTGCCGGACGAGGCGAGCGTCCTTGCCGTGGCGACCGTCGTTGCGGTAACGGCAGCGGTTGCGCTCGCCGCGCATAGCTACCGCGCCTTCCACAGCGGCGCATGGCTTGGCGAGAAGCCGTCGCCGAACAGGTCGTACGGGTCGAGCCGCCTGGAGTCGCGCCCCATCGCCCTGAAGCGCGAGTTCGGCATGTGCGATGCCGATAAGGCCTCGCCGGGGCTCGTCGTTGGCGGCGTGGGCCCTGATGGGAAGCGCTTGCTCGTCGACGATATCAGGCACGCGCTCGTAATCGGCGGCACCGGCGCGGGCAAGACGTCCAGCTGCCTCGCGCCCTCCTTGATCAACCTTGTGAATTCCGATTTCTCGTTCATCGCCCTCGACCCCAAGGGCGAACTGCACGACCTCACCGGGGCTTACGCCGAGGGGCATGGCTACATGCGCGTGTGCATCGACTTCTCCGACGCCGCGCGAAGCGACGGGTGGCTGCCGCTGCAGCCCGCAATCGACTGTGCGAAAGGTCTCAACGGCAGGCACCCCTCCGAGCTGCCCGGCGAAGTGCGCATTCTGGCCGATACGCTCGTGCTCGAACGGCGAGAGACCACGGCAATATGGACCCAGGCGGCGCGCATATTGTTCTCAGGCGTTGCCGCCTACGTGGCGCAGAGCCCCGACGTGCCGGACGACGCGCGCAACCTGTCAACCGTTGCGGCCATTGCCGCGATGGATCAGGAGCGGCTGCAGCGGATAGCCGAGAATCTCCCCGCGGGTTCGTCGGCCAGGCTCTCGCTCGAGCACGTCGCCTACGCACCGGCCGAGACGTACGGCGGATTCCGCGTGAACCTCGCCGCCGTGCTCAACGTCTACGCCGACCCCGCCGTGAGCCCCATGCTCGCGAGGAGCGACTTCTCGGCCGAAGACTTCCTCGGCGGCAAGGTGGCCCTCTATATCAGGTTCAACAGCTCGTCGACCGCGTACGACGCCCTGGTGGCGGCGTTCGTCTCGCAGACCATGGACGGCTTGCGCCGCCTCGCCGAGCGGCGCTGCGGCGGGACGCTGGACCGTCCCGTGTACTGGATTCTCGAGGAATTCCCGCAGCTTCCCAAGATCCCTGGGCTTCAGAAGGCTGTGAGCATCGTGCGCTCGCTCGGGATGCACCTTGTGTTCGTGTGCCAGGACCGCTCGCAGGTTGAGGCGACGTACCGCGAGGACGCGCCCGGCATCTTCAACAACCTCGACACCACGTTGTTCCTGGCCGCCAACGACGCAAAGACCTGCAAGCATTACTCGGACCAGCTCGGCTGTTACACGGTGGAGACGAAGACGCGCTCGATCAGCAAGTCGGCCAACGGGGGAGGCAGCAGCACTTCCGTAAGCTATCACGAGGCGAAGCTCTTCCGCCCTGAGGACCTTGCCAAATGGGATTGGCGGACCGGGCACCTCGTCATCAAAGGCGGGCAGGCCTACGCGTGCAGTTCCCTGCCGGTCTCGAAGACGTACGCGGGCGACGCCATTGGCCTTGGCGGCAGGGAACCGGACGCCGCAACGCGCGCAAGCCTTGCTCCGAACCGCGAGGCCAAGAACTCCGAACCTGCCAAGACATGGCGCATTGGCGACGCCGCGGAAGCCGAAGTCGACATCGCCCAGGCAATCGCCGAGGCGTCTGACCCGCGCTTCTTGTGAGCTACGTTGCCGGGACTGCCGCCGCCACCTGATTCGGGTCGCGCCTTGCATTCCCTGACGCCCTGCAGGGTCGCACGTCGTCGCGGCCGCGCAAGGCGCGAAAACTTTTCACGAACCCGCTTCGCAGAACCGTGAAAACTCAAGCCTTGCGGTTTCGCTTGGTTCCTTGCGCATCCGCTTTCCGACGAGCGCCGCGCAGGGCACAGGGCTCGAAAGGCGGGCCCCGAAGCCTAAGGAGGCAGGCATCATGAACAACGCAGATGAGCTCAAGCAGAGGGCGATCGAGATGGCGGCGCTGCTTTTGGAGCGCAAGGGCTATCGAATCATCGGCAGGCTGTCGGGCGAATGCATCAGCTTGGTGGCCGTAGATGACGGCGACATCGTTTTCGCGAGAGTCGTCGCCAGGGAGGCGAACGAGAAGGGGTTTCCCGCTGAGGTCATGGACCGGAAGGAGGCGGAAGCCGATGCCATCGCCTGGTTCGAGCGGCAAGGTGAGCCGATTCCCGACAGTCGAATTCGCTTCGACGAGGTCGCCCTCGTGATCTTCGATGGCGGGAAGGCCATGATTCGACATCATATCAACGCCCTGGGAGAGGCTTAGCCTCCTTTGCAGCCCTTTCTGGGTAGGCCTGCTTCGGCGGGCCTTTTTCGTGCTCTGCATCTTCTTGGCCTCATCGTTAAAGGCTGGCAAGGCGGTCAGGGGAAGCTCGCGCCGCTTCCCCTGACCCCATCGCGCTCAAGGGCGTGCCCTTGGAAGTCCCCGTTTTCAACCTCCGCGCCGGTCGGGCGTATGGGATATATCAGCCCCTGGAGGTGCTGATGCAGGATAAGTATTCCGCCTACGGCGGGTGCGCTGGCAGGCAAGCCTGCCACGGGTTTGGGCTGGTCGCACAATCAAAGCACCTCCTATAGGCACGTTTACGCGATTGCCGTAAACACAGTGATGCGACTACGTTTTAGGAAAGCTGCAGGTCGAAACTATCGATATGCTAAACTTATATAACAATGATGCAACACGGCATCCGCATTGCAACCTGAGCATCCGAAGGACGGGCAATGGACGAAATCGAACTCAAGCAGGAACTCCTGAACGGCAAGAAGACCGACAGGATTATCTTCGCTGTCACTCCCGATCTCAAACGTGCTGTAACTGAAATGGCAAAACGGGATTGCGTATCCGCAAGCGCGTTCATCTCGGCGCTGCTGGCCGAAGAGGTAGTGAGGAGGGCTGCAAAGTGAACGAGTCAGATGTGCGCCTGAAGTTGATCGATCCGGCACTCAAAAGAAAATGGGATGCCGACAGGCAGATATTTACTGAATACTACTTCACCGACGGCGAGATCGTCGTTCGCAAGGGGCTCCATACCCGAAAGAAGCCCAAGAAGGCCGACTATCTGCTCATGTATAAGCGGGATATGCCTATCGCTATCGTTGAGGCAAAAGACTCGGATCATACGGTCGAGGCTGGCCTGCAGCAGGCGATGGATTACGCAATTGCCCTGGATGTACCTTTCGCTTACAGCTCGAACGGCAAGGGCTTTGCTGAGCATGATTTCACTACCGGTAGGGTTCGCCGTCTGAGCATGGACGAGTTCCCCTCTCCCGAGGAATTGTGGGCTCGCTTCTGCGCTTCGAA
This sequence comes from uncultured Collinsella sp., assembly GCA_958452935.1. Taxonomy (GTDB): domain Bacteria; phylum Actinomycetota; class Coriobacteriia; order Coriobacteriales; family Coriobacteriaceae; genus Collinsella. The sequence continues at coordinate 3,662 of CAUDVX010000003.1, read as the reverse complement.
GGGCATCGAAACGCAGAAAGCGGAAGAGATTATTACCGCGCCCTATTATTACGAGCATGGCGGCAATTCGCCCCGCTACTATCAGCGAAACGCCGTCAACAGGACCGTCGAGGCCGTGGCGAGCGGCAAAGACAGGATCCTCCTCGTCATGGCCACGGGCACCGGCAAGACCTATACGGCGTTCCAAATCGTACACCGCCTGCGCGAGGCTGGCATGGCCAGGAAGGTCCTCTATCTTGCCGACAGGAACATCCTCGTCGATCAGACCATAGACGGAGACTTCAAGCCGCTGCGCAAGGTGATCACGAAGGTCGAGCATCGCAAGCTCGACCCGGCGTACGAAATCTACTTTGCACTTTACCAACAACTCGTCGGTACCGATGGCGAGGAGATATTCAGGGAGTTCAGCCCCGAGTTCTTCGATCTCATCATCGTCGACGAATGCCATCGCGGCAGCGCGGCCGACGATTCTGCCTGGCGCAAGATACTCGAGTACTTTAGCTCCGCTGTGCAAATCGGCATGACGGCCACTCCGAAAGAAACGAAGGATGTGTCGAACATCGATTACTTTGGGGAACCTGCGTACACGTACTCGCTGAAGCAGGGAATCGAGGACGGCTTCCTTGCCCCATACCAGGTTGTTCGCGTGAAACCGAACGTCGACGTCTATGGTTGGCGTCCGCACGCTGGAGCCGTCGATGACAACGGAGAGCTGATTAGCGACCGTGTTTACGAGAAACAGGATTTCGACCGCGAGCTCGTTATCAAGGAGCGAACGGAGGTCGTGGCCAAGAAGATAACCCAGTTCCTTAAGGAAACGGACAGGTATTCGAAGACGATTGTTTTCTGCGTCGATATCGACCATGCAGAGCGAATGCGCGAGGCCTTAGTCAATGAGAACAGCGACATCGTCAAAGAGCACCCTACTTACATCATGCGCATCACCGGCGATTCGAAAGAGGGCAAGGCGAAGCTCGACGAGTTCATTGACCCCGACGAGAAGTACCCGACGATCGTCACGACTTCGAAGCTGCTTACTACGGGCGTGAACTGCAAAACCTGCAAGCTTGTCGTGTTGGACAACGTCTACGGCGAGCAGGGAATGACGGAGTTCAAGCAGATTGTTGGCCGCGGTACTCGCATCTGCGAGCCGTACGGCAAGCTGTACTTTACCATTCTTGATTTCCGCGATGCGTCGCGTATGTTCGCCGACCCGGCGTTTGACGGCGAGCCGGTGCAGGTGTTCGAACCTGCACCCAACGGTCCTATGGTGCCCGACACCGACGAGCCGGACAGCCCTCCCGACGTTTCGCCTCTGCCCAATCCCGACAATGTATTGGATGATGGCGAGACGGACATCGATGGCAAACGCGTTAAATATTATGTTCACGGTGTTCCCGTCGAAATAGCCTCCGAGCGAGTTGAGTATTATTCGGTTTCTGGCGAGCTTGTCACGGAGAGCCTTAAGGACTACACACGGAAAAACATCCGCGGCGAGTACGATACGCTCGACCATTTTCTTGTCGTTTGGAACGCCGAGGACCGCAAGCAAGCGATTATCGACGAACTGAGGGATCGTGGCGTGTTCCTTGATGAGCTTCGCAAGGAGTCCGGTCAAGATCAAATGAGCGATTTCGACCTCATCTGTCACATTGCTTACGACCAGAAACCGCTCACGAGGAGCGAAAGGGCCAACAACGTGAAGAAGAAGGGCTATCTGTACGAGTACACCGGCCTTGCACGTGATGTGCTCGAGGCCCTTCTCGACAAATACGCCACTTCGAACCTCATCGATTTGGATGACACCAGAATCCTCGACCTTGAAGAGTTTCGGCGCTTTGGAAGCCCTATGAAGATTTGCAAAGCGTTCGGTGGCAAGAAAGAATTCATGTACGCGGCGCAAACGTTGGAGAATGCGCTTTACTCGGCTTAGGAAGGCTTTTGAAGCATGGCTTTAGGATCTCTCGTCAAAACCCTCCAGAATATCATGCGAAACGATGCGGGCATCAACGGCGATGCTCAGCGAATTGAGCAGATGACATGGTTGTTCTTCCTGAAAATCTATGACGCGAAGGAAGAGGAATGGGAATTTCACGACGATTCGTATGAGTCGATCATCCCCGATCGTTTGCGCTGGCACAGCTGGGCGCCTGACGCGAAAGACGGCAACGCCCTTACCGGCGATGAGTTGCTGGACTTCGTCAACAACGACCTATTCAAGACTTTGGCGAATCTTGAGCTTGTCCAAGACGCACCGTTGCGACAAGTGGTTGTAAAGGCGGCGTTCACCGACGCCAATAACTACATGAAAGATGGTATCCTGCTCCGTCAGGTTGTCAACGCGATCGATGATGCTGTGGACTTCACCGAATACAAGGAGCGCCATGCGTTCGGCGAGATTTACGAGACCATCCTGAAGGACTTGCAGTCTGCGGGCAACGCGGGCGAGTTCTACACGCCCCGTGCTGTTACCGATTTCATGGCCGAGATGCTTAATCCCAAGCTCGGGGAATCTGTTGCTGACTTCGCGTGCGGAACAGGTGGATTCCTTACAAGCGCATTGAAGCTGCTGGCGAAGCAGGTGAAAACGCCCGCAGACCAAGAGCTCTATTCTAAATCGATCTACGGCATCGAGAAAAAGCAGTTACCGTATCTTTTGTGCATCACCAACATGCTGCTGCACGATATCGACAACCCACAGGTCTTCCATGACAACTCGCTCGAACACGACGTTCGCGATTACCGCCACAAAGAACGCGGCCGGTTCGACGTGGTGCTCATGAACCCGCCCTACGGTGGGTCGGAAAAGACATCTATTCAGAACAACTTCCCAACAGCCCTTCGCAGTTCGGAGACCGCTGATCTGTTCCTTGCGCTCATCCTGTATCGCCTCAAGAGAAACGGCCGTGCAGCGGTTATTATCCCTGACGGCTTTCTGTTCGGCCAGGATGCGGCGAAGGTCGAAATCAAGCGCCGTCTCGTCGAAGAATTCAATCTGCACACCGTCGTGCGCATGCCTCAGAGCGTCTTTGCGCCCTATACCTCCATTACCACTAACATCCTCTTCTTCGACAATACGAAGAAATCCGAGGGCGTGTGGTTCTATCGCATGGACATGCCAGACGGTTATAAGCACTTCTCGAAAACTAAACCGATCAAGTCCGAGCATTTCAACGATGCTCGTAACTGGTGGGCGAATCGCGAGGAAATCGAAAAAGATGGTAACCCCAAAGCTGAGCTCTATACAGTTGAGGAATTGCGGGCAGGAAGTTTCAACTTCGATTTGTGCGGTTACCCGCACGAGGAAGAGGAGATTCTACCTCCCGACGAGCTGATTCGCGACTATCGCGCTCGTCGCGCCGCAGTCGATGCCGAGATTGATGACAAGCTTGCTAAAATTTGCGAGATTCTCGGAATCGAGGCATAGATGAAGGCGAAAGACCTGAAGAACTCGATTCTGCAGATGGCGGTCGAAGGCAAGCTTGTGCCGCAAGACCACGCAGACGAGCCCGCAAGCAAGCTGCTCGAGCGGATTCGCGAGGAAAAGCACAAACTCATAGCCGAAGGAAAGGCCAAGTTTCCAAAGGGCAGCGAAAGCATTATCTACATCGCTTCCGATGGCTCCCCCTATGAGAAGCGGCTGGACGCCAAGGGCCGTGTGC
>CAUDVX010000002.1 GCA_958452935.1 uncultured Collinsella sp. | reverse complement strand
GTTTATCGAGCGCCTCCTCGGGAATCGTCGACTCGTGGTCGGCGATAATGCCCGCTGCGGCATAGGCGTTGAGGTCCTTGCCGGCAACAAGTGGCGCATGGCCGTCGACCTGCTTGGACGGTGTCTGGTTGGCAGCATCGATACGAGCGCAGGTCTCGGGATCGGCCATAAAGACACCCGGCAGGTTCATCATCTCGCCGAGGCCAAAAACGTCGCCCGGATGCTCGGCAAAAAACGTCTGCATGTCAGCGGCGGTAATCACAGCGCCCGCTTGCTCATCGGGCAGCGCGGGCACGCACGAGGGCATCATGTACTTGATGGAAATGGGCGCGCGACGACCGTCCTCGATCATAAAGCGCAGGCCGTCGAGCCCCGCTACGTTGGCAATCTCGTGGCTGTCGGCAATGGCAGTGGTGGTGCCGCGCGTTGCCGCCATGCGCGCATACTCGGCGGGGCGGATGTTCGAGGACTCGATATGCAGATGTCCGTCGATAAAACCGGGGGCGAGATAGCGACCCTGGCAGTCGATAACCTCGGCAGCCTCGTAGGTACCGGCGGCATCGTCGCGACCGTCGTAGAGCACGCCGACGATTACGCCATCCTTGACGGCAACGCTACCGGGCGCCACGCGCTGGCCATATACGTCGACAATCTGCGCATTGGTGAACAGCGTGTCGACGGGCACGCGACCCTCGGCTGCATCGATCACAGACCTCATGACCTCAACGGACATACATACTCCTTTAACGGTAGAAATAACTGCGGAGCGGACGAGCCTTCACCGCAGCAAGCCAACAGCCATTGTATGCCCAAACGATGGGTCAACGATACGCCCCTCCGCTTAACGGCACCGCCAAATGATCCCTTGGGGACGGAGGAAAAAAGTTGCGGTGGAATAGTTCCTGCCTGGGCGCCCGTATGGCATTTTTAGGAACTATTTCACCGCAACTCAAAAGGCCGCAGTCGGGAGTTCCGGCTGCGGCCCTATTGCACATGTTAGGTTGACCTACTTGCTAGACCAATTTAAAGCCCTTGCGCTTGCCTACGGAGAGGGTGTCGCCCAGCTTGAGGGCGCTCGGGTCGATGTTGTAGCTCTTGGGAGCCACCGCCTTGCCGTTGATCTTGACGCCGCCACCGTCAATGTCGCGACGGGCCTGGCCGGCGCTCGCCGAAAGGCCCAGGTCCTTAAGCAGGCCTGCGAGGTAGATCTGGCCCTCGTCGTTGACGGTCAGCTCAACGTGCTTCTCGGGGAAGTCGGCAAGCTGGCCCTCCTTGAACACGCGGTCGAACTCGGCCTGAGCCTCGTCACCGGCACCGGCGCCGTGATAGGTGTCGCACAGGTCGCGGCCCAGTGCGCGCTTGAGCTCATAGGGATTGGCGGAACCGTCGGCCAGGGCAGCGTCGATCTTGTCGACCTCGGCCGGGGTGAGCGAGCTGGCCAGACGATAGTACTTGCCGATCATCTCATCGGGGATGGACATGGTCTTGCCGAACATATCCTTGGGAGCATCGGTCAGGCCGATGTAGTTGCCGTAGGACTTGGACATCTTACGCACGCCATCGGTGCCCTCGAGCAGCGGCATGGTAAGCGCGATCTGCGGCTCCATGCCCATCTTCTCCATGAGCTCGCGACCAGCGAGCAGGTTGAAGAGCTGGTCGGTGCCGCCCATCTCCACGTCGGCCTTGATCTGAACGGAGTCGAAGGCCTGCATCACGGGGTACAGGAACTCGTGCAGGGCGATCGGCGTCTGGGACTGGTAGCGCTTGGTAAAGTCATCGCGCTCGAGGATGCGGGCGACGGTGAACTTGGAGCACACCTGCAGCAGGCCGGCCAGATCCATCGACAGGATCCAGTCGCCGTTGTGCACGATGGTGGTCTTCTCGGGATCCAGGATCTTCATGGCCTGGCTCACGTAGGTCTCGGCGTTGGCCTCAATCTGCTCCTGCGAAAGCTGCGGACGGGTGGAGTTCTTGCCCGAAGGATCGCCGATCAGTGCGGTGCCGTTACCGATGATGAGGGTGACCTTGTGGCCCAGGTCCTGGAACTGACGCATCTTGCGCAGGGGCACGGCATGGCCCAGGTGCAGGTCGGGGCTGGTGGGATCGACACCGAGCTTGATGTTGAGGGGCTCGCCCTTCTCAAGCTTCTTGCGAAGGTCGGCCTCGGGGACGATCTGTGCTGCGCCCGAGGTGATGATACGCATTTGCTCGTCGACAGACAGCATTGGGTATCCTCCTTTTGCTATAGCACCCTCACCGGATACGGCGGTGCTCGAAGTTCATAAACCCACTAATAATAACCAAAACGGCGCGGCCGAACACCTACGACAGGAAAATCCTCGTGCTGCCGCACGCGTCGACAACGACCGGCAAACGCGTGCCGTCACGTTCGACCAAAAAGCGCGCCTGCTGACGACGCGAGCAGTCACGGCAACGGACCTGCCCCGTCGCATCCGTGGCGCAGACGCCCTCGGCAGTCAGCAAGCAGTGCTCGCATACCATGAGCTCGGGACGGTCGGCGTCGACAGCCCCCAAGACACCGGGGCAAGCGGCAAGCTCGGCAACGCGCTCCGCGTCGTCGGCGACAAGCTCGGCAGGCAAATACACACGGCCCGCGCCGAGCCTGCGCAGCCAGGCAAGCGTAACCCGGTTCGCGCAAAACACCGGAGCCGCAACGTCAAACGCCACGCCCAGCTCACACGCCATCGCCACCTGTCCCAGATTTCGGCAGACGACGCGCCCGGCACGCCGCATAAGCGAGCGGGTACGCGAGGCATCGGCTGCGCGACAGACCTCGTCGAACACCACGGTCGCATCGGACAGATCGCGCTCGCCACACGGGTCGGCATCCATCAGCTGCCAGGCAAAGACCATGCGAGCGGAAGCTCCCTTTTCCGTCGGCTCCGCCAACGCCGCCTCGGGCACGTCGCCAACAGTCACGGCGCCCTCAAAGGGCAGCATCTCAACGGCTCGTGCAACGGGTACGACCGCGTCCGCCTCGACCCGCATGCGCTCCAGCGCCGTCGCCGTCTGCTCCAACACGCCGGCGCTGCGAATCAGGTACACCTCGCATCCCGCATCCACCTTACGCTTGCAGTGCACGGCAACGCGCTCCCCCGCCGCCGCATCCACCGGGCAGGGTACCTGGGGCCAGCGCTTGGGCACATCGGGGCGCGCATCGGCACCCGGATAGAACCGAATCTCGAGCGTATCGCCCGCGGCCACGGCGGCATCGAGCTCGACGGTCACCTCTTCGTGACCCACCGTCACCAAGTGGCCCACGCGCACGCCCTGGTTAATCGCACGCTCAAAGCTCATGAGCTCAGCACCCGATCGCCCCCGCAGATATGCATCGGTAAACCCGCGGTTGAACGACCTGCCCAGCTCGCGCTCGAGCACCGACACGGCAGCGGCATCCCACGCGCCATCGCGCAGCATATCAAGTGCACGACGCCACACCCGCACCACGTTGAACACGTAGTCGGGGTTTTTCATGCGCCCCTCGATCTTGAGCGACGCCACCCCGACCCCAACAAGCTCGGGCAGGTGCGCAATGCCCAGATAGTCGCGCGGGCACAGCAGACGATCGCCCTCCACGGAAACGACGCTCTCCCCCGCCTCGTCCACCAGGTCGTACGCCAGGCGACACGGCTGCGTACAGTCGCCACGCATCGCCGATCGTCCACGCCGCAAGGCCGAAAACTCGCAGGCGCCCGAATATCCAATGCAAATCGCGCCATGGCAGAACACCTCGATAGGCACGCCGGTAGCACACAGGGCGGCAATCTCGTCGACCGCCAGCTCGCGGGCGGTCGTCACGCGCTCGACCCCGAGCTCGTCGGCAGCCAGGCGCACGGCGCCTTCGCTATGGACGCCCGCCTGCGTGGACAGGTGAATCTCGACCCCGGGAATCGCCGCGCGCAACGCGCAGGCCAGACCGGCATCCGCCACGATCAAGGCATCGGCACCCAACTCATGCGCATGCGCCCCCAGCGCCACCGCGTCGGCCAACTCGTCATCGAACACAAACACGTTGAGCGTCACGTATACACGCACGCCGTGCGCATGCGCCACGACACAGCCGCGCAAAAACTCGTCGTCGGTAAAGCCGTGTGCGCTCACGCGGGCGTTAAACCCGCCCAGGCCCGCATAGACGGCATCGGCGCCCGCCGCAATCGCCGCGAGCATCTGATCGAGTCCGCCGGCAGGCGCCAGGAGTTCGGGCATCGCCGCCTCGACAGCCCCCGGCTCGTTATCGCATTGTCCACTCGGCCCCATCGTCCGAATCGCCATTGGCAAACTCCTTACCAACAAGGTATGCATTCACTCTGAAAAATGCCGTCATCCAGCATACACGAGGCCTCGCGCGCCTCGTTTGGTTTATCGTGTAATAACTTATGTCCATCCTGCCCCAGCGGCGCACTCGCCGCCCGGCACGACATACCTGGAGGTCAATATATGGGTCCTCGCCAACGACAGGGACGCAGTCGTTCCAAGACGCACGCCCTGCCCATGATCCTGCTCTCGTTCTTGGGCTTTTTGCTCATTGCGGGCGTAGCGTTTGGCATCGGCATGATCGGCAACGTCAACCGTTGGCTGTCCGATCTGCCCGACTATACCGACGCCAACGCCTATCTGGTGAGTGAACCCACCGAGATCGTCGATTGCAACGGCAACAAGATCGCGAGCTTCTACACGCAAAACCGCAAGTCCGTCACCAAGGACCAGGTCTCTCCGTACGTGCTGCAAGGCACCGTCGACGTCGAGGACGAGCGCTTCTACGAGCACGGCGGTATCGACCTGTGGGGCATCGCGCGTGCCGCCGTGGCAACCGCCTCCGGTGGCCACGAGGGCGCGTCGACCATCACCCAGCAGCTGGTACGCAACACCATCCTGCAGGAGGAGCAGTTCGATTCGACCATCGAGCGTAAGGTGCGCGAGGCCTATATCGCCATCAAGATGGAGGAGATGTACTCCAAGGACGAGATCCTTATGATGTACCTCAACACCATCTATTACGGCCACGGTGCCTACGGCATCGAGGCCGCCGCCGAGACCTATCTGTCCAAGAGCGCCGCCGACCTCACCCTGAGCGAGGCCGCGCTGCTCATCGGCCTTCCCAACTCGCCTTCGCAGTACGACCCCACGGTCAATCCCGACCTGGCACTGTCTCGCCGCAACAAGGTTCTCGACAACATGCTGCGCCTGGGCCATATCACGCAGGAGGAGCACGACGCCGCGCAGGCAGAGCCCATCACCCTTAACGTGACCGAGATTTCGGGCAGCGGTGTCGACGTGTATTCGCAGCCCTACTTTGTCGCCTATGTTAAGCAGCTGCTGGAACAGGAGTTCTCCACCGACGTGCTGTTTAAGGGCGGCCTAACTGTCAAGACCACCATCGACCCCACGATGCAGCAGACTGCCGAGGAGGCCGTGCGTGCCCAGCTCGACACGCTTTCGCTCGACGGCCTGGACATGGGCATGGTCGTCGTCGACCCCAAGACCGGCTACATCAAGTGCATGGTGGGCGGCTACGACTATAACGCCGACGAGAACCACGTGAACCACGCCACGGCCAAGCGTCCTGTGGGCTCCACGTTTAAGGCCTTTACGCTGGCCACTGCCATCCAAAACGGCATGAACCCCAACGTCACCCTCAACTGCAACTCGCCGCTCAAGGCCAAGGGCACCACGACCGAGGTGCAAAACTACGCCAACCAAAGCTACGGCACCATCACGCTCAAGCAGGCGACGGCATACTCCTCCAACACCGGCTATATCCAGGTTGCAGAGGCTATCGGCAATAACAAGATCATGTCGCTCGTCAAAAAGCTCGGCATCGATCCTTCTAAGGACAATATCGAGGACGTTCCCGTCATGACTCTCGGCACCGGCTCCATCTCGCCGCTCGAGATGGCCGCGGCCTATGCCACGTTTGCCAACGGCGGTTACTATCGCCAGCCGATCGCCATCACCGAGATTGATTCGCGAACCGGCTCGGTACTGTACCAGCACACCGATAACCCCACACAGGTGCTCTCCACCGGCGAGGCCGCAGCAGTGACCGACGTCCTGACCGGCGTCATGCAGGGCAGCGGCACGGGTGCCGCCGGCGCTCTGAGCGTGAACCAGCCCTATGCCGGCAAGACAGGTACCACCGACAACACCACCAACCTGTGGTTCTGCGGCTACACCCCGCAGCTGGCATGCGCCCTGTGGACCGGCTACTCCGCAGGTGAGATTCCCATCCAAAAGTACGGCACGGACCTGCTGGGCGACAGCACTAACCTGCCCGTCTTTAAGAAGTTCATGAACACCGTCCTTGCCGGCACCAACCGCGAGGAGTTCCCGACGGGCACTGCCCCCACGTACAAGAACAACAACGTCTGGAAGTTCTACGGCACCAGCAACACCAAGAAGTCGTATAGCGACACCGAGGACAAAGACGAGGAAGAGACCACGACTACGACAACCACGACTACGACCACGACCACCGAGACCACGGGCGGCAACACCACGGGTGGCACCGGAACGACCGGCGACTCGACCGGCGGCGACGGTAGCAGTGGCGAAGGCGGCGGCGAGGGCGGTTCCCCCACTCCAACGCCTACGCCCACGCCCGATCCCTCTACGGGTCAGTAAGAACCCAGCCATAGCCAAACAAAGGCGCCCGAGCAGATCAAATGCTGCTCGGGCGCCTTTTTGTCACGAGAAACCTCGCACGCGCCTCAACACGATGCGACAAAAAACAGGGCGCCGACCATCGCCGACGCCCCATAAAAGTCGCTATATGCGCCCGTGCGGCACTATCCTCACGCGCCACCTCGCCTACTTACGAGAGTTACTCAGCTTGTTGATGAGGGCCTCCAGGCGCTCACCATCCTCGGCGGTCTGGGCGATAACCAAGATGGTGTCGTTACCGGCGAGCGAACCGAGCACGTCGGGCAGCTCGGCCGCATCGACCGCGGCGGCAATGCCCGAAGCGGTACCGGGCTGGGCCTTGATCATAACCAGGTTGTCAGTGCGCAGAACGCCCGTTACCAGTTCGGAAACCATACGCTGCAGATGCAAGTCCTCGGCCAGAACATAGATACCCTCGGGAAGCTTGCGCAGACCCATATCGGCAATGTCGCGCGAAACGGTTGCCTGTGTGCAATCGAAACCCATAGCGCGAAGCTCGTCCACCAGCACACGCTGCGTGCGAACATCCTTGTTGCGCACGATATCTCTGATGGCATCCTGGCGCCCATTGCGTTTTTTAGCCATACAAAACCTCACTCCATAGATGGCGGAGACAATCAATCAGTAATTGAATAGTTTAGCGCTATTTGATGGTATTTGTGAATAAGAACGCATTTCGAAACAATTCCATGCAAGATTGTTTCGAACATAGCCGTCTTAAGCAGTTTTGACGCCCGTCCGGTTAAAAAAAGCGGCCAGGTGCGTATACATCACGCAACGCGCAGGCTTGGCACTGGCAATCGGTCCAAACAACAGGCCGAGTCCACGATGGTTATCCTTGAGTGCCGCGGCCATCTGACGAGTTCGAGATGCTTCGAGCATATCACGCATTCGAGCGGAACGCTCAATTGAAGAAACCCCATGCGGGCTCAAGCACAAATTTTCGATGCAGGCGACCAGCCCGGCGAAGTAAAACATATGGCTCGCAACCTTTAGCTGCGTGCCATCGCTCACCTCTGCAAGCGAATCAGTAAGCTCGTCGAGCGCCCGGGCGTCATCGGTAAGCTTGGCAAACAATGTGGGGTCAAAAGCATCTGTAAGCTGTGGCGCTACCGCATGGAAACAAGCGCCACCGCACCCGGATATGCGTTGCGCCTGCGAAAGGGCGCATGTCATAAACCCAATCGAGCGAAGCGCACGGCCGCGCGACAAACACGTCTCGAACAACGAGCGGCTGTACATCACACCGGAAGTCTGGGCAATCAGGCCGCCGGAAATCATCTGAGACAGACCAGCCGCCAAAGAAGCACGGTCATCGATCGCAAGAGAGCTGGCATCCAGCACGCGCGAATGGCGCTCACGATGAGCGTCATAGCGGTCGAGCGATGCTGTGGGAATCACCATGTCTGCCGCAGCATCGCACGCAACATCGACCATCTTGGAAAGGGACTGTGGGGCAAACCACTCGTCGGCGTTCATGGCAACAATCTGCAATCCACGCGAGGCGGCAAAACCGGCCCTGAGACATGCCCCGCGCGCCGAATCCTCGACGTCAATCAAATCGATGTGAATATCCCTGTCCGCGGCAACTTCGAGCGAATGGCGCACGCCCGGCGCAACGTCGCGACAAACCACGACAATTTGCAGGTCATAGAGGTCTTGGTTCTGGACGCTCTCGAGCGCACGCATCGCATAGCTGGGCGAACCCTCAACAATAAGGATCACCGAAAGTCGCGGATGCGAACCACGTCGAACCAAGTTTTCCGTCCTCTCGACAGCGCCAAATCAAACCGTCGTTCATGGTACACCCGAGCTATAAAAGCAACGAGCCGCCTAACATGTTGCACGTCAAGAACAGATGTTGCACACGCGCAGCTCACACACAGTATGTGCCAGGTGCGAACGCACCGAGCACTCCCCTAGTCGAGCACGACAAGCTCGGCGGGATCGTAATCCACGCCCATAAACGTAAGGCCGCAGGCAGGCGCCGTGGGACCCGCAGCGGTACGGTCGCAGGCATCAATGACCTCGCGCATCCATTCGGGATCGCGACGATGCATGCCAATCTCCACGAGCGTGCCTACAATGGTGCGCACCATCGAGTGCAAAAACGCGTTACCCTCGATAGTGAAGGTCAGGATATCCTCGCCAAAAGCGACCTCGTGGCCAAACTCGGCACGCATCACGCAGCGGTGCGTGGGCTTGCCCACGGCAGAGGCGACCTTACAAAAGCTCTTAAAGTCCTGCTCGCCCAAGAGCGCAGGGCACGCGGCAGCCATGGCATCGACATCCAAGGGAAAGCGTTGCCACCACACCGCACCGCGCGAGAGCACGGGGCGCGCGTCGCGATCAGCAATACGGTACGTATACGTACGGGAACGCGCATCAAAGCGTGCAGAAAAGCCCTTACGGGCCTTGTAGACCTCGTTTATGGCGATATCTTTGGGCAGCAGCGCATCCATAGCCCTCAGCCACCTACGGTGCGTCAAAGCCAGCTCAGCGTCCGTTACGGGCACACTAATGTACTGGGCCACCGCATGCACGCCGGCATCGGTACGCCCCGCGCATGTCAGGTCAATCGGACGGCGCAGCAGCGTCTCGATAGCGCGGCGCAACTCGCCCGCAACGGTCGTCTGGCCCGGCTGCTCGGCAAATCCGCTATACGAGGAGCCGTCATAGGCAACACGGAATACGAGCGTGGCATCGAGCTCTGGAATCGAATTGAAATCAGACGGCGCAGTCATGGGCGCTCCCAACAAACAATCAACGGTATCGCGACAAAAAAAGAGGGATACGCGAACGTACCCCTCGAATATAGCCTATGCAGACGGATTGTCTACTCAGCGGTCTCCTCAGCAGGAGCCTCCTCGACAGCCTCGACCTTCTTGGGAGCAGCGGCCTTCTTGGGGGCCGGAGCAGCCTTCTTGGCCTTAGGCGTGCAAGGCTCGGTGACGAGCTCCATGATAACGATGGGAGCGTTGTCGCCCTTACGGTTACCGAGCTTCATGATGCGGGTGTAACCGCCGTTGCGGTCCTGCCACATGCCCTGGGCAGCCTTGTCGAAGATCTCGGCAACGAGCTGCTTATCGCCGAGCTTGGCGATGGCCAGACGACGAGAGTGCAGGTCGCCCTTCTTGGCCCAGGTGATGATCGGATCGACGACCGAACGCAGCGCCTTAGCGCGGGTCTCGGTGGTCTTGATGCGGTCGTTCTCGAAGAGGGCCTTGGCCAGGCTCTTCTTCATGGCCTTGGTGTGGCTCGCATCGGTGCCGAGCTTCAGGCCCTTCTTAACGTTGTGACGCATGGTCTAGTTTCTCCTCAAATATGCGAAGCATTAAGCCTTCAGGCTCAGGCCCATGGACTCAAGCTTGTCCTTCACTTCCTCGATCGACTTAACACCGAAGTTACGGATGTTGAGCAGATCGTTCTCCGAGAACTCAACGAGCTGACGGACCGAGTGAATGCTGGCGCGCTTAAGGCAGTTGTAGGAACGGACGGAAAGGTCCAGATCCTCGATCTGCTTGTCCAGCTCGGCGTTGTCGTTGGTGACCTCGGGAGCGAAGATCGAAGCCTCCTCCTCGACCTCGGGGGTCTCGGCAAGGTTCATAAAGGCAGCCATATGCTGGTTGATGATATTGGCAGCCTGGACCACGGCGTCGCGCGGGGCGATGGAACCGTTGGTCTCGATCTCGAGGACAAGGCGGTCGTAGTCGGTGTGCTGACCGACACGGCAAGCCTCAACGAGCTTGGCGCAACGGGACACCGGCGAGTACAGCGAGTCGACGTGGATCACACCGATGGGATCGTTGTCGCGCTTGTTAGCCTCGCCAGAGACATAGCCGCGGCCATAGCCGATGCGCATGCTCATGGTGAGATGGCCACCCTCGGTGAGCGTAGCGATGTGCTGCTCGGGGTTGACCAGCTCAAACTCGGACGGAATAAAGAAGTCCGCACCGGTGACCTCGCAGGGGCCGTCAACCGAAATGGTGGCGGTCGCCTCGTCGGTCGTGCCGAGAGCCCTGAAGACAAGACCCTTGACATTCAGGACGATGTCGGTGACATCCTCGACCATGTTAGGGATGGTCATGAACTCGTGCTGCGCGCCATCGATCTGAATAGCCTCGACGGCGGCACCCTCGAGCGAGGACAGAAGAACGCGACGAAGGGAGTTACCCAGCGTATCGCCGTAGCCACGCTCGAGCGGCTCGACGGAGACACGAGCAGACGTCTCGTTAATCTCTTCGACCTGAACCTGAGGCCTAATGAATTCTGACATGTATTACCTCCAGCCTCAGCAGCCCGGATGGACTACTTAGAGTAGAGCTCGACGATGAGCTGCTCGTTGATATCACCGCTGATCTGCTCACGCGTCGGCAGAGCGAGCACGTTACCAGACAGCTTCTCGATATCGACCTCGAGCCAGCCAGGGACCTCGAAACGCTCGGAGGAAATCAGGGCCTCCTTGATGGGGAGGAGGTCACGGAACTTCTCGCCGACAGCGACGACGTCGCCGGCCTTGACGCGGTAGGACGGGATGTCCACGCGCTTGCCGTTCACGGTGAAGTGACCGTGACGGACGGACTGACGAGCCTCTTTGCGGGTGCGGGCGAAGCCAAGACGGAAGACGACGTTGTCGAGGCGAGACTCAAGGATGATCATGAGGTTCTCACCGGTGACGCCGTTCATCTTACGGGCCTTGTTGAAGTAGCCGTGGAACTGCTTCTCCAGAACGCCATAGATGAACTTGACCTTCTGCTTCTCGCGCAGCTGCATGCCGTACTCAGATTCCTTGCGACGGCGCTTGGGCTGACGGATAGATTCCTTCTTGCTGCTGTAACCGAGCTCAGCGGGATCGATCCCGAGCTGACGGCAGCGCTTAAGAACAGGAGTCCTGTCGATTGCCATATTGATACGATCCTTTCAGTTACACGCGGCGACGCTTCTTGGGGCGGCAGCCGTTGTGCGGAATGGGGGTCTTGTCCTGGATGCTCGAGACCTCGAGGCCAGCAGCCTGGAGGGAGCGGATGGCGGTCTCACGACCGGAGCCGGGGCCCTTGACGAAGACGGAAACCTTCTTCATACCGTGCTCCATGGCCTGCTTGGCAGCAGCCTCGGCAGCCATCTGGGCAGCGAACGGCGTGGACTTACGGGAGCCCTTGAAGCCCACCTGGCCAGCCGACTTCCAGGAAATGACGTTGCCCTGGGGATCGGTGATCGAAACGATCGTGTTGTTGAACGTAGAACGAATGTGAGCCTGGCCCACGGAAATGTTCTTACGGTCCGCGCGCTTCAGACGGGCAGCGCGAACGTTCTTCTTAGCAGTAGCCATCTATCTAGCGCTCCTTATTTCTTCTTCTTAGCACCGATCTGACGCTTCGGGCCCTTGCGGGTACGAGCGTTAGTGTGGGTGCGCTGGCCGCGGACCGGGAGGCCCTTGCGGTGACGAAGGCCGCGGTTGCAGCCGATGTCCATAAGGCGCTTGACGTTCTGGTTGCGCTCACGGCGGAGGTCGCCCTCAACCATGATCTGGTTCTTGTCGATATAATCGCGGATGGCGTTAACCTCATCCTCGGTGAGGTCCTTAACGCGCGTATCCACGTTAACGTTGCACTCGACGCAAATCTTCGTCGCAGTGGTGCGGCCGATGCCGTAAATGTAGGTCAGACCGATCTCAACGCGCTTCTCACGCGGGAGGTCGACACCATTAATACGGGCCAACGTAGTCTCCTCTCTTAACCCTGACGCTGCTTATGACGGGGGTTCTCGCAAATAACGAGGACCTTGCCATGGCGCCTAATGATTTTGCACTTATCGCACATCTTCTTGACCGAAGGACGTACCTTCATCGTTCTTCCTTTCGGTAGCGCTCAAACTACTTCCCTACTATCTACTCGCCCAGCCGCAGGCGTTTAAAACTATGGCTGGTCTTCACACACAATCCGACCGTAGGTTGAGCTAAGCCTGCAGTCGGAAAAGGAGTGCGTGTATGCGTGCCGCTATTTATAGCGATAGGTGATGCGGCCGCGGGTCAGGTCGTACGGGGAAAGCTCCACGACAACCCTGTCACCGGGGAGAATACGGATGTAATTCATTCGGATCTTGCCAGAAATGTTGCACAGAACCGAATGACCGTTCTCGAGCTCAACCTTAAACATGGCGTTGGGCAGCGGTTCCTTTACCGTACCCTCGAGCTCAATTGCGTCTTCCTTCTTCACAAGCAATCATCTTTCTCTAGAAAACGACAGCGATTGAGTATTCTACAACACGTATGCACGCATCGTAATAACTTCGTAATGGCTCCACAACTACGTGGAACTTGTTACATTTCTCCGCCCTGGAGCGAACACCAGGATCCTTGCGCGTCGGTGGTGAGAATCACCGGGCCGTCATCGGTGATGGCGACGGTGTTCTCGTAGTGCGCGGCGGGCAGGTGGTCGTTAGTTGTGACGATCCAACCATCGGAGCCCGTGCTCACATGATTGGATCCCATCGTAACCATCGGCTCGATGGCAATGACCATACCGGCCTGGAGACGAACGCCCCTCCCCTTCTTTCCGTAATTCGGAACGTTGGGGTCCTCGTGCATCACATGGCCAATACCGTGCCCCACATAATCGCGAAGCACGCCATAGCCGTGAGACTCGGCGAGGGACTGGACGGCATAACCAATGTCCCCAATATGGTTACCGGGAACAGCCTGCTCGATTGCAGCCTTAAGGCAATCGCGCGTAACCTCACACAGGGCCTTGGCCTCGGGCGTGGGGGTACCGACGAAAAACGTCCAAGCGTTATCTCCGACCCAACCGTCGACAACGGCTCCCGTATCGATGGAGATGATATCGCCATCACGCAGAATCATGTCGGGATTGGGAATACCGTGCACCACGGCATCGTTAATCGATGCACAGATGGTACCGGGGAACCCGCCGTAGCCCTTAAAGGCCGGGGTGCCACCATGCATGCGGATAATCTGCTCCGCAAGCTGATCAAGCTCAAAGGTCGAAACACCAGGGCGAACCATGGCCCCAACGTGGCGGAGCGCCATCTTAGATAGCGCTCCTGCCTTCTTCATCTGCTCGATTTGCGTTGCAGACTTAATCTTGATCATAGACCGAGAGCCTCTTTGACATCCCCGTACACGGTCTCGCGAGCCTGGTCACCGTTGACCGACTTGAGCAGACCCTGGCCACGATAGTAGTCGACGAGCGGGCTCGTGGACTTCTCGTAAACGTCGAGACGGTTCTTAATGGTCTCGGGCTTGTCGTCGTCGCGCTGATACATCTCGCCACCACACTTGGGGCAGGTGGCATCGGCAGCAGTGCCGGTGTAACCGCAGGCGCGGCAGGTGCGACGCGAAGACAGACGGTCGATGATGACCTCGGGGGCCACGTCGACCAGAAGGGCGCAGTCAATCTCGCGACCCATGGCGGAGAGCTCGGAATCGAGCGTCACGGCCTGGGCGGTGTTGCGCGGGAAGCCATCGAGGATGAAGCCCTGCTGGGCGTCATCGGCGGCAAGGCGCTCCTTGACAAGGTCGATAACGAGCTGGTCGGGAACGAGCTCGCCGGCGTCCATGTACTTCTTAGCCTGAATACCAAGCTCGGTGCCACCCTTGACGGCAGCACGCAGCAAGTCGCCCGTGGAAATGTGAGCGACGCCGAACTCGGCGACGAGCTCCTGTGCGACGGTGCCCTTACCGGCACCCGGAGCTCCGAGCAATACGAGGTTCATGAGCAATCCTCCTCTAGCCTATTTAAAGAATCCATCGTAATCATACATCTTGATCTGGCCTTCGAGCTTATCGACCGTGTCGAGCACGACGCCGACCATGATGAGGATGGACGTGCCGCCAAATGCCTGGATCAGATGGTTACCCGTGAAGGAGAAGATAATCGAAGGCACGATGGCGATGAGCGCCAAGAAGACAGCGCTGGGAAGCGTAATCTTGTTGAGCGCGTTCTTGATGTAGGCCGCGGTAGCCCTGCCCGGACGGACGCCCGGAATAAAGCCGCCCTGCTTCTTAAGGTTGTCGGCCGTGTCATCGGGGTTGAACACCATGGAGGTGTAGAAGTACGCGAAGAACACGATGAGGACAACATTAAGCACCCAGTTGAGCCAACCGGTCGAAAGCGCAGAGGCAACTGCCTGAATCCAGCCGATGCCGGGGAAGAACACAGCAATCTGAGCCGGGAAGTACAGCAGCGCCGAAGCGAAGATGATCGGCACGACGCCCGCGGTGTTGACCTTGATGGGCAAGTAGGTGGTCTGGCCACCCATCATGCGACGGCCCACGACGCGCTTGGCGTAAGAGACCGGGATGCGGCGCTGGCCGCGCTCAAGGAAAACGATCAGCGGGATGACCAGCAAGATGATGGCGCAGATGATCACCATGGTGATGATGCCACCGGCGTTACCCTCGGTGCTGGAGAAGATCGCCTGCGGAAGACCGGCCATGATGTTCGCGAAGATGATCAGCGACATGCCATTGCCGATACCACGCTGGGTGATGAGCTCACCAATCCACATGATCAGCATGGCGCCCGCGGTGAGCGTACCGACGATCATGAGGTCAAAGATGATCTCGGGAGCACCGGCACCGTTGAAGCTAATGCCGAAGCTCTTAAAGAGGAAGAGGTAACCCACGGAGTTGAGGATAGCCAGAGCCAAGGTGAGGTAACGCGAATACTGCGTAATCTTGGTCTGACCGACCTCGCCCTCGCGGGCAAGCTCATGCAGGGAAGGCACGACGGCCTGGAGCATCTGGAGGATAATCGAGCTCGTGATGTACGGCATGATGCCCAAAGAGAACACCGAGACATAGCTCAACGCGCCACCAGAGAAAAGATTCAGGAGGGCCATAGCACCTGCGGCGACCGAGTTGCTCCCGGTCGAGAAAAGGCCCAGCATCCCCTGGAAGGGAATGCCGGGCACAGGAACGTGCGCACCAATGCGGTACACGACGAGCATAGCTATGGTAAAAAGAATCTTTTCGCGCAGTTCTTTGATGCGGAAAGCATTCTTAAGACCATTTAGCACGGCAGCTCGACCTTTCCGCCGGCGGCCTCGATCTTGGCCTGCGCAGAGGCGCTGACCTTGTCGACCTTGACCGTGAACTTCTTGGTGAGCTCACCATTGCCGAGCACCTTGACGGGCTCGAACTCGCTCTTGGTGATGCGAGCGGCCTTAAGAGCGGCGCCATCAATCACAGCGCCGTTCTCGAACTTACGCTCGAGACGCTCGACGTTGACAGCGGTGTACTCGATACGACGGGGGTTGCGGAAGCCCGGAAGCTTGGGCAGGCGCATAGCCAGCGGAGTCTGGCCACCCTCGAAGCCGGCACCCTTGGTGCCACCAGAGCGGGAACCCTGGCCCTTCTGGCCGCGGCCAGAAGTGGTGCCGTGACCCGAAGAATTGCCACGGCCGACGCGCTTGCGGTTCTTGGTGGAACCGGGCGCGGGAGTAAGATCGTGAAGCTGCATTTGCTACTCCTCTACAATCTCGACAAGGTGCTTGACCTTGAAGATCATGCCGCGGACGGACTCGTTGTCAGCAATCTCGCGAACCTCGCGGATCCTGTGGAGACCGAGGGCACGGACAGTACGGACCTGATCCTGCTTGCAACCGTTGGTGCTGCGGACCTGCTTGATCTTGATGGTGTCAGCCATGCTTAGTTCTCCTTACCGACGAACATCTCGGAGACCGTCAGGCCACGGCGAGCCGCGACGTCCTCAGGGCTGGAGAGCTCCTTGAGGCCCTCGACGGCAGCCTTTATGATGTTGAGGCCGTTGTCGGTACCGAGGGACTTGGACAGGACGTTCTTGATGCCAGCAAGCTCAAAGAGGGGACGCACAGCGCCGCCGGCGATAACGCCGGTACCCTCGACAGCGGGCTTGATGATGATGCGGCCGGCACCAAAGTGACCGAGAACCTCGTGCGGGATGGTGCCCTGATCGGTCACCGGCACGTGGAACATGTTCTTCTTGGCATCGAGAGACGCCTTGGAGATGGCCAGGGGCACCTCAGCGGACTTGCCCATGCCAACGCCGACGTTGCCCTTGCCGTCGCCAACGACGACGAGAGCGACGAGGCTCATGCGACGACCACCCTTGACGGTCTTCGACACGCGGTTGATGTAAACGACGCGCTCCTCGAACTCGGAGGCCTCGCGCTGCTGCTTCTGATTACGAGCCATGTGCTACATACCTCCTAGAACTCGAGACCGGCGGCACGAGCACCGTCGGCGAGGGCCTTGACGCGGCCATGGTAGATACGGCCACCGCGATCGAAGGCGACCTTGGTGATGCCGGCCTCGATGGCGCGCTTGCCAACGAGCTGACCGACCTTCTCCGCAGCCTCCTTGTTCGAGGTGTGGGTGCCCTTGAACTCGGCCTCGAGGGTCGAGGCAGAGACGAGCGTCAGGCTGGAGCCCTTGCTGTCGTCGATGATCTGGGCATAGATGTTGGCGTTAGTACGGGTCACGCGAAGACGCGGACGCTCGGCGGTACCCGAGACCTTGCCGCGAACACGACGCTGACGACGCTTGAGGCCTTCCAGCTTCGCCTTATGCTTGTTCATACGTAAACTCCTAAAAAGGTTGATCTTGCCAGCACCTGACGGGGTGCTGGTCTTATGCGAGTGAGTCGGTTACGACTACTTGGCGGCCTTACCCAGCTTGCGGCGGATGTGCTCGCCAACATAGTGGATACCCTTGCCCTTGTAAGGCTCGGGAGGACGATGACCGCGGATCTCAGCGGCGATCTGACCGACCTGCTGCTTGTTGATACCCTTGACGTTCACGTGGGTGTTGTCGGGAACCTCGAAGGTGATGCCCTCGGGAGCCTCGACGATCACGGGGTGCGAGAAGCCCAGGGAGAACTCGAGGTTCTTGCCCTTCTGCTGCACGCGGTAACCGACGCCGGCGAGCTCGAGCTTCTTCTCGAAGCCCTCGGAAACGCCAACAACCATGTTGTGGATGAGGGCGCGGGTGAGGCCGTGGCGGGCACGGGTCTCACGCTCGTCGTCGGGACGGGAAACGGTGAGGACGTTGTCCTCGACGTTGATAGCGAGCTTTTCAAAGACATCGAGCTTGAGCTGGCCCTTGGGGCCCTTGACGACAACGTTGTTGCCGTTGACTGCCACTTCGACTCCGGCGGGAATCTGGACAGGCTTATTACCGATACGAGACACGGTGATCTCCTTTCCTTCTACCTACCGAGCGAATTACCAGACGTAAGCGATGATCTCGCCGCCGACGTTGTGCTTGCGAGCATCGCGGTCGGTCATGACGCCATGGCTGGTGGAAATAATGGCGGTACCAAGGCCACCGCGGACGCGGGGCATGTCGGCAACGCCGGTGTACTTACGCAGGCCCGGCTTGGAAATGCGGCGGATGCCGTTGATGACCTTAGCCTTCTTGGGACCATACTTAAGCGTGATGTGCAGAGTCTTCTGGGGAACGGTGTCCTCGACATCGTAGCCCTCGATGTAGCCCTCCTCGTGCAGAACACGAGCGATCTCGACGAGCTTCTTGCTGCTCGGCATGGAGACCGTGGCCTTGTTCACAGAGTTAGCGTTACGGATGCGCGTAAGCATATCTGCGATCGGGTCTGTAAGGTTCATACAGATTCTCCTTCGTTCTTGATGAACACGTGCTCTTGGTTCTTCGCCGCCCTTAACGGCAAAGCCTAACTAGCGCGTTTTCCCTGTTCCAAACGGATGCTTGAAACGCTGGTAGTGACTTACCAGCTGGCCTTCTTAACGCCGGGAAGCTCGCCCTTGAGTGCAAGCTCACGGAAGCAGACACGGCACAGGCCGAACTTGCGGTACACAGAGTGCGGACGGCCGCAGCGCTGGCAGCGCGTGTACTCACGAGTAGAGAACTTCTGCTTGCGATTGCACTTGACGATCATCGATGTCTTAGCCACTTATATCCTCCTCACATAGAGTATTGTTCGCCCCAAACGCCGCCCCCTTGTGGGAACGGCGCTTATAGGGCAGGTGAACCTATTTCTTGAACGGGAAACCGAAGGCGTCCAGAAGGGCCTTGGCCTCCTCATCGGTGTTGGCGGTGGTCACGAAAGTGATGTCCATACCACGCTGGTGATCGACGGAATCGAAGTCGATCTCGGGGAAGATGAGCTGCTCGGTGACGCCCATGGAGAAGTTACCACGGCCGTCGAAGCTCTTGGCGGAGATGCCGCGGAAGTCGCGGATACGGGGGATCGCGACGGAGGTCAGACGATCGAAGAACTCCCACATACGGTCGCCACGCAGGGTAACCTTGCAGCCGATCGGCATACCAGCGCGCAGGCGGAAGGTAGCGATGGACTTGCGGGCACGGGTGATCATCGGCTGCTGGCCGGTGATGGCGCGCAGGTCGCGCACGGCACCGTCGATGGCCTTGGAATCGGTAGCGGCCTCGCCGACACCCATGTTCACGACGATCTTCTCAAACTTGGGGATCATCATGACGTTCTCGTACTGGAACTTGTCCTGAAGCTGCTGCTTGACCTCGTTGTTGTACTTGGTCTTCAGACGCGGCACATACTTCTCTTCTGCCATTTTTCACTCCTTCTTGGGGTTTTAAGCACGGGGCGTGGCCACGATGGGTTGTCCTCGTGCCTCCTGGCTGCATCCGCGCCGCTCATGGCATTTCGCGGTTTGGACTCGACGCAGCAGGAGCCGACAAAACAATCGGTACTATACGCGCATTGGGTGCGTATTTCCAGAAAAACCTCGTCTGCCTGCACAACTCCACAACTCCCCCGCACAAATGGATCCCGAAAAGCAGTTGCGGTGAAATAGGGACTGTTTGGCGGCCTAACAGGCTTAAACAATCCGTATTTCACCGCAACTTAATTGGTGGGGATGCGATTAGCGTTTGCGGGGGACGAGTTTGGTGCGGCGCAGGTGGATCATCTCGGCGGCTATGGAGATGGCGATCTCCTCGGGGTCCTCAGCCTCGATGGCGACGCCGATCGGCAGGTGCAGCTCGTCGATCTGGTCCTGCGTAAAGCCCTCCTGCTCCAGGCGGGCGCGCACAAAGGCAGTCTTGCGGCGCGAGCCCAAGCAGCCCAGATAGGCGGGTTTGGCGCGCATGGCCTGAATCACCACGTCGATATCGGACTTGTGGCCCGCTGTGGCCACGACCACCAAGTCGCGCGGGCCGATGGGACACAGCTCGCTCAGGTTCTTGTAATCGACCAGGCGACAATCGTAGACACCGGGCACCCAATCGGGGGTCAGCGTGCCGGGGCGGTCGTCGCACGCCACGACGGCAAAGCCCGCCGCCGTGAGCACGCGCGCCGTCGCAGCGCCCACATGTCCGCAGCCAAAGATGTAGGTCAGGCCCTCGGGGCAGAGCGTCTCAATGTGCGCCGCGGGAATCTCGGAGGCTGCGTTGGTGTAGGTGACCCCACTCCCCTCCTCCACCAGCGAAAGCCCGGGGCAGCCCGCAATGGTGCGGCGCGATTCCTCGCCATGGTACTCGGCCACATCGCCCTCGAGTGCGCTCGCGATAAACGGTTCAAAGTCGATGACGAAGTCGCCGATGCGTCGATACGCCAAGACGTCGGCAATTTTCTGGAACAACGGCACCTGCGATACATCCAGATGCAGGTAGCACAGGCAGATGGCTCCGCCGCAGATCATGCCGGTATCGGAGTTCTCGCCGCCCATGGTGTAGCGGACCAGGCGTGACTGTCCCGCGCTCAGGAGCTCGCGCGCCTCGTTCAGCGCAAAGAGCTCAATCTTGCCGCCGCCGATAGTGCCCGCTTGGCTGCCATCGGCAAAGACGGCCATCCAGGCGCCCACGCCGCGCGGCGATGACCCTGCCGTGCCGGCCACGACCACGAGTTCGCACGTCTCGCCAGCACGCAGAGCGGCAAGCGCCGCATTCACAACATCGAGCTTTTCCATCGTCGCTTCCTATCCCCAAAAAACGTCGGTGAGCATAGCGAGCGCCTCGAGCACGCCGCCGCCGACCGACGTCGCCTTGTCCGAAATGTAGTTGATATAGCTGGCATCGCCGCGCGGATCGACGTCGGCACATTTAAAGCCCTCGGTCACCTGAACGCCGTCGGCCAAAAGACCGCGCAAGCAGCCGTCAATCTGCGTGACCATGGGAGTATCGCCCGCGTAGCCAATCACGTCTCCGGCGCTCACGATGTCGCCGATTGCGCGGTCGGACCGAAACACGCCGGCGGCGGGGCTGTGGATAACGCGCTCCTTGCCATAGCCGGCGATAATGCCCGGCACGCCCGTGTTGGGCTGGGGCGAACCTTGGGTAATGACACGGCCGAGAAAATGCCCGCGCATGGTCTCGACCACGGCGTCGCAATCGACCGGCGCGGTAAAGCCCGGCCCCACGGCGATGACGGCAGGCGCCATGTCGCGCGTGGTGCCCAGGTTGCGCTTGGCCAAAATCGCGTCGACCACAGCCGCGGGCTTAAGCTCATCGAGCATCTTGGCCTGGGGGTCTACCACGACGGCGACGTCTCCGGCCTCGGTAATTGCAAGCGCCTCTGCCGGCGTCTGTGCCAAGCGAGCGCGAATGCCTTCAACCTCGACCTCGCCCAGGTGAATGGCCTCGCAAAAACTGATTGTGCGGCGGATGCACGTGGGAACTGCGATATCGGCCATAACGACCGACACGCCGGCGCGCACCAAGCGAGCGGCGACGCCCGTGGCGATATCGCCGGCGCCGCGAACATAAACGAGCATTCCCGGGGCACCTCCCTGTGCTACGGTTTGAGCAGAGCAAAAGCGGTTCGACCGCTACTCTGATGATTATTTATTATCACAGTATTATACGGCGGTGAACAGATGGAAACGACGAGCGGAAACCTTGCCTCCGCGCTCAAGATCGAGCCGGGCATTACCGCAATTATCGGCAGTGGCGGCAAGTCGACCTTGCTAAAGACGCTGGGCCTTGAGCTTATGCGCGCTGGCGGCCGCGTGCTCCTCTGCACCACCACGCATATGTTTCCCGTCGCCGGCGTGCCATGGGACGGGTCGAGCCGTCGCCTGGACTCCGCGCCTTGGAAGCCGGGAGCCCTGCATGTTCCCGGCTGCACCTGCGAGGCATGCGCGGGCATGAACCGTGGAAGTATCTGCCAGGCGGGTGTTTTGGACCCGGAGACAGGCAAGCTCTCCGCCCCCGCTGAGCCGCTCAACGAGCTGGCGCAGCGCTTTGACTATGTGCTGACCGAGGCAGATGGCAGCAAGCGACTCCCGCTCAAGGCGCATGCCGCCTGGGAGCCGGTGATTCCCTCTGGCACCGCCAACATCGTCTGGATCGTCGGCGCCTCGGGGCTCGGCAAGCCCATCAACGAAGCCGTCCACCGCCCCGAGCTCTTTTGCGAGCGTTGCGGCTGCGAGCTCACCGACATCGCCACGCCCGAGCGCGTCGCCCAGGTGCTCAATGCCGAGTTGCAGATGCTGAACCTCAACAATGCCCGCATCATGCTCAACCAAGTCGACACGCTTGCCGACCCAACGATGGCAGATCGCTTCGAGGCAGCCCTCGGCCGCTCCGTCGTCGCCACCAGCCTCAAATAGCCGGCGCCGCCCCAGCAGACCTATAAGTTGCGGTGAAATAGTTCCTAAAACGGCCTATTTGGCAGCTAAACAGGAACTATTCCACCGCAACTGCGGAGGGGAATCCGGTGATCTTCCTGCTAGCGGGGGACGTAGCGGCCGGGTTGGGCTCCGGTGGGCTCGCCGTCGCGCGCAGCCAGCACGCCGTTCACAAACACGGCCTTGGCGCGGCCATGTGCCTCAAAACCCTCGAGTGGCGTGTAGTCCACGGCCTGATGCTGCGTCGCGGCACTAATCGTCCAGCGCACCTGGGGATCCCACACGCACACGTCGGCATCGGAGCCCTCGGCAAGACAGCCCTTGCGCGGGTACATGCCAAACACGCGCGCTGGGTTCTCGCTCATCAGGCGGCAGAGGTCCTCGGGGCCCAGCTGTCCCTCAAAGCTCGTGGCAATCGCGACGGGACGATGCTCCACGCCGGGCCCGCCGTTGGGAATCGCACGGAAGTCGTCGCGCCCGCGGTCCTTTTGCCCGTGTAGGTTAAAGCTGCAGTGGTCGGTGGCGATGGTATCGATCTCGCCGGCCACAAGCGCCTCGCGCAGTGCCGCACGGTCACCCGCATGGCGCAGCGGCGGGCTCATCACATATTTGGCGCCCGCAAAGCCGTCCTCGCCCTGCTCCAAATAGCACGTATCGTCGAGCATCAGATACTGAGGGCAGGTCTCGACATAGATATTCTTCTGCCCGCGCGCCTTGGCGGCACGAATGGCCTCGAGCCCCAGCTTGGTCGAAAGGTGCACCACGTTGACCGGTGCGTCGCCGGCCAGGTGCGCCAGATATAGCAGACGGCTCACTGCCTCGGCCTCGCACACGTCCGGACGGCTGAGCGCGTGGCCCTCGGGCCCGTGGATACCCTGCTCAAACACGCGCTTCTGCAGCTCATTCACCAGCGTGCCGTTCTCGCAATGCACGCACAGCATGCCGCCAATACGCTTGAGCTCCTCGAGCACCTCGAGTGTCTCGGCATCGTCCAGGCGCAGATGATCGTAGGCAAAGTAAGTCTTAAACGACGATACGCCCGCCTCGCGCATGGCCGAAAGGTCGGCGCGATTGCGCTCGTTCCACTCGGCGAGTGCCATATGAAAGGCGTAGTTAGCCGTGCAGGTTCCGTCGGCGCGGTGATGCCACTCGGCCAAGGCATCGGGCATAGTCACGCCGCAATCGGCCGTCGCGTAGTCCACAATGGTCGTCGTGCCGCCGCAGGCAGCCGCGCGCGTGCCGGTCTCAAAGCTATCGGCTGTCCAATCCATGCCGGTCCAGCACTGCATGTGCGTGTGGCCGTCGATAAAGCCGGGAAACACCCAGCAGCCCGCGGCGTCCTCGACGGTATCGCCCTCGGCCGGCTCAATCGCCGCGGCGATCCGCACGATCTTATCGCCATCCATGGCAAGATCGGCGCGGCGAAGCCCCTGTGGCGTCACGAGCGCGCCGTTTTTTATGATGATCATAATTGCTCCTTATTGATTGATGCTGTTGGCCACGCGATCAAAATACGAGCAGGCGGCGATATGCTCCGTTATGCGTCGCTGTCCCTTGGCGGTATCGACATCCCACAGCTCGTAGGCACGCGCCTCGACCAGCACCACGTCAATACGGCCCTTGAGGATCGAACCGCCGCCGTCCTTGCCCTCAAGACACAAAAGTGCATCGAACAGTTCCGCCGGAAAGAGCACCGGACTCGAAGGCTCACCGTTGCACGCAAGACGCACCGGATGCTTGCGGCCACGCTCGTCAAACGCGCGAACCATGGCCTCAAAAGAATCCGCGCTCACGAGCGGCTGGTCGCCCGGCAAAAAGAGGCAACCTTTCCAGTTGCGTTCGACTCCCCACGAAAGGCCCGCACGGACGCTTTCGCTGCGCAGCTCGCCATCGTGCAGCACGCACGGGCAATGCTTGTCCTCGCAAATCTGGGCGACCTCGGGCCAACGCGTCGAAACCACGACGTCAAAGCCCCGGGGAACCGAATCGATGGTCCGGGCAATCAGCGGCTCACCATAGATATCGGCAAGCATCTTGTTAGAGCTAAACCGCTTACCCTCGCCCGAAGCCATAATGACGCAACCGAGTTTCATCTCCGCAAACCTCCCCTGGCCACCTTGGACACCATAGTTGCTATACCCACCATACCAAGCTCGCACTCCGTCGGAACAGGCACGCGCTCGTTTTTTCCAGCGAACGCCCCTTGGCTCTCCATAGCACAAAGGAGGGCACCCCGCGACGCAGGGCACCCTCCTCAATGGTGCAGATATGCCTACTCAGCGTCGCCGGTAAACGTGGTACCGGTCTTGCCGGCAAGGCCATCACGCGCCTTCTCGAGCAGCGTGATGAGTGCCGTGCGGCCCGGCTTGCTCTCGGCAAACGTCGAAGCGGCCTGAACCTTGGGCAGCATGGAGCCGCGACCGAACTCGTTGGCCTCGGACAGACGCTTAACATCGGCAGCGCTCAGTGTGTCGAGCCACTGCTCGTGGTCGGTGCCAAAGCCAATGGCAACCTTCTCCACGGCCGTCAGGATAATCAGGGCATCGGCATCGAGCTGCTCGGCGAGCTTCTCGGCCGCAAAGTCCTTATCGATGACGGCGGCAGCGCCCTTAAGGTGGTTGCCCTGGGCCTTGGTGACGGGAATGCCGCCACCGCCGCAGGAGATCACCACATGGTTGGACTCGACGAGCGACTTGATGGTGTCGAGCTCGACGATGTTCACGGGCTTGGGCGAAGCCACCACGCGACGGAAGCCCTGCTTCTCGTCGTGGATAAACTGGTAGCCGCGGTCGGCCTCCAGCTCCTTGGCCTCGGCCTCGCTCATCCACGGACCGATCGGCTTGACCGGGTCGGCAAAGGCCGGGTCGTCTGCCGCAACCTCGACCTGGGTGAGCACGGTGGCGACACCCTTGTCGATATTGCGGTCGAGCATTTCCTCGCGCAGGGCGTTTTGCAGGTCATAGCCAATGTAGCCCTGGCTCATGGCGCCGCAAACGGACAGCGGGCAGGGAATGTACTTCTGAGGGTTAGAGCGCGTGAGCTCGGCCATCGCGTTGGCGATCATGCCCACCTGGGGACCGTTGCCATGCACGACGACGACCTCGTTGCCCTCCTCGATCAGGTCGACGATGGCCTTGGAAGTCGTCTTGACGGCCTCCATCTGCTCGGGAAGGTTGGCGCCGAGGGCGTTTCCGCCCAGGGCGACAACAATACGCTTAGCCATTTCTCAGCCCAGCTTTAGGCCTGGAACCAACGGGCGGTGTTGCGCTCGTCGAGGGCCTTGAGGGTAGCGGCGGGATCGGCAACCTTCTGCAGGAACATCATGGCTGCGATGGCGTACGGCTTGTAGCTGGCCTCCTTGTACATGCCCACGCGGTGCATGTCGAAGACGTCGGCGTTGACCTCGCCGTGCTCGCAGGAGACACCGGAGATGTCGGCGGGCAGCGGGTGCATAAAGATGGTGTCCTGGCCGTTGGCAGTCTTCTCCATGAGCTCGGTCGTGGAGCACCAATCCTGATGGGTGGCGTTCTGGGCGAGCAGCTCCTTCTCGAGCGCTGCGATGCCGGCGTCGTCGCCCTCGGCGTACAGGTTGGTACGCTTCTCCATGGCGGCAAACGGAGCCCAGCTCTTGGGGATCACGATGTCGGCGCCCTCGAAGGCCTCGGCCATGGTGTTGGCCTGCTTAAAGGTGGTGCCGGACTCGGCGGCATAGCTCTTGGCGCGCTCGACGACCTCGGGCATGAGGTCGTAGCCCTCGGGGTGAGCCAGGGTGACGTCCATGCCAAAACGGGGCAGCAGGCTGATCAGCGACTGCGGGCAGGACAGCGGCTTGCCGTACGAGGGAGAATAGGCCCAGGTAACGGCAACCTTCTTGCCCTTGAGGTTCTCAAGACCGCCAAACTCGTTGATGAGGTAGAGCATGTCGGCAGAGGACTGCGTGGGGTGATCGGAGTCGGACTGCAGGGAGATGAGCGTGGGACGGTGATCCAGAACGCCGTCCTCGTAAGCCTGCTGGACAGACTCGGAGACCTCGGCCATGTAGGCGTCGCCCTTGCCGATGTACATGTCGTCGCGGATGCCGATGACGTCGGCCATGAAGGAAATCATGGTAGCGGTCTCGCGGACGGTCTCGCCGTGAGCGATCTGGGACTTCTTCTCGTCCAGGTCCTGCAGCTCAAGGCCGAGCAGGTTGGCGGCCTTAGAGAAGGAGAAGCGCGTACGGGTAGAGTTGTCGCGGAACAGGGAGACGGCAAGACCGGAGTCGAAGATCTTGGACGAAACGTTGTTCTCGCGCAGCTCGCGCAGAGCGTCGGCGACGATGTAGAGCGCCTTGAGCTCATCGGTGGTCTTATCCCAGGTGTGCAGGAAGTCGCTGCCGTACATACCCTTAAAATCGAGGCCGTTCAGCTGCTCGACGAGCTCGGTAAACTTGGCGTCCATGTAAATGTCCTTTCTAAAGGTGAAACGATCGCAATGAGTAGATGTGCTCCGGCATGCGCGTGTGGCTAGAACATGCAGAGCACTATGACGAGGACCCGCTACCGTTGAGGAAGCATGGGAGATAACGACCGCGGGCCCCAAGTCAACAGGAGGCGCCGGGGGCATAAACTGTCCCCGGCTCAACAAGATCGAGGAATGGGACTAGTCGATCTTGTTGTTGGTCAGACCGGCGCGGAACACGGTGGCATCGCCATCGGCCTGGCTCGGATCGTAGAGGTTCAGGGCAGCCACATACATGGCGGCAGCGGTGACCAGGTCGTCCTTGTAGGTGACCTCGTTGGGAGCGTGAGCCTGAGACTCGGCACCCGGGCCAAAGCCGACGCAGGGGATGCCATAGCGGCCCTGGATGGAAACGCAGTTCGTGGAGAAGGTCCACTTGTCGCACAGCGGGCGACCGGTGCGCTTGTCCATGCTGGGTTCGCAGCCGATGCGCTCGTCACCGAACATGGCCTTGTGGGCGTCGACAAGGGCCTTGACGTGCGGAGCGGTCTCCTTGTTGATCCACGTGGGGAAGTAAGCCTCGGTCTCGTAGACCTCGCCGGTCCAGGACGGACGGTCGTACATGTACATGGAGACCTTCACGTCGTCGCCGTACTTCTTGGCTGCCGGCAGGTTACGGATCTCGTCCAGGCAGGACTCCCAGGTCTCACCGGCGGTCATGCGACGGTCGATGGAGATGGCGCAGGAGTCAGCGACAGCGC
This sequence comes from uncultured Collinsella sp., assembly GCA_958452935.1. Taxonomy (GTDB): domain Bacteria; phylum Actinomycetota; class Coriobacteriia; order Coriobacteriales; family Coriobacteriaceae; genus Collinsella. The sequence goes on along the minus strand of CAUDVX010000002.1, from coordinate 135,856 downwards.
AACGGCTGGGGCTGGTGTAGAAGATCTGGCTGACGGTGCAGGTGCCGCGGCCCAGGAAGCGGGCGTCCTCGTAGTGCTCGGGGTTGTACTTGGGGTCGAGCATCTTGACGAGACCCTTGATGTCGGTCGACTCGTCGCAGCCGTTGTTGTTGAGGGCGCGGACGTCGGCGATGATGTCGGCCATCTTGTAGATGGCGTTGTCGCCGCGGTCGGGAGCGGAGCCGTGGCAGGAGGTGCCGTGAACGTCGACGCGGATCTCCATGCGGCCGCGGTGACCGCGATAGATGCCGCCGTCGGTGGGCTCGGTGGAAATGACGAACTCGGGCTTAATGCCGTCCTTGTTGTAGATGTACTGCCAGCACATGCCGTCGCAGTCCTCTTCCTGGACGGTGCCGACGACCATGATCTTGTAGCCCTCGGGGATGAGGCCCATGTCCTTCATCATCTTGGCAGCGTAGGTAGCAGAAGCCATGCCACCCTCCTGGTCGGAGCCGCCACGGCCGTAGATGATCTCGTCGGTCTCGTAGCCCTCATAGGGATCGGCATCCCAGTTCTCGATGTTGCCGATGCCGACGGTGTCGATGTGAGAGTCGATGGCGATAATCTTGTCGCCCTCGCCCATAAAGCCCATAACGTTGCCCAGGCCGTCGACCTTGACCTCGTCATAGCCAAGGCTCTCCATCTCGGCCTTGATGCAAGCGACAACCTCGCCCTCCTCGCAGGACTCAGAGGGATGGCTGATCATAGCGCGCAGGAAGCGAGTCATATCAGCACGATGGGACTCAGCAGCAGCCTTGATAGCGTCGAAATCGAGTTCTTTAGCCATTATTCATAACCTTTCAAACGAAGGAATCTACCTGTGAGGTGGCGGAGCGATACCTATTTACTCCACCCAGTATTAGCAAGTGGGGTATTCGCCCTCCCAGACGATGCGACGGTACTGATCCGGATCCGTGTCACCTTCCGTGGAGAAGCAGAGCACGGAGCTCGTCTTGTCCAGGCCGATGAGCTCCTTGAGCTCGGCGCACTCGGGATCGAGCATGAGGGTCTCGACCAGGCCGGTGGTCACCGCGCCGGACTCGCCGGAGATGACGCGCGGGTCGCCCTTCTCGGGAGCGCCCAGGGTGCGCATGCCGCGAGCGGTGACCCAGTCGGGGCAGGACACGAAGGCGGTAGCGTGGTTGCGCAGGATATCCCAGCCCAGGATGTTGGGCTCGCCACAGCACAGGCCGGCCATGATGGAGGGCATGTCGCCGTCCACGATGCGCGGGTCGCCGTCGCCGGCGGCAGCGCCCTTGTACAGGCAGGCGGCCGGAGCGCACTCAACCACAACGAAAGTCGGCGGGTTATCGGGATACAGGTTGGTGAAGTAGCCCACCACGGCGCCGGCGAGCGAGCCTACGCCAGCCTGGACAAAGACGTGCGTCGGGCGGTTGATGGCCATCTCGCGCAGCTGCTCGGCAGCCTCGGAAGCCATGGTGCCGTAGCCCTCCATGATCCAAGACGGAATCTTCTCGTAGCCCTCCCAGGCGGTGTCCTGAACGATGACGCCGCGCTCGCAGGCATCGGCCTCGGCGGCGGCCATGCGCACGCACTCGTCGTAGTTGACCTCTTCGATGGTCACCGTGGCGCCCTCGGCGGCGATGTTATCGAAGCGGGGCTTGGTGGAACCTTTGGGCATGTGCACGACGGCCTTCTGGCCCAGCTTGTTGGCAGCCCATGCCACGCCACGGCCATGGTTGCCGTCGGTGGCGGTAAAGAAGGTGGCCTGGCCAAAGTCCTTGGCAAGCTGATCGGAGGTCAGGTAATCGAAGGTGCAGTCGGCAACGTCCTTGCCGGTCTCGTCGGCAATATAGTTGGCCATGGCAAACGAGCCGCCCAGGACCTTAAAGGCGTTGAGGCCAAAGCGATAGCTCTCGTCCTTAACGCACAGGTTGGACAGGCCCAGGCGCGCAGCCTGACCGTCCAGGCGAGCAAGCGGAGTAACGGTATATTGAGGGAACGACTGGTGGAAGGCACGGGCCTTCTTCACGTGGTCGAGGCTCATGATTCCCAAGTGCTTGTCATCGCTCTTGGGCATCGTGTTGCCCGCCCACTGGATCTTATCGGCCATACGGTGAACTCCTTAAGTCCTCTCTTGCCGGCCCCCGCATACGCGTTTCAGCCCATTCCCATTCATGCGACTGAACTTTTATGTGGATGCCAAACAAAAAGTTTGTTAGCACTGTTCTATCACACTTTTTGATTGGCAAACCTAACAAATTGTTTGTTGCCGTAATCGGTACCTTTTCGCCGCCGAACGGTCACATAGCGCAGCGACGCTTTCGTTATTTGCGAACAAGTGGGGTTTATGGCAAAGTGAGCCCAAACTAATTTTTAGGAAGGCACCCATGACCCCCGCACAGATAGAGTTTTACAAGCGCCTTGCACACGGCCTGGCGCTTCAGTTTGGCCCCAACTGCGAAGTCGTCGTCCACGACTTGGAGACCGAGGACGTGGACCACTCCATCGTAGTGATCGAAAACGGCCACGTCAGCGGACGCAAACTAGGTGACGGTCCCAGCCATATTGTGCTTGAGTCCATGCACGAGGGCACCGCCGACGTGCACGACCGCGAGCCATACCTCACCAAAACCGCCGATGGCAAGCTGCTCAAGTCCTCGACCATCTTTATCCGCAACGACGAGGGCAAGCCCGTCGGCATTTTGGGCATTAACTTTGACATTACGCTCATGAAGGCTTTTGAGCGCTCGCTCGATGCCTTTACCGGCACCGGCGGCACGGGTTACACCGAGCCCGAGCCCATTACCAAAAACATCGGCGACCTGCTCGAAGACCTGCTGCGCGAGTGCGAACAGTTTGTGGGCAAGCCCGCGGCGCTCATGACCAAAGACGAGCGCATCCGCGCCATTGGCTACCTCGACCGTCGCGGCGCCTTCCTCATTTCCAAGTCGAGCGAGCGTGCCTGCGAGTTCTTCGGCATCTCAAAGTACAGCTTCTATAGCTACCTCAACGAGGCAAAGACTGCCGCCGGCGACAAGTAGGCAACTCGGCCGGATCGCCCCTCCCCTTTTGGGCGCGAGTTCTGGAATGCACGAATCCGAGAGTCGGCCGCTAGGCAAGTTCCATATAATCGATGAATGTGAGCATTTCGAAAGGATGGAACAAGATGGGGTCGAGCAACGCATCACGCAACTGCCGCGGAGGCACCGTTTCTGGCGCCAGGCATGCGAAACGCGCGTTTGACGAGGGCGAAGACGATCTGTTTGCGTTGAGCCTCGACGACGTGATGAGCGACCGCCCTTGGACCGCCGAGGAACTCATGGGCGGCGGAGCTCGCCCGACAAGTGCAAAGCCCGCACCTTCCGCCACGCCCGCATCGGCATCCGTGCCCGCGGACGACTTTGCCACCCGTCCCATCGTGCAGACAAAGCGTAAAGCCGCCCCTGCGCCCCGTCCTGCTAGCGATCCGTCCGAGACGGCGGCATTTCTCGCTGCAGCGGCACAGCGCCCCACGGCAGACAGCACGATTCGCTACGCTGCCCCGCAGCAGTCGGCATACACGGCTCCCGAGCCCGAGCTCGAGCCGCCTGTCATGGATCTGGATGATCTTTCCAACCGCCAGTTTGCCTTTGATTCCTGGGCGGCGGCAGATCTGGACGAGACCTCGGGCGGCATGCCGGCGCTCGACATTCCGGTAAACCCCCTGTTTGCGGCCGCCGAGGAACGCAACTCCGCATACGACAGCACCGCAGCATACGCCAACCGCCCGTACGAACAACCTCGCGCCGGCCGTATCGAAACCGAGGATTACGGCCAAACGTCGAGCGGCTATTCTCGCGACCCGTTTGCCGCCGCGCCCGCCCCCGATTACAACCAAGCGAGCGTAAGGGCAGCCTCGGCATCGTCGTATACCCACGGCACCGACGATAAGCGTGCTGCCGATTACCACACCGAAGAAGAACCGCCGCGCTTTTCGGAGTTTTCGCAGGCGGCAAAGGTTGTCTTTATCGCCATCATCATCGCTCTGCTCGGCGTGATCGCGTTTGAGGGATTCCAGCTATTCCGCGGCCCCACCGCATCCGAATCGGCAACGCAGCAAAAAGAGGACGACAACCAGTACCTGGACATCAACGCCCTCAAGGGCGACCCCAACAGCTAGGTTGGAACATAGGCTATGCCACACCCCTGCTTACGTGCAGTTTTACATTTTTCCGTAATTTGGGCGGCTCGAATTTGACACTTTTCCGTACTTTTACATGGGCGATTTCGACACTTTTTCGTGTGTTGGCCGAATAATTGCTGTGTAATCAAGCGCCGCCTGCACATCATTTCGCAGGCGGCGCTTGATTTCTGTCCGCGCGCGCTGATAGACTTCCTCTTGCCCGCAAGGAGCGGGCACGTTTTATCCAGAGTCGGGGTAGAGAGTTGGCTCCATGATCCCGACGCCAACCGGCCAAGAGGCACGGTGGCCCTGCCAACATCGATGAAAGGAGTCCGTATGGACAATTTCTCTGTGCGCGGCGAGCGCAACTTCCACAACCTGGTCGCCAAACCAAAACGAATGCATCTTCTGGACAAGCCGAACGGCTACGCCTCGGCCACGGTCAAGAGCAGCCTCTCCCACCAGATGCGCTTTACGGTGCAGATGCTCGAGGAAGAGCTCTGTGCTGCTGGCAACCCGCATGTGTTGCAGATCAAGCTGCTCGGAGACGACTCGCGTGAGCCGTCCAGCTGGAAGCTCTTCGCTGACGGCGCGTGCGTTGCGGACGGATCTGGCACCTTTGCCCGTGAGTGCTTCTGCGAGGGAGCCGAGGTGTTCCTGGACCTGTGTCGCGATGCCGTCGATGCCGCTGAGCTGCATCAGTGGAACCAAAGGGAGTATGAGCTACTGAGTGCGGCGCGCGGGATCGCGATGGCGTAGGCAGACAGATCAGACAGCCCGTCATACTGGTTGACGCTTCGATTCAAACAGCAGGGCGAAGTCGCGCTTACAGCCCCGCCATGCCAAACCGAATGGCGTTCTCAAAAGGCCTACCCCCCCCTCCGCCTTCAGCCTCAGCAGCAGGTCGCTCAGCTCGGGGCACTTGCTGGAAAGGCGCGTCTGAGCTCGCTCGCCCATCCCCCACCGTTGGCGGATCTCCTGGGCGCGCGGGCTCACTCGATAGTCCCCGTCCATCACCTGCTTGAGCAACTTGGCGGTCACGCGCGCATCGGCCAGGGCACTGTGGGCGTGCCCCGTCGACTCGTCAAACTCGATGCCGAACCACGTTGCCGCATCGCTCAAAGAGACGCGCCCGTGGCTGCCCACGTCCATGATCGAGGTGTAAAACGCCTGCAGGTCGGCCCAGTCCGTAGGAAATGCGGAAAGGTCGATGTGCTTTGCCTGACACTCGGTCAAAAGCTGTCGACGATCCGTCCCGCTCCAGCAAACTATCTGGGCGGAGTAGCGACCAATCCAATCGCTGAGCCTTTTGATCACCACATAGAGCGGATCGGCCATCGCGGTATCCACAGCCGATATCCCCGTAAGCTCGCGGACGGGAAACGCAACGCCTTCGGTAAATTCCGTCTGCACAAACTGCGAGAACTCGCCCATAACGTTGCCGTGGTAATCGAGCTTGACGGCGCCGACCTCGATAATCTCGTTGCGCAGCCCACGGCGCTGGCGCTGCTTTGGCACCGGCGCAAACTCAAAGTCCAGCACAATCTGGCGCGCAAAGTTCGTCGTATCGATAGCCGAGATACCCGGCGTCTTTTCAGCTGACACGGTTAGGGCCTTTCTCCGTCAACTGCCGCTTGCTACATAGGCGGCTACATTGCCGTAAGGATAGGCGCCCGTGCGGACATGAAGGCGGGACGCAATGCCACGCGCGCCAGGCACACGCCATACGGTCGACCCCAAGGGCGCCGCCCACTCTATTCAAATGGATAAAAAAGATTGAGGCCCGGTGACTTGAATCAGCGGTCATCCCGGGCCCATCAGAGCTCACAGAGCTCTTGGTTGCTTTGGTCTCGCTCTTCACGGCGCTTATCGAACTTTCCGAGGCACTCAAGCAGCATTCGAAGCATAACAAGTCGCTGCCATTAAGGCACTGACCTCTTGACCAAGCAACGGCGCTGCCCAGCTCTCCAGAACTTGGGCCGCCGTCAACTTTATTCTATCCGCGAGCATCTGGTTTACCAAATGGATTTTCGGTAAAGGAAGCACGGCACGCCCGCAAAAACACTACGCCCCAAGTGCCGCCATGGGGATCACCGCCACGCCGTCGTCGCGTGTGTAGGCAATGCTTCCCTTTCCAACCACAACCGCCAAAAACGCCGGCGCAGCATTCTGGGCGGCAGGATTGGAGAGCACTTTCTTCTCCAGCGCCTTGAGATTTCTCGCTCCATCGTCTGCTTTCGCATCACTCAGTTTGACCTCGATGGCTCCCCAACGCCCGTCGTGCTCAACGATCAGATCGACCTCAAGGCCCTTCTCATCTCGGAAATAATGGACACTGTTGTCGACACCGCCGTAGGTGGAAAGGAACACGCGCATGTCGCGCAGGACGAGATTCTCAAAGAGCATCCCCAGCGTTTGCATATCGCCAAGCAGCCGCTCAGGGGTAGCCCCCAGCAACGCCGCCGCAAGTGACGGGTCACAGAAGTAGCGCTTGGGGCGCACGCGAACGCGGGCCTTCGAGCGCATGGGCGGCTCCCATCCGCACAGGTCCTCGGTCAGCTTGAGCCTGTTGAAGAGGTCCAAGTACGCAGCGATGGTCCTCTCGTCGGGGCCCGCCTCACCGTACGAGGCGTCCTTTACGAGCGTCTTGTACGTGACAGCCTGGCTCTCGTTCATGGCAAGAGCTCGCAAAAGGCCGTGTGCAAGCTCGGGCGACATGCCCTCGTCCAGCACGTTGACGTCGAGCACCGAGTGCACGTACTGGCTTGCCGTCTCTCGCGCAAGATCTTCCGAAAACCCAAGATTTGCAGGCCAACCGCCCCTGCAGCACCAGCGGGCGACGTCATCCACCGTGCTCTCGCGACGCTGAGGGGCAAAACCCTCGCCCTTAAAGAGGCTTGCCAGTGACACGAGCGGCTCGCCGTCGCCCGACTCACACAGGGCCATGGGGCGCATTGACAGACGGGCGATCCTACCCGTGCCGGAATGACGAACATGGCTGCGCTCATCGCTTTTGAGCGCGGTCGAGCCCGTGAGCAAAAGTGTCCCGCGTTCGTTGCCGCTCGCGTCCACGAAACGCCGGGCGGCATCCCAAACCTCGGGCACCTCCTGCCATTCATCGACCAGGTGTGGCGCATCGCCGATGAGCGCCAGGCCTGGGTCGACCTCTGCCGCCGCGCGCTGCGCAGGCTCATCGAGCCTGGAGACGCTCGCCGAGCGAGAGAGCGCCGTCCAGGTCTTGCCGCACCATTTGGGGCCGTTGATCTCCACACAGCCAAACGCCCGCATAAGGGTGTCGAGGCGCTCCTCTATGAGCCGGGGCCTATATCCCTTTTGGGTCAATCTCTTTGGTGCATCCATAGACGGCCGTCCCTCTCTATCACGCGATATGCGAAATTACGCCATTCTCAATGCTGATTTTACGCTACTTTCAATGTAGTTTTTACGCCATGACAGATGTACTTTTTACGCCATTTTCATTGAAGGTTTTACGCTTGACATCCTTAGCGCGACGCTCGCTCAACCCCTGACCACCGGATTGCCCGAATTCCGGGATGCTGTCTCCGCTCCAAGCAAAAGGCCCCGGCTCGCGATGGAGCTGGGGCCAAAGGCGCAGCGTATGTAGTTGATGCTCAGTGCGAACAGCCCGTCAACAATGGCTGTCCGCACCCTACCCTACCCGCGGTGACGGGCGCGGCTGTAGGGCGTATCCACCATGGGCAGATTTGGACGCAGCTTGCCGTCAAACGCGCGGTAGGCGTTCTGCACGGCGGGCGCCGTGGGGATCGTTGCGATCTCGCCGATGCCCTTGCCGCCATATGCCACAGGCAGCAGCTCGTCCTTCTCCACGTAGATGGCGTGGATATCCGGAATCTCGGGCGCACGGAACAGCCCGAGCGTACCGTACCTTGCCTGGGGCACGCAGTCCTTGAGCGGCCAATCCTCGGTAAGCGCATAGCCCATACCCATGAGCACGCCGCCTTCGATCTGACCCTGGATGGAGATGGGGTTGACCACCTTGCCGGAATCGTGCGCGGCATAGACCTCGCTCACGCGACCGTCATCATCCAGAATGACCACATGCGTGGCAAAGCCGTAGCAGATGTGGCTCTTGGGGTTGGGAACGTCGGCGCCCAGCTTGTCGGTCGGCTCCAGGTACACGTAGCCAAACTCGCATCCCTCGAGCGCCTTGATGGCGGTCGCGGGATCCTGGGGATGCATGCCCTGGCCGGCGACGAGTTCCTGCGTGCGCAGCTGATAGGCGCGACCGTCGTCGTACTCGATCTTGACGCCGTCGCCATGCGCGCTCACAGGGGCATCGGGTGCATGCTTGCCGGCCTCGACGTCAAGCATGGCGTCGCGCAGCAGGAAGGCAGCACCGCGTACGGCCTCGCCGGTCACGACCGTCTGACGCGAGCCAGACGTGGTGCCGGAGTCGGGAGCGTTCTCGGTGGAGCACTCGCCGTTGGCGATGCAGCTCAGCGGCAGGCCGCATGCTTCGGCAACGTCCTGCAAAAAGACGGTATTGCAGCCCTGGCCGATGTCGGACGTGGCGGCATAGACCACGGCCACGCCATTCTCGATGCGAATCTTGCAGCGGCCGGCATCGGGCAGGCCCACGCCCACGCCGGCGTTCTTCATGGCGCAGGCGATACCGGCGTGTCCGGGATGCGCATAGTAGGCATCCTTGACCTCGAGCAGTGTCTCCTTCAGCGCCGTGGAGCAGTCGGCAATCTGGCCGTTGGGCAAAACCTCGCCCGGCTCGATGGCGTTGCGGTAGCGAATCTCCCACGGATCCAGGCCGACCTTCTCTGCCAGCAGGTCGATCAGGCTCTCGAGCGCAAACTCGGACTGGCAAACGCCAAAGCCGCGGTACGCGCCGGCGGGCGGGTTGTTGGTGTAGTAGCCATAACCGCGAATGTCGGTGTTCTGGTACTTGTAGGGGCCGACGGCATGCGTGCAGGCGCGCTCGAGCACCGGGCCGCACAGCGACGCGTAGGCGCCGGTGTCAAAGTTGATCTCGCAATCCAGACCGGTAAAGTTGCCCCCGGCGTCGCAACCCAGTGTAAAGGTACCGTCCATGGCGTGGCGCTTGGGATGGAATGCAAGCGACTCGGCACGAGTGAGCTTGCACTTCACAGGACGCTGGAACTTATAGGCAGCGAGCGCGGCCAGGTGCTGGATGGACACGTCCTCCTTGCCGCCAAAGCCGCCGCCCACGAGCATGGTCTCGACGACCACACGCTCGGGTTCGCTATCCCAGCCAAACATGTGGGCGCACTCTTTGCGCGTATCGTAGGCGCCCTGGTCGGTCGACTGCACCTTGACGCCGTTCTTGTACGGGAAGGCGACGGCGCACTCGGGCTCCAAGAAGGCATGCTCGGTAAAGGGTGTGGTAAAGCGCTGTGTCACGGTAAACGCGCTCTCCGCCAGCGCCTTGGCGGCGTCGCCGCGCGTCACATGGCGGCTCTGGCACACGTTGTCCTTGAGCTCCACCGTGTTGCCAAAGGCAAAAAAACTGTCGTGCAGGCGCGGGGCGTCGGCCGCCTTGGCCTCGACAATGTTACGCACGGGCTCCAGCGGCTCGTAATCAATCTTTACGAGCTTCTTGGCCTTCTCGAGCGTCGCCTCGTCCTCGGCAACCACCAGCACGATGGCATCGCCCACGCAGCGGGTGATATCGCCCTGAGCGATCATGACGTCCCAGTCCTGGATAAGGTGGCCGACCTGGTTGACCGGCACGTCCTCGGCGCGCAGGATGCCCACCACACCGGGCAGGGCCTCGGCCTTGGAGGTATCGATGGAGAGCACGCGGGCGCGCGGATACTTGGAGCGCACGGCGCTGGCGTAGGTCAGGCCCGGCTGATCGAGCTCGTCGATGTCGTCGGGATACTTGCCCTCGCCGAGCACCTTCTTGCGCACGTCAATACGGAAGGCGCGCTTGCCCACACCGTAGTCGTCGCCGCGCTCCAAGTCCTCGTCGATCTGTTTTTCGCCGCGGAGCACCGCGGCTGCCAGCGAAATGCCCTCGATAATCTTTTTGTAGCCGGTGCAGCGGCAGACATTGCCACGGATGGCGTACTTGATCTGCTCCTCGGTGGGCTCGGGGTCCTCGGCGATGAGCGCTGCACCCGCCATGACCATGCCGGGGATGCAAAAACCGCACTGCACGGCGCCCACGGCGCCAAAGGCGTACACAAAGGCCTCGCGCACGTCCTCGGGCAGGCCCTCGACGGTCACGATGTTACGGCCGGCGGCAAGAGCAGTGGTCAGTACGCACGCCTTGACGGCCGCACCGTCCACATGGATGGTGCAGGTGCCGCAGGCGCCCTCGGAGCAGCCGTCCTTGGCGGAGTGAATGTGCAGGTCGTCGCGCAGATAGCGCAGCAGTGGTTTATTCTCCGTCGTCGTGTGCTCGACACCGTTAACGGTAAAAGTGAATTCCTGTGCCATGGTGATTCCCTTCTACACGCCGGCGGCGATGCCGGTGCGGTCGTGGATGGCGCCATGCGGGCAGACGACGGCGCACATGCCGCACGACAGGCAGTCCACGCCGTCGATATGGGCGCAGTTGTCCTCGATGCGGATAGCGCCGGCAGGGCACTTTTTGGCGCACATGCCGCAACCGATGCAGCTCGTGTCGCAGATCTTGCGCGCAATGGCACCTTTGTCGGTGTTGTTGCAGCGCACCAGAATGTTCTGGTAGCCGGGAACGAAGGCAATCACGCGCTGCGGGCACGCCATGCCGCACAGGCCGCAGCCCGTGCACTTGGAACGGTCCACGCGGGCGATGCCATCGACCAGCGCAATGGCGCCGTGGGGGCAGGCCGTGACGCAGGCGCCACAGCCAATGCAGCCTTCGCTGCAGCGGGCGTCGCCGCCTGCGGAGGCACAACCACTTCCGCAGGCAACGTAGGCCACGTTATGTTGAATGGATTTGGCCATAAGAGACTCGCCTATTTCTTAAGAAGGTACGAATAGTTGTCGCGCACGGCCCTGATGGTCAGGCGGACGGCCTCGGGAAGGCCGGTGTTGACGGCATCGACCGAGACGGTGCGGACCGTGCCGGCGACGCGGACCTTAAAGTGATCCTCGTCCACGGCCAGGAAGCCCTCGTTCTCGGAGTTCTCCATGTCCTCCTCGCTCCAGAACAGGGTGAGCTTGTCCTTGTAGGGACGACCCTCCTGGTAGGGGCAGAACACGGCGCAGTTGCCGCACTCGTTGCACATGCCGTCGACATGGACGACCTGATGCTTGGCCAGGCCCGGCACCTTAATTGCCACGTTGGCGCGGTTGGGGCACACGTCGCAGCAGACCTCGCACACCGAGCCGCAGCCCAGGCAGCGAGTCTTGGTGCAGTTGCGCTTGTCGCGGCACAGCGACCCCTTGCGCTCGTAGCAGGTGTCCTCGCGGCCGGCCTGAGCATTCTGGTCGGCGTACTTGTTAAAGTCCACGCCGGCGATGGCACGGGCAACCTCGGCGGCGTCGGCGATAGCCTCGACCACGGTAGCAGGACCGCGACGGCAGTCGCCCGCAGCCCAGACGCCCTCGACGCCGGTGGAGGTGGCGGCAAGACGGCCGCGACGGTCGTGCTCGACGCCCGCGGCATCGTACAGGCTGGCATCGATGCCCTCGCCCACGGCGCAGATCACCGTGGTGGCGGAAAGCTCGACGGTCTCGCCCGTGGCGACGGGGCTGCGACGGCCGCTTGCATCCGGCTCGCCAAGTTCCATAACGTCGCAGGTCAGCACGGCGCCGTTAAGCGCCTTGGGGGCCAGCAGCTCGCAGAACTCAACACCGTCGGCAAGAGCAAGATCAAGCTCTTCCTCGTCAGCGGGCATCTGCTTCTTGGTGCGGCGGTAGACCAGGCGCACATTCTTCACACCAGCCAGGCGCTTGGCCACACGGGCCGCGTCCATGGCGGTGTTGCCGGCGCCAATGACCACGACGTCCTCGCCCAGCTCGAGCTTCTCGCCCTTCTTGGCGGCCTCGAGGAACTCCAGCACGTCGAGCTCGGCATCCTCGCCCAGGCCCGCAGAGCCGGGCATCCAGGCGCCGGTGGCCACGACCACGTCGGTAAAGCCCTGGGCCTTGAGCTCGTCAATGGACTCCACGCGGGCATTGAGCTGCACCTTGGCACCAAAGGCCAGGCAGAGCTCGGCATCGTGGGAGATGTCATCGCTCGCAATGCGGAACTCGGGGATGACGTGACGGACCACGCCGCCGAGCGAATCGCGGGCCTCGAAGATGGTGACGGGCACGCCGGCACGCGTCAGGAAGAACGCCGTCGCCAGGCCGGCCGGGCCGCCGCCGATAACGGCAACGTTGCGCTCGCCGTCGTTTGCGATGGCCTGGGCGCGCAGCTTGGGCAGCACGGCGGTCATGGCCTCGCGGGCGGCCTTGAGCTTGCTGGCGCGAATCTGGGCGCCCTCGGGCTCGTAGAACGCACGCTCGCAGGCACGGCCGCAGGGATGCGGGCAGATGGTGCCGGTAATGAACGGCAGGGCGTTGCGCTCGATGATAATGTTGAGCGCGTCCTCGTAGCGACCCTCGTCAACAGCCGCCAGGTAGGCGGGAATATCCTGCTGGATGGGGCAGCTCGTGCGGCACGGCGTGGTAAAGCAGTCGGAAAGCGGGCTCTTACCGGCGACCTTGCGATCGGGCAGCGGGCGCAGCGGCTTCTTATAGAGCGGGTTGGTAAGCGAATCGACCTGGATCGCGGTCACGGCGTCGAGAGAGACACCCTCAAACGGCTTGCCGTCCAGATCGGTAAACTCGCCGGCCATCTGGCTAAAGCGCTCGTAGCCACCAGGCTTGAGCACGTCGGTCGCCAGGGTGACGGGCCAAATGCCGGCATCGTACAGGGCGCGGATGTTGTAGACCGTAGCACCGCCGGAGTAGCTGATGCGCAGCTTACCGTCAAACTGCTCGGTAATGCGGCGGGCGGCCTCGATGGTCAGCGAGAACAGCGAACGGCCCGACATGTACATCTCGGTGGAGGGCAGCTCGTACCTCGTCACATCGACGGGGAAGGTGTTGGTGAGCTTGACGCCAAACTCCAAACCGCGCTCGGCGCACAGGGCAATCAGGCGCTCGAACATAGGCACGGCATCGGCCCACTGCAGGTCCTCACGGAAGTGCGTGTCATCGAAGACGATGTAGTCAAAGCCCAGCTCGTTCAGACGCTGGCGGGCAAACTCATAGCCCAGCAGCGTGGGGTTGCACTTGATGTAGGTGTTGAGGCCCTTCTCGGTGATCAAATAGGTCGCGATGCGCTCGATCTCCGCCGGCGGGCAGCCATGCAGCGTGGACTCGGTGATGGAGTTGGACACGCGCGCCGGGATGGACTCGACAAACGCGGCGTCGACATGCTCAAACTTGTCCAGGTTGGCGAGCGCCCAGGCACGGCACTCGTTCCAAACCTCGGAGCCGCTGGCGTCCTTCATGCCCTCGATGTAGGCGTCGACCTTAGGGCTCTTGATGCCCTCCAGGTCATAGCCCACGGACATGTTAAAGACAAAGCCGTCCGGGCTGCCCAGGCCGTACTCGCGAGCGATCAGGTGGCAGGCAAACCATGCCTTCACGTACTCGGCAAAGGCCTGCGGAACCTCGAGCTCGGTCGACCACTCGCAGTTGTAGCACTCGTCCTGCGCCACAATGCAGGGCTTGTTCACACACTTGGAGAGCTCCTCGCCGTCCATAACCTGAACGGTCTTGAGCTCAAAGAAGCGGGATCCGGCCACGTAGGATGCCACGATGTTCTGGGCAAGCTGCGTGTTGGGGCCGGCGGCCGGGCCAAACGGAGTCTCGATGCGCTCGTCAAAAATGGGAAGCGCGCCCTCCTGGTTGGTCGTGACCATCTTACGCACGCCAAAGATGGCGTCCTGGGACTTGTGCTCCTCGATGATCCAGTTCATCAGCTGCGAAAACGGGATCGGCCTCATGATGTCGCTCATAATGAGCTCCTCTCTGTAACGCCCGGCGAGACCGCGCGGCGGGCGCAAATACGGTGTAGCGCTAGCACAGCGCCGGCGACCCCGCGGAGGTCGCCTATACGCGCGTCGGATGCGGCGAAACATCCGGCGCGCGTGAATCTACTTGTAATTAGTAGGCGCGATCGTTGAGCGTGCTCCAGAGCTTCTTGGACTCAGCCATGGTCCACGCGTTGATCTTGTCCTCATCAATGCCAACGAACTCGCGATCCTTGTACAGGACGCGGCCGTTGATGATGGTGGTACGGCAGTTTTTGCCCATCATGCCAAAGAGCATGTGGCCGTCGATGTTCTCCTCGCTCAGCGGCGTAAAGGGCTTGTAGTCCATAACGATGACGTCGGCGGCAGCGCCGGGCTCAAGCACACCGAGCTTGCGATCGAAGTACTTGCTGGCCATCTTGGCGTTATTCTCGAACAGCATGGTCATGGCCTCGCACCAGCCCACGTTGGGCATGGCGGCGTTGTGGCGCTGAATAATCAGGAAGACCTTAAGGCTCTCGAGCATATCGTGGGTGTAGGCGTCGGTGCCCATGCACACGGGGATGCCGCGGCGGAAGAACTCAAGCACGGGGGCGCAGCCCACGGCGTTGCCCATATTGGATTCGGGGTTGTTGACCAGCCAAGTGCCGGACTCCTTGACGATATCCATCTCGGCAGGCGTCACGTGGATGCAGTGGCCGAGCATGGTGTCGGGACCCAGCAGGTTGTGCTGCAGCAGGCGCTCGACGGGGCTGATACCACCGCGGTTGAGGCGGGAATCCCACACGTCGTTCATGCCCTCGCACACATGGATGTGGAAGCCGGTCAGGCCGTTGTTGGCCTCGGCCATCTTATCCATGGTCTCGTCCGAAAGCGTAAAGGTAGCATGTCCGCCAAACATGGCGGCGATCATGTGGTTGTCGTTATCGCGACGCTCCTTGGCGGCCCACTGGGCAAACTCGGCGTTCTCGGCAATAGCCTGGTCGCACTTTTCCTGGCCACGGCGGTCGGAAACCTCGTAGCACAGGCACGAACGCATGCCCAACTCCTGAGCGGCGTCCTTAATGGTAAAGAGGCTTCCCGGGATCTCACAGAAGCTCGCATGGTGATCGAAGATCGTGGTGACGCCATCGCGGATGGAGTCCAGAATCGTGGCATAGGCGCTGGCCTTGGTGCCGTCGAGCGTCAGGTTGTCGTCGATCTTCCACCACTGCTGCTCAAGATTCTCCAGGAAGTTGGTGGGGTTGCAGCCCTTAATGGCAAGGCCGCGGGCCAGACCCGAGTAGATGTGGGTGTGGCAGTTGATAAGTCCAGGCATGATGAGGTTGCCCTGGGCATCGACGTACTCGGCATCCGGGTACTTGGCCTTGAGCTCGCGCTCGGGGCCCACTTCGACGATCGTATCTCCGTCAATGGCGACCGCACCGTTTGGAATGAACGGGGTCTGAGCGTTGCGGGTAAAGATGGAACCGTTAGCGACCAGAAGCATGGATGCTCCCTTCAACATCAGAGGCGGGGTTTGACACCTCTGACATGGCGGAGTGCGAAGCGCCGGCCTACACCGGAAACGGGCCCTCTCCCGTCAACGCTTCACCAAAGGGACAAACCCTTTGAAGTGCGGCTTGGCGCCGCATGGCGTCGGCGGACGAGGCGATGCGTCCGCCGACGAATAGCACCGAATTGGTTACTTCTTGCTCTCGGGCAAGACTAGATCCACGGCAGCGTCCTTGGCGGCATCGATGTGCTGAGCCACGACCGGCGTCTGCGGAAGGATCAGGTTAAGGACAATGGCCATGATGGCGGTGGGGGTTACGGCATTGGAGCCGATGACGGTGGACACCCAGGCGGGCATACCCTCGCCGGCAAGGCAACCGCTGGCCATCCAGATACCCAGGCCAAAGACGACGGAGGTGCCGACGATAGTGGTAGTGCGCTGCGTGAGGCCCTCGCGGGTGAACATGCGCACGCCGTTCATGGTGATGGTGCCAAAGACGCCGACGGTCGCGCCGCCGATGACGGGCTGCGGGATAGCGGAAAGGACGGCAGAGAGCTGCGGGAACAGACCGGCGATGGCAAAGACGGCCGCGATGATCACAAAGACCCACTTGTTGACGACCTTGTTGGAGCAGATGATGCCCACGTTCTGGCCAAGGGCGCTGGTGGGAAGACCGCCCAGCAGGCCGCCGACCATAGAGGTGAGGCCCTGGGACACGATAGCGCCGGAGAGCTCGCGCTCGGTGGGCATACGGTCGATGGAGCCCAGGCAGGCGGCGGAGACGTCACCGATAACCTGGATGGCAACCATGGGGAACACGACGGCGAGGGTAATGCAGACCTCGGGATCAAACTCGAGCGCGTAGGGCATGAGCTTGGGAAGGGCGAAGACCTGAGCGGTGGCGACGCTGGAGAAGTCGATCATGCCAAAGGGGATGGAGACGATCATGCCAACGATCATGCCAAAGAACACGGATCCCAGCTTGAGCGTGCCCTTGCCAAAGTTGGCGAGCGCAAAGACCACGGCGAAGGTGATAAGAGCGACGCACCAGGCCTGCGGGGTGCCCCACAGCGGCGTACCCATACCGCCGGCCATATACTTGACGGCCGTGGGATACAGCGAAACGCCGATGGAGAAGATGACCGTACCGGTCACGACGGGCGGGAACAGCCACTTGATCTTGCTGTAGGCCAGACCAAAGAGGACCGCGACGGCGCCGCCGACGATCTCGCCACCCAGCAGCGCACCAAAGCTAAAGCCCGAGGCACCCATGGCCTGCAGGGCCGGCAGGAACGCGAACGAAACGCCCATGACGATGGGCAGGCCGCCGCCGATGCGACGGAAGGGAGCGAAGGCCTGAAGGGCCGTGTCGATCGCCGAAAGAATGAGCGCGACCTGGATGATGTCGGTACTCTGCTGGCTATTAAAGCCGTAGACGCCGGCCATGATGACCGCCGGGGTAATGATGCCGGCAAACGATGCCAGTACGTGCTGAAGGGCACACGGGATCATTTCCTTAACGGGAGGCATGCCTTCGCGAGTGAACAGGGCTTCAGTGCCGTTCGTAACCGTCTCCTGGGTCATTTGACCACCAATCCTCGAAGTAGTTGTTTTCGCATCTAACGCTCTATTGTGACGCAGTGCGGGGTTGAGGTTGTGCCTTCATTGCATATCGTATTAAAGATGATTCTCATTCTCAATAATAATTTTTTGTTATCAGACTATTCTTCAGCTGAAATTACGCATTTCCGCAGGTCAGGAAAGTGTCTGGTCAAAATAACATCTAACATTTCTTTTGGTCAACCGTTTACCGCTAAATTCCTACCGTTCGTCTGCATTACGCAATGTACCTGCGGATATACGAGATGATGGGCAGCGTGTTACCATGAGAAAAAATTGTTATGAACATTTCCGATTTCACCCAAAGGAGTTGCCCGTGAACGAGACCGTACGTCGCTTTTTGCCGATGGTCGATTTTCTGGAGCAGATACTCGGCAAAAACAGCGAAATCGTGCTGCACGATTTCTCGGATCCCGACCACGCCATCGTCGATATTCGCAACGGCATCGTGAGCGGCCGCAAGGTCGGCGGTCCCGCCACCGATCTGGCACTCAAGATCATGCACGACGCCAAGTATCGCGACCTGCCGTTTATTACGGGCTACGAGGGGCGCGGTGCCGGCGGCAAAACGTTGGAGTCAGCGACGTACTTTATCCGCGAGAATGACGAGATCGTCGGTATGCTCTGCGTCAACACCGATCTCTCAACCGTGCGCTCCATCAACGCCATGGCGCAGCAGCTCATGGCGTGCTTCGACGCGGCGCCAACGCGCACGGAGCCCGCCCCTATCGAGGTCGAAAGCCTTTCGGAGTCCACACAGGAGCTCATCGACCGCAGCATTGCCGAGTTGCTGAGCGCGCGCGGGCTGGATATAGCGTCGCTTGGTCAGAGCGACCGCGTGGACGTCATTCGCCACCTCAACGGCAACGGGGTGTTCATGCTCAAGGGCGCCGTGGCCTGCGCCGCCACCGCGCTGGGCATCTCGGAGCCCAGCGTCTACCGCTACCTGCAAAAAGTCCGCAAGGAGGGCTAACGAGCAAAATGGAGCGCGGCTCCACAAGCGATCCGTCACTTGACAAAAGACCCTGCAGCTCGCACGCGCTGCAGGGTCTTTTTGCATGTCATGTTAAGTTGTGGCCAGCGCCTTAGAGAGCGGCGACGACCTCGATCTCGACCAGACCGCCAGCCGGAAGAGCGGCAACCTGGAAAGCGCTGCGCGCGGGGAACGGGGCCTCGAACTTGGAGGCGTAGATCTCGTTCACGGCGGCGAAGTCGGCGATGTCAGCCAGGTAGACCGTGGTCTTGACGACATCGGCAAACGTAGCGCCGGCGGCAGTCAGCAGGGCCTCGACGTTAGCAAGGGACTGCTTGGCCTGGGCCTCGACGCCCTCGGGCATCTTGCCAGTTGTGGGGTCGATGCCCAGCTGGCCGGACAGGAACACCATGTTGCCGGTCTGGATACCGGGGGAATACGGTCCGATGGCTGCGGGTGCGTTATCGGAAGACACGACGGTCTTGCTCATGTTTATCTCCTTACGGTTAACTAGAAAGCGTGAGCGCGGCGTTCGCACCGGGAGGCACAGTTCGGTCTGAACACCGCGCTTGATTTGGGATAGTACTCAAGGTTTCTGTTTGATGCAAGAATATTATCAGCTGGAGAGAATATTTTATCGCCCAACGGCGCCCGTTGGCAGCTGAACGGTTCTCCACGGGGTCAGCCAGCCTAAGCTGCTGAAGACTTTATCCCGCTTGGAGCACGGGCATCGCCTGCCGCAACGGCACCACTATACTTTTGAATATCTGAGCATTTTGAAAGGCAGGATATGACCGCAACCGCCAGTCGAACCACCAACCGCAGACCCGAGCTTTTGGCGCCCGCCGGAGGGCCCGAGCCCTTTGCCGCCGCGCTCGCTGCCGGGGCAGACGCCATCTACTGCGGCATGGGCAGCTTCAACGCCCGCCGCAAGGCAACCAACTTTACTGACGAGGCCTTTGAGCAAGCCTGCCGCGCCGCGCATCTAGCCGGGTCGCGCGTCTACGTCACGGTAAACATCGTCATCAAGCAGTCCGAGATGGGCGATGCGCTGCAACTCATCCATCGCTGCTCCACGCTGGGCGCCGACGCCTTCATTATCCAGGACTGGGGTCTGTTCTTTGAGGTCAAGCGCGCCATGCCCGGCATCGAGACACACATCTCGACCCAGGCGAACATCCACGACGACCGCGGAACCCTTTGGTGCCGTGAGCAGGGCGCCGACCGCGTGACTCTCTCGCGCGAGCTCTCCATCGACGAGATCGCCGCCATTCACGACGCCGCGCCCGATGTGGACCTTGAGGTCTTTAGCCACGGTGCCATCTGCTTTTGCTACTCGGGTCTGTGCCTGCTGTCGAGCTTTGCCATGGCTGGCCGCTCGGCCAACCGCGGCATGTGCGCCCAGCCCTGCCGCCTACCCTACGAGCTAATTGACGAGAACGGCCGCTCGCTCTCCCCTGCCGGTCGCGAGCGCGCGCTGTGCCCGCGCGACACCAACACTTCGCAGCTTGTTCGCCGTCTGTATGACGCCGGCGCCGCATCGCTCAAGCTCGAGGGCCGCATGAAGGCCCCCGATTACGTGTATTCCATCGTCGACGTGTATCGTCATCAGATTGATGACATGCTGGCCGATGTTTCGACCTCTAAGGATGAGGATGCGGCCCGCCAGCGACAGCTCAAGCGCTGCTTTAACCGCGACTTTACGCACGCCTACCAAGACGGTACCTCGGGTGACGAGATGATGAGCTACGAGCGCTCCAACAACCGCGGCCAGATCGTGGGCACGGTGCTGGGCAGCCGCCCGGCCAACCGCGATGTGCGCGGCCTCAAGCCCGACGACCGCCGTCGGCGCGCCGCCATCGCCCGCATTGAGTTGTTTGAGCCCGTGGGCAAGGGCGACCTGCTGGAGCTTCGCCACGATAACGAGTTTGACCAGTTCCTGACCACCATTGCCGCCGATGATGCCGCCGCCGGTGACATCATCGAGTGCCGCGTGCCTCGCAGCATGCCCGAGGGCTGCCGCGTGCGCGTGATTCGAAGCCAGCGCGCCATTGACGCTGCCGGCGCCGCGCTCAAGCGCGATGTGCTGCGCCGCCGCGCCGTTGATGTAACCGTTGTGGCGCGTTTGGGCGAACCGTTTGCCGTCACGCTTACTTGCTGCGACGCCCCTTCGCTTACGGCCACGGCCACGGGCTTTACCGTCGAGGCCGCCAAGACCCGCGCGGTCGAGGCGTCCGATCTGGTAGAGCATGTGGGCCGCATGGGGTCCTCGCCCTTTGAGTCCGCGAGCTTTGATGTGGCACTCGATAAGGGCTGCGGCATGGGCTTCTCCGCTGTGCACAAGGTGCGCGCCGCCGCCTGCAAGGCGCTGGAGGAGGCCATTCTGGCACCGTATGACGAGCGTGCCCGCACGCTCGAGCTGCCGGTGCTCGACAAATGTACGCGGCCCATGCCCGAGCACTACCGCGACGAGCCGCAGATCTGCGCCACCGTCACCTCGCTCGAGGCCGCCGAGGCAGCGCGAGCGGAGGGTGCAACGCGCATCTACATGACCACCGACGCGCTCGATGCGGCCGAGCTCTCCCCCGCCGATGCGTTTGAGCAGGGCATCGTGCCCGTGCTCGACGAGGTCTGCCGTGCCGTTGACCACGAGCGCGTCGATCCCTGGATCAATGCCGGAGCCACCGTCGCCGTCGGCAATATCTCCGAGCTCGCTGTAGCCGCGCATGCCGGCGCCACGGCCGAGATTCGATCCTGCCTGCCGGTGCATAACACGCCCTGCATGGAGGCGCTTGCCGAGCGCGGAGCCGGTGCGTTTTGGCTCTCGCCCGAGATCACGCTCGACGAGATTGTCTCGCTCGGCGCCGCCGCGCCCGCGACTCTGGGCATCACCGTCTTTGGCCGGCCGCGCGTCATGACAAGCGAGCATTGCATTCTGCAGGTTGCCAACGGCTGCATCCACGATTGCGCCAACTGCCGCCTGCGTGTCCGCAAGCTCTCGCTCAAGAATATCGACGGAAAGGTCATGCCGGTACGTACCGACGTCCACGGCCGCTCGCGCCTGTACGATGCCTACCCCATCGACCTCACGCCGCAGGTTCCGCAGCTGCTCGATGCCGGCGTGCGCCGTCTTATGGTTGACGGAACCCTGCTCGAGCCCAATGAGATTGGCCGTGCCGTCGCGCGCGTCCGTCGCGCCATTGATGCAGCGCAGGCAGGTCGCAAGCCCGCTGCCCGCCTGCGTGGGGCGACCTCGGGCTGCATGTTTGTGGGAATTAGCTAACCGAAAGGCTTACACGTGAACGAAGAACCTCAAGTCCTCTACTGCGACGCCTGGCTCATGGCCATCGACAAGCCCGCCGGCATGATCGTCCACGGCGACGGCACCGGCGAGCGCACGCTCACCGACTACGCCAGCGACCTGCTGCTGGCGATGGGCGACGGCTTTGCCGCGACCGACATGCAGCCGCTCAATCGCCTGGACCGTGACACCACCGGCGTGGTGCTGTTCTCGCTCGACAAGCAGACGCAGCCCGCCTTTGACCAGATGATTATCGACCACGCTTTCGAAAAGCACTACCTAGCGCTCGCCGAGGGCAAGATCGACTGGAACGAAAAGCTCATCGACAAGCCCATCGCCCGCGACCGTCACGACAGCCGAAAGATGCGCGTCGGCGCCAGCGGCAAGCCGTCTCAAACGCGCGTGAAGGTGCTCAAACGCCTTAAGAGCCGTCGTGGCCTGCCCACGCGCTCGTATATCGATGTCGAGTTGCTCACCGGCCGCAAGCACCAAATCCGTGTGCACCTGGCAAGCGAGCATCATCCCCTGGTTGGCGACGACCTGTACGGAACGCCGCGCCCCTGCGGTCTGATGCTCCACGCCCACAGCGTGTCCTTCACGCATCCCGTAACCGGCGAGCACATCCACATCGAAGCCCCCTGCCCCTGGGAGCCCTAAACCACCACAATGGGGACAGGCACCTTTGTGGTGGTTTTGCCACGATGGCTCAGCCGCGGTCCCAAAACGTCTCGATCTGTAACAGTTAGAGCCCATTTTCCGGTCTATCTGTTACAGATCGAGACATTCGAATCCCCCTCAAGGGAAAATCTCAATCTGTAACACCTAGCCCACTTTTAACGGTCCAGTTGTTACAGACTTAGACAAACCGGCAGACAACGAAAGCGGCAACGCCCGTGATGGACGTTGCCGCTTTTCTATTGAGAAAACTACTCGGTTTTCGTTACTAACCACCACAATGGAGACAGGCACCTTCGTGGTGGTTTTGGCCTTGTCTCGCTGTTAGACAGTGATGACGTTGTCCATTGCCCGGTACTTGGCGGGGACCTCGCCCGCAGTGATAATCGTTGCGTCGCGGAAGTCCGCGAACTTGACGGGCGCCACCATGCCAAATTTACTGGCGTCCGAGATTACAAAGCGTTTGGCGGTATGGCGCATCGAGATACGCTTGACCTGTGCTTCCTCGATATCGGGCGCCGTGAAGCCCTGCTCGGCGGCAATGCCGTTAGAGCCCCAAAAGCCACAGTTGAAGTTGTAGCGGTCTAAGGTTGCCAAGGCATCGGGGCCAACGAGCGCCTCGGTCTCGGGTTTGAGCTCGCCGCCCAACACCACGGTACGCATGCCGCGCAAAGCAAGGTGCTGAGCATGGAGCACGGAATCGGTCACATAGGTGACCGATTCGAGATGCGGAAGATGCTCGATGAGTCTGAGCGTCGTCGAGCCCGAGTCGATGTATACAAAGCTCTCGGGCTCCACAAGCGCCGCCGCACGGGCGCAGATACGCTCCTTGTCGTCGTTATGGAGGTCGCTGCGCTCATTAAGCGTTAGGTCGCGCGTCACGTGCGCGCGCTCAAGACTCGTCGCTCCACCGTGGACCTTGGCGATGCGATGAGCTCGGTCGAGCGTCTGCAGGTCGCGCCGAATGGTAGACGCCGTCACGCCCAGGGCTTCGGCAAGCTCCGGCACGGTAACCGAGCCGGCCTGCTGCACCATCGACACGATCGCGTTGAGCCTATCTTCCGCAAGCATCGCTTACTCCTCCTCGGGGTACACAACTCCCCAGTCGGCGCGGAGCTTGGTCATAAGCTCCATAACATCAGAAGCATAATCCAGCAGCTCGCGCTTGGAGTCGTCGCCGGCAACGGCCTTCTCCAGGTCGGCCATCTCATAGCACAGGGCGTAAGCCTCGGTGCCGGCGTGGACCTCCTCGCGGTGGCCGTCCGCAGTCCACACGATGGTCGCGTGATCGGCACGCGGATATTCATTGACCTCGATGTAGCACTTGTCGAAGCTGATGACCGAGCGCTTGGGCTGCTTGGAGTGGAGCGTAAGGCTCACGACGCCCAGCTGCTGCTCGGCATTTCGGCAGACGATGCCACCCGCGACGTCAACGCCAGTCTCGCAGGTGTTGCCCAGCGAAACGACCTCAGCGGGCTGGCTTGCCATAAAGAGGCGCATGACGGACAGGGCATAGACGCCAATATCGAGCATGGCACCGCCAGCAAGGTTGCGATTGTAAAAGCGGTTGGTCAGGTCGCCGTACTCCTTGTAGCTGCCAAAGTTGAGCTGGGCGAGGTTCATGCGTCCAAAGTCGCCGGCATCCATGCGGCGGCGCAGCTCCTGATACAAGGGCATGTGGAGCACCGTGGTGGCATCCATAAGGACCACGTTGTGCTCGTCGGCGATGGCACGGGCCTCGTCGAGCTCGGCAGAGTTGAGGGTAATGGCCTTCTCGCAGAGTACGTGCTTACCAGCTGCCAGAGCGGCTCGCAGGTAGGTGATATGCGTGTTGTGCGGCGTGGTGATATAGACTGCGTCAATATTCGGATCGGCGTAGAGGTCCTCGACCGTTTCATAGACCTTCTCGATGCCATATTGCTCAGCAAAAGCCTGAGCCTTGGACAGCGTGCGGTTGGCGACGCCCGCAAGCTTGCGACCGGCCAGCGCGAGGGACTGGGCCATTTGGTTGGCAATAACGCCGCAACCGATCACAGCCCAACGGAGCTCGGGAGCCGTAAAGATGTCGTTAGGGAACGGCTTGTCCTGGACCGAAGCAAATGCCGCTTTGGCGGCTGCCGCGGCGTCGAGTGGAGCCTGCTTGGAATCTGCCATTATGTGTCTCCTGTGTCATAGAACGTCTTGCATTTCTGACAGCTCTATATTCGCACAAACACGCGCGTCTGTGCGCGTTTTTGCGTATCTCACCGCTAAACGGTCATTATTGCCCCGTAAACGGCGCATATATACGCATAGGTGCGTAATTAAACGCAATCTAACGCGCATAAACGCGCACACAAGCAATTTATACAGCACGACCCGCTCATTTATGCTTACCCAGTTAGGGTACTCATTTAAGTCTGTCCCCAATGAGTAGGGATAGAAAAAGGCCCGGGTGCCGTGGCATCCGGGCCTTTGCTAGCAACTTGATGTTGCGGGCAGCTTAGAACTTGTGGCCGCACTTCTTGCAGACGCGCAGCTTGTTCTTGCCGTCCTTCTCGTGACCGACGCGGGTAACCTTACCGCACTCGGGGCAAACGAGATTGACGTTGGAGGCGTCGATGGGAGCCTCCTGCGAAACGATGCCGCCCTGCTGGTTGGCAGCGTTGGGCTTGACGGCCTTCTTGACGACCGAAACGCCCTCGACAACGACCTTGTTCTCGGCGGGGAGAGCACGCAGGACAACGCCCTGCTTGCCGCGATCCTTACCAGAGAGAACCTGGACCTTATCGCCCTTCTTGATATACATATATCTCCCCTAACTACAGGGTCTCGGGAGCGAGCGAGACGATCTTCATGTACTTCTTGTCACGAAGCTCGCGAGCGACGGGCCCGAAGATACGGGTGCCGACGGGCGAACCATCGTTGTTGATGACAACGCAGGCGTTCTCATCAAAGCGAATGTAGGAGCCATCCTTGCGGCGGATCTCCTTAACGGTGCGAACGACGACGCAACGGACAACGTCCTTCTTCTTGACGTTGGCGCCAGGGGTAGCCTCCTGGACAGCACCGATGAACACATCGCCGATGCCTGCATAACGACGCTTGGAACCGCCAAGCACCTTGATGCAGCGAATCTTGCGAGCGCCGGAGTTGTCGGCGACGTTCAGCATGGTTTGCATCTGAATCATGGTAGATGTTCCTCCGAACTAAGAACCGAAGAGAGGTGCGCAGCCTTTATACGGCCCGTGGTATGCAAGCCAGGCATACGCACATCTTCGGAAACGTACAAGTCGTAAGAGCGACTGCTTATTTAGCGCGCTCGACGACCTCGATGAGGCGCCAACGCTTCATCTTGGACATAGGACGGGTCTCCATAACGCGGACGGTATCGCCCACGCCAGCCGTGCACTCCTCGTCGTGAGCGTGCAGCTTCTTGGAGCTGGTCATCATCTTGCCGTACTTGGGGTGACGCTTGCGCTCGGTGATGGTGACAACAATGGTCTTAGCACCGGAGACGGAGGTAACGACACCCGTACGGACCTTACGCGAGTTACGCGAATCAGTCATGTTCTCTCCTTAGGTCCTACTCGGCGACAGCGGACTTCTCCGCTGCGATCTCGCGGGCGCGCTGCTCCGTGAGGACGCGAGCGATGTCCTTCTTCACGGTGTTGACGCGAGCGGTGTTGTCCAGCTGGCTGGTGGCCATCTGGAAACGAAGGTTAAAGAGCTCGGCGCGCATTTCCTTCAGCTTCTCAACGAGCTGAGCGTCCGAGAGCTCACGAATCTCTGCGGGCTTCATTAGTTCTCCTCCTTGGCGGCGGCGGCGTCCTCAGCAGCCCACTTGGCCTCGAGAGCGGCCTCCTCAGCCATCTCCTTCTCGATGCGCTGCTCAGCGTTCTTAGCAGCAACAATCTTGGTCTTGATGGGGAGCTTGTGCTGCGCAAGACGCAGAGCCTCGCGAGCGACCTCCTCGGGAACACCCTTGACCTCGAACATGATGCGGCCGGGCTTGACGACGGCCACCCACTCCTCGGGGTTACCCTTACCAGAACCCATGCGAGTCTCGGCAGGCTTCTTGGTGATGGGCTTATCGGGGAAGATCGTGATGTAGACACGACCGCCACGCTTCATGTAGCGGGTCATGGCAATACGAGCGGCCTCGATCTGACGGTTGGTGATCCAATGGGCCTCGAGAGCCTGGATACCAAACTCGCCGAAATGCAGCTCGGTATTACCCTTGGCCTGGCCCTTCATGGAGCCACGCTGCACCTTGCGGTGAAGAATACGCTTAGGGGCAAGCACTACTGACCCCTCCTCTCGGAGTTACGACGACGAGGACGGGAAGAGCCCTCGAGTGCAGGGTTGGGAACAGGCTGGCCCGGGAGCTTCTCGCCCAGGTAGATCCAGACCTTCACGCCGCAAGCGCCCATGGTGGTGCTGGCGACAGCCGTGCCGTAGTCGATCTTGGCGCGGAGGGTGTGCAGAGGCACGCGACCCTCACGGTACCACTCACGACGGCCCATCTCGGCACCGCCGAGACGACCGGAGCACTGGATACGGATGCCCTTGGCGCCGGCCTTGCGGGCGGACTGGACAGCCTTGCGCATAGCGCGACGGAAGGCAACGCGGCCCTCGAGCTGCTCAGCAATGGACTGAGCAACGAGGTTAGCGTCGAGCTCGGGGCGCTTGATCTCGACAACGTCGACGGAGAGCTGGCCCTTGGAGACGCCAGCGACCTTCTCGAGCTCGGTGCGGAGGGTATCGATCTCGGCACCCTTCTTACCGATGACAACGCCGGGGCGAGCGGTGAGGATGATGACCTTCACCTTGTCGCCAGCGCGCTCGATCTCGACGCGGGAGACAGCTGCGCGGGAAAGACGCTTCTCGAGGTACTTGCGGATCTCGAGATCGTTACCGAGGGTCTTAGCGTAATCCTTCTCTGCGAACCAGCGGGAGCGCCAGTTCTCGGTGATGCCAAGACGGAAGCCGGTGGGGTAGACTTTCTGACCCATACAGCTTTACGCCTCCTTTCGAGGAGCAACGACGACGGTGATGTGGGAAGTACGCTTCAGAATGCGAGAAGCGGAACCCTTGGCGCGGGGACGGATGCGCTTAAGCGTCGGACCCTCGTCAACATAGGCAGCGGCGACAACCAGGTTGTCGGCACGCAGACCGTTGTTGTTCTCGGCGTTCGCAACGGCGGAACGGAGAACCTTCTCGACATCCACGGCGACGGCGCGGTCGCAGAAGTGGAGGATGTCGAAGGCCTGAGCGACAGGCTTGCGGCGGATCAGATCGACCACCAGGCGGGCCTTGCTGGGGGAAACACGCACGTACTTAGCGACGGCGCGAACCTCGGTGGCCTCAGTTTCAATAGACTTAGTTGCCATTTACGGTTAACCCCCTATTTGGCCTTGTGGCCACGGAACGTACGAGTCGGCGCGAACTCGCCGAGCTTGTGACCAACCATGGACTCGGTAACATACACGGGCACATGCTTGCGGCCGTCGTGGACGGCGATGGTGTGACCAACCATCTCGGGGAAGATGGTGGACGCGCGGGACCAGGTCTTCACGACGTCCTTCTTGCCAGCCTCGTTCATCGCGGTGATACGCGAGAGAAGGCGAGTCTCCACGAACGGGCCCTTTTTGAGACTTCTGCTCATAAGTGCTTTCTCCTAAAACTCGGTATCCGAAATTACTTCTTACGGCGACGAATGATGTGCTGGTTCGAGACCTTCTTCTTCTTGCGCGTACGAAGGCCCTTCGTCGGCTTACCCCAGGGGGTAACGGAGGGACGACCAGAGGTGTGGTTCTTGCCCTCGCCACCGCCGTGCGGGTGGTCGACAGGGTTCATGACGGTACCGCGGACGGTCGGGCGCACGTTCATGTGACGCTTACGGCCGGCCTTGCCGATGACGATGTTGGAGTGATCGGCGTTGCCGACCTCACCGACGGTGGCGCGGCAGGTAACGAGGATGCGGCGCATCTCGGAGGAAGGCATACGGACGATAGCGTACTTGCCCTCCTTACCCATCAGCTGGCAGGAGTTACCGGCGGAACGGGCGATAGCAGCGCCCTTGCCCGGCTGGAACTCGACGGCGTGGATGAGCGTACCGACGGGGATGTCGGCGAGGGGCAGAGCGTTGCCCGGCTTGATGTCGGCGTCAGAACCGGACATGATGGTCTGACCGACCTCGAGGCCCTTGGGGGCCAGGATGTAGCGCTTCTCACCGTCAGCGTAGTGCAGCAGAGCGATGCGAGCGGAACGGTTCGGATCGTACTCGATCGTGGCAACCTTGGCGGGCACGCCGTCCTTGTTGCGCTTGAAGTCGATCACGCGGTAACGACGCTTCACGCCGCCGCCCTGGTGGCGGGTGGTGATGCGGCCGTTGTTGTTACGACCGGCCTTCTTGGGCAGGGGCTCGAGAAGAGACTTCTCGGGCTTGGTGCAGGTGATCTCGGAGAAATCGGAGATCGTCTGCCAACGCCTACCAGCGGAGGTCGGCTTAAGGTGCTTTACAGCCATTACAATCCCTTTCAATAGGAATCCGTTAGCCATCGCAGACAGGGATTCGAGGTTCTGCCTCGGGTGCGATGACACCGGACGTATACACGGTTCCGGGCGTGTCCATTTTATACGCCCAAAACCTTGAGCTCTCGCCTCCCCTATTTGGGAGGCATGAGCTCACTCAACAGCAGCGAGTCTTAGGCCTGGTTGCCAAAGACCTCGATGGTGTCGCCCTCGGCCAGCGTGACGATGGCCTTCTTCCAAGAACGGGTCTTGCCGGCGACATAGCGCACGCGCTTGGTCTTGGGCTTGACCGTCAGGGTGTTCACGCGAACGACCTTGACGCCGAAGATCTCCTCGACAGCGTCCTTGATCTGATACTTGTTAGCATCCTTGGCGACCTCGAACGTGTACTTGTTCAGCTCCATGCCGGAGAAGGAACGCTCGGACACGATCGGACGGATGATGATCTCGTGGGCGGTCATTTATGCAAGCACCTCCCCGAAGTGAGCGGCGATGTCGGCGGGCATCAGCACGGCGTTGTTGTTGACGAGATCGTAGGTGTTGGCCTCGTCGGCAGTGATGATGAACGTCTTGGGAATGTTGCGGAACGACAGGTAGGCGTTGACGTCCTCATCGCGAACGATGATGGTCAGACGCTTGCCCTCAAGGCCGAGAGCCTTGAGCATGGCGACGGCAGCCTTGGTGGAAGGCTTCTCGAAGCCGTAGTCGTCGACGAGCACGAGCTCGCCATCGGCCAGCTTGGCGGACAGCGCGGAGCGCATAGCCAGCTTGACCTCCTTGTTGTTCATACGCTTAGCGTAAGAACGGGGCTTGGGGGCGAAGACGACGCCACCGTGACGCCACTGGGCAGCACGGATGGAACCCTGGCGGGCACGGCCGGTGCCCTTCTGACGCCAAGGCTTCTTGCCGCCACCGGAAACCTCAGAGCGGCCCTTAGCGGACTGGGTGCCCTGACGCCAAGAGGCCATCTGGCACTTGACGATGTGGTGCATAACGTGGATGTTCGGCTCGATGCCGTACACCTCAGCGGCGAGCTCGGCCTCGGCGACCTTCTTGCCCTCGCTGTTCTTTACTTCAAACTTTGCCATTTAAGTGTTCTCCTTGGTATGACGCTGGGCTAAATGGGCTGGGCCCTTAGGCCATACGGATGGCGACGAGACCATTCTTGGCACCCGGGACAGCGCCCTTGACCAAGATGAGGTTCTGCTCGGCATCGATGCGGACAACGGAAAGGTTCTTGACGGTAACGCGCTCGTTACCCATGTGACCGGCCATCTTGACGCCCTTGAGGACGCGCGCAGGATAGGCGCACTGACCGATAGAACCGGGGTGACGCTGGAAGTGAGAACCATGCGTCATAGGACCGCGGCGCTGACCCCAGCGCTTGATGCGACCCTGGAAGCCCTTACCCTTGGAGGTACCGATGACGTCGACCTTCTCGACATCAGCGAAATCAGCGACGGTGACGACCTCGCCGACCTTGTGCTCCTCGCCGTTCTCGACGCGGACCTCACGAAGGAAACGGACAGGCTCGACGCCAGCCTTGGCGAAGTGACCAGCCATGGGCTTGTTCACGTTCTTGGCCTTGATGTCGCCGAAACCGATCTGGACGGCGTCATAGCCGTCGGTTGCCTGAGTTTTAACCTGCGAGACAGCGCAGGGGCCAGCCTGGATGACCGTGACGGGAACGACGTTGTCGTCCTCGTCCCAAACCTGGGTCATGCCAATCTTGCGGCCGAGAATCATGCTGATCAAGATATGATCCCAACTCTCGCGTGGTCTTGGGACAATGCGTACACCACCGAGCGTACGCCCCTAGAGGACCACTACTTACACGACGTGCTCCCCAGCCTTGTATTGCGTCCGGACTACCTGACAACCCTATTAAGCAGGCATTTTGTCCAGCCAGAATACTCCCCTGGTTTCACACAGCTGTTTAGTATACACGGCTGCGGGCGTATCCATCGAGATTCATATTTCACTCACATTGTTTACGCAGGTAAAGTGCGTGGCACGTTCCCAGTGTGCGGCGGAGGGGGCGGGCCTGAGACATATTAAGGTTGCTGCTCTACAGTCCTGCTCACGACGGAGAGCACATTAAGTGCTCTCCTGTTCGTGCGGAACTCGCGACAACCTTAATATGTCTCAGGCCCGCCCCCTCCGCCGCACACTGGGAACGCCACGTTGATGTCTGCTAAACCTTGCTCGCTCAGGCTAATGACTTTGTTGGGGGTCCACTATTTGCTGGAGGGTGAACTTGCATTGCATTGGCTCGCCTTCTGCTTGTGGCTTTGCCTCTTCGAAATCGAAGATCATGATGGCGCAGTTGGGGAGTTTTGCTGGGAGTTCGAAGCCCTCTGGAGCTGCAGCTTTGATGAATTGGCGGCTGGCGCTGCCGTGGCTTACTGCTAGGAGGGTTTCGATACCATCGGCGCTCATGAGATTGGTGAGGGTGGCTACCATGCGTTCTTGCAACGCTTTGCTTCCCTCTCCTCCAAAGGGGACCAGATCTTCGCCTGGATCCCAGACGTCGGTGGGCAGCGCGTCGTGCGGGCCTTCCTCGAAGGTTCCATAGCAGCGCTCGATGATGCCTTCGCAGGACTCGACTGCTGCGTCCGGGCCGAGGAGCTCGCATGCGACGAGCTGAGCTGTATCCATGGCTCGACCCAAAGGCGACGAGACCACTTTGTCGGGGACAACGTCATGGGCCTTGAGCCATGCGGCTGCCATTCCCGCTTGTTTGCGGCCAAGGTCGGTCAGCGACGAATCGCAGCGGCCCTGGACCAGCTTCTTGACGTTGAACTCCGTCTGGCCGTGGCGGAGCAGATACAGCCTCTTCATATTCTCCCCTTCTGTATAACTTGCTTTGCCGGCACAGCCCTACTCGTGGGTATGCCCTACGTAGTCTTCGTCGATCGTAATCTTGGCAATCGACTTGGGATATTCCGATTCGACCCGTTGTGCCAGCTCGTGCTTTACGTCTTCGGCACTCATCTGCAGATCCGAGGGACGCACGCAGTCAAAGATCACGTTGGTGTGCGTAGGACCCGGCACACAGCGCAGGTCATGAATCGAAAGGCGGCTATCGATTTGTTGAGCCATGGCGTTAATGCGCAAACGCATGCTTGCCACCTTGGGATCGTCGGTCACGATGGGATCGTAATGGAGCGTGACGATCATGCCGTCCTCGTTCCTAAACGCCTGCTCGATGTTATCGAGCGTGTCGTGACTTTCCAGCGGGCTGGCCTCGGCTGCCATCTCGGCGTGAGCGCTTGCGAACTTTCTGCCCGGGCCGTAATCGTGAACCATCAAATCGTGAACGCCCAAAACGCCGGGATAGCTCATGATCTTGTCTCGAATGTGCTTGACCAGCTTAGGATCGGGCGTCTGGCCCAAAAGCGGGCTCACCGTATCCTGGATGAGTTCAAAGCCGCTCCAGCCAATATAGGCACCAACGGCAAGGCCGACCCAAGCGTCAAGGTTGATGCCCGTCACCTGCGAAACAATTGCGCACGCCAGTACGGCGCCCGTGGCAAGAACATCGTTCTTGGAATCCTGCGCGGTCGCATGCAGCGTCTCGGACTCAATGCGATCACCGAGCTTTTGGTTGAGGGCCGCCATCCAGAGCTTTACGACCATCGAAAGCACTAGAACTGCCGCCAGGGCAAGCGAGAACTCGACAGGTTCGGGGTGGATGACGCGCTCGACCGAGGACTTCACCAGCTCAACGCCAATCAGCAGCACGAGCGCCGCCACGACCAATCCCGAGAGATACTCATAGCGACCGTGGCCGTAAGGATGCTCGGGGTCGGCCGGCTTGCTCGCCAGCTTAAAGCCCAGCACGCTCACGATATTCGAGCTGGCATCGGACAGGTTGTTCATGGCATCCGCCACAATCGAAACCGATCCCGACAGCACGCCAATTGCGCCCTTCGCAGCACAAAGCGCCACATTGGCGACAATACACACCATGCCCGCTAACGTGCCCACGCGCGCACGATCGCCCTGCGCGCGCCTAACAATCCACTCGACCATCTGCATCCGCCCCCACGGTACTACTTATATATCTATTGCTCAAACGGATTGTAGTGTAGCCACTTTGTCCCCCAGATACAAAAAGGCCGCGCCCACACGGGCCGCGGCCTTGGAACACGACAAAGGGATCGTCCTTTTGTCGCACAGGTTTATGCGCTTACTTCAGCAGCGCTCGCCACTGTTTCGGGCGAATCGGCTCCGTCCCCCGTCGCCCGCCCCTTCGCCGGCACCACGCCAAAGCAGTAGCTCAGCGCCGCAGACACCGCAAATGCCGTGCCACCGGCAACGCAGCACCACAGAAGGTTCGAAATGCCACCCGTGGCAAAGCCAATGACCATGAGGACATTCGTCATGCCGATGGTATAGGCCGTAACGTGGCCCACGGCCGCAACAAGGCCTCCGACGGCGCCGCCAATGGCCATGCACGTCAGGCACCTGCCATATTTAAAGCCGCAACCGTACAGCGCCGGCTCGCTTACGCCGCCAAGCACGCCCGAGATCGAATAGCCCAGCATGAGCGCCTTCTCGTCCTTATCCGCAACGCGAAGCGACGCGCCAAAAGGCATGCCCCAAACGGCAAACGTTGCCATCGTTGCGGCGATCAGGATGCACGAATCCGTTCCCACGCTCATAAACTGCGCGTAGGCGAGCGATAGGACGACGTTGCTGACGCCCGCGATCTTAAGAAACTCCCAGCCCGCGGCAAGCCCCATGAGCGTGAGCAACGACACGATGCCACCGGAATTGCCAAGCATAAACATAAGCTGGCCCAACAGCATGCCCAGATAGCTGCCCGCCGGTGCCGTAACACACAGCGAAACCGGAACCATGACAAGCATGGTCGCAAACGGAACGAACGAAAACGCCACGGCCTTAGGGAAAACGCGCTGAAAGAAACACTCCACTCGCCATAGCACGGGCACCGAGATGAGAACCGGAATAACAGTCGTCGTGTAATCGTTGACCGGCGCGGGAAGCAGACCATACACGGAAGTCATCGATGTCCCCGTCGTCGATGCGGCATCGACGAGCTTAAGCAGATCGGGCGCAATCAATACGCCGCCCAGCATCATGCCCAGCTGCTCCGAGCAACCGAGCTGGCGGGCGGCCGCCCAACCAAGATAAATGGGCAAAAAGTAGTAACCGGCGTTATAGAGCCAACTGTAGAACAGGCGATAGATTTCGGAATCGGCAGACCATAGGCCCAGCATGCCTTCGCCCATAATGACGGCGACGGTGCGGAACAACGCCGCGCAGACAATAAACGGCAACGCCGACATCATGCTTTTGGACAGATAGTCCACCACGGCCATGGCGTTTGATGAGACCGTCGTTGTAAACGAGGTGTTAGAAACTTGTGACACAGGAACCCTTTCCCAATGTGACATGCGGACTGTCCCTTTGTCACATCGTGCGATACCGACCGATTGCGCGGTACTTTTCGTAACGGAGGTTTGTGAGGGTCGCGTCGTCGAGCTGCCCAAGCGCATCGAAGGCAGCAAATGCCGAGGACATGACGGCACCGGCGATCTCCTCATGAGACAGGCCCCTATCGTCAACAATGCTGTCGATGATGCCGAGCGCCAACAGATCGGGGGCCGTGAGTTTCAGCGCCTCGGCGGCCTCATTCGCGCGCTCGGTATCCTTCCACAGGATCGATGCACAGGCCTCGGGGCTCACGACCGAATAGGCCGAGCTCGAGAGCATCAGGATGCGGTCGGCCACGGACAGCGCCAGCGCGCCACCAGAGCCGCCTTCACCCGTCACCACCGAGACAATCGGTGTCTTAAGGCCGCTCATCTCCATGAGATTCTGGGCAATCGCCTCGCCCTGACCGCGCTCCTCGGCACCGATGCCGCAAAACGCGCCCGAAGTATCGACCAGGCACAGAACCGGTCGACCAAACTTTTCGGCCTGGCGCATAAGGCGACGCGCTTTGCGGTAGCCCTCGGGATGCGCCATGCCAAAGTTGCGGCGCATACGCTCTTTGGTCGTGGTGCCGCGCTCAATGGCGATGACCGTTACGGGGCGTCCATCTTTCCAGCCAATGCCAGCCACCACAGCGGCGTCGTCGCCAAAGTAACGGTCGCCGTGCAGTTCCACAAATCCATCCAGGCCCAGCGAGATCATCTCACCCGCCGTGGCGCGATCTGCCGAGCGGGTCTGCTTGACAATCTCGAGCGCGGTTTTTGGTGCCGCCGAGCGCCTAAACAAGTGTCCCAGCTTTTTGCCGCGGCGACCCGTATGCACGATCTCATGCGGTGCCCCCAGGCCGGGCGCATGCCCTTCGTGCAGCGCCAGCAGCTCGCCTACCGTGAGCGCAATCTCGCCGCGTGGAACAACGGCATCGCAAAAGCCGTGCTCCAGCAAAAACTCGGAGCGCTGGAATCCCTTGGGCAGGCGCTTGTGCATGTTCTGCTCGATCACGCGCGGGCCGGCAAATGCCGTCAGGGCATCGGGCTCGGCCAGGATAATGTCGCCCTCCATGGCAAAGCTCGCGGTTACGCCTCCGGTCGTGGGGTCGGTGAGCACCGTGATATACAGGCCGCCCGCCTCGCTGTGGCGCCTAACCGCCGCAGAAATCTTGGCCATCTGCATAAGCGAGGTCACGCCCTCTTGCATGCGCGCACCGCCCGAAACGGTAAAGCCGACAACTGGCAATCCCAGCTCGGTCGCACGCTCAAATGCGCGACAGATCTTCTCGCCCACCACGGAGCCCATCGAGCCCATCATAAAGTTAGCGTCCATAAAGAAGAGCGCGGTATCGCAACCGCAGATTTTGCCCCTGCCGCACACAACGGCATCGCGCTCGCCCGAACGCTCGCTCACGCCCTTGAGCTTATCGGCATAGCCGGGAAACGAGAGGAAGTCCTCCGACGCCAGATTGGCATCCCATTCCTCAAACGTGCCCTCGTCGACCGTCATGCGCATGCGCGCGCGACCGCTCACGCGAAAGTGTTTGCCGCAACGAGGGCAGACCTCGAGGTTGTCGTGTAGGCGTGCCTCATCGATTACACGGCGGCACTCCGGGCACTTGATAAACACGTGGCGCGCGGGAAACTCGGCGCACGACTCGGTTATCGGCCCCTCAAGGACATTGACCGTCTTCGCTTTTCTATTCATCAGCATAGAGATGCCCCATCAGATCGGTGTGATACATGCCCGACAAGAACTCGTCGTTTGCCAGCACATCGAGCTGAAGCTCGCTGTTTTCGCTCACGCCCTCAATCACGAGCTCGCCCAGGGCCGAGCGCATCTTGCGAATGGCGCCGTCGCGCGTGGGCGCACACACGATGAGCTTGCCGAGCATGGAGTCGTAGTACGGCGGAACTGTCGCACCGGTGAACATGGCCGAATCCCAGCGCACGCGCGGACCGCCCGGCACACGCAACGCGGTGACCGTTCCGCATGACGGCAGGAAGTCCGGCGTCTCGGCATTGATGCGGCACTCCATGGCGTGGTTGCGGACCGGCATGTCCTCCTGCTCAAAGGGCAGAGGCTGGCCGGCCGCCACGCGCAGCTGCCACTTGACCAAGTCGGTATCGGTCACAAACTCCGTAACTGGATGCTCCACCTGCAAGCGCGTGTTCATTTCCATAAAGTAGAAATTGCCGTCGTCCGAATACAGGAACTCGATGGTACCGGCCCCTTCGTAGCCGACGGCACGGGCCAGGTCGCGCGCGGCCTTGTGCATGCGCGCGCGAATATCGTCGTGTCCGTCGAGGCACGGTGCGGGGCTCTCCTCGATCAGCTTTTGGTTGCGGCGCTGCACCGAGCACTCGCGCTCGCCGAGCGAAAACACATGGCCCTGCTTATCGGCCATAATCTGCACTTCGACGTGGTGCGCCGGCGCGACGAACTTCTCCATGTAGCACTCGCCGTCGCCAAAAACGGCCTCACCCTCGGCACGTGCTTCAATAAAGGCCTTTGCCGCGTCTTCCACGCGCTCGACCTTGCGAATACCACGGCCGCCACCGCCCGCCCGCGCCTTAATAAGCACGGGGCAGCCGATGCGCTCGGCCTCGGCCGTCGCCTCCTCGGGGCTTTTGAGCAAATCGCAGCCCGGAACGATGGGCACGCCCGCCGCGGCAGCCGTTCGGCGTGCGGCGTCCTTGTCGCCCATGCTGTCGATCACCTCGGCAGAAGGACCGACAAACGTCAGGCCATACTTGTCGCAGTCGCGCACGAAGCTCGCCTTCTCGGAAAAGAAGCCATAGCCGGGATGGATCGCCTTAGCTCCCGACTTCACGGCACAGGTGAGCACGGCATCGTCGTTGAGGTAGCTCTCGGCAAGACGCGGGCCGCCGATGCAATACGCCTCGTCGGCAAGCTGCACGTGCAGCGCGTCCGCATCGGCCGTGGAATAAACGGCGACGGTCTTGATGCCCATATCGCGGCACGCGCGGATAACACGGACCGCGACTTCGCCGCGGTTGGCGATGAGCACTTTGTCGAACATGAAGCCTTCCTTAACTTTCGTGCATGAGTGCAAAAGACATATCGGCGCGGCAGCAAACCTCACCGTTGACGCTCGCAGTACCCGTCGCAAAGCGGAACGGCCCGCGCGCACGCGTGATGGAGCACACCAGATCCACCGTGTCGCCCGGGCGCACCGGACGCTTAAAGCGCACCTTGTCCAGACTCGTGTAGAACGGCGTCGCGCCGCGCGCCTCCTCATCGCCCATCAGCAGCACGCAGCAGTTCTGGGCGAGCATCTCGCACTGGATCACGCCGGGGACGACCGGGTTTCCCGGAAAATGCCCCTGCAAAAAGTACTCGTCGCCCGTAATCGTGATCTTGCCGTGGGCCTCGTCGCCCACCAGCTCGGCTTCGTCGAGCAAAAGCATCGGCTCACGATGCGGCAACAGCTTCTTGAGCTCTTCTTTGTTCATGGATATCACCTATCCGATCCTCATGAGGCAGCTGCCAAACTCCACGAGGTCGCCGTCGGCCACGCAGATCTCGAGCACCTCGCCATCCGCCTCTGCCGTCACCTCGTTGAGGACCTTCATGGCCTCGATGATGCAGAGGGTCTCGCCGGCCTTGACCTTGGAGCCCACGTGCACAAACGGTTCGTCGCCCGGCGCCGGGGCAGCATAGAAAACGCCGACCATGGGAGCGGTCACCTCGGTGCCCTTAGGCTCCGGTGCGGCGGCAGGCACCTGCGCGGCGGGCTCCGGCGCGGCAGGCGCGACTGTGGGAGCTGCAACTGGAGCGGCCATGGCACCCGGCATAGGCATGGGCACGGCAACCGGCTGTGCGGCGCTCGCGCGCTCGAGCTCGACCGCGGTGCCATCGGGCTCCTCAACGCGCACGCGCGTGAGGCCGCGGTCCTCCATGACATCGGCTATCTCGGCAAGTCTTTTGGAATCCATGCTCTAGCTCCTTGCATATCTACGCAGCGCGATGGCGGCATTGTGTCCGCCAAAGCCCAGATTGGTCGAAAGCGCCCAGGTAAGGTCGGCGCGAACCGCTCGATTAGGCGTGTAATCAAGATCGCAGACGGGATCGGGCGTGTGGTAGTTAATGGTCGGGGGCACCACGCCCTGCTCGAGCGCCATGGCACAGGCCATGACCTCGATGGCGCCCGTAGCACCGATCATGTGGCCGGTCATCGACTTGGTCGACGAGACGTGCGCGGCGCGTGCCGCGTCCTCGCCGAGCGCACGCTTAATGCCCGCCGTCTCGGACGAATCGTTGAGCTTGGTCGAGGTGCCGTGAGCGTTGATGTAGAGGCCCTCGGAAGGCTTAACGTCGCCCTCGGCCACCGCCAGCGATATCGCACGGGCGATGCCGGCAGCCTCGGGATCGGGGCTCGTGATGTGATAGGCATCATCGGTGTTGCCGTAACCCACGACCTCGGCATAAATGTGCGCACCGCGCGCCTGCGCATGCTCCATGCTCTCGAGAACCAGCACGCAGGCGCCCTCGCCCATCACAAAGCCGTCGCGGTCTGCATCGAACGGGCGGCAAGCCGTCGACGGGTCAGGATTAGTGGTGAGAGCACGACAGGATGTAAAGCCCGCAACGGCATCGGGGATGATTGCGGCCTCGGCACCGCCGGCGAGAATCGCATCGGCATAGCCATGCTTGATGGCGCGGAACGCCTCGCCCACGGCATGGGCCGAGGTCGCGCAGGCGGTCACCACGGGCAAGGTCGGGCCCTTTGCCTTATGGCGGATTGCGATATTGCCCGAAGCCATATTGGGGATCATCATCGCGATCATATAGGGCGATGCGCGACGGGGCCCACGGTCGGCAATCGTGTGGACGTTGTCGACGAGTGTCTGCATGCCGCCCACGCCCGAACCCACGTAGACGCCCAGGCGCTCGCGATCGATGGCGCCCTCGACATCAAAGCCCGCATCGTGCATGGCCTCGTCCGACGCTGCCAGGGCAAACTGAACGCAGGGGTCCAGGTGCTTGGCGTCACGCTTGCCAAAGTACTCGTTGCCGTCAAAACCCTTGACCTCGGCCGCCACCTTAACGGCAAACGCATCGGTATCGAAGTGCGTGATCGGGCCGATGCCGCACGTGCCGGCGCACATGGCCGCCCAGGTAGCAAGCGCCGTGTTACCGAGCGGCGATACGGCACCGATACCGGTGATTGCAACTCTCTGTTCCATCATGGTCTCCTCATCCAAGCCGTTGTTCGGCCCTAGTTTCTACATCGCCATTCCGCCGTCGACGCGCACGACCTCGCCCGTAATGTAGGCAGCCGCATCACTCGCCAAAAAGCGCACCACGCCGGCCACTTCCTCGGGGCGCGCCATGCGCTTTAGGGGAATCTGCTCCTCGGTTGCCGCGCGAACCTTCTCCGAAAGCTTTGCCGTCATATCGGTCTCGACAAACCCGGGGGCGACCGCGTTCACTCGTACACCGCGGGACGCAAGCTCGCGCGCTACCGCCTTGGTCAGACCGATGACGCCCGCCTTGGAGGCTGCATAGTTGGCCTGCCCGGCATTGCCCATCAGGCCCACAACCGAGCTCATGTTGATGACGCAACCGCCGTGCTGGCGCATAAAGGTCTTGGTGAGCGCGCGCGTCGTATTGAACGTGCCCTTGAGATTGACATCGAGCACGCGGTCGAAGGCATCGTCACTCATACGCATGAGCAGGCCGTCGCGCGTGATACCGGCGTTGTTGACGAGCGCCCAAATGGAGCCAAAGTCGTTGAGGACCGTCTCCACGCAAGTGTTGACGGCGGCGGGGTCGGCCACGTCACATTGATATGCGCGCGCCGTGGCGCCAGCCGCCTCACAGGCTTCGCACGTCTCGCGCGCCGCATCTGCGCTACCGGCATAGACGACGGCGATATCAAAGCCGTCCTCCGCCAGGCCCACGGCACAAGCGCGACCGATGCCGCGCGAGCCGCCCGTGACAAGCGCCACGCGACGCGATCCGTCGCGCTCGAGCGCGACGTTGTTCAAGTTGCCCATGTCGTTCCTTTCGGGTTACTGCCCTGTGGGCTATGCGAGCTCGTCGGCAATAGCTGCGACCTGTTCGGCCGTTTCGCACGAATACACGCGAACGTCGCTCAACGTACGCTTGACCAAGCCGGACAGCGTTTTGCCGGGGCCGACCTCAATAAACGTGTCGATGCCTTGATCCTGCAGAGCATGCAGCGTGTCGACCCAGCGCACGGCATGACTCACCTGGTTGGCCAGCACCTCCGATGCCGCCTGTGGGTCGGCCGGATAAGGTGCCGCCGTCATATTTGCCATAACAGGAATGAGCAACGGGGACGGCGCGTGACCGTCCTCGATATATGCAGCAAGGCCACAGGTCGCCTCGGCCATATAGGGGCTATGGAATGCACCCGACACCGCGACCTTCATGGCACGACCGCCAGCCTCTTTTACCAGGACGTCGAGGGTCTGCAACGCATCGGGCGCTCCGGCCACAACCGTCTGCTGGGAACTGTTGTAGTTGACCGGCCAGCAGTCCTCGCCGGCCTGTTTTGCCAGGCCCTCAACTTGCGCTGCATCGAGCTTGATGACGGCGCGCATGCCGCCGGGGTGACGCTCGGCCGCCGTGGCCATAAGCGCCGCGCGCTCGCACACGAGCTCAAAGCCCGCTCGCGTATCGAATGCCCCCGCAAAGGTGAGCGCGGCGACCTCGCCCAGCGAGAATCCCGCACAGGCGGCAGGCACCACGCCGCGCTCGCGCAGGGCGACGGCGGCAGCCAAGTCGTGCACGAACACGCAAGGCTGCGTGTTCTCGGTCTGCGAGAGCTCCTCTTTCGAGGCGCTCCGGCACTGCTCGCTGGTCCCCGGGCGTACCTCATCGGCAATGGCGAACACCTCGGCAGCCGCCGGTGATGCTTCGATGAGGTCGACGCCCATCGCGGGATGCTGGGCACCCTGACCGGCAAACAGAAACGCTACGCTACCCATGCGGACGCACCCTTCAGGACATGCTCGGCGCCATCGACCAGATCGTCGACGATTTCGCGTGCGCTCTGGCGTTCGTTGACCATACCGGCAATCTGTCCGCACAAATACGAACCCTCTTCGTAATTACCGTCCTTTGCGGCTTTACGAAGCGCGCCCGTGCCCATGGCCCCGAGCTCCTCGGGGCTTGCGCCCGCCGCCTCGTTCTTGGCATACGCGTTGGTGAAGGGGCTCTTGAGGGCGCGAACCGGATGTCCCGTCGAACGACCGGTCGCACGCGTCGACGTGTCGCCCGCCTTGAGCACCAGCTCTTTGTACTGTTCGGATACGGTGCACTCGTTTGCGACCAGAAAGCGTGTTCCCACCTGGACGCCGGCAGCGCCGAGCATAAAGGCGGCCGCCACACCGCGGCCATCGGCGATGCCGCCAGCCGCAACCACGGGAATATCGACCGCATCGACAACCTGCGGGACAAGTGCCATCGTCGAGGTCTCGCCAATATGGCCGCCTGATTCGGTGCCCTCGGCAACCACGGCAGTGGCTCCGCGACGCGCCACGAGACGCGCCAGCGCCACCGAGGCAACGACCGGAATGACCTTGATGCCTGCATCGTTCCAGGCCTTCATGTACTTGGTGGGATTGCCGGCGCCGGTCACCACAACGGGCACCCGCTCATCAATCACCACTTGTGCGACCTCGTCGACAAACGGGCTCATGAGCATAACGTTGACGCCAAAGGGCTTATCCGTCTTGGCGCGCAGCTCGTGAATCTGATCGCGCAGCCAGTTTGCGTCGGCATTCATGGCCGCGATAATCCCTAAGCCGCCTGCCTCGGACACGGCAGATGCCAGCGAGGCATCGGCAATCCAGGCCATGCCACCCTGGAACACGGGTTTTTCGATGCCGAACAGATCGCAGAGAGGAGACTTGAGCATCACTACTTCTCCAATGCCGCCTCGACCGTATCGACGAACTCGCCGACCGTCTTGGGGTTCTCCTCGGTATCGAGCTCAATGCCAAACTCATCCTCGACGGCAACGAGGATCTCGACGGTACCCAGGCTGTCGAGGCCAATCTCCTCGAGCGTGGACTCGGGCTTCATCTCGACATCGTCAAGGCCAGCGGTCTCGCGGATAACGTCGCAAACGCGCTCGAAGGTCTTCTGATCTGCCATGGTAGTTCTCCTTTGTTTGTGCCCCAGGGGCGTTTTCATTTCCTATGTGCAACTACTTCCAGCGAAGTAGATAGCCACCTACATCCAAGCCGGCGCCAAATCCGACCAGGGCGATGGTGTCGCCCGCGTGCAGCGCGCCGGTATTTGCCAGTCGATCGAGAGCAAGCGGAATACAGGCGCTCGAGATGTTGCCAGTTTCACGCAACGTCCGGACCACATGGTCGTCCGGCACACCTAAGCGCTTGACCGCCTGGCTCAAGATTCGTTCGTTAGCCTGATGGAATACAAAGTGGTCGATGTCCTCGACCGCGATGCTCGCGTCGCAGGCAAGCTTGTTGACCGTGTCGCAGATGGCATTGACGCCAAACTTGAAGACGCGACGGCCATTCATGGAAAGCACGCTTTCGCAGTCCTGCGCCGTCTTATACGGCGAGGAGCCCGCCAATCCGGGGACGCGCAGTGTTTCGACGTCGGGCGCCGTCGAAAGCTCAACAGCAAGGGGATTCTCTCCCCCAGCCTCTATGACCGCAGCACCCGCGCCATCGCCAAAGAGCACGCACGTGGCACGGTCGGTCCAATCGAGCGCGCGCGTCATCTGCTCGGCGGCAACGACCAGCACGTGCTTGGCGCGACCGCGGGCGATATAGCCCTCGGCGACATCGAGCGCAAATACGAAGCCGGCGCAGGCCGCCGAAACGTCGAAGGCTGGACATGTGGCGCCCAGGCGCTCAGCAACGGCGCACGCCTCAGCGGGAACAAGGTGGTCACCCGTCGTCGTCGAGCAGACGATCAGATCCAGCTGGCTCGCGTCGATTCTGGACACCTGGAGTGCCCGCCCGCTCGCCGCTACGGCAAGGTCGTCAAGTGACTCGGCGGTACAGACGTGGCGACTCTTGATCCCCGTTCGGGTAAAAATCCACTCATCCGAGGTATCGAGGAACTCGGACAGCTCGTCATTGGAAACAGTGCGCGCAGGAAGCGCCGAGCCTGTTCCAAGAATCGTGAAACCCATCACTAACCTCCTTTGAGTTGTTGACGTGTTTACATCGACCAAGAGAGGATAGCGCATTTCAGTCGTTGTTGACGTGTTAACATTAAATTGTCCAAATGCGACAAAGGCTTCACATTGTGTCTGTCTCTCGACACCATTGCGTTATTCACTTATTCATTAAGGAGGTAGCAGCCGCTATGGATGCCCAATTAACGATAGTCGACGTAACCGGATCGACCAACGATGACCTGCTCGAAGCAGGAAAACAAGGAGCGCCGCACGGCACGGGACTTGCCGCCCGCGCGCAAACGGCAGGACGTGGCCGACGCGGCCACAAGTGGGATTCAACCGCCGGCAACCTGTTGCTCTCGATTGTCCTGCGTCCACATGTTAATCCCGCCAAGTACTCTGGTCTTGCTGCCGTCAGCGGCCTAGCGGTGCTCGAGGCACTCGAGGCGCAAGGTCTTGCTAACGAGATCGGCCTCAAATGGCCCAACGACCTCGTCGCGCGAGGGCGCAAACTCGGCGGCATTCTGGTCGAAGCCGCGCGCGATAACGAAGGCAAACCTTTTGCCGTCTGCGGCATTGGCGTCAATGTGAACTATGTGCCTTCGGAGGTGCCCGATGGCGGCCTGGCGGCAATTGGCCTCTCAGACCTCAACAAGAATGTTCCCACCGTCGATGCGCTCCTCGATGAGGTCTATCACGCAGTAATAGACGCTGTAGATGCGTGGGCAGAGCGTCTCAACGCCATGGAAGAAGACGCCGGACCGCTCGCGCCCGTCCACAGCGAATATATCGCTCACCTCAATTGGATTGGGGAGCACGTTATCGCCCGCTCCCCCGCTGGGGACGAGCTGGCGCGAGGCATCTTTCAAACGGTCGATGCCTTTGGTCGAGCGTGCATCGAGACGGAAGGGGACTTACGATCCTTCCATTTTGAGGAGGCATCGCTGCGTCCCATGGGTAAATAAGGCGCCATAGCCACCCATTCGGCCGCATTACCTGGGCCCCAAGGCCACCATTCAAAACAAAAGAGCCCCGCTGCCGTTATGACAGCGGGGCTCTGTAAGCTATGAGCG
Source organism: uncultured Collinsella sp. (assembly GCA_958452935.1). Lineage (GTDB taxonomy): Bacteria > Actinomycetota > Coriobacteriia > Coriobacteriales > Coriobacteriaceae > Collinsella. The sequence continues at coordinate 91,465 of CAUDVX010000002.1, read as the reverse complement.
ATATCGCTTAGAGCTTGATGTCGATGTCGACGCCAGCGGGGAGGTCGAGACGCATGAGCGAATCAACAGTGCCCGAGGTGGGGTCGAGGATGTCGATGAGGCGCTTGTGGGTGCGCATCTCGAACTGCTCACGGGAGTCCTTGTTCACGTGCGGCGAGCGGATAACCGTGTACAGGTTGCGCTCGGTGGGCAGGGGGACAGGACCGGAAACGCGAGCGCCGGTCTTCTGAGCGGTCTCGACGATGAGCTTCGCGGACTGATCGACGACCTCGTGATCATAGCCCTTGAGGCGAATGCGGATCTTCTGGGTAGCCAACTTAAACCTCCAAAGAGTGCGAGAGATGTTCTCGCGGATTACGTAACAGGGAGCTCGAACTTAGGCGTTCTTGCTCATGACCTCGTCCACGATGGACTTGGGCGCTGGCTCATAAGAGTCGAACTGCATCGTGTAGGATGCACGGCCCTGGGTCTGGGAGCGAAGGTCGGTAGCGTAACCGAACATCTCGCCCAGCGGCACCTTGGCACGGATGAGCTTGCTGTTCTTGCGATCCTCCATGCCCTCGATCTTGCCGCGGCGACCGGAGAGGTTGCCCATAACGTCGCCCATGTACTGCTCGGGGGTCTCGACCTCGACAGCCATGATCGGCTCGAGCAGCTGCGGGTCGGACTTCTTGAGAGCGTCCTTGATAGCCATGGAACCGGCAATCTTGAAGGCGGCCTCGGAGGAGTCGACCTCGTGGTAAGAACCGTCGAACAGGGTGACCTTAACGTCGAGGACCGGGAAGCCGGCGATAACACCGGTGTTCAGGGCCTCCTGGATGCCCTTGTCAATGGACGGGATGTACTCCTTGGGCACGACGCCGCCGACGATAGCGTTGACGAACTCGTAGCCGAAGCCCTCCTCCATCTTTTCGAGCTTGATGACGGCGTGGCCGTACTGACCGCGACCACCGGACTGACGGACGAACTTGCCCTCAGCCTTCTCGACGTCGTGACCAGCGGTCTCGCGGTAGGCAACCTGGGGCTTACCAACGTTAGCGTCAACCTTGAACTCGCGGAGCAGACGGTCGACGATGATCTCGAGGTGCAGCTCGCCCATGCCGGCGATGATGGTCTGGCCGGTCTCGTGGTTGGTGGACACCTGGAAGGTCGGGTCCTCCTCGGCGAGCTTGGTCAGAGCCAGGGACATCTTGTCCTGCTCAGCCTTGGTCTTGGGCTCGATGGCAACGTCGATAACGGGCTTAGCAAACTCGATCTTCTCGAGGACGATCTCCTTACCCTCGGCGCACAGGGTGTCACCGGTGGTGGAGTTCTTAAAGCCGACGCAAGCGACGATGTCGCCGGCGGCAGCGTCGTCACGGTCGATACGCTCGGCAGCGTTCATCTCGAGGATGCGGCCGAGGCGCTCGCGCTGACCGTTGGAAGCGTTGACAACGTAGGAGCCGGACTCGGCGCGGCCAGAGTAAACGCGGACGTAGGTGAGCTTACCGACGAACGGGTCGGTCATGATCTTGAAGACCAGGCCGGAGAAGGGCTCGTCGAAGGAAGGATGACGCTGGATCTCCTCGCCGGTGTCCGGATCGGTACCGGTGACGGCCTCAACGTCAAGCGGGCTGGGCAGGTAGTCGACGACAGCGTCGAGCAGCTCCTGAACGCCCTTGTTCTTGTAGGCGGAACCCACGAAGACGAGGTTGAGCTCGTTGGCCAGAACGCCCTTGCGCAGAGCAGCCTTGAGCTCCTCGACGGTGAAGTCCTCCTCCATGAGGATCTTCTCCATGAGCTCATCGTCAAAGCTGGCAGCAGCGTCGAGGAGCTCCTCGCGCTTGGTGGCAGCGATGTCAGCGAACTCAGCCGGGATCTCGTCCATCGGCTCGGGGTAGGTCATGCCCTTGTCGTCGGCCTTGAAGTCCCAAGCAGTCATGGTGACCAGGTCGATGACGCCCCAGAAGTTGTCCTCGGCGCCCATCGGGACCTGAGCGGCCACGGCGTTGGCGTCGAGACGATCCTTCATGGTCTCGATAGCGTTGAAGAAGTCAGCGCCCACGCGGTCATACTTGTTGATGAAGGCGATGCGGGGGACGTTGAAGGTAGAAGCCTGACGCCAAACGGTCTCAGACTGGGGCTGAACGCCGGCAACGGCGTCGAAGACGGCGACAGCGCCATCGAGGACGCGCAGGCAGCGCTCGACCTCGGCGGTGAAGTCAACGTGGCCCGGGGTGTCGATGATCTGGATGCGGTAGTCGGTACCGTCCTTCTTCCAGAAGCACGTGGTAGCAGCGGAGGTAATGGTTACGCCGCGCTCCTGCTCCTGAACCATCCAGTCCATGGTGGCAGCGCCCTCATGGACCTCACCGATCTTGTGGGTTTTACCGGTGTAGTAAAGAATACGCTCGGTCGTGGTGGTCTTACCGGCATCGATGTGAGCCATGATGCCGATGTTACGGGTATCGGAAAGCTTGTACTTAGGCTTAGCCATGTTAGTTCCTTACCTTAACTTACCAACGATAGTGAGAGAACGCGCGGTTGGCCTCGGCCATCTTGAAGACGTCCTCACGCTTCTTGACGGAAGCGCCCAGGCCGTTGGAAGCGTCGAGGATCTCGTTGGCGAGACGCTCGGCCATGGTCTTCTCCTTGCGAGCGCGGGAGAAGTTGACGATCCAGCGGATACCCAGAGCGGTGGAACGACGGGAGTTGACCTCCATCGGGACCTGATAGGTAGCGCCACCGACACGCTTGGGCTTGACCTCGAGCGTGGGCTTGACGTTGTCCATAGCCTTCTTGAAGGTAGCGAGAGCGTCGCCACCCTCGGACTTCTCGGCAACGATCTCGAAAGCGGTGTAAACGATGCGCTCAGCGGTGGCCTTCTTGCCGTCAAGAAGGACCTTGTTGATGAGCTGAGTCACCAGGCGGTTGTTGTAAACGGCGTCAGGCTGAACCTCACGACGATTAGCTGCTGCACGACGCGGCATGTGAAATCTCCTTAAGTGTCTACCGTGCGGCGCTTAGGCGGCACACGGCGAAAGTATCAAAACGTTATCTGGCTTATTTAGCCTTGGGGCGCTTAGCACCGTACTTGGAACGGGCCTGCATACGGTTCTGGACCGGAGCAGCGTCGTAGGCGCCACGGATGACGTGATAACGGACACCAGGGAGGTCACGGACACGACCGCCGCGGACGAGCACGATGGAGTGCTCCTGCAGGTTGTGGCCCTCACCCGGGATGTAAGCAGTGACTTCGATGCCGTTGACGAGGCGAACACGGGCAACCTTACGAAGAGCCGAGTTCGGCTTCTTGGGGCTCGTGGTGAAGACGCGGGTGCACACGCCGCGCTTCTGGGAGTTGTGCTGCAGAGCAGCGTTCTTGGACTTCTTGGGCACGGAACGACGGCCCTGGCGAACCAGCTGGTTAATAGTAGGCAAAGCGTACTCCTTCTCGAATGATTCCAGCTTTCTGTAAAGTGCAACGGCTTGAATCGAGGGGTCAGCATCCCCCTACGAAACACGCAGTTCGATAGGATACGTGCCGTTAGCTGTGCCGTCAACAGACCACGCCGCCGGGCGTATCCCAAAATTGGCACATTTCCGCAAAGCCTACACAAAAGGAATCCCCTTCTACGCGCGTGGGCGGATTCCCGGTCCGGGCGGCCCGCTGTTTAAGTTTGCTGCTCTACAGTCCTGGCTCGCACGGAGAGCACATTAAGTGCTCTCCGGCTCGTGCGGAACTCGCGACAAACTTAACCCCTGCGCCGCCCGGCCCGGGAATCCGACGTGCTCGTCGGGGCAACGTTACCTTCCAAAAAGGGACAGGTTTATTTTGGTCGGTTTTATCTGGGGAAACGTCGCGCTCCAGCGTTGATCTGCTCTCATCTGTCGCATGGAAATCGGCGGCGTCTTCGGAAGTATATCGCTCGGTCTAACCGTCCATTTAATGCAAAATGGGCCGCCTCCCCTAGTAGGAAGCGGCCCCAAATCTTACGAATAGATGATGGTAAAGGGTACTTCTGTTTCGGTCTCTCCTGCTGACGTGTATCTCGTGCCCTCAAGGGTTACCGAGACCACTTGATCGACATTGATCAGTTTTGTCGGCACCGAGATGTTCTCTCCGCTATTGCGCGTCAGCGAGACATACAAATTGTACGCACCCGCAGCATCATCTTCGATAATCTGCTCCGATCCATCCTTGTAGGTAACGGTCAACTTCTTCGTGACTGCGTCAATGCCCAGATCATCGATGTGTGTCTGGATAGAAAACGGGCTGATCTCGAGAGGCGAGTCATCGGAGCGGAGTTCCTTTGTATCGACGTACGCTCCAACGCTAAACTCGGGCGTCGATGCCTCGAACAGCCTCGCGTCCTCGCCTTCGCCCTCAGTCCAGCAGATATTCCAGGTGACCGCATGTCCCAAATCTCGCTCGCGATTCCACGAGGCAAAGTACATCGTGCCATTAATGACCGTGTCGCTTGATGTGTCCTTATCAATGGTGCAGCGTGTATCAGCCCATTCCTCGCCGAAGTTCATGCTGGGCGTGCCGATGCCTTGTTCTTCTTCACCATAGAGAACAAGTTCGCCTGTCTCTGCTGCCGGCTTGTAGTAGTTAACGCCATTTGGATTGGACAACGTAAACGTCACGGCACCGCAACCGTTTTTATCGATAGCCATATCATGAATGTCGAGTGTATAGCCGTTGCCCTCGACGGACAGATTGACCTTCTGTACTGAACCCTCCAAGCTTTGGGGCGCGATACCATCACCAAACTCTCTGGTGTAGATATATTTAGTCCCCGACGAGCCACCTTGAGTCCAGGTAATGGACTCTCCGTTGCCATGGTTTCCCCAGGCAGAGGCAAAATAACTGGAATTGACGACGGCGTAGGCGACCCCTCCGGTCGCCAGCACTCCGGCAAGACATCCGATTACGGCAACATAGAGAGGCTTCGCGTGGCCCTTTCGATGAAGCGGCTCACCCGCAGCGGTATTAAGGACGCGATCTGCAAGATCGCTATCGGCTTGGATGGACTCGAAGGCCTGCTTGATTTGATTGGATTTCACGGTCGCCCTCCTCTAGGATGAATTTGAGTTTCGACCTGCCGCGAGCTAAACGCGTTCGAACGGTCGCGGCTGGCACATGCAACAACTCGGCAATCTCTGAGGTCGAAAAGCCCAGATAGTAATAGAGCACGATGGGAACGCGGAATCGCTCCGGAAGTCGCATAACGTCTGACAAGACCGCCTTGGTCTCATCCTGCGCTGCCGAGAGCGAAGCGGCCAGGTTCTCAATATCCTCCACACGCCTCCATGGCTTTCGAAAGAGCGATTTACATTCATTGATCGTGACCCGGATAAGCCATCGACGAAGATGTTCCCAACTTTCAAAATGTCCATCGCTTTTAAGCAGCTTAAGAAAGACATCTTGGGCAACATCGTCGGCATCGGCACGATCGCGCAGGTACGTCAATGCGATCCGAAACACGACATCCCGGTGATCTTCGACCGCCTGTCTAAATGCTTGTTCTTCCATAATCACCTCCCGGTGACGTTAATGATTCTTGCTGAGGTCCTCACCATAGATACGCTCTTGCCGGACGAAATGTTTCAAATTCAAGCAGGAAAAACCTACCAAAAAATTAATCAGTCCCTTTTTGGCAGCCTTTCTTCAACAAAAAAAGACCCGCTTCCCTGTTGGGAAACGGGTCTTTGGAAGGACGGTTAACGTACTAGGAAATTACTCCTCGTCGTTGTCCTTGGCCTCTTCGGCGTCGTCGGTGTCCACGAGCTGGTTGAGCAGCTCATCGAGGGAAGCCATGTCCTCGTTGATGGCACCGTTGGCGGGAGCCTTCTTGTCGTCGATCGGGGCGCCCAGGAGCTCCTCGTCTGCGTCGGCGTGATGCGTCGGCGCGGCGGAGGTGCCCAGCAGGATGTCGTCCGGACCGTCGGGGCTAAAGACCATCTGCAGCAGCTGCGAGAGGTCTTCCTCGTCGGCAACGTCATCGTTGTTCTCGAGGATGTAGAGCAGGTCGTGGGCCTCCAGGCCGTCACGGAGCTCCTCGATCGCCTTGGCACCGATACCATCAATGCGCAGCAGATCCTCCTCGGACTTGCCAACCAGGTCGCCGACCGTCTCGATGCCGACCTCGCTGAACTTGTTGGTCCAGCGCTGCGACACGCCCAGGTCGTCGAACAGGTACAGGCGAGCCTTCTCGGCGGAGATGGTGTGGCCGTTGCGGGTGAACGAACCGTCAGCACCACCGAACTCGTCGTAGCCGGCCCAGTCGAGCTGCTGCGGGAGCTGCTCGTCCAGGTCCTTGAGCTCCACAGGAGCCCACTCGGGCAGCGACTTGGCGTTGGGCGAAGCCGGACCGTCGATGTCGACATAGCCGTCGGCCGTGCGATACGTCAGCTTGGCGTTGGCGTACGGCTTGAGGCCAGTACCAGCAGGGATCTTCTTACCGACGATGACGTTGGACTTAAGGTCGAGCAGGTGGTCGACCTTGCCCTCAATGGCAGCCTCGGTAAGGACGCCGGCGGTACGGATGAACGAAGCGCTCGACAGCCAGGAGTCGATGTTGGACGCGACCTTGAGCGTACCCAGGATGACGGGCTCGGCCACGGGAGCCTGACCGCCCAGACGGGCAACGCGCTCGACCTCATCGGCGAACTCGTAGCGGTCGACGTACTGACCAAGCAGGTACTTGGAGTCGCCGGGGTTGGTGATCTGAACGCGACGCAGCATCTGACGTGCGAGCACCTCGATGTGCTTGTCGTTCAGGTCGACGCCCTGGCTGGTGTAGACGTCCTTGACGCTCTCGACAAAGGTGTGCATCGTCGACTCGATGTCGGTCAGCTTGCGCAGGTTGCGGAAGTTGACGAAGCCCTTGGTGATCTGGTCGCCGGCGCGAACCTCGCAGCCGTCCTCGATCTCGGGCATAAAGCGCACCGATGCGGGAACGCGACGCTCGTCGAGGACACGGGTGTGATCCTCGGAGTCGGTGAGCGTCAGCACGTACTCGGACTTCTCGGGCTTGATCGAGAGGTGACCGGAGTACGGAGCCAGCTCGGCCTCGCGACCCAGAATCTTCTCGTTGACGTTGCCGACGATATCGAACATACGGCTGACCGTAGGCAGACCCTGCGTAATATCGTCGACGCCAGCGACGCCGCCGGAGTGAATGGTACGCATCGTAAGCTGCGTACCGGGCTCGCCGATGGACTGGGCGGCAATAATGCCGACGGCAGTACCGATGGCGACCGGACGACGGGTGGAAAGATCCCAGCCGTAGCACTTCTGGCACACGCCGTACTTGGAGCGGCAGGTGAGCAGCGCGCGAAGCTTGACCTTCTTAAGGCCCGCATCAACCATCTTCTGGATGTCGGCGACCTTCTCGATGTAGCCGTCCTGCTCAAAGAGCACGGTGCCATCGGGGGCAACGACGTCCTCGATGAAGCAACGGCCGACGAGGTCGGTGTTGAGGTCGGTGGTGCCGGGGATGATGAGGTTGTAGGTAACGCCCTCGTGCGTACCGCAGTCCTCCTCGCGGACGATGACGTCCTGGGCCACGTCGACCAGACGACGGGTCAGGTAACCAGAGTCCGAGGTGTGGGATGCAGTATCGACCAGGCCCTTACGGGCGCCGTAGGTCGAAATGAAGTACTCGAGCGGCAGCAGACCCTCGCGGAAGTTCGCCTTAATGGGAAGGTCGATCGTCTCGCCGGACATGTCTGCCATCAGGCCACGCATGCCGCCGAGCTGACGCAGCTGGGTCTTAGAACCACGGGCGCCGGAGTCGGCCATCATGTAAAGCGGGTTCTCCTCGTCGAACATGTCGAGCATGAGCGCTGCAACCTTATCGGTACAAGCGGTCCACTCGTTAACGACTTCGATGTGGCGCTCCGTCTCGTTGATGAAGCCTTCCTCGAAGTACTCGTTGATCTGGTCGACGTTGGCCTGGGCGCGGTCGAGCAGCTCCTGCTTCTCGGCAGGGATAAGAGCGTCCCACACCGAGATGGTGAGGCCGGCGCGGGTAGCGTAGTGGAAGCCGGAGTACTTGATGGCGTCGAGGATCGGGCCGACCTTGGCCTCGGGGTAACGATCGCAGCAGTCCGCAACCAGCTTGGCCACGTCGCCCTTGACCATCTTGTAGTTCATGAACTCATAGTCTTCGGGCAGGCACTGGCGGTTGAAGATGATGCGGCCGATAGAGGTCTCGAAGCGCGCGGTCTTGTTGCCGGTGACGTCGTAGTCGACGAACTCGTTCTTGCCGTTCTTGACGCGGAAGATACGGGTGCCGTCCTCGTTGATGACGTTGGCATCGGCAGCGGACACGCGGACCTGGATCTTGGCCTGCATGTCGACCTCGGAGCGGCAGTCATAGGCGTGCAGCGCGTCGTCAAAGCTCGAGAACACGTGGTTCTCGCCCGGCAGACCCTCGCGAACCTGGGTGAGGTAGTACACACCGATGATCATGTCCTGCGAAGGGATGTTGACCGGCTTGCCGGATGCCGGCGAGCGCAGGTTGTTCGCAGAGAGCATGAGCACGCGGGCCTCGGCCTGAGCCTGGCTGGACAGCGGCACGTGGACAGACATCTGGTCGCCGTCGAAGTCGGCGTTGAAGGGCGAGCAGACCAGCGGATGCAGGTGGATAGCCTTGCCCTCGACCAGCACCGGCTCAAAGGCCTGGATGGACAGACGGTGCAGGGTCGGTGCACGGTTGAGCAGCACGACGCGGCCGTCGATGACCTCTTCGAGGATGTCCCACACAAAGGTGGCACCGCGGTCGATAGCGCGCTTGGCGCCCTTGATGTTCTCGACCTTGCCAAGCTCGACCAGGCGCTTCATGACGAAGGGCTTGAAGAGCTCCAGCGCCATGGTCTTGGGCAGACCGCACTGGTGCAGCAGCAGCTTGGGGTCGGTAACGATTACCGAACGGCCGGAGTAGTCGACACGCTTGCCCAGCAGGTTCTGACGGAAGCGACCCTGCTTGCCCTTGAGGGCCTCGGCGAGCGACTTGAGCGGGCGACCGCCACGGCCAGAGACCGGGCGACCACGACGGCCGTTGTCGAACAGGGCGTCCACGGACTCCTGGAGCATGCGCTTCTCGTTGTTCACGATGATCGCAGGTGCGTCCAGGTCGAGCAGGCGCTTAAGTCGGTTGTTACGGTTGATCACGCGACGATACAGGTCGTTGAGGTCGGACGCGGCGAAGCGGCCGCCGTCGAGCTGGACCATCGGGCGCAGATCGGGCGGAATGACCGGGATGACGTCCAAGATCATGTTCGCGGGGCTGTTGCCGCCCTTCAGGAAGGCGTCAACGACCTCGAGGCGCTTAACGGCCTTCTCGCGCTTCTGCTTCTGGGAGTCCTCGTCGGCGATGATGGCCTTGAGCTTCTCGGCCTCGGAGGGGAGGTCGATGGCAGCGAGCAGGTCGCGGACGGCCTCGGCACCCATGCCACCCTTGAAGTACATGGAGTAGTAGCGAGTCATCTCGCGGAACAGCGGCTCATCGGAAATGAGGTCGCGCTCGCTGAGCTTCATGAAGGCGTTGAAGGCGTCCGTGCGGAGCTGCTTCTCATCCTTGCACTCTTCCTCGATGTCGACGATGCCAGAGGCGATCTCCTCGGGGGTCAGCGGCTCCTCGTCGGAGAACTCGTCAAAGTTCTCGGGGTTGCCCTGCTCCTTGAGGGACTCGATCTGGCGGGCGCACTCGGCATCGATCTCTTCCAGATCGGCGGCGAGCTCCTCGCGCAGGTCGTCGGCGTCGGCCTCGCGAGCCTCGTAGTCGACCTCGGTGATGATGTAGCTGGCAAAGTACAGAACCTTCTCGAGGTCCTTGGACTTGATGTCGAGCATACGGCTCATCGGGAAGCTCGTGGGGCTCTTGAAGTACCAGATGTGGGACACGGGAGCGGCGAGCTCGATGTGGCCCATGCGGTCGCGACGCACCTTGGCCGAGGTGACCTCGACGCCGCAGCGCTCGCAGACGATGCCCTTAAAGCGGATGCCCTTGTACTTGCCGCAGGAGCACTCCCAGTCCTTGGCGGGACCGAAGATCTTCTCGCAGAACAGGCCGTCCTTCTCAGGCTTGAGGGTACGGTAATTGATGGTCTCCGGCTTCTTGACCTCACCGTGCGACCAGGAACGGATCTGGTCGGCGGAGGCAAGGGAGATCTTTACCGAGTCAAAATCAGTAGCTTCGAAATCTGCCACAGTCAACTACTCCTTATCAGTGGTCGTGGCGGCGACAGCCTCGGGTGCCTCGGCGGTCTCGGCATCCTGGGCCTCGACGTCGGCGTCAACGCCGGCGAGCGCAGCCAGGTCGTCGAGAGCAGAGGTCTCCTCGGCGGTCACAGGTGCGGAGGCGTCCTCGTCGGCATCGTGCATGGGCTCGATGTCCAGTGCGAGGGAGCGAATCTCCTTGACGAGAACCTTGAAGGACTCGGGGATACCCGGGACAGGGACGTTCTCGCCCTTGACGATGGACTCGTAGGTCTTGACGCGGCCCACGGTATCGTCGGACTTGACGGTCAGGATCTCCTGCAGGACGTTGGACGCACCGTACGCGTACAGTGCCCAAACTTCCATCTCGCCGAAGCGCTGGCCGCCGAACTGAGCCTTGCCGCCCAGAGGCTGCTGGGTAACCAGGCTGTAAGGGCCGGTCGAACGGGCGTGGATCTTGTCGTCGACCATGTGGCCGAGCTTGAGGATGTAGGACGTACCCACGGTAATGGGCTCGCGGAACTCCTCGCCGGTGCGGCCGTCGAACAGGCGGGTCTTGCCGCGCTCGTCAAGCTGGGTGACGAACTCGGGGCGCATGTGATCGCCAAAGGCAGCGGTGGCCTTGTTGAGCATGTTCTTGTTGGCACGACGGATGACCTCGGCGATTTCGTCCTCCTTGGCGCCGTCGAAGACGGGCGTCGCGGTGAAGAACGGACCGGGGACGTACTTGTCGGAGTCGGCCTGCTCGGTATCCCAACCGCACGCAGCAGCCCAGCCAAGGTGGCACTCGAGCAGCTGGCCGACGTTCATACGCGAAGGAACGCCCAGCGGGTTGAGGATAACGTCGATCGGGGTACCGTCAGCCATGTAGGGCATGTCCTCGACCGGCAGAACGTTGCAGATAACACCCTTGTTGCCGTGGCGACCGGCAATCTTATCGCCCTGCTGGATCTTACGACGCTGGGCGACGTAAACGCGCACCTGCTCGTTGACGCCGGGGGCCAGGTCGTCGCCGTTCTCGCGGCTAAAGCGGACGACATCGATGACGCGGCCGTAAGCGCCGTGAGGCATCTTAAGGGAGGTGTCGCGGACGTCGTGGGCCTTGGCACCGAAGATGGCACGCAGCAGGCGCTCCTCGGCGGTCAGAGCGCTCTCGCCCTTAGGCGTGACCTTGCCGACCAGGATGTCGCCAGGGCCGACCTCGGCGCCGATGCGGATGATGCCGTCCTCGTCGAGGTTGGCAAGCATGTCCTCGGAGAGGTTCGGGATCTCGCGGGTGATCTCCTCGGGGCCGAGCTTGGTGTCGCGAGCATCGATCTCGTGACGGGTGATGTTGATGGTCGTCAGCAGGTCCTCGGCCACCAGGCGCTCGGACACGACGATACCGTCCTCGTAGTTGAAGCCTTCCCACGGCATGTATGCCACGGTGAGGTTCTGGCCCAGTGCGAGCTCGCCATGATCGGTCGAAGGACCGTCAGCCAGGGGCTCGCCCTGCTCAACGGTGTCACCGACGCGCACGAGCGGACGGTGGTTGATGCAGGTGGACTGGTTGGAGCGCTGGTACTTGGCCAGGTGATACTCGTCCATGCCGCCGGCATGCTTGACGATGATCTTGGCAGCGTCGGCAAAGATGACCTCGCCGGCGTTCTTGGCCAGGGTGACCTCGCCGGAGTCCAGAGCGGCGCGACGCTCCATGCCGGTACCGACATAGGGAGCGGCAGGGTGAACCAGCGGCACGGCCTGACGCTGCATGTTGGCGCCCATCAGCGTACGCTTGGCGTCGTCGTGCTCCAGGAACGGGATCAGCGTGGCTGCGACGGAGAGCATCTGACGCGGCGAGACGTCCATGTAGTCGACGTCCTCGACAGGCACGTCGGCGGGAGCGCCGAAGGAGCCGTCGAAGTCGCGGGTACGGGCGATCACGGTGTGCGGGCGGACAAGCTTGCCCTCGGCATCGGTCGTGATGAACTCGTTGGTCTTGGGATCGAGCGGCGTGTTGGCCGGCGCGATGACGTGCTTCTCTTCCTCGTCAGCGGTCATCCAGTCGATCTGGTCGGTGGCAACGCCGTTCTCGACGCGGCGGAACGGAGCCTCGATGAAACCGTACTCGTTGACGCGGGCGTAGAGGGCGAGCGAGCCGATCAGGCCGATGTTGGGGCCTTCGGGAGTCTCGATCGGGCACATGCGGCTGTAGTGCGAGTTGTGAACGTCGCGGACGGCCGTCGGCACGTTGGTGCGGCGGCTGGAGCCGGACTTGTGGCCGGCAAGACCGCCAGGGCCGAGTGCGGACAGACGGCGCTTGTGGGTCAGACCGGTCAGGGGGTTCGCCTGGTCCATGAACTGCGAGAGCTGCGAGGAACCGAAGAACTCCTTGATGGAGGCCACGATCGGGCGGATGTTGATGAGCGACTGCGGGGTGATCTCGTCGATGTCCTGGGAGCTCATGCGCTCACGGACAACGCGCTCCATACGGCTCATGCCGATACGGAACTGGTTGGCGACGAGCTCGCCGACGGTGCGGATGCGGCGGTTGCCAAAGTGGTCGATGTCGTCGACCTTGAAGCCCTGCTCGCCGGCGGCGAGGGACAGCAGGTAGCGCAGCGTAGCGACGATATCCTCGTCGGTGAGCACCGTGACCTCTTCCTCGGTGGTGAGGTTGAGCTTCTTGTTGACCTTGTAACGACCGACGCGGGCCAGATCGTAGCGCTGCGGGTTAAAGAGCAGGCCCTCGAGCAGGCTGCGGGAAGCGTCCACGGTGGGAGGCTCGCCCGGGCGCAGACGACGGTAGATCTCGATAAGGGCATCCTCGCGGGTGAGGGCGGTATCACGCTCGAGGGTGCGCTTGATCACATCGGAGTTGCCGAGCAGCTCGATGATGTCGTCGTTGGTGACGGCGATGCCAAGGGCGCGCAGGAACATCGTGGCGCTCTGCTTGCGCTTACGGTCGATGGAGACCATGAGCTGGTCGCGCTTGTCGACCTCAAACTCAAGCCAGGCACCGCGGGACGGGATGATCTGGGCCTTGTAGATCTGCTTGCCCGAATCCATCTCGGAGCTGTAGTACACGCCCGGGGAGCGGACGAGCTGCGAGACGACGATACGCTCGGTACCGTTGATGATGAAGGTGCCCTGATCGGTCATCATGGGGAAGTCGCCCATAAAGACGAGCTGCTCCTTGATCTCGCCGGTCTCCTTGTTGGTGAGACGGACGTCGGTCAGAAGCGGGGCCTGATAGGTCATGTCCTTCTCGCGGCACTCCTCGACGGTGTGCGCGGGGTCGCCGAACTGATGCTCGCCGAAGGTAACCTCGAGAACATGGTTCTGGCTCTGGATGGGGCTGGATTCCTTGAACGCCTCACGAAGGCCCTCGTCCTTAAAACGCTCAAAGGATTCCCTTTGAACAGAGATAAGGTTGGGGAGCTCCATGGCCTCCGGGATTTTCCCGAAGCTGACGCGCTTGCGCTCAGTGGCAGTGTATGCGTAGGTCACCAGGTTTTTCCTCCTTCACGGAAATGCTCGGTGGGTTGGCGAGGCATAGCTTCGCCAGTTATCGCAACCTAATAGTTTATCAGGTACCGATCGTTGGGCAAGAAAAGCCTTGACGCAATTGAGTTTTTGGAGTAGCAAAGTTTTTCGACAGAAAATGCGCAGGTAGATGCATGTATATCGAACACCTGTTCATATATTTTCTGTGAACAGAGGGCCAGCAATCGCAGCTCTTATAAAAAACGGGCGCGAACCGAAGTCCGCGCCCGTAAATGTCGATGCCCGAAGGCTTACTTGCGCATCAATCCGCCGCGCTCGTCAATGGCGTCCCAGAAGGCGCTGGCAAAGCGGGGGTCGCTTGCAGCCATGAGGGCGTTGGTGGCCATCCAGCCAGAGGGAGTGCCGGTGTCGTAGCCCGAGAGCGGGTCGATGACGACAGCGTACATGGCCTCGCGGTCGAGCGAACGGGCCATGGCGTCGGTGAGCTGGATCTCGCCGCCCTTGCCGGCCTGCTGATCTGCCAGCAGGTCCATGACCAGCGGGCTCAGCAAGTAGCGACCGACAATGTACAGGTTGGACGGAGCAGCCTCGGGAGCGGGCTTCTCAACCAGACCGCCGATACGCCAGACAGCGCCCGGCTCGGCATCGGCAACGTCCTCGGCGCCCTCGAGCGAACCGACGCGCTCACCGGCGATAACGCCGTAGCGGCTGACTTCCTCGGGCGAGCAAGCAGCGACGGCGATAACCGAAGCTCCACCGTGCTCCTTGGAAACGGCGAGCATCTTGTCGCAGATGTCGCGATTAGGCACAACGTAGTCGCCCAGAAGAACCAGGAAGTTCTCCCCTGCCACGGCGTCGGCAGCAGAGCGGATAGCATGGCCGAGGCCCTTGGGCTCGTACTGATAACGGAAGTCGACCGGCATACCGCCAGCGTGGGCGACGGCATCGGCATAGGCGTTCTTGCCGCGCTCGCGCAGCAGGTTCTCGAGCGAGCGATCGGGCTGGAAGTAGTTCAGTAGCTCGGGCTTACCGGGAGAAGTAACGATGATGGCGTCGTCGACCTCCTCGGGGTCGAGCGCCTCCTCAACGACGTACTGAATGACGGGCTTGTCGAGCACCGGCAGCATCTCTTTGGGCGTGCACTTGGTGCCAGGCAGAAAACGCGTGCCAAGACCGGCGGCGGGGATGATTGCCTTCATGTTATTCAAAGATCCTTTCGCAGGCGCAAAAGCGCCCCATGCGTGCGGCACACAGCCGCAGACCAAATTGCGATACCCAAGCATCTTACCGCTGGAACTATATGTCGCTACAAGGCAGAGACAATTCTTCAGCAGGTCAACGCAAATTATTGCTCGAATGGTGCAATTTTATTGCCCAACGGCAGGGTGCCCGATACGACGCAAATCACAGAACATGGCAGTTTGAGCTACCGATGTCGAGGGACCGAAAAACAAAAAAGACGGGGCTCGCAATGCGAACCCCGTCTGCAAAGAAATCTGGCGAGAAAGCCTGATTACTTGAGGGTGACAGCAGCGCCAGCAGCCTCGAGCTTCTCCTTGGCAGCCTCGGCGTCCTCCTTCTTGGCACCCTCGAGAACAGCCTTGGGAGCGCCCTCGACGACCTCCTTGGCCTCCTTCAGGCCAAGGTTGGTGAGCTCACGGACGGCCTTGATGACCTGGATCTTGTTGTCGCCGAAGCCCTCGAGCACGACGTCAAACTCGGTCTTCTCCTCGGCCTCAGCAGCGCCAGCAGCGGGAGCGGCGACAACAGCGGCAGGAGCAGCGGCGGAAACGCCGAAGGTGTCCTCGATAGCCTTGACGAGCTCGGAAGCCTCGAGAAGGGTCATTTCCTTAAGAGCATCGATGATCTCATCGGTGGTAAGCTTAGCCATTTCTAAGTCCTTTCGGTTTCCGTGCGGATGCACGGAGATCAGTTAAAACACAGCGCGAATGCACCAGGGGTGCGGCGTTGCCGCCGCGGGTGAAAACAGCAACTAGGCTGCCTTCTGCTCGGAGACCTGCTGGATCGAACGAGCGAGACCAGAGGAAACGCCGTTGACGCAGACAGCGATGTCGCGAGCGAAACCGGAGATGAGACCGGCAATCTGGCCGAGAAGCTGATCCTTGGTGGGCAGCTCGGCGATAGCCTTAACATCATCAGCGGAAACGGCCTTGCCGTCGGAGATACCGCCCTTGATCTCAAGGACGCCCTTGGACTGAGCGGAGAAGTCCTTAAGGGCCTTAGCGGCCTCGACCGGCTCGGACTCGTAGAACACATAAGCGACGGGGCCGGCGAGAATCTCGTCGATCTCGGGCTGCTCCTGGTTCTTGAGGGCGATCTTGACCAGGTTGTTCTTGTAGACCTTCATCTCGGCGCCGCACTCGCGAAGCTGATGACGCAGCTCCTGAGCCTGCTTAACCGTCAGACCGTTGTAGTTGACGACGAACAGACCGGCGTTCTCGGCGATACGGGACTCGATCTCTGCAACCTTGTCGATTTTGTACTGCTGGGGCATGAATTACACCTCCTCGAATTCTTTCCGGGCACGGTCCGCCACAAGGACGTGACGGGGGCATGTCCAAAAAGAAAGCCCCCGCGCTGCATGAGCGACGGGGGCGAGAAGACATATCTACTCGACCACCTCGGCTGGCGGGAAGTCCCATTAAGCTCGCGGGTAAGACCCGTTTGCGCCGGCTGTCTCTGGCAGCGGATTCGTGCGTGAACCGAAAGTATTATGGCGGGGACCCCGGCGTCGGTCAACGGACACGAGGATTCGTACACAAACCCTGCATACGCTCCGGCCGGGAGGGGCAGGGCGAGTTTTCCGCTCGGTCAAGTCCTGGGCTCGCACGAAGGCCACATTAAGTGGCCTTCGGCTCGTGCGGAATCTACGGAAAACTCGCCCTGCCCCTCCCGGCCGGAGCTACGTTGCCTTTGCTGCGAATCCTCGTGTCCGTTGAGCGACGCGCCCCACTCATAATGCTTGGGTCGGTGGGCTGATGTGTTGCATCCCTGAGGGCTACAAGGTTGAAATGAAGGTGGACAGGCGGGCTAGTCCTTCGTCTAGGTCTTTGTCGGAAACGCAATAGCTGAGGCGGACGTGGCCTTCGGTTCCGAAGCAGTCGCCCGGGACTAGGGCTACGTTTGCCTCTTTGATGGCTTTGATGCAGAAGTCTTCGCTGGTTAGGCCGAACTTTTTGATGCTTGGGAAAATGTAGAACGCTCCTGCGGGCTCTACTACGTCGAGGCCCATGGCGTCTAAGGCTGCGAGTACGCGTTCGCGACGGGCTCGGTAGACTTCGAGCATGGGAGTTGGGTCGACGGTGAGGGCTCGGGCTGCGGCGTCCATTTCGAAGGAGACGGCACTCGATACTAAGTATTGGTGAGCCTTGGCAATCTCGGCGATGACGGGGGCTGCTGCTGCGAGCCAACCTAAGCGCCAGCCGGTCATGGCCCAGGGCTTGGAGAAGCTCTCGATGACCACCGTCTGCTCGCGTAGCTCCGGGTGGCGCTGGGCAAATCGCTCGTAGCCATCCACATAGACCAGACGGTTGTATACGTCGTCGCAGACTACGTATATGCCCGCCTGCTCCGCTACGCGCGCCACGGCGTCGAGCGATGCCGCGTTGAGAATGCAGCCCGTGGGATTGTTGGGCGAGCAGATAACGATGGCCTTGGTCGCCGGGGTCACGCAGGCGCGAAGCGCTTCCTCGTCAATCTGAAATTGCGCGGGCCCCGTATCCAAAAAGACCGCTTTGGCGTGGTTGGCAACGACGATGCTCTCGTACAGGCCAAAGGCCGGCGTGGGGATGATGACCTCGTCACCTGGATTGAGCATAGCCATAAACGTAGCCGACAGGGCCTCGGTCGCACCGTCTGTCAGAATGACCTCGTCGGCCGAAAACGTAAGGCCCGCGTCGCCCATATATGCGGACAGCGCCTCGCGCAGGGCAGGGCGACCGTTGTTGGGCGGATAATGCGTGTCACCGCGGTCCAGCGATGCAGTCACCTCGGCACTAATCACATCGGGCGTGGGAAAATCGGGCTCGCCGAGCGCAAGCGCAATGCACCCCGGATGCTGAGCAGCGAGCGCGTTGATTCGGCGGATGCCGGAGGGTTTGAGCGTGGCAAGCGAGGTATTCATGGGCAGGCGCATGGCGTTCCTTTCGTAAGGGTTGCACTAGGATAGCGCGGCGAGGCACCGCCAGACGGTGTAACCTAAACGGAAACCAACCGGAAAGGAGGCAGCATGGAGACGACCGCACGCGGCTATGCACCAAAAGCACTGCATAACATCGCGTTTGTCAGTATTCCCGAGAGCGCCGATCTTGAGTTTTTGCTCTGGGACCTGCAGGATGCCATCGCCGCCTATGCTCAACTTTCTGGCACCGCGCTCCCCCGCCCGGTTGATTTGAAGGCGGATGATGCCGGCAGCGTTGTGGACGGCATTGTATTCGCTGTTGAAGATGTGCTCGATGACGAGGCGATGGCCGTCGTTGAACGGGCGCTCGAATGTGTTGAAGGCGCAGGAACACGCGTCTATGTGGTTGTTCAAGCCGACTGTAGGAGTTCCGAGCAGGCGCACGCGGTCGTTGGCCATCTGCACGAAGCGTGCGAGCGTCGAGGACTGTCGTGGTGTGGAGGCGTCATCGTCTGCACCGGCGCTAGCATCGCAGCACTTCGCCGCTCTCCGCGCATGGGTCTCTTGCGGCGACCGTTTTCGGAGGCCCTGGACAAGCTCGTAGGTGCCGTGCGCATGGGCTGCTCCATTGAGCATGCGCAGCTGCTTGGCGGTGGCAATGCCGAAAGCGTCGATGCCGACGGCATGGTGCGCGCCAAGCCCGCGCTGCCCGCACCGATCTGGCATGCCATCATGAAACGCCTCGGCACCCGCGCCCAACCAGATATCTAAATTACAGAGCGCCCCAATCAACGGCATCGCGCCAGCGCTCGACAAGGCGTTCCAGGCGCCACGCCGCATTGGCGGGACTTGTCGACGGCAGAACGATGGCCGGCAGCCCGGTGCGTTCTTGCAGATAGCGCTTGTAGAGCCGACCTGCCGTGCCGCCGTTACAGACAACGACCTCGATAGGAGCTGCGCCGGTAATACGCTCGGCATGCGCCGGAACGACGTTTTTGATGCTCGCGTCGCTTGAACCCTTGATGTCGCAGCTCTCGATTACATCCCACAGGGCCACACCGCCGTTGAGCAGCATAACCCGCTTGGCGGCAATCGAGGCATCGAGCGTCGCGAGCTCGCCGCTCGCCAAAGAGTCTCCCTCGTTGGGCGGCACGGGCACACCGAGGCACGCGGCCATCACGCGCCAAAAGCGGTTCTGCGGATTGCCGTAGTAGAAGGCATTGGCGCGCGAGAGCACCGAGGGAAACGACCCCAGCACCAAAACGCGCGAGTGCTCGTCAAACACGGGCTCAAACCCATGCTCAATATGTTGATAGCCCTCGTCCGGCGCTGTCATGATCTAGGCCCTCAACAGATAGCGCACCTCGTAGGGTGCAAGCTCGAGAGTACCCGTCAGCTCGACCGTGGGCGCATCGTCGGCAAGCAAATCGACAAAGGAGCTGTTGAGCTCGCCGGCGCCAAAGGTGTAAGGCTCGTCCACGGCGTTCACCGCCACGAGCACCGTCGCGTCGTCGCAGGCGCGCTCGAACAGCAGCTGCTTGTTCTGGATCACCACGTTGCGATAGGCACCGTAGTTGAGAGCACGGGCAGCCGCGTCGTCGGCCGAGCGAAGGTGTGCGAGTTGCGTGATGAACGCCGTCAGCTCATTGGGCGCAGGCTCATCGAGCGCAGGGCGCAGCGCCCAGTCGCCATCGGGGCCGCCCTTTTCGCCAGCAATTCCCCACTCGCTGCCATAGTAGACGCACGGGATGCCTGGCATGCCAAAGAGCATGCCGTAGGCGGAACGCAGACAGGACTTGTCGGTGAGGATGCTCGCCAGGCGCGGCACATCGTGGTTGTCGACAAACGACAGCAGATGTTTGCCACGGTAGATGCACCAGGGGTCGCCGCCAAACTGACGGTGCAGCGAATGGGCGATCTCGAACATGTTGACCGAGTTAAAGCTGGAGTACAGGCCCTTGTAGCACTCGTAGTTGGTGCAGGAGTCGAGCATCTCGTCGTTGACGATTTGGTTGTAGTCGCCGTGGAGCGTCTCGCCGATCAGCACAAAGTCGGGCTTGAGCTCACGGGTAAAGGCGTGCAGGCGGCGCATAAAGTCGCGGTCGAGCATATAGGCAACGTCCAGGCGCAGGCCGTCGACGCCAAAGACCTCGGCCCAGCGGCGCACGGACTCGAGCAGGTAATCGACCACAGCGGGATTTTGCAGGTTGAGCTTCACAAGCTCGAAATGGCCCTCCCAGCCTTCGTACCAAAAGCCGTCGCCATAGCAAGAATCGCCGTCAAAGCTAATGTGGAACCAGTCCTTGTAGGGCGAGTCCCACTTGCGCTCCTGCACATCGCGGAAGGCCCAAAAACCGCGGCCGACGTGGTTGAAGACGGCATCGAGCACCACGCGGATGCCATGGGCATGCAGTGTGTCGCATACGGCGGCAAAGTCGGCGTCCCCACCCAGGCGGCGGTCGATGTGGCGCAGGCTGCGTGTATCGTAGCCGTGGCTATCAGATTCGAGCAGCGGGTTGATCAGCACAGCGCCAACGCCGAGTTCCTGCAGGTAGTCGACCCATTGGGCAATCTTCATGATGGGCGCATCGGGGTTGGGCGCGGCATTGGCAGCCTGGGCGAGCTCATCCTCGGCAACGGGCGCGGCGTTTTCGCGCGGAGCTCCGCAAAAGCCCAGCGGATAGATCTGATAGAACGTCGTCTCGTATGCCCACATAGCAACCTCCCGGTAAGCTCAACACAACGACATCCATTGTATGCCTGCCGTGCATCCCCTCCCCCAAAATAAGTTGCGGTGAAATAGTTCCTGCTTGGGCCTTCAAAGGCCTTAAACAGGAACTATTCCACCGCAACTGATGAGGGGACGTGGCTAGGCGACGGGCTTGGCGCGGCGTATGGCTGGGAACATCACCGTGATGGCGAGGATAACGCCCACGACGGCAATCGCCCCGCCCGCGAAGCCGATCCAGGCGATACCGGGCCCCGAAACCACGGCTCCGCCGATCGCGGTACCCGTGCCAATGCCCAGATTGAACAGGCCCGAGAAGATCGACATGGCGACGGCCGACGAATCTGCCGGCGTGTGCTTGATGAGCTCGGCCTGAAACGCCACGTTAAAGGCCGTGGCGCAGCAACCCCACAGTGCGCAGACGGCAAGCACTGTCACGAGCGACGATGCGGCCGGCCCCATGAGCAGCAGGGCCACCGGCACGCCGGAGAGCGTGATAGCCAAGAACGGGAAGCGATGCCCATCGAACAGGCGGCCAAACAGCCAGCTTCCGAGCAAACCAGAGCAGCCAAACGCCGTCAGCGTCATGGTAATGGCGCCCGCATCGACGTGCGCGACCTGCGCCAGGAAGGGCTCGATATAGCTGTAGCTTGCGTAATAGCCGGTCGCCATGAAGACCGTGACTGCGTAGAGCGCGATGAGGAGCGGGTTCTTGAGCAGCTCGGGCAGCTGTTTGACGGTAAAGCGCTCACCCGCCGGCATGGCCGGGAACACCGCTGCCTGGTAGACGACCGCGATGGCTGAGAGGCCCCCGACCACGGCAAACGTCATGCGCCAGCCCACGGCCAAGCCAATGGCGCGACCGAGAGGCAGGCCAAAGATCTGCGCGATGGACGAGCCCGTAGCGATCATGCTGATGGCGAGCGCGCCGTGGCGAGTGTCGACCAGGCGCGAGGCCATAATCGAGGCGACTGACCAGAACACGGCATGTGCGCAAGCGACCACCAGGCGCGCGCAGACCAGGATGGGATAGGTCGGCGCCACAGCGGACAGGAACTGACCGAGCGAGAACACGGCCAGCACGCCCAGCAGCATCCGCTTGAACTCAAAGCGCGAGGCGAACACCATGAGCGGCAGCGACAGCAGCATGACGCCCCAGGCATAGACCGAGATCATGATGCCCGCCTGGGCCTCGGTGAGCGAGAACGACGCGGCAATATCAGTCAAAAGGCCGATGGGCATAAACTCCGACGTGTTGAACACGAACGCACAGCAGGTGAGCCCGACGAGCGGGAGCCACTGCCTGAGCGTGATGCCGTCTTGCTTTGTTTGAGCCATATAGGAAAACCTCTCCGATTATCTTGAGCGGTGGGCGATTATAGCAATGAGAAGTCTATAAAATGAGTAACAAAAGAATTCTTGGAAAACGATTGTTAACAGACGGCGCGCCAATTCTGCTTAGAAAGCAAGGTACGCAGGAACTCAATATCGAAAACGCGGCTTCATCTTCGGGCTATCGCGCCTGCTCGGATACGCACAAGGACACCCCCATGAGCACGTCAATTTCGAGCCAACTCGCAACCGCACAATGAACTAGCAAAAGCAGCATATAAGCAAACGCCCCATAATAAAGTCCCTCATGCACAAGCGCCGTCACTGAAAGTGCCGACGGCAGCGCCGCACTCGAAACTACCCATCCAACAAGAACCTGGATAGCGCAACTTGCAACCAGGTTCCATGCCACCAGCAGCGTTGCGGGACGCGCGATTTCTCTCCAGGAGGAACGAAGTACCGTGACCGAACGCATGATGTAGCGTGGTGCAAACCGAATGCCTCGTAGTCCCCTCTGCTCCACGTCCGCATCTTCAATTAACACGAATACGAACGACGCGGAAAGAAGCGTCACGATTACTGCCACCACAAGCGAGCACAACACCCCGAGCTGACTGCTCGCAAGCGAGGCAAAGACTACAATTGCCGATATAATCAAGTGAACCAAATAAATTAGCAGCGCCCCAGAAATCTGGAGGGGAACCGTCGAGGCCAAGAGATAAACCGGAGGGGTTCGGGCAGGTTGCACCGTCTCTTTGGACCGGTCGACGGCAAATAATGAAAAAGCCACATTCGATAGAAGCAGGTTTAAAAAGGCCGCGACCACAGTGCAAATAAGCGTAATGGACGGATTGATATAGGCGAGCTCAGTTGCAACGTTTGATACACCAATTTGAAGCGCGCTCATAACAAACAAGGGGATATATAACGCCATCGTGCAGCCACTCCGGCATTCCTTCGCCCGATCGCCCGATTCCAGAAAGACATTGAAGTTCTCTCGCAAGTTCACTCTATACCCGTTTTCTTACTAAGCAGGGCGAACGGGCGCCAATATAAACGCCGGTCCGCCCATCCATAATTTCTAGTTTTAACGTCCAGACTAGTCTGTCCAGCCGTCGATGTAGTCGCGGTTAAGCTCAAAGTACTGCGCGGCGATATCTTTCGCCAAGGAGTACGAATTAACGAGCGGGTGCATCGCGAGGCTCTCGACAATGTCGCGCTTCGATCGGTTAACGATGCCACGCGCCACGGTGCGCTCGTAGTACTTGACGCGACGAATCAATTCGAGGTTTCCCGCGGGCACAGAATCGGCTTCGACGCGATGCGGCACGCAGCCATCGGTGGAGATATCGCACGTTGACTCAATGACATCTGTATCGAGAAGGCCGGGGATGGCGCCATTGTTGGGGGTGCACAGGATCATCTGCTGCGTCTTGCCAGAGCGAGCAATATCCATGAAGCGGAGCGCGACACCTGCGTATCCGCCAGCATCTTTGCCGTACACGTCAAACGTCCACGGCTTGTCGCGATGAATACCCGTCTCGGCCGCCATGTAGTTGTTTTCGCGCATTCCGTACCACTTCTCAAAGCACGCGAGGCCTTTTTCGAAGTCGTTCTCAATATCGATAGATGCAAGCTCGCTCGTCATTTCTCGATTAATTTCTTCGATTAGTTCGCCGCGTGTCTGGGGCGAAGAGAGAACGTTGGCAACGGCGCGCTCGCGATAGTAAAAATAGTATAGGTACTCATTTGGCACGCATCCGCGATTTAGGACGAGGTCCTTCTCGAAGAACCTAAGATCTGTATGAGCATATGCCCCGTCGTCGTGGATCAAGTCGGACATGATGTCCTCGCCGTCAACCGTCACATTGCGGAAGAACGAGAGGTGGTTGAGTCCATAGCACTCGCCCTGAACCGATGCGGGATCAACGCCTTTATACTCGGCAAACTGATGCAACATGCCCGAGGGGGCATCGCAAATGCCATAAGTAAAATCATAGCCCATATCGCGTAGGGCCTGAGATACGACGCCAGCGGGATTAGTAAAGTTAAACACCTTGACGTCCGGCTTTGCGTACTTCTTGATTAACTCGCAATACGAAGCAAGCGCAGGGACGGAGCGCATGGCAAAAGACACGCCGGCTGCGCCAGTCGTCTCTTGGCCAAGAACCCCATGCGAAAGAGCAATGCGCTCATCGCGAACGCGCATATGGTCCCCACCGACGCGAATCGTCGTGATCACGTAATCGGCGTCCTTAACGGCCTCGACTGCATCGCCCGTCAGTGAAAAATTAAGCGTGGGGCAAAGCATGCCCGAGACATGGGCGGCAAGGCCACCGTAGATGCGCAGCTTCTCGGGATCATTGTCCATAAACACAAGTTCGTCGATCCCAAGCGATGACGCCTGCTGGGCTATGCTCTTTGCCAAAAACATGGAGCGGACGCCACCGCCACCTATGACCGTAAGTTTCATATCGAAACCCCCAATTAGCACATTCAATATTGCATGGTTCGCCTGTGTTTGGATATTGTATCCAGCATGGAGGGCCGCTTCCCGCCCCGGTTGCAAGGCGGGAAAGGAATTCCCCAAGGAGTTATTATTTACGCAACGGAAGCGGCCACACACGTCCGGCGGGAAGGAAGCACCGATGGTTGATAAAAAGCAGATTTCCAAGCTCTACTCAGCCGCAAAGCTATCCGAAACCGAGCAAAGCGTACTCGAATACCTACTCAACAATATCGACACCCTCGATGATATTGGCATAAAACCCGTCGCCATGGCATGCTTTACCAGCATGACGACAGTCATCAGGCTTTCGAAAAAGCTCGGCTACCGTGGCTACCGCGAAATGATGTACGATCTCAAGCACCTTCAGCATGTCTCCCGCGAAATGAATCAATCACTCAAAGACAGTAGCGTCCACTTCGTATGTCACACCGGAGATGTAGACGTATTCATCGCCGCACTGCATCGCAACAGAATGATCGGAGTAAACGGAGAGGGCTTCTCACGCATCGTTGCGCAGTACATGGCGACTAAGCTCGTTGGACTTGGCTTTTTGGCCGTCATACAGGACTTCCTAGAAACCGATCAGTTTGTCGAATCCAACCGAAATACGCTCAGCTGCATGATGCTCATATCCAAATCGGGCCAGACAGAAGCCATCTTGGAAACCGCAAGGGCATGCCACGACGCGGGCATTACGACCCTCGCGTTTACCGGCAACGAAGACAGCGAGCTCGCCAAGACGGCAGACGCGATCTTTACGATACATGACGATCACCCAATGGATCTTAAGAACGTTAAGCCTAACTGCTTTACCGGAAGTTGTATTCTCGCATTCGAAGAACTATTGAGTATCTGCCTTGACAATCTAAAACAAGAAGGCCTGGCCCCCTAAATCATGCGATAGGAAGCCAAGCCCTGGAATTGCGCTATGCAATTGAAAGCCACTTGCGCGTTTTACTCGTCACCGAGAACTTCGTGCACCTCAGAAGCGACTTCGCCGACACGAGGACCGTAAATGACCTGGATTGCCTTGTCGCTCAGGCGGATAACGCCCATAGCTTCAAGATTCTTGGTGAACACCTCGTCGTCTGCAACCTTAGAACCATCCTTGACAATCACGCGAAGACGTGAGATGCAGTTGTCAAGATCATCAATGTTGTCGGCTCCACCAAGCGCTTCGACAATGCCAACAGCAAGCGCGCTGTCCTTGGTCGCACGGCCCTGGACTGCCTTCTCGGGAGTGCTATCAGACTCGCCCTTTGCCTCAGCGGCCTTTGCCTCGAACTCGGCTCTGCTGTTGATCAACTCAATATCGTCACCATCGTCTCGACCGGGCGTCTTGATATCGAACTTAGTAATAAAGAACCGGAAGAGGAAGAAAGCTGCCAGGAAAAAGGCGGGGAGCAGGATAAGGTACGGAAGCAGATTAAGCTTCTCGGGGCGGAATAAGAATGGGATCAGGTCCTTGATATTTCCCTGGTACACCGAAACGCCCATTGCCTCCGAGAGAACTTCACCCAGTCCGGAAAGCGGAGCGTAAACGCCAAAGTAGAGCCAGGGGGCGGCAAACAGGAACGTAAAGAGAATAGGCTCCGTAACGCCAAAGAAAACAGTCGAAATCACTGTGGGGATTAAAAGACCAGCAACCTTCTTGCGGTTCTGGGGCTTGGCACAAGACCACATAGCAAGGGCGATGCCCGGGAACAACGCGTAATCGTTAATGCCATAGCCAGCCATGAAGGCCCTAACCAAGAGCTTGTCACTGCTGGGAGAAGCGAGCTGTGCAAGCTGAATGGCGCTATTGCCCACCACGCGCGTTCCATCGACGACCATGGAGCCGCCAAGCTCAGTCCAATACATGGGCGTCTCGAGCAGCGGATGCAAGCCAAACGGCACAAGGCTCTCGAGCACCCAGCGATAGACAAACGTACCGACCAGACCGGAGCCTTTCACGAACGTCGCAATACCCGAGAAGCATCCACCGATGACGGGCCAGACGAAGTACATGATGCCGCCCAGGATGCCACCGGCGACCAGCGACACAATGGGGACCGTTCGACTGCCCGCAAAAAACGCCAGCGCCGTTGGAAGCTTGGTCTTGTAAAAACGGCCGGTGATCCAGGCGACCAGGCAGCCCACGATAATGCCGCCAAAGACACCAGAGCTGTAGCCAAAAAAGCCGAGCGAGGTAGTGTAGAGTGCGGACTGCTCACTCGCCTGAATGGACGTAAGGCCGACCTTCTGAAGAGCTTCCACCGTTGTATTGTCGGCAGCCAAGCCAGCTGCTCCAAGCAGAATCTCAACCGTCTTGAGCATGGTGAGATAGCAGACAAGGGCAGAAAAGGCAGCCCAGCCCTTCTCTTTGCGAGACAAGGAGAAGGCGCAGCCGACGGCAAACAAAACACCGAGGTTTCCAATGATTACCTCGCCGAGACCCTTAAATACCGAGAAGAACGTAAAGAGCGGCGAAGCGGCATACCAGTCCCAATTAACGCCAAGGGACACAAGGGTCAGTTCGGTCGTAAAAACGCTACCGATACCCAAAAAGAGACCGGAAATGGCAATGAGCGTAATCGGAACGAGCATTGCCTTTCCGAACGATTGGAATTTTTCTTTCATCAATTCCCTCCTCAATGAGCCTCTACAAACGACTATTGCACCCCACGTCCCCACACAGGCGAAACGGAAGACATGTTCGGCAATAGACACAAAGTGATTGTAGAAAGGGGCACACAAAATGTGCATCGGCATCGCGTGATGCGGTTAAATCGACCGACGATTGCAAGTATTTACGAATCCGTAAACGGCAGCAAATAGGCAGCGAACGGCAACCTGCAGCGTAGGACAGTCCCCGCAGGCCGACAATTACCGGTATTTTTGCTCATATTTATTGAATTGTTGCTCGCCCAAAAGCACGGAGCATCAACGCGCCCCTAAGCCAACCCCAGCAATATGCCCGCCGAATGCACGACAAACGCCACGATCCAGGCGACCGTCACCTGAAACGCGAACACGGCAACGGCATAGCGCGCGCCCAGCTCACTCTTGACGGCGCCGATAGCGGCCACGCAAGGCGGGTACAGCAGCGTAAAGACCAAGAACACGTAGGCGGTAAACGGCGAAAACATGGTTGACAATGCCGCGGGCGAGGTTGCACCCAAAAGCACCGTGAGTGTCGAGATGACACTCTCCTTGGCGATAAGTCCGGTGACGAGTGCCGTCGAGGCGCGCCAGTCGCCAAAGCCGAGCGGGGCCAACACCGGCGCGATGATGCTACCCAGACCGGCAAGCAGGCTTTGCGACTGGTCGGCGACCACATTAAAGCGGATATCGAACGTCTGCAGGAACCAGATGACCACCGTAGCGGCAAAGATAATGGTAAAGGCCTTGGTGATGAAGTCCTTGGCCTTATCCCATGCCAGCATCACCGTCGTCTTGACGCTCGGCAGGCGGTAATTGGGAAGCTCCATGATAAACGGCACCGGGTCGCCCTTAAATGCCGTGCGGTTGAGCACCAAAGCCGCGATACAGCCGACCACGATACCGATCAGATAGAGCGAGACCATGGCGGGAACCGTCGCCTGCGGGAAAAACGCCCCGCACAGCAAGCCGTAAACCGGCAACTTGGCTGAGCAGCTCATAAACGGCGTGAGCATGACCGTCATCTTGCGGTCGTGCTCGGATGGGAGCGTACGGGTCGACATGATAGCCGGCACGGTGCAGCCAAAACCGACGAGCATGGGCACAAAGCTGCGGCCCGACAGGCCAAAGCGACGCAACACCTTATCCATGACAAAGGCCACGCGCGCCATGTATCCGGAGTCTTCCAGAATGGAGAGGAACAAAAAGAGCACGACGATAATCGGCAGGAAGGTCAGCACGCTGCCCACACCCGTAAGCACGCCGTCGACAGCCAGCGAGCGCACTACGTCGTTGGTGCCGAACGCCGTGAGGCCCGCATCGGCCGAGGCGATGATGGCAGCGATGCCGTCCTCCATGAGTCCCTGCAACGCCGCGCCGATCACGCCAAACGTCAGCCAAAAGACGAGGCCCATGATCACCAGAAACGCCGGAATGGCTGTGTAACGACCTGTCAGGATGCGGTCAATCTTGACGGAGCGCACGTGCTCGCGGCTCTCGTGCGGCTTGACGACGCAACGCCCGCACACGTCGCCGATAAAGCTAAAACGCATATCGGCCAGCGCAGACAGGCGGTCGGTGCCGGCCTCGCCCTCCATCTGGGTGATGATGTGCTCGATAGCGTCGAGCTCGTTGCGATCCAGGTGAAGCGCCTCGGTTACCAGCTCATCGCCCTCGACCAGCTTGGTCGCCGCAAAGCGCACCGGAATGTGCGCCGTCACGGCATGGTCCTCGATCAGGTTAGCAATACCGTGGATGCAGCGATGCAGCGCACCGCCGTCCGGGCCGTCGGGCGCACAAAAGTCCAGGCGACCAGGGCGCTCGCGGAACCGTGCCACGTGCAGGGCGTGGTCCACCAACTCGCCGATGCCCTCGTTGCGGGCAGCGCTAATGGGGACAACGGGCACGCCCAACAGGCTCTCGAGCAGGTTGACGTCCACGGCACCGCCGTTGGCGGTCACCTCGTCCATCATGTTGAGCGCGATGACCATAGGACGGTCAAGCTCCATGAGCTGCAGTGTCAGGTACAGGTTACGCTCGATGTTGGTGGCGTCAATGATGTCGATGATGGCGTCCGGGCGCTCGTCAAGGATGAACTGACGGCTCACGACCTCTTCGCCTGTGTACGGCGACAGGGAGTAAATGCCAGGCAGGTCGGTAACACTCGCCTCGGGATGGTTACGGATGGTGCCATCTTTGCGGTCGACCGTCACGCCGGGAAAGTTACCGACGTGCTGGTTGGAGCCCGTCAGCTGGTTGAATAACGTGGTCTTGCCGCAGTTTTGGTTGCCGGCGAGGGCAAAGTGCAGCGGCGCGCCCTCGGGCACGGCCGTCTTTGCCGCACGGGGCGAATACGTCCCCTCGCCCAGGGCCGGATGCTCCGTCTTGCCGATTGCGGCGTTAGCGCGCGGACCTGTATCGGTGTCGTGAATACCCACGAGCTCGATGCGAGCGGCATCGTCCTTACGCAGTGTCAACTCGTAGCCACGCAGGCGGATCTCGAGCGGGTCACCCATGGGGGCGTACTTCATCATGGTGACTTCGGTGCCCGGCGTTAGGCCCATGTCCAAAATATGCTGTCGGAGTGCCTGGTCGTCCGATGTCACCGATGCGACGACGGCGTCCTTTCCAATCTCGAGTGTATCGAGCCTCACGTCCGTGTTCCTCCCCCGGCGCCCACAGGGCGTTGCATTTTGTTTATCTTGGCTAACCGTTTGCCATGGCTAACCATTTAACCACGCATGATAGCGCGAACATACGACGATGTTCAATCAACAGATTGTTGCAAGGACCGTCCCCAAGTGCCGCATCTGGGCCATAGCAACGCCGATGTCTTGGAACCGACAGCGAAAGCCCGCCAGAGCGAGCAAGGTGCCTTGAAGCGAGGTGGCATTGACCTTCTGGTCATGCCACCGAAGCTGAAAGGCAGATTGCCGCTCTGGCGGGCTTGCAGCGTCAAATGGTTACGGCGTTTGGTAAAACGCCGTAACTAAAACCCGTGGCGCTCCAGAAAGCGGAAGGCCAGGCGGATCCAGGGACGGACTGCCACCTGCTTGTCCTCGTTGTCGACCGCGGTGTTGGCGTTGCCGAGCGAAAGGCCGTGACCACCCTGGTCGAAGACGTGCATCTCGCATGCAACGCCCTCCTCGGCCATGCGCTGCGCAAACGGGTAGACCTGCGCGATCGGCGCCGTCTTGTCGTCGGACACGCCCCACACAAAGGTCGGTGGCATCTGACGCGAAACATGCGTGGTGGGGCAGATGTCGGCCAGATGCTCGTCAGTTGCCTCGCCGCCCGTCACCATCGACAGGTAGTCGTTGAGCAAATCGCGTCCCGTCTTGCCGCCCGTCTTGGGCACGCGCAAGTCAATGCGCGGATCGCGCGTCTGCATGTCGCGCACATAGGCAAAGTCGAGCAATGGATAGCCCAGCACCACGGCATCGGGACGAATGTCGTCCGGACGCGCCCCGGCAAGTGCCGCAAAGGGGCCGGTCTTCCACTGTGTTGCCAGCGAGGCGCAAATCATGCCGCCAGCAGAAAAGCCCACGACGCACACGCGCTTAGGATCGACATGCCACTCGTCGGCGTTGGCGCGCACCGTGGCGACCATCTTGGCAAGATCTGCCTGGGGGTGCGGAAAGCTCACGTCACCCGTAGAACTCGTGACATAGTTGAGCACAAAGGCCTGGTAACCGTGATCCAAAAACGCAAACGCCACAGGATCCTGCTCATGCGGAGCGATATGCGTAAACGCACCTCCGCCACAGATAATCACCGCGGGGCGGCGGCCATTCGGTTTATCGGGCAACGGCTCGGCACCCAAATACGTAAACGTCGCCGGATAATCCTCGGTCGGCTCCTCGCCCCACAGCGCATGGTTCTCGACAATCATATGTGCTCCCTTCGCGCAAATTATGCGCCCTTGTTTTTCGCCTTCAAGCGTACCCCACTTGAACCCGTGGCGCAGAAACACTCCGGCAATAAGTTTCCCTTCAACTGATATATCACATAATCCCAGTTCAGAGGTATCGTTGAGCAGCGTAGAATAGGGGCGTTGACCAAGCCGCGAAACACATGTGAAACGTTTCCGGCAAACCAAACGCGCGATATGCGCCTATTTAAGTTGGAGGCAACTATGGGTCTGCTCGATTCGCTTAAGTCCACCTTCACCTCGACCGGCGAGGCGTCCGTTCCGCCCGCAGCAAGCTTCGCTACCCGCGAAGGCGTCATCTATGCCCCCGTCAACGGCGTGCTCGTCAACCTGGACGAGGTTCCCGACGAGACGATCGCCTCGGGCATGCTTGGCCAGGGCTATGGCATCGAGCCCATTACCGGCACCATCTATGCGCCCGCCAACGGCCGCATCGGTGCCACCACTGTCACCAACCACTCCATCGGCATGATTACCGAGGACGGCCTGCGCGTGTTCATCCATGTCGGCCTGGGCACCGTGGAAATGAACGGCAAGGGTTTTGCCCGCTTTGTCGAGATGGGCGATGTGGTCAAGGCAGGCCAGCCGCTCATCAGCTTCGACCGCGAGGCCATTAAGGCCGCTGGTCACGAGGACATCGTGACCGTCATCGTCTCCGAGCTCGATCGTCTTAAGAGCATCGACCATGTCGGCGAGTCTGGAACGCTTATCGGCGGCAACCCGCTCGTCAAGCTTGGCGACCCGCTGCTGGTAGCCAAGACCAAGTAGCCAGGCCCCGCGCCACACAGCCAAAAGGCACCTCGTCAAGCGCCCGCGACCATTTGGCCGCGGGCGCTTTTCGTTTGAAAAACCATCCCGCCAATGCCTTATCTGTATAGCCCAAATGAGACGAGCTGCTAGAATAACGAACTGTATGGATAACTATCATTCAACCGTTATGGGAGGATACGTGAACCGCACCAAAATCGCGCAGCTCTATGCCGATGCCGAGTCGCTCGGCGGCCAAACCGTCACCGTCGCCGGCTGGGTCAAGTCCGTCCGCGACATGAAGAACTTTGGCTTTGTTACGCTCAACGACGGCAGCTGCTTCCGCGACCTGCAGGTCGTCATGAACCGCGAGGCACTCGACAACTACGACGAGATCGCCCATCAAAACGTCTCGGCCGCACTCATTTGCACCGGCACCGTCAAGCTGACCCCCGATGCGCCCCAGCCTTTCGAGCTTTCTGCCACCTCCATCGAGGTCGAGGGCACGAGCGCCCCGGATTACCCGCTGCAGAAGAAGCGCGCAACCGTCGAGTTCCTGCGCACCCAGCAGCACCTGCGCCCGCGCACCAACCTGTTCCGCGCCGTGTTCCGCATCCGCTCTGTCGCGGCTGCCGCCATCCACCGCTTCTTCCAGGAGCAGGGCTTTGTCTACGTCAACACCCCCATCATCACCACGAGTGACTGCGAGGGCGCCGGCGAGATGTTCCGCGTGACCACGCTCGACCCCAAAAATCCGCCCCTCACTGAGTCCGGCGAGGTCGACTGGAGCCAGGACTTCTTTGGCAAGCATGCGAGCCTCACCGTGTCCGGCCAGCTCAATGCCGAGAACTTTGCCATGGCCTTTGGCGACGTGTACACCTTTGGCCCCACCTTCCGCGCCGAAAACTCCAACACCACGCGCCACGCCGCCGAGTTTTGGATGATCGAGCCCGAGATGGCCTTTGCCGACCTTAACGACTACATGGATAACGCTGAGGCCATGCTCAAGTATGTCCTCAAGGACGTCATGGCCACCTGCCCCGACGAGCTCAATATGCTCAACAAGTTTGTGGACAAGGGTCTGCTCGAACGCCTAGACCATGTCGCCAACTCCGACTTCGCCCGCGTTACCTACACCGAGGCCGTCGAGATCCTGGAGCAGGCCGTCGCCGCCGGTCACAAGTTTGACTACCCCGTGAGCTGGGGCATCGACCTGCAGACCGAGCACGAGCGCTTCCTGACCGAGGAGCACTTTAAGCGCCCGACCTTCGTAACCGACTACCCGGCCGAGATCAAGGCCTTCTACATGCGCATGAACGAGGACGGCAAGACCGTCGCCGCCGCCGACTGCCTGGTTCCCGGTATCGGCGAGATCATCGGTGGCTCCCAGCGCGAGGAGCGCCTGGATCTGCTCGAGGCCCGCATCAAGGACCTGGGCATGAATCCCGAGCAGTACAAGTACTACCTTGACCTGCGCCGCTACGGTTCCTGCAAGCACGCCGGCTACGGTCTGGGCTTCGAGCGCTTGGTCATGTATCTGACCGGCGTGGGCAACATCCGCGACGTCCTGCCGCACCCGCGCACCGTGGGCAACGCCGACTTCTAATCGCCATAGCGCCACCAAACGCGTTCCAGCGCATCACGCCAGCGCCTCTCGGCAAGCCGAGGGGCGCTTTTTTTCAACAGCATCCGTCAAGCTATTGGCAAGGTTTTGGTCAGTTAGGCAGGGTTGTTGAAAACTCGACCCGCCGTTTGCCGGCAACCATCGACCGTCCAAGGCGTCACGCGTCCTTGGCCAGACTCCGCACCCTAGGCTCTGATCTGCCATCACCAAAAAAGGAAAGGACGTGGGCGCTATGACCGAAGCCGTTGTTGAAAACTACGAGACCACGACCAGGGGCTCCGCCTCGATGGCAGCCTATCGCGCCGTACGCATCCTGCAGCTCTTGAGCGAGAACACCGGCGAGGACAAGGCGCTGCTTTCCGACGAGTTGGTCGAGCTCCTCGCCCATCCCAACGACCCCGCCCGCATGCCCATCTCGGCGGCACGCCGCAGCATCTATACCTCGATATCTGCACTTCGTCACGCCGGATACGAAATCGACTATAAGCGCGGCGTGGGCTATCGGCTCCTCACCCGCCCGCTTACTGATGAAGAGATCATACGGCTCCACGGCATGGTCATGCGCAACCGATCGACGCCCATAGCCATTCGAAAGAGCATGGCACAGCACCTGGTCGCCATGGCAAGCGCCGATGTTCGTGACTATCTCGATATGCCCGAACCGGCACCGGCCGCCAACGACGCACCCGTCAAGACAACGCGTTCGCACGCCAAGCGTATCGACACGTGCGAGCTCGTCGAACAGGCCATCGACCATGGAACAACTGTCAGCTTTGACATCTCAAACGTCCTGACCCGAGGCGAAATCGAGGTGGTGCGGATGACGGTCCGGCCCTTTGCCATCAGGCAGCGCGATGGCGTCTCGTATCTGCTGGGAACGGTCTACGACACCCGAGGCGCCGACGACACCCTGCGCACCGTTGAGGTCAGCCGCATGAGAAACGTCAGCACGCGTTTGCTCGACGGCAAGAAACTCTTTGCCGCGCTAGACGAAGAAGACAGCCCCGCACCCGCAGCATAAGCCCCGTTACCGTCCGTCGTTCCTCAGCACCGCCCATCCGGTTCAGTATTAAAAAACCCGCCAGGTTATTGTAAAAATGGACATCGGCGTTACTATAGTCCCACTTGCACTTTTTCCTAGTGCAGTGTTTCCAGCCATTTTTATACTGGGGGTAATGATATGAAGGACATCACCATCAGCCGCAGGAGCCTTCTTGTCTCCGCTGGCCTGCTCGCGCTCGCTCCGCTCGCCGGATGCGGCGGCAACTCTGGTTCCGGCTCCGCTGCCGCCGGTTCCGACTACACCATCGGCGTTCTGCAGCTTACCGAGCACTCCGCGCTCGATGCCGCCAACGACGGCTTTGTCAAGGCCATCAAGAAGAGCGGTCTCAAGGTCAAGATCGACCAGAAGAACGCCCAGAACGACCAGTCCACGTGTAAGTCCATTGCCGACAAGTTCGTAGGCGACGGCGTCAACCTGATCTATGCCATCGCTACGCCCGCCGCGCAGGCTGCCGCCGGTGCCACCGCCGATATCCCCATCGTTGGCTGCGCCATCACCGACTACGCCGCTTCCGGCCTGGTCCAGGACAACGACAAGCCCGGTACCAACGTCACGGGCGCTTCCGACCTCACCCCGGTCGCCGAGCAGCTCGAGATGATGCAGAAGGTCCTGCCCGACGTTAAGAAGGTCGGCTTGCTCTACTGCACCGCCGAGTCCAACTCCGACGTCCAGATCAAGGCCGCCAAGAAGGAGCTCGACAAGCTAGGCCTCGAGTACACTGACTTCACCGTCTCGAGCTCCAACGAGATTCAGTCTGTCGTCGAGTCTGCCGTGGGCAAGGTCGACGCGCTGTACTCCCCCACCGACAACACCATCGCCGCGGGTGCCTCGCAGGTCGGCCAGATCTGCAAGGAGAACAAGCTCCCCTTCGTGACCGGCGAGGAGGGCATGTGCAAGGCCGGCGGTCTGTTCACCCTCTCCATCAACTATGAGGACCTGGGCTACGCCGCGGGCGAGATGGCCGTCAAGATCCTGAAGGACGAGGCCAAGCCCGAGGATATGCCGATCAAGCACCTCTCGAGCAAGGACCTGGTCGTCGTCAAGAACGACGAAATGGCCGAGGCCCTGGGCATCGACCTCTCCGCCCTGGACGCGTAGCGGCATGCGCGGCGATGTGCCTAGGGCCCATACTCGCGCCGTTGCCGTGCTATTCAATATCTGAGCCACAGGGGCGGACGCCAAAGACCGGCGTTCGCCCTGCTTGTTTCGGATGAGACAAAACATCCGTCCGCAGCTCTTTTATGCATTGTTACCGCTATTATGGAAAATCACGTGTCCACCCTATCCTAGGAGGTATGAAGCATGCTCATTGCATTGCAGGGCGCCGTTTCGCAGGGCGTCCTCTGGGGCATTATGGTGCTTGGCGTGTTTATCACGTTCCGCCTGCTCGACATCCCCGATATGACCTGCGACGGCAGCTTTGCCCTCGGCGGCTGTGTTTGCGCCGTGCTCATCGTCAACAATAACGTCGACCCCTTGCTCGCCGTGCTGGCCGGCATGTGCGCCGGTGCCATCGCCGGCGCCGTCACGGGCATCTTGACCACCGTCTTTGAGATTCCCGCAATCCTCGCCGGAATCCTTACGCAGATCAGTCTGTGGTCCATCAACCTGCGCATCATGGGCAAATCCAACACGCCCATCCTTGCCAAGGGCACTATCTTCTCATCCGTCAGTAACATGACGGGCCTGCCGCAGTCCACTGTTGCCATTATCCTGGGCATTGTGCTGGCCGTGGCCATCGTCGCCATCCTGTACTGGTTCTTTGGCACCGAGATCGGCTCGGCGTTGCGTGCCACCGGTAACAACGAGTACATGATCCGCGCCCTGGGCGTTAACACCAACACCACCAAGATGATCGCCCTCGTGCTCTCCAACGCCCTTATCGGCCTTTCGGGTGCGCTCATCTGCCAGAGCCAGAAGTACGCTGACATTGGCATGGGCACCGGCGCCATCGTTATCGGTCTTGCCGCCATCGTCATCGGCGAGGTGCTCGGCCGCCTGCTGCCCGGCGGTCTCACGCAGTTCTCCGTCCGCCTGGCCTCTGCCGTCTTTGGCTCCGTGGTCTACTTCCTCATCCGCGCCATCGTGCTGCAGCTGGGTATGGATGCCAACGACATGAAGCTGCTCTCCGCCGTGATCGTTGCCGTGGCCCTGTGCGTGCCCGTGGTTTGGGAGCGCTATAAGCTCCGCAGCTCCTACACGAAGGGGGATGAGGCAGATGCTTAAGCTCTCGCACGTCAAAAAGACCTTTAACAAGGGCACCGTCACCGAGAAGCGCGCACTCACCGGCGTCGATCTCACCCTTAACGACGGCGACTTTGTAACCGTGATCGGCGGCAACGGCGCCGGCAAGTCCACGCTGCTCAACATGATCGCCGGCGTGTATCCGCTCGATTCGGGCGTTATCGAGCTCGACGGCACCGACATCTCGCGTCTGAGCGAGTCGCAGCGCGCCAAGTACCTGGGCCGCGTGTTCCAGGACCCCATGCGCGGCACCGCAGCCGACATGCAGATCGCCGAGAACCTGGCCCTCGCCAAGCGCCGCGGCCAGCGTCGCGGTCTTTCGTGGGGCGTCACCAAGGCCGAGAAGGACGAGTACGTTGAACTGCTCAAGCGCTTGGACCTCGGTCTGGACACGCGCCTCAACGCCAAGGTCGGCCTGCTCTCGGGCGGCCAGCGTCAGGCACTCACCCTGCTCATGGCCACGCTCACCAAGCCGCGCCTGCTGCTGCTCGACGAGCACACGGCGGCCCTCGACCCCAAGACGGCATCGAAGGTGCTCAACCTGACCGAGGAGATCGTCGACGAGAACCACCTGACCACACTCATGGTCACGCACAACATGAACGACGCCATCCGCCTGGGCAACCGTCTGATCATGATGCACGAGGGCCATGTGATCTACGACGTGGCCGGCGACGAGAAAAAGTCGCTCACCGTGGCCGACCTGCTGCAGAAGTTCGAGGAGGTCTCGGGCGGCGAGCTCGCCAACGACCGCATGCTGCTGAGCTAAAACCTGCCAAAGAGGGACAGGTTTATTTTGGCAGGTTTTATCTGCACAAACGTCAAAACCGCCGCAAAGGGACAGGCGCCCTTGCGGCGGTTTTCGCATATCATGTCGATAATCCAGCGTCAGCAGGGACCACTGGTCAAGAACTAAGGAAACTGCCTTGAGAAGATCTCTTCCCCGCCGTGCAAACCTTATACCCACCAAGAAGCCCGTTCGAATTTGATCGGACGGGCTTCTTGTTGGGTATCATGGATGAACGATCATGAGGAGGTTTCCCTACATGGAATTGTTTGAGCCAATTCTTCATTTCTTTGCACAACGATGGGTCCACAACATCATCTGGGCAGGTATCTTGGCTATCGGCACCGCCGTTGCCGCCAAGGTCGCGTCCAAGACCCTGCGCCACCTGCTTAACCGCGACGACAATCCGCTTCCCGCATCGAGTATCTTCATCAACATCGCGCGCGCCGTCATATGGATGATTGGCGGCAGCTTTATCCTCGACAACTGCTTTGGAATTAACGCAAACGCCCTCGTCGCCGCTCTTGGCGTCGGCGGCATCGCCATCTCGCTCGGCTTTCAGGACACGCTGTCAAACCTTATCGGTGGCATGCAGGTGACCTTTATGGGCATCATCAAGCCCGGCGACAATATCGAGGTCGGCGGCGTGTCGGGCGTGGTCCAGGACATCACCTGGCGCCACACGACCATCGAGGACGCCTCTGGGCAGACCATCATCGTTCCCAACTCAAATATCTCCAAGAACACGCTCGTGCATTTGATGCCCTTTGGGCGCGTGGCCGTCCCCGTCGCGGTCAAGGACACGTCCAAGTGGGCTTCACTCGACGCGCTGGCAGACGAGCTCACGAGCGCAACCAAAACGGCCGTCTCGCCCATCTCGGGCTTTGACAAGGAGCCCTACGTGCTCTTTAGCGAGATCGGCGACTTTGGCATCAAGGGCAAGATCATCTTTATCGTCAGTGACGACAGCACCACCTTTACGGCAGCCGACGCCTGCATCCGCGCCATCGCCCCCATCATCGCCTAAAACCACCACAAAGGGGACAGACACCTTTGTGGTGGTTTCGCATCGTGGTACCATGGTTCATATCGTTGTTTAAACGACTAAGGGAGTAGACACCATGGAAGAGGCCTATCGTCAAGCACGCAAGCGCGGCGAGCAGGGACGCCGTCGCGCCATCAGCCAAAGCGAGCACCCGTACCTTACGGACCTCGACGGCCTCGTTGCCCAGCTCCCCTTAGGCCAGCGAGAGAGCGTCGGCCTAAGGGACATTCCGCTCGAAATGGTCGTCGGCACGGTCACCAAAGGCCGTCAGTCTGCCTTTTCGTGTAACTTTATGCCCCTGCTGCCGTTTAACACCGAGTTCGCTCGCAAGTGGTCCAATCTCTACGACATCCAGGTGACCGAGGGCTATCGCGACCCCATCATCGTCACCGAGTTCATGCATCGGTTCTATGTCCAGGAAGGCAACAAGCGCGTCAGCGTCCTCAAATTCCTGGACGCCCCGACGGTTTCGGCCAAGGTCACCCGTCTCTACCCCGGCAAATGGGATTCCGTCGAAAGCCGCCTGTACGGCGAGTTCTGCGCGTTTTGGCGCGTCTGCCCCCTATACGAGATCGAGTTCTCGCGTGAGGGAAGCTACGAAACGCTCGCCAAAATGCTCGGTCAGGACCTTATCGAAAAGTGGTCACAGAAAAAGGTCGATTACCTGCGCCACACCTTCCTGCTCTTTAAGCGCGCCTACCTTCGCGCGGGCGGCAACCACCTGGACATTACGCCCGCCGACGCCATGCTCGTCTACCTCAATGTGTACAACCAGGACCGCCTGCTGGATACGCCGACGGATATCGTCGTAAACCGCCTGTGCAATATTTGGCGCGAGTTGGTCATTGCCGGCAAAAATGACGAGGACAAGGTCGATCTTGTCGAGGCACCGAGCGTCGATGAGGAAGAGGCGCCCGCCAAGTCCACCTCCGGCGTGCTCAACTTCTTTATGGGCAAGACCGTCTATTCGGCGGCCAATCCCCTGCACATCGCCTTTATCCATGAGTTCCCCTGTGCGACGTCGAGCTGGGACAGCCTGCACGACCAAGGGCGTCAGTATCTCGACGAGCACTTTGGCGGTATCGTGCGCACCGAGGCGTTCGAGGACTGCCACGATCCGGATGTGTTCTACGCCGCCGTGGAAACGGCTGTCAAACATGGGGCGAACGTCATCTTCTCGACTTCACACCGCCTGATGGAATATACGCTCAGGGCTGCCGTCGAGTATCCCCGGGTTCGGTTCCTCAACTGCTCCATCGGCCTTCCCCACCAAAGCGTCCGTTCGTACTTTGGC
Source organism: uncultured Collinsella sp. (assembly GCA_958452935.1). GTDB lineage: Bacteria > Actinomycetota > Coriobacteriia > Coriobacteriales > Coriobacteriaceae > Collinsella. The sequence continues at coordinate 51,684 of CAUDVX010000002.1, read as the reverse complement.
AAGATGTACGAGGCCAAGTTCCTCCTGGGTGCCCTTGCCGCCAGCATGGCGGACAACCATCGCATTGGCTACCACGCGTCGGTCTTTGCGTCGGGCGCACTTAGCGAGATCAACGCCTTTGCCATCGGCGCCTCGCTGCTCGACCCCCGCGCGCAGGTAATCCTCACCTGGGGCGATGTGCCCGCCGGCGGTCTTGCCGAGGCCATGTGCCGCGAAGGCGTGAGCGTCATGACCGGCGCTGACATGTCCAAGTCGCTGGAGGACCCTACGGCCTACGGACTCCACCGCCTGGTCGACGGCAAAGTCACCGGCATCGCCATGCCGGTATGGAACTGGGGCCGATACTACGAGCTTATCGTGCGAAGCCTGCTGCATGGCACCTGGGATGAGACCAGTGACGCCAGCCAGGTTCGCGCCGTCAACTACTGGTATGGTATGAGCTCGGGCGTCATCGACATTCGCTACGCTCCGGGTCTGCCCTATCAGACGCGCAAGCTCGTTCAGCTACTGCGCAATGGCATCGTCGAGGGTTCCATCAATCCATTTGGCGGCGAGCTCCATAGCCAAGACGGCGTGGTGCAGATCGAGGGCTTTCCCCCGCTGCCGAGCACGCAAATCGTCGAGATGGACTGGCTGGCCGACAACGTGGTAGGCGCCATTCCGCAGCTCAACGATGAGCCGAAAGTCCACGCCCTATGAAAATCCTTGCCGTAGCCGATACCGAAGAACGATGCCTTTGGGAATGCTTTCGCAAGGAACGCTTTGAGGGTGTCGACCTGATTTTGTCCGCTGGCGACCTGGACCCGGACTATCTTGAGTTTTTGGTCACCGTCATCAACAAACCGCTCATCTACGTGCGCGGTAACCATGACGACCGTTACGCACGCCATGCGCCGGGCGGGTGTATTTGCGTCGAAGACACCGTGTACGTGTACCGCGGCGTCCGCATTGCGGGGCTTGGCGGCTCCATGCGCTACCGAGACGGTGCCAACATGTATACCGAGCGCGAGATGACCAAGCGCATGCGCAAGCTCTCCCGAAAAGTGAGGATGGTCGACGGCTGCGACATCTTGCTCACTCACGCGCCCGCCGCCGGAGTGGGCGATCTGGATGATCTGCCGCATCGAGGATTCGAGTGCTTTAACACGGCGCTTGAGTCCTGGGGGGCCGACTACATGGTGCACGGGCATGTGCACCAATGCTATGGTCGCGACTTTCAGCGTGAGCGTCGGCATGCATGCGGGGCAACAATCATCAACGCCTGCGGCTATACGCAGTTTGAGCTCGACCAGACGCGCTACCCCGCACGTGGCTGGCAGGCAGCCTGGCTCAATTCGCAAACCATGCGCCGCGAGCTCAAGCGCCACGAGGCAATCGAATCCTCAACCGCCAGAACACCCTGGTAACCACTTTTAAGGCTTGACGCTGCGCCGGCCCCAAGCACCCCATCTCGCCCCTCAAGCCGTCGCTCGCGTACCAAAGTACGCGTCGCTCCTCTTTCGGGGCGACCTGGGGCACTTGGAACCGGCTCGCTGCGATGCCATAACATTGACGTCTAAGTGCCCATACCACCACAAAGGTGCCTGTCCCCTTTGTGGTGGTTTGGGCGCGGTAGCAAGAAACCCGGTCCTGCACGAGGCAGAAGCGGGTTTCTTTAGCAATGCTTGCTTTGCTCAGGCAGTAACTAAAAGTTACTCAGCCAGGAAGTCGCGCTGGACAGCGGGATCGACCTTGACGCCAGGGCCCATGGTGGAAGACACAGAGATGGACTTGACGTACTTGCCCTTAGCGGAAGAGGGCTTGACGCGCAGAATCTCGGTGTACAGGGCAGCGTAGTTCTCGACGAGCTGCTGCTCGGAGAAGGACTTCTTGCCCAGGGGCACGTGGCAGATGCCGTAGCGATCGGCGCGATACTCAACGCGGCCGGCCTTGAGCTCGGAGACCATCTTGGCGACGTCCATGGTCACGGTGCCGAGCTTGGGGTTCGGCATGAGGCCACGGGGACCAAGGATCTTACCGATGCGGCCAACCTTGGCCATCATGTTCGGCGTAGCGATAGCGGCGTCGAAGTTGATCTCGCCCTTCTGGATCTGGGCGACGAGCTCGTCGGAACCGATGATGTCGGCGCCGGCAGCCTCGGCCTCGCGAGCCTTCTCGCCCTCGGCGAAGACGGCAACACGAACGGTCTTGCCGGTGCCGTGGGGCAGGGAGATGGAACCACGGATGTTCTGGTCAGCCTTACGAGTATCGATGCCCAGACGGAAGTGGGCCTCGACAGTCTCGTCGAACTTGGCGGTGTCGAGCTCCTTGATGAGCTTGGCAGCCTGAAGGGGGGTGTAGAGCGTGGCGCGGTCGATCTTCTCGGCAGCGGCGTTATAGCTCTTACCATGCTTAGCCATGTGCATTACCTCCTGTGGTTAAACGGGCGTGAGCCCTCCCACATCGTATCGTGTGCCCTATTGCACACATATAACGGGCGCCCCGGTCGGAGCACCCGTCATTACCTAAAGAAATCGCTACTCAGCGATGGTGACGCCCATGGAGCGGGCGGTACCGGCGATAATCTTCTTGGCAGCGTCAATGTCGTTGGCATTGAGGTCCGGCATCTTGATCTCGGCGATCTTGGTGAGCTGCTCCTGGGAGAGCTGACCAACCTTGTCGGCCTGCGGCTTAGCGGAACCAGACTTGAGGTTCAGCTCCTTCTTGATGAGGTGAGCCGCCGGCGGGGTCTTGGTGATGAAGGAGAAGGACTTGTCCTCGTAGACAGAGATCTCAACGGGGATGATGTCGCCCTTCTTGTCCTGCGTCTCGGCGTTAAAGGCCTGGCAGAACTGCATGATGTTCACGCCAGCAGCGCCCAGGGCGGGGCCGACGGGAGGAGCGGGGTTAGCGGCACCAGCAGGAATCTGGAGCTTAATGACGTTGGCAACCTTCTTCTCAGCCATGGTCATTCCTTTCGAATCACGAGTGTGAAGTACTTGCTATATCGTAAGCACGCACGTGTTAGAAGCACTCCTGAGATGAGCAGTCACAGAAGAAGCACGCTCGCGCGAACGGACGAAAACTTAAGCGATGACAGCGACCTGGTTAAAGTCGAGCTCGACCGGCGTCTCGCGGCCAAAGATCATCAGCGTGACCTTAAGCTTGCCAGCCTCGGTGTTAACCTCGGAGACCTTGCCATCAAAGTCGGTAAGCGGACCATCGGTGACGCGGACGGACGTGCCGACCTCAATATCAACCGAGGTGCGCTTGGGCGAATCGCCCTTACCGGGACGACGAGTCATCTTGTTGTACTCGTCGCGGGAAAGCGGAGCGGGCTTGCCGTTGCCGCCTAGGAAACCGGTGACGCCGGGCGTGTTGCGAACACACGTCCACGCATCGTCATCCATCTCCATGCGAACCAGGACATAACCCGGGAAGATCTTGGAATCCTTGGTCTCGCGCTTGCCACCCTCTTTAATCTCGGTGACGCGCTCCATAGGAATCTCGATATCAAAGATACGGTCCTGCATGCCCATGGTCTCGATGCGATGCTCGAGATCGGACTTAACGCGGTTCTCGTATCCAGAGTAAGTGTGAACGACGTACCAACGCTTAGACATGGTTTAGCCCCTCAATCCAGAGAACAGAGCAAGAGCCTCGCCAAAGCCAGCATCGAGCAGAGCGATGACGACGCCGACGACGATCAAAGAAGCGCAAACGACGACTGAGTAGTTCACGAGCTCCTTCTTATCGGGCCACGTGACACGCTTCATCTCGGACTTGACCGAAGCGAAATACTTCTTGGTGCGGGCGAAGAAACCAGGCTTCTCGTTCTTCTTGGACTTCGCAGCCTTCTCGTTCTTCTTGGCAACGGCCTTCTTGGCCTCAACCTTGGAGTTGGCGGCAGCGTTGTTGGCAGGCGCCTGCTGCTGAGCCTTCTTCTTGTTCTTCTTGTTGGCCATTTGGGTTACCTCCGCGCAATGCGCTTATACATGAGTAAACCGTAAGCCCCCAATTGGGAGCTTACGGAATAATGACTGGCACGCCAGGAAGGACTCGAACCCTCAACACTCGGTTTTGGAGACCGATGCTCTACCAATTGAACTACTGGCGTATGTGACTAGAGACTAGCGAGTCTCTTTGTGCAGCGTGTGGTGACGGCACCAGGGGCAATACTTCTTGATCTCCATACGATCAGGCATGGTCGACTTGTTCTTGGTGGTCGTATAGTTGCGGCGCTTGCACTCAGTGCACGCAAGAGTAACTAGAGTACGCATGTATCCTGAACCTTTCATTTCCGCCCCGTACGGGCACGAGTTGATACTTTATCAGCTCTACGTAAGTGCTGTCAACGAAAACCTCGAATCAATTGGTTCTCGGTGAACCCATTCATATTTGGAACACATCAATGGAGCCAACGAGATCTAATCGACGGTGCACCCAGGACCATTATCGATCCTCTCGACACCAGCAACGGCTCAATATCCATTGCAGAAAAGAACCCGGCACCCATATAAGTGCCGGGTTCTCTAAGTCAGCTATATCAAAGAGCTAATTTACTCAATGATCGTGGAGACGATGCCCGAACCGACGGTGTGGCCGCCCTCGCGGATAGCGAAGCGCAGGCCCTCCTCCATGGCGATCGGGTGGATGAGGTCGCCCTCGATGGTGATGTGGTCACCAGGCATAGCCATCTCGGTGCCCTCGGGGAGCTTGACCGTACCGGTAACGTCGGTGGTACGGAAGTAGAACTGAGGACGATAACCATCGAAGAACGGGGTGTGACGGCCGCCCTCCTCCTTGGTCAGAACGTAGATCTCGCCGGTGAACTTGGTGTGCGGGGTAACCGAACCGGGCTTGCAGAGAACCTGGCCGCGCTCGATGTCCTCGCGCTTGATGCCGCGGAGCAGCAGACCGACGTTGTCGCCAGCCTCGCAGAAGTCCATGGACTTACGGAACATCTCGATACCGGTAACGACGGTGTTCTGGGTATCCTTGATGCCGACGATCTCGACGGGCTCGTTGAGCTTGAGCTCACCGCGCTCGACACGGCCGGTAGCAACGGTACCACGGCCGGAGATGGTCATAACGTCCTCAACGGCCATCAGGAACGGGAGGTCGTTGTTACGAGCAGGCGTCGGGATGTACTCGTCGACAGCCTTCATGAGCTCGCGGATGGCGTCCATCCACTTGGCGTCGCCCTCGAGAGCGCCCAGAGCGGAACCACGGATGACGGGGATGTCGTCGCCGGGGAAATCGTACTCGGAGAGGAGCTCACGGGTCTCCATCTCGACGAGGTCGATGAGCTCGTCATCGTCGACCATGTCGCACTTGTTCAGGAAGACGACGATGTAGGGGACGCCGACCTGACGGGCGAGCAGGATGTGCTCGCGGGTCTGAGCCATGGGGCCGTCGGTAGCAGCGATGACCAGGATAGCGCCGTCCATCTGAGCAGCGCCGGAGATCATGTTCTTGACGTAGTCAGCGTGGCCCGGGCAGTCAACGTGAGCGTAGTGACGGGCAGCGGTCTCGTACTCAACGTGGGAGACGGAAATCGTAATGCCGCGCTCGCGCTCCTCCGGAGCCTTGTCGATGTTCTCGAACGCAGTGAAGTCAGCCTTGCAGCCCTCGGTCTCGGAGAGAACCTTGGTGATGGCAGCGGTCAGCGTGGTCTTGCCGTGGTCGACGTGACCAATGGTGCCGATGTTAACATGCGGCTTAGTGCGCTCAAACTTCTCTTTGGCCATAAAGCCCTCCTCTAAACAGGTCGTCCCCGGACGGGACTTTGCCTTTATACCATAGTGGCCTCTCAACATACTATTGAGAAGCCACCGTGTTACCTATGGTAGCGGTGACTGGATTCGAACCAGTGACGCCACGGGTATGAACCGTGTGCTCTAACCAACTGAGCTACACCGCCGGATGGAGCCTGCAACCAGACTTGAACTGGTGACCTCTTCGTTACCAACGAAGTGCTCTACCGACTGAGCTATACAGGCACTTGACGGGTGGGAGCTATAGGATTCGAACCTATGTAGGCAGAGCCAACGGGTTTACAGCCCGTCCCCATTAACCACTCGGGCAAACTCCCAATCGTTCAAGTATCCGCAGGTCCTTTGGTCTTTTGGACCGCCGCCCCCGCGAACGAAGAAGATAATACGATGCCACCTTGGGAGCTGTCAACGAAAACCTCTAGATACACGGTGCCGGGCGTATCTACATACCTTTGACCTGCGGTTTTGCTGAGTTTGGATATGGAGGACGGTGAATTTGCATATAGCGGTGACATTTCCCGAGAGAACACTTTTGCGTAGTGGAGTACACCATCAGGATCGAACTTTGATATCGACTCATTTGCACCTATATATAGGTCGATATCGGGCTTCCCAGACAGAATCGAGCGTGGATAATCTCCCGCTTTTTGCGTGGCTTCGAGCCCAAAGTAGGAGATTACCCACGCTCATTCACTTAGCAGGAGATTTTCCACGCTCGTATGTCCGGAAATCCTCGCTCGACCAGGATGACTGGGACCGGTCCGGCCTTTGTCTCAATCTGTAACATTTAGAGAACATTTTCTCCCCTATCTGTTACAGATCGAGATGTTTCGCAGAGACCCCAGCTTACGTCTCATTCTGTAACAGCTAGAACGGTTTTCGGCCTCTTCGTGTTACAGATTGAGATGTTATCGGCCATCCCTTGGCATTGTCTCAATCTGTAACTATAAGGAGGGTTTTCAGCCTCTTCGTGTTACAGATTGAGACAAACCGAAAACGGAATGGGCGCTGACCCAATGGCACACCACCTAAAAAGAAACGGGCCCTGTCCCATAAGGAACAGAGCCCGAAACTCTCATGGAGCCAGTGACAGGAATCGAACCTGCAACCCACTGATTACAAATCAGTTGCGCTACCGTTGCGCCACACTGGCACACTTGGCGCTTTCACGCGAAGCCAGTTAAGAATAAAGGAATTGCGGACGAGGCGCAACAGACCCTTTGACCGACCACATCTCAAAACCCTTCGTCAGAACGAATAGTTTTATCTGTTCGCCAGAACCAAAAACTATTCGTTTTGGCGACGGTAAGCCCGCAGCCCATTGATTACAAATCAACGGGCTGGCCAATTGGGAAACGGGTCTCTATGGACAATCCCCTACCTCCCGCGCAGGGCCTTGAGCTTGGCCAGAGCATCGGGGCTCAGGCGACTGCCCAGGGTCATCTTGATCTGCGGAGCTTCCTCTGCCTCGTGAACGTCGTTATCGATCTGTTTGATCTCGTCCACCAGCATGCGGCTCGAGATGCGCGTAACGCCCTTGCCCATGACGACGGCCTGGATCGTGCCGTCGCTCGATACCACGGAGCACGCGCGGCCTTCTTCGCGCGCCTCGATGCAGAGCTTCTGCACCACGGTATCGGCCGATACGCCCGTCGGCGAAAACTCGATGCGCACGCCACGGGCCGGCAGGTTGGGGCGCTCGCTGGAGATATTGCCCGCGCCGTCAAAGACGATCACAGCCTCGTAGCGGCCCTGGGCAAAGGCGGCGACGTCGTTGATGAGGGCGGTGCGCGCCATATCGTGAACGTCACTGGAATACGGATCGTCGGAATGGTCGTACACGAGCTTTTCGTAGCGCGGCGTGCAGTGGATCACGTTGTAGCCGTCGACCACCAGCAGCTCAGGCTTACTGGAGTGCACCGTCGAGACCGGATCGGCGATGGCCTGCGCAAACGCATTGCCGCCCACGCCATAGGTCGCGGCCGAAACAATCGGCTTGGCCGAGCCCTCGCCAAAGCGCTTGGCCTTGGACTTGGCGCGGTTCTTCTTGGACATGCGCTACTCCTCCCCCATGAACTCGCCGGCATTGCGGCGCAGCCACTCAAAGCACAGTGCGGTGGTCGCCTGGGCCACGTTGAGGCTCTCGGTCATGCCGCGCTGGGGAAGCTTGGTCAAAAAGTCGCATTTCTCGAGTACCAGGCGCGAGATGCCGTCGCCCTCGGAGCCCATGACGAGCGCCACGCGGCCCTCGAAGGGAGCATCCCAGCAGCTGCCCTCGGCGTGCTCGGAGGCACCGCCCACCCAAAAGCCAGCGGCCTTGAGGTCGTCGAGTGCACGGGCGATATTGGGAACCTGCGCGATAGGCAGATGCATGACGGCGCCGGCGGAAGTCTTGTAGCTGCCAACGGTCACGCCGGCAGCGCGCTTGTTGGCAATGATGACACCGGCCGCGCCCACAACCTCGGCGGAGCGCACGATGGCGCCAAAGTTGCCGTCGTCGGTCACATGGTCGAGCACAACGACGAGCGCCGGACCGTCGCCCGCACGGTCGAGGATATCGGCAACATCAGCATAGGGGAAGTTACCAACCTCGAGCGCAATGCCCTGGTGAGCGCCATGACTCGACAGCGCATCGAGCTGCGCGCGCGGCACATACTTAATGCGGACGCCCGCGGCGTTGAGGTCGTCGACCAGGCGCGACAAGGCGGCATCGCGCTCCCCGCCCTCAGCGATGAGCGCGCACTTGACGGGAAAGCCGGTACGCAGCGCCTCGGCGGCGGCACGGCGACCTTCGATAAACTCGCCCTTGGGAACCTGGACAGCATCGCGGTTGCGATCGCGCTGCGGACGTGCGGCCTGGGTACGATCGCGCTGGCCCTTGGGAGCGGCAGCGCGGTCGTTGCGGCGACCCGGACGCGAGCCAGAAGCAGCCTGCTTGCCTCCACGCGGCACACGCTTGCGATTGTCGGCCATAAAGCGACCTCCTAAATACAACTATCAAACGAAACAAATAGACCGACCGCCCGAGGTGCGGCAGATTGCCTTGAAAGAGGAGAGCATAGACCTTGAGGTCATGCCCGACGATTGAAAGGCAAGGTGCCGTGGCTCGGGCGGTCGGTACGGGTTTTCCAAGTGCCCGAGATTGCCGTGAAAGAGGAGCGACGCGTACTTGAGTACGCGAGCGACGGTTTGAACGGCAAGGTCGGGTGCTTGGGAAACCCGCGGGGATTAGAGAGATTTGATACGAGTGCCCGCGGCCGTATCCTCAATGGTAAGGCCCAGGTCCTTGAGCTGGTCGCGGATGGCATCGGCCAGATCCCAATTCTTGGCGGCGCGGGCCTCGGCGCGGGCCTCGAGAATCTTGGCAGCAGCCTCGTCCACGTCGTCGCCCGTGTAGGCGACCAGGCCGGCGGCAACGCCTAGCAGACCCAGCGGCAGCTCGACCTTGGGCTCGGGGAGCTCGATGCCAAGCGTATCGAGCAGCTCGGCCAGCGTGTCGGCGGCGGCAAGCGCGGCGGCCTTGTCGGCTGCGTCGCCCGCCTGCTCCAAGTACTGGTTGCACTCGGTCACAAAGCCAAAGACGGCACCCATGGCACCAGCGGTGTTAAAGTCGTCGTCCATGCACTCCTTAAAGGCAGCACGAGTCTCAGCGGCCTTGGCGGCAAATGCCTCGGCGGCAGCCGCATCGGCATCGGCCGTCGCATGGTTCGCGGCCCAGCGCAGGTTCTCGACCGTACCGGCGATACGCGTGAGTGAGTTCTCGGCACCCTCCAGGCGCTCCCAAGAAAAGTCGAGCGGCGAGCGATAGCTCGTCTGCAGCATCAGCAGGCGCAGGGCGGCAGCGGAGTGCTGCTCGAGGACCTCGGCCAGCGTAAAGAAGTTGCCGAGCGACTTGGACATCTTCTCGCCGTCTACCAGCAGCATGCCCGTGTGCATCCAGGTGTTGGAGAAGCCCTGGTGCCAGGCGCAGGTGGCCTGGGCGCACTCGTTCTCGTGATGCGGGAAAGCAAGGTCGGAGCCGCCGCCGTGGATGTCAATCGGAGTGCCCAGGTAGCGGTGCACCATGGCGGCACACTCGGTGTGCCAACCGGGACGGCCCTCGCCCCAGGGGCTCGGCCAGCTGGGCTCGCCCGGCTTGGCGGCCTTCCACAGGGCAAAGTCGAGCGGGTCGTTCTTGTCCTCGTTCTCCTCGATGCGCGCGCCAACCATAAGGTCGTCGATGTTGCGGCCCGAGACCTGGCCATAGTTGGGATCGCTGCGCACGGCAAAGTACACGTCGCCGTTATCGGCGGCGTAAGCGTGGCCCTGCTCGATGAGCGTCTTGATCATGGCGATCATGGGGCCGATCTCCTTGGTGGCGCGGGGGCGCACATCGGGATCGAGCACGTTGGCGGCGCGCATGACGCCGATGAACTTGTCGGAAAACTCCGTCGCGACCTCGGCAGCCGTACGGCCCTGCTCGTTGGCGCGCTTGATGATCTTGTCATCGACATCGGTGAGGTTCTGGGCGAACGTGACCTCGTAGCCGCTCGCGATGAGCCAGCGACGAATCACATCGAAGCTGATGAACGTGCGGGCATTGCCGATGTGAATGTTGTCGTAGACCGTGGGGCCGCACACGTACATGCGGACCTTGCCGGACTCGATGGGCTGGAACTCTTCCTTTTTATGGGTAGCGCTGTTGTAGATACGCATTCGTTACTCCTTAACGGTTTTCTGTAGCAGGCAGACGGCCCAGGCGCCGATTCCCTCGCCCTGGCCTTCCCAACCGAGCTTTTCGGTCGTGGTGGCGGCGACGCCCACATTTTCGACGTCAACGCCCAGGGCATGGGCAAGGTTGGCGCGCATGGCATCGCGGTGCGGGGTGATTTTGGGTTGCTGACAGGCAATGGTGCAATCGGCATCGACAAACTCAAAGCCCAGCTCGCGCGCGTAGTCCATCACGCGAGCGAGCAGCACCATCGAATCGGCACCCTCATAGGCAGGATCGGTGTCGGGGAATAGCTTGCCGATGTCTCCCCCGCGGCAGGCGCCCAGAATGGCGTCGGCCAAGGCGTGCGCGAGCACATCGGCATCCGAGTGGCCCAGCAGGCCGCGCTCGTAGGGAATGTCGACCCCGCCGATGATACATCGACGCCCCTCCACCAAACGGTGGACGTCGTAGCCGTGGCCAATGCGCAGGTTACTGAACATGGGGAAGGTCCTCTCCCTCGGCCATGCGGCCGAGCAGAATCGCGGTTACGGGACGCAGGTCCTCGGGCACCGTCACCTTAAGGTTATCGCGCGGGCTCTGGACACAGCGGACGCGCCCGCCCATGCGCTCGACCAGCGATGAATCGTCGGTACCGATAAAACCCTCGGCAATCGCCGCGGCATGGGCACGCTTCATCGCGTCGACGCTAAAGATCTGCGGCGTCTGCGCGGCCCAATAGAGCTCGCGCGGCGGCGTCTCGACGATATTATCGCCGTCGACGATCTTGAGCGTGTCGATCGCGGGCTGACCGCACACGACACCGTCGAGCGAGCGGTCGCCCATGAGCACGTCGATAGCGTGGTCGATGGCCTCGGTCGTAATGAGCGGACGAGCGCCATCGTGAATGGCAACGTATTCAAAGCCCGCCGGAGCCGCATGCACGCCGGCACGGGTGGAATCCTGACGGGTATCGCCGGCATCGGCAAAGCTGATGGGCGTGTCATAGTCAAACGGGTCGATGGCAAGGCGGCGCATCTCGGCACGGCGCTCGGCAGGACACACCACCACGATGTGGCCGACCTTGTCGCTCCGATCGAACGCGCGGATGGACCAGCTCATGAGCGGACGGCCCGCTACATTGACGAGCTGCTTGCCACCAGGATTACCAAAGCGCTGGCCGCTGCCACCGGCAACGACCACGGCGCATACGGGCGCCATTATGCGTTCCCCTGTTTGGTGCCCTTCATGCGGTACAGCGAGTCCGCAAGAATGGCAGGGTTGTTGACGCCAAAGTCGCCCAGGCGCTCCGGATCCTCGCTAATGTCGTCCATGAGCTCCTGCAGCGAGCCGTACTCGTCGACGATCTTCTCGGCCACGCCGTCGCGCACGACGGACACGCGCGAAAGCGTGCGCAGGCCCAGCGGCGTCATGACGGAGTCCTCGTCCAGGTCGTCATAGCCCAGAACTGCCGCCACGTGCTGCGGGTCGGACAGGTCCTTAGGCGTCATGCGAGCGAGCTCTGCACGAATCTTCTCGGCGTTTGCCTCGGAGGAATCGCTCGCGTAGTCGCGGATCATCAGGTCGTATTCGGTATCCATGCTGGAACCGGCGAGCTGCTCGAGCTGCATCTGCACGAGCTTGCCCTGGTTGCCCAGCTTGACGATGCAATCCTTAAGCTCGGTCTTTGCCTGCTGCATGATCTCGAAGCTCGAGAAGATGCCAGTGATGTCGGCGAGCGTGACGTAGTCGTCCAGCTCGAGTGCCGTCAGGCGCAGCAGGGAGCGATCGAGCGACTGACGGGTAGTCTGGAGCGTGGCGACGAGCTGGTTGACCGAGCTCATGATGGTGGTGACGGGCTGGATCTCGTAGCTCTTGCCGTGAACGTACACGTTAACGACGGCACGACGGGCCGAGACCGAGATCACGATGGCATCGGTGAGCACCGACATGCGAGCGGCGGTGCGGTGACGCATGCCCGTCTCGCTCGTGGCAAGCGAGGGATCGGGATTGAGGTGGAAGTTGGCGCGCAGAATCTGGGTGAGGTCGCCGTCGATGACGATGGCACCGTCCATCTTGGAGAGCTCGAACAGACGGTTCGAGGTGAACGAAATGTTGAGCGGGAAGCCGTCGTTACCGGCAGCGAGCACGTTTTCGGTGTCGCCGACGCAGATAAGGGCGCCCAGGTGACCGGCGATGATCATGTCGAGGGCGGTGCGGATCGGCTGACCAGGTGCCGTCAGGCGGATGGCCTGTTCCATACGCTTTTGCAGCTCGTTCTTATCCAAGGCATCGCTCCCATCGTATACGCTCCATAAACGCTAAATAGTTTCTCACGGTTTGTCCCCGCGGCGCTTGCGAAATCCGATGCTTACAGAATGAGCGAACACAGCTGAGAGCCCAACCCAAATGGGCTGCTTATGTGGTAGCATCTGGATTCGCATAAATGAGGGAGTAGTCGCGTGACCGGATTCGCCTCCGGTGGCGCGGTAAGTCAACACACTGGCCGATGCGGCCTGGCTTGCCTTAATGAACGAGACTCGTGGCTGTGCGCGCAACGCGTACGCCACGGGTCTTTTTTGTTATTCCCTCAAGAGGTACACGCGGGCCCGCCCGCAGAGAGGGAGCCAAGCCATGGGACTCGCCGAGCTCGTATTGCTCGCCATTGGCCTTTCGATGGACGCCTTTGCCGTTTCCATCTGCAAGGGCCTTGGCATGAAAAAGATCAACCTTAAGGTCGCCGTGGTGCTCGGCCTGTTCTTTGGCGGCTTTCAGGCTGGCATGCCCGTAATCGGATGGGCGCTCGGCAGTCAATTCATGGGCATCATCGGACCCATAGACCATTGGATCGCCTTTATCCTTTTTGGCCTTTATCGGCGGCAAAATGCTGTGGGAGGCCTTTACCGAGGACGAGGATGAAGGCGACGGCAAGGATGCCGAAAAGATTGACCTGGTCGAGTACCTAATCCTCGCTATCGCCACCTCAATCGACGCCCTAGCCGTGGGCATCTCATTTGCCGCGCTCTCGGTCGACATCGTGCCCGCTGTATCGCTTATCGGCGTCACAACGTTTATCTTCTCCGTTGCCGGTGTGGCGATTGGCCACACCTTTGGTGCGCGCTACGAAAAGCCTGCCGCCATCGTGGGCGGCGTCGTGCTCATCCTTATCGGCCTCAAGATTCTGCTGGAACACTTGGGTTTTTTGGCGCTGTAAAACACCCTTCAAAACTAAACGTCCGGGCAAGGCCTCATGCAGAGTTTTGCATGAGGCCTTTTCATGCAGACTTTTGCATGTCATACTGATATGCAAAAGTCTGCACGTTAGGAGATCGCCGTGGATACCCTTCCCATCACCACACCGCGCCAAGCTGGCATCTACGTGCGCCAGGCACGCGAGGCTCAGGGTCTCACCCGTGCGACCCTCGCCAAAAAAGCCGGTGTTTCGGAGCGCCTGCTCGCATCGCTCGAGCTGGGAGATGCCACGGGTATTCGGCTCGACAAGCTGCTGACCGTCTTTAACGCACTCGGCATAGGTCTCTTCGCGCAAAGCGATAACGACTCCATCGCATCGCCCTCCGAACATCCGACGACGATAGTGAACCTCCCTATCGAGAACTCGAATACCCTGCCAAAGCCAAGCGTAGGCAGACGACCCACTCGACAAGGAACGCCATCTTCCTATGGTGCCTTGCTGGCCCAAATCGCAGCCGAGCAAGGCCTTTCCGGCACTTCAAACCTCTCCTTTGGCTGCAAGGTTGTGAAATAAATGGCAGAGATGGAACTCGCGACCCTCATTTGTGGCGAAATCGCCGGCACTCTCCGGCAAGACGAGCATGGACTCTGCAGCTTTGCATACGCCCCAACCTATCGCGGAGCACCGTTATCGCTAACAATGCCGCTTTCCAATCGCACGTATGGCCATAACATCGTCCGTCCGTTCCTATTTGGCCTTTTGCCCGACAGTCAAGAGCAGCGTCGCGCTATTGCCACCGATCATGATGTTGCATCCAACAACCCCGTCGCCCTCTTGTGCCATATCGGTCTTGACTGCGCGGGGGCCGTTCAGTTTTGTCGAGCCGATCAATTAGACGCCGCCCGCGGCAAGGTCTCGGCATACCGCCCGCTTACCAATTCTCAAATCGCTCACAAGCTCAAAGCAATTCGCGATGACGAAAGAAGGACATGGATGGGCTCCAACGAAAGCTGGTCCCTGGGCGGCAATCAAGGCAAATTTGCACTAGCTTGGCATGATGGCCAATGGTGCGAATGTCTAGGGTCATCCCCCACTACCCATATCTTCAAAAATGGTGTCGTTGGGTTCAAACATCAGGCCTTAAACGAATTCGTCTGCATGAAAACGGCTCGGCGTGTTGGCATTCCAACTGCCAACGTCTCCTATTGCACATTTGAAGACGAAGCCGCGCTCGTCGTTGAACGGTACGACAGAATGGTCAATAGCAGCGGAAATATCGAAAGGCTGCATCAGGAGGACTTTTGCCAGGCGCTCGGTGTATTGCCAAGCCAGAAATACACCGCCGACGGAGGACCAACTACACGAGACATCCAAGAACGACTGATTAACACAGTCCCCCACCACATGAATCTTGTGCTTTTTACCTATATGTTGTTCTATAACGCCATTATCGGAGCGCCTGACGCACACGCTAAAAACTACTCGCTCATCCTTGGCAAAGGCACAAACGCGGCGCTCGCACCCATGTACGATGTCGCGTCGGGTTTGGCATATGAGCGCATGCGCCGCCGAGCGCGCCTCGCCATGAGCGTTGGCGGCGAAAATCGTGTGGGGCGCATCGGTCCAGGCGCTATCCGCCGATACCACGGTATGGGCGACCCCGCGCTGGAGGCGGCGCTCACCGATGCCGGGCTATCCGAGAAGTTTTGCTTTGCGACCATGATGGACCTCGCCTACGAGGTACCCATTTGCATGGAAGAGGTCATGAACGAATACGCCGACCTGCCCGGCATGGCGGACCTGCGCGAGCATATGCTCGGCCCCGTCTGCGAAAACTGCCAGCGCACCCTCGACCTCATCAAGGCGGATATGGGCTAGGTGTCTGTAATCTCCCATTTCCCAAAAGAAGAGAGAGGGGGCACCTGTCGCAAAGACCGGGTGCCCCCTCTCGTAATGTCATTTGCAATCCGCTAGCACGTGGCTCGGACTGCTGCTAGCGCAACCTTTACGCAGCGAGGCGCTTGAGGACGTCGATGAGCAGCTCGTAGAAGCGCTCGGCAGAAGCGAGCTCCATGCTCTCGTCCGGGGTGTGGACGTCGGAGAGCGTCGGGCCCACGGCGATGGCGTCCAGGCCGTGTAGGGCCTCGGCAAACAGGCCGCACTCAAGGCCGGCGTGAATGGACTCGATGCGCAGCTCGGAGCCAAAGAGCTCACGATAGCTCTCGACAAAGACGTCGCGGACCGGCGAATGCTCGGCATAGCTCCAGCCGGGATACTCGAACTCAAACTTGGCGTCGAAGCCCAGAACATCGGCCAGCGTCTGCAGGCGGTCCTTGAACTCGTTCTGCAGCGAGGTGATCGAGGAGCGCGGGGACAGCATGATCTTGACCTCGTCGTCAGAGGTGGCAACCACGCCGATGTTGGAGGAAACCTCGACGGAGCCGTCGGTGGCGACGTTGCGGCGGATCACACCGTTGGGGGCAAGACGCAGAGCGCGAATAAGGGCAAGTGCGGACTTCTCGTCCATGGCCTCGACCTCAGTGTTGTCGGCAATCTCAACCGTGCAGGTAAAGCCGGGGTCGAAGACCTCGAGCTCGGCAGTGACGTCGGCGATGATGCCCTTTGCGATCTGGGCCGCGGCCTCGGCGGCAGCGTGGTCGGCGTAGACCAGAACAGCCTTGCACTCACGGTTGATGGCGTTGTCCTTGGTGCCGCCGTTAAAGCTAACGATGGCGGGCTCGCCGGCAACCATCAGGCGGTCGATGATGCGGGCCATGATGAGGTTGCCGTTGCCGCGCTCCAGGTTGATATCGCTGCCGGAGTGGCCGCCCAGCAGGCCGGAGATGTCGAGCGTGAGGGTGCTACCGGTCTTGTGCTCGCGCACGATGGGGCAGGTGTAGGTAACGACGACGCCGCCGGCGCAGCTGACGGTGGCAACGCCCTCTTCCTCGGAGTCAAGGTTAATCATGGTGCGGGCGCTAATCTGGGACTTGTCGAGCGTCTCGGCGCCGACCAGGCCAGTCTCCTCGTCGGTGGTGAACACGCACTCGAGGGCGGGGTGAACGATCGAATCGTCATCGAGAACAGTGAGCATCAGAGCGACGGCAATACCGTTGTCGGCGCCCAGAGTGGTGCCGTTAGCGGTGAGGACGCCGTCCTTGACGACCAGGTCGATACCATCAGTCGTAAAGTCGTGCTCAACGGAGCCCAGCTTGTCGCACACCATGTCGATGTGGCCCTGCAGCATCACGGTCGGGGCATTCTCGGCACCGGCAGATGCGGGCTTGCGAATGATAACGTTGTAGACCTCGTCCTGATACACATCGAGACCGCGCTCCTTGGCAAACGCGACCAGGAAATCGCTGATGCCCTTCTCGTTGCCAGACCCACGGGGGATCGCGCTGACCTCCTCAAAGAAATGGAACAGCTGGGCGGGCTCGTAGCCGGTAATCTTGTAGTCCATGGTGCCTCCTTGGCGCAACTGGTTAGACAGTAAGACATGCGACTTGTATATTCCCAGACTTTGCGTGCATAAACCAGTCGAAAACGCCGAGCGCCCTCGCATCATCGGCTAACGGCGAGGAAACGCCACTTTATCAAGATAAAGCATGTTAGACGGGCCGTGCCGAAGGGACGTTGGACCCTTCAACCAACTTCAACGCCTGTTGAACATTAATGCATACACCATTGGTATGTTTGATGAGATTTTTGTCCTCTGTCACGACGTAATCGGCATCAATGCGATTGGCGACGCCCAGCATCAGGTCGTCCTCAAAGTCGTTGTGATGATACTTGAACACAAAGGAGTCGAAGACCTCGTCTGCACCGACCGAGGCAATAATCGACTTTTGCCGAATCAGGCGAACGCACGCCCACGCTGTCTCGTCGGCACCGGCGATGGCTTCGGGAGTGAGAGCCCCCTCACGGCGGGCGTCGGCCTTCATCGTCCTTCCCAGAATGTAATAGACGTCTTTGACAGACAGGGAGGACGAGAAGAGGACGATATCCTCCGCTTCCGCCGCGCGAGAAAGGAGCTCGACTATCGGCCTGGTCGCATTCGTACGAGCGAGAAAGTAATCTAGCCAGACGTTCGTGTCGATCAACAGCTTGAGCACACGTTTCGTTCCGACGCCGCTCATAATTCGATCCAATCGCTGAATCTCTCGATCATCATTTGATCGTATAACTCGTCGTAATCAAAGGCTTCATCGGGGCTCGGCCTCTGAATCGAGAACCGCTCATAAAAATTCGAAATTAACGCAGCCCCTTCCGAGACGCGGGACGAACTCGCCTTCGATCGTATGTCGTCAGGCAGGACTTCGTCATCATTCTTTTTTGCGACGGGCATATGACCGTTCTCGGTCAAGTACTGCCACAGCTCCCTCACAGCTTGTGACGGCGTCATGCCAATATGAGTCAGTACGGCGTCTCCTGCCTCTTTGAGCTGGCGATCTATACGCACGTTCATCTGAACTGGCCGCGTGTCGAGTATTGATGTAGGCATATCAACTCCTTTGCTATACTGAATCTCAATTTTAGTATAGCACGGCAGATTGAAGCACATTTCAATAGAAACGGGGGCGCCTCCTTATCGGAAACGCCCCCGTTATACAAGGTATGTTTAATCCCTACAGCGCGCCGGAACCGGCTTGCATCATGCCGCCGGGGCCCGAGGTCACGCCGCCGCTCACGGGCGCGGCGTTGCCGGTGTGCGGTGCCGCCGGGGCGGTATCGCCACCGAGCGTGCCCGCCGGACGCGGTGCCGGGATCTCGCCCGTGCCGTGGCCAAAGACAAACTTGCCATCGGCCACGTCGCACAGGACGGTATCGCCCTCGCCCCACTCGCCGGCCAGAAGCTCCTCGGACAGCGGGTCCTCGATGAGCTTTTGAATAGCACGGCGCAGCGGACGCGCACCGTTGGTGAGGTCGGTACCCTCGGCCACGATCTTGTCATAGGCCGCATCGGTGAGCTTGATGTTCATACCGTTGGCAATCAAACGCTGACGCAGATCGTCCACCAGCAGGTGCGCGATCTTGGTGAGATTCTCGCCCGAGAGCTTCTGGAACACCACAATGTCGTCGATACGGTTGAGCAGCTCAGGGCGGAACAGGCGCTTGAGCTCGCCCATCGCGCGGCCGCGGATCTCACTCGAGGTGAGGCCCTGCTCGCCGGTGGTGCCAAAGCCAACGCTTGCATCCTGCGCAATCTCGCGGGCGCCCACGTTAGACGTCATGATGATCACGGTGTTGCGGAAGTCGACCGTCTTGCCCTGGCTATCGGTCAGACGACCCTCCTCCAGCACCTGCAGCAAGATGTTGAAGATATCGGGGTGCGCCTTCTCGATCTCGTCGAACAGCACGACCGAGTACGGATGGCGACGAACGGCCTTGGTGAGCTGGCCACCCTCGTCGTGACCGACGTAACCCGGAGGGCTACCGATGAGCTTGGAGACCTCGAACTCGCTACCGAACTCGGACATGTCGAAGCTGATGAGCGCATCCTTGTTGCCAAAGAGGTACTCGGCGAGCGTCTTGGCGAGCTCGGTCTTGCCCGTGCCGGTGGGACCCAGGAAGATAAAGCTGCCGCCGGGGCGACGCGGATCCTTGAGCGGCGAGCGGCTGCGGCGCACGGCCTTGGCAACTGCCTCGACAGCCTCATCCTGACCGATGATGCGCGTCTTGAGCACGCTTTCGGCTTGCAGCAGGCGACGGCTCTCGCTCTCGGTAAGCGAAGACACCGGCACGCCCGAAGTCACGGACACGATGTCGGCGATCTGGGAGACATCGATGGTGAGCGGGCTGGCGTCGAGCTCGGCGGTCCAGGCGGCCTTGGCCTCGGCGAGCTCAATCTCGGCGGCCTTCTGCTGCTCAGTGATCTCGGCGGCCTTGTTCATGTCGTCGCTCTCGGTGGCCTCCTGCGCGGCGGCCTTAAGCTCCTCCACGCGATGCTCGGCCTCACGCACCGGCTCGGGCGCGCGATTCGCGGCGATGCGAGCGCGGGCACCGGCCTCGTCAATGAGGTCGATAGCCTTATCGGGCAGGAAGCGATCCTGGATGTAGCGGTTGGAAAGGTTAGCGGCGGCCTCGATAGCACCCTGCGTATAGCGCACATGGTGGTGCTCCTCGTAGCGCGGCTTGAGCGCGGTCAGGATCTTGACCGTGTCCTCGACGCTCGGCTCCTCGACATCGATGGTCTGGAAGCGACGCTCGAAGGCCGGGTCCTTGGTGAGGTACTTGCGGAATTCCTCGGCCGTGGTGGCGCCGATAATCTGGAAGGCACCGCGCGCGAGCACGGGCTTGAGCATGGAGCTCGCGTCGATGGAGCCCTCGGCAGAACCGGCACCGATGATAGTGTGCATCTCGTCGATAAACAGGATGACGTCGTCGGCTTCGGTGGCCTCCTGGATCACGTTCTTGAGGCGCTCCTCAAACTCGCCGCGATACTTGGCACCCGCAACGAGGCCTGGCAGGTCGAGCGTCCAGATATTCTGGTTCATGAGGTTCTCGGGCACGTTGCCGGCTGCAATCTGCTGAGCCAGGCCCTCGACGATGGCCGTCTTGCCCACGCCGGGGTCGCCCAGAATGAGCGGGTTGTTCTTGGTGCGGCGCGAAAGAATTTCCATCATACGCTGGACTTCCTTTTCGCGACCGATTACAGGGTCGAGCTCGCCGTCGCGCGCCTTCTGCGTGAGGTTGGTCGCGAACTGCTTAAGCGTATCGGTGCCACTCCCCTTTTGCTGAGAGGCATCCGAGCCGCTAAAGAACGGCAGGCCCGCACCGGGACGACCGGCACCGGCGCCGGCGAGCGGACGCTTCTTGTCCTGGTCCTTGGCGGTGAGTTTCTCGATAGCCTTTTTGATGGAGGCGGACGACACACCCAGGCGCATGAGGATGTCCATGGCCATGCCGTTGCCCTCTTCGACGATGCCGATCAGCAAGTGCTCGGTCGACACGTAGGTCTGGTTGTTCTCACGCGCCACGCGGAACGAACGCTCCATCACGCTAATGACGAGCGGCGTAAAGGCGAGCTTGGCCGCCTCGGTCTCCTCACTGGGCTCGGGAACCGTGGTCTGGACCTCTTTGAGAGTATCCATGATGTCATCGTAGGAGATGTCGAGCGAACGCAGCGCCTCGGCGGCAATGCCCTCGTCCTCCTTGGCAAGCGCGAGCAGCAGGTGCTCGGTGCCCACCTTATTTGAATGAAGATCGAGCGCCTCCTGTTTGGCCATCGACATGACCTTGCGCGCTCGATCGGTAAATCTATCTAACATGCTCGTTTCCTTACATGAGTTCATCGAAATCAAAACGCCCGCCCGTCGGCGGCGCTTTTGTCTCTTTACCCACAGGTTGTCTATGTTAACAGCTGAAGGAATATCTATAAACCCGGCTCACATGAATGCAGGTTATGACCGCATCGCGGGACTCACCGCGCGATGCGCGACAGGCGCCCCGCAAGAGAAACCCTAGGCGTCTTTCACCACGTCGGGACTCGTCGCACGCGGTGCGCGATAGGCATCGGCCTCCTTGGAGACGCGTTCGAGCAGCTCGGATGTATCGACGCCCTCGACTTGCGCGACCGTTTCCACCGTCTGCATGGCGACCGCCCTCAGGTACGCGCACGCGCTGTCCCCCAGCTGCTCGAGGTCTATCTCCTCGCCGCCCTCCCGGGCAAAGCCGACCGCCATCACAAAGCCCATGATGCCCGAGACCAGAAAGCCCACCGCAAAGCTCGAATCTGCCTTGAGCTCTTCTCCGTCGGGGTGGACGATCTCTCTCACGCGGTCGATGATGATCGTATGGATGCCCTGCACGACCTGCTCGGCGGCACCCGCCCTCATGGTGATGACGATGCGCCGCAGCAGGCAGCGGACGTCGCGCCGGTCGAACGCCGAAAGGTCGCCCTCGCTCGAAAAATGCCAGAGGACATCGGTGATGAGCTCGTTATCCTGCAGCAGCTGGGCTATGGCGATGGCGACGAGTTCATCGAAATCGTGAAAATAGTAGTAAAACGTTCCGCGATTGCACTGGGCGGCGCGGGTCACCTCGCCAACCGACAGCTCGAAGATGCTGTTGTTCTCGATGAGCTCCCAAAACGCCTCGATGATACGGGTGCGTGCATCGGGCGCATCGGCGTCCTTACGCGGTCTCGCCATGCGCCTCACCGCACCCCTGCGCCTTGGCGTTCATGATGAGCATCTGAAGACGGTTCTCCACGTTGGCGAAGCTCACGTCGGGATCGTAGTCGAGCGGCAGGAACTGCGCCGTGGGATACTGCTCCTTGAGCGCATGGATGAGCCCGCGCCCCACGACATGGTTGGGCAGACACCCGAACGGCTGCAGGATCACGAAGTTGCGGCAGCCGCGCTTGGCGTGCTCGAGGATCTCCGCCGGAATCAGCACGCCCTCGCCCGCATCGAACGTATGGTGCAGGATCTTATCGCTCGCGCGCACGAGCTCGGGCATGCGCGTCGGCGGCTCGTAGAGCGGGCTCGCCGCGCCCAGGCGGTCGCAACGGTCGTGCGCGAGCTCGAACAGGTTGTCCGCCGTGGCGTACCAGGCCTTTTCGGGCAGCGACAGGTCGACGTGGAACTCGCGCGACTGCGCATGCTTGTAGAAATAGGTCTTGCGGATCACGTCGGTCATGCGCGCCTCGATGACCTCGAGCCCGTTGTCCTCGAGGTAGCGCTCGATCTCGTGGTTGGCGCCGAGATGGAAATTGAGCAGGTACTCGCCCACGATGAGAACGGTCGGATGCGGGTTCGAGCGGTCGTACGGAACGGCGTCCATGATCGCAAGCGCGCGTTTGAAGCCCGTCGCCTGGCCTCTCAGCCCGGAGCGCTCCATGCCCTCGATAACCTCATCGAGCGCGCGGTCGAACGCAGCGTCCGCCGCGCCCTTCTCGAGCTCGTAGGGACGGATGCGCCTAAGCATGGCCTCGAGGGCATCGATCATGGGAAGACCGTAGGCGATCTGGATGCTCGGGCCAAGGCCGAGCTTGAAGCCCGGATGCGCATTGTGGGCATCGACGTCGTCGTTGGTGAGCACCGGGACATAGTCGTATCCCGCGTCGTCGAGCGCGCGGCGCAGCAGGGGCATGTAGTGCGTCAGGCGACAGTCGCCGATATACTTGCCAGTCACCACGGCGACGTCGTGCGGGTCGTACTTACCGCTCTCGAGTGCCGCGAGCGCCTCGCCGATCACGATTTGCGCGGGGAAGCAGATGTCGTTGTGCACATAGCGTTTGCCCAGGCGGATGGCATCCTCGCGCCCGATATCAAGGGCCTCGGCGCGCACGCCCTGATTGCGCATCGCCGCGGTCATGAGCCTGCAGAACGCATGGGAGGTGTTGGGGACCAGCGCGATCTTGTCGTGCCGGTCGCGCTTGGTGTACTTGACCTTATACGGGTCGTCGAGCGGATGGACCGCGTGCACCCGGGCGCCCTCGGCACGCTCCTCCGCGCGACGACGGTTGACCGACTCGATAAACGAACGCACGCGAATGCCCATGGGACCGGCGACGTCGCTCTCATCGAGCTTGATCATCATCGGAACCTTGGAGCCCATCTCGCCCATCATGCGCGCGATCTCGTCGGTGAGATACGCATCGTGGCCGCAGCCGAAGCTGCCCATCTGCACGAGCTCGAGCTCGGGCGTCGATGCGACGATGACCGCGCACGACAGCATGCGCGCATGGTAGTTGTTCACGATGTCGATGCGGCTGTTGGAAAGATCGACGTTGCAGACCCCCGGCACCGCATCGGGCGTCAGCACGGGGATGCCGCGCTCAGAGAAGAGCTTGGGCAGCCCGTGGTTGACCAGCGGGTCGTTGTGGTACGGGCGCGAAGCGATCACCACCGCGTAGCCGCCGTCCTCGCGCACGTTCTCGAGCACCTGCCTGCCGCGCAGCTGCAGCTGGTTCTCAAACGTCTGCTGCGCGCGGTCCGCCTGCTCGGTCGCCTTGGCAACCAGGTCGGCATCGATATCGAAGGTCTCCTTGCACCACGCCTTGAGCTGGCGGTTTCGGTCGCCCTCGTCGTACCAGTGGAACAGCGGCGTATCGAACGGAACGCCGAAACGCTCCTCCGGGTTATCGGAATTGCGCATCACGTAGGGGTATCCCTTTACGACGGCGCACATCCACTCGCTGGTAGAGGCGGTGTTTTCGGTGGGCACCGTCGTGATGATGGGCATGAAGATGCGGTCGACGCCGGCGTCGACGAGATTGCGGATGTGCCCGTGGACGAGCTTGGCCGGGAAGCACACGGTGTCGGATGTGACGTGCGCCAGACCGCGCTCGTACATCGCCTTGGTGCTGCGTCCCGAGACGCGCACCTTAAAGCCGAGCGTGCTGAAGAACGTCGACCAGAACGGCATGGTGTCCCAGAACTCGAGCACACGGGGAATGCCGATCGTGACATCGCGCCCCCCGCAGACGGGAACCGTGGGGTACGACTCGAACAGCAGCTTCTCGCGGTCGACAAAGAGATTGGGGGCAGCCGCGGTCCGGTCGCGCCCCGTGCCGGGTGCCTGTGCCTCGCAAGCACCCTGCGGACGCAGCTCCTCCGCCGCGGGAACCTCGCGCACGAGCTCATCCCATGAGATGGCGCCGCCGCGCGGGCAGCGATTGCCCGTGACGTAAAGCGAGCCGTCGCCAAATGCCACGACCGCGCGCTGGCAGCGGTTGTTGCACCGACGGCAGGTAACGCCGCCGAACTCGCGATGCTCGAAGCGCTCCACGGCATCGAGCCCGATAAACGACGTGCCGGCGTCGCCCTTGCGGCATTCCTCGCGCGCGAGCAGGGCGATACCGATAGCGCCCATCAGCCCCGGGTGGGGCGCACGCGTGACGGGTTTGCCCAGATACTGCTCGAATGCGCGCAGCACCGCGTCGTTTCGGAACGTGCCGCCCTGGACGACGACTTTGTCGCCCAGACGGTTGAGATTTGAAACGCGAATGACCTTGGTGAACACGTTCTCGATAATCGAACGGCAGAGACCGGCCATGATGTCGCCCGGACCCTTACCGCGCCGCTGCTCGGAAACGACGCTGCTGTTCATGAACACCGTGCAACGGCTGCCGAGAACGGCGGGGGCTTTGGACGAAAATGCCTCGGTCGCGATATCCTCAACGGCTATTCCGAGGTTTTTGGCAAAACCCTCGAGGAACGAGCCGCAGCCCGCAGAGCACGCCTCGTTGACGACGATATCGGTCAGCACGCCGTGGTTGAGCCAGATGGCCTTCATATCCTGTCCGCCGATGTCGAGCACGAAGGTCGCATCGGGAACGCATGCGCACGCGGCGCGGGCGTGCGCGACCGTCTCGACCGTATGGTAGTCGGCGTGGAACGCGCGCGCGAAAAGCTCCTCGCCGTATCCCGTGGTGCCCACGGCATCGATCGCAAGCGTGACTCCCGCTGTCTCCCAGCGGTTCTTCAAGCTGACAAGACCCTGTTGGGCGACGTCGAGCGGTCTGCCGTTATTAGACGCGTAGAACGAATCGACAAGCTCACCCGCCTCATCGACCAGGGCGAACTTGGTCGTCGTGCTCCCCGAATCGATACCGAGCGCCACACGCACCGTCTCTCCGGGCGCATACGCATCCGGACCCTTTGCCGGCGTCTCTTTGCCATGGCGTGCCGTAAAATCCGCCTGCTCGGCAGGTGTGGCAAAAAAGGGCTGGGCAAGACGTCCCTCCCCGCTTGCGGGCGCGACCGTCTCGAGCTTATCCAGCCGGACAAAAGCGTCGGGAAGGTCGATCGGTTGGGACGATGCGAACATGTCGGTCAGCGACAGGGCGGCACCGCGCGCGACCATGATCTGCGGATCGCGCGGGACGATAACCTGATCGTCCGATAGATTCAGTTGCTCCCGGAACACGCGGACCAGCGTGGGGTTGTAGGCGAGCGTACCGCCCTCGAAGATTACCGGCGGCTCGATGTCGATACCCTGGGCCAGACCGCCGATCGTTTGGCGGGCGACCGCGTGAAGCGCCGAAAGCGCCAGGTCGGTGGTAGGAATGCCCTCGTTGAGCAGCGGCTGGATATCGGTCTTTGCGTACACGCCGCAGCGGCCCGAGACCTCGTGGACGGTCGTTCCCCGGCTTGCGAGCTGCTCGAACTCGCCCGATTCGGTGCCGACCCCCATGAGCTTTGCCATCTCGTCGATAAATGCACCGGTACCGCCTGCGCACGAGCCGTTCATGCGCATGTCGGCAACCTCGATGTCTCCCTTATCGTTGGTGCGGAAGAAGATCATCTTGGCGTCTTGGCCGCCCAGCTCGATGGCGCAGCGCGTCTGCGGATAGAACCTGCTGATCGCGAGCGCGTTGGCGACCACCTCCTGAACGTACGAGGCGCCCAGCGCGGTCGCGATATCGCGCGCACCCGAGCCGGTCACCGCAACGCGCAGCGACTCATGGGGAAAGCGCTCGGCGAGCTCGCCGAGCATGGCGCGCACGCTCGCTGTCTGACACGCCCCGTGGCGGCGATATCCCCACCACGCCTCGGTCATATCCTCGTGCATCGCGTAAACTTTGGTCGTCGTCGACCCTACGTCCAGTCCTACTAGCAACGCCATAATGCTCCGTCTCTCGCATTTTTCCTGCTAGAGATATACCACTCTACGTAATACAACAGACTGTTGTATTTAAACTCCGTATAAAAAGCGGCTGCCGAAACGCTTCAGCAGCCGCCGAATGCACCAACAGATTGTTCTGCGCGCTAGCACGTCGGGCAACGGAGCAGCACGGGCCCTCCGGTCATGCGCACCGCTCACGCCGGCGATGTCGCCGAGAGAGCTATCCACGCTTAGGGCTCCAACCAAGCAAGTCGCCCGCGCTCAGCAGGTCCCTAAGCGAGCTACTCGCACTCAGAAGCCATAGCCTGCTCCAAGAGCTCGGCATGCTCCTCCTCGAAAACCGTCCCCACAGGGAAGGCGCGACGGAAGACGAAGTAGGAAATCGGACCGGCTACCAAAAGGTTCCACGGCAGCGCCATCACAAAATTATGCGGGATGTTGATCATCCAGATCGCGGGCACGGAATACAGGTTCGCAAGGATGCCGCCGGGCATGTGCGTCAGACCCTCGCAGGCACCGTACAGCGACATGATGATGACCATGGGAACGACCATGCAGGAGCTGACGGCGAGCGTCATGGCGAGCGGCGAGCTCTTGCCCGGAGTGACCAAGTACTTAAAGGCGAAACCCTTGGC
This sequence comes from uncultured Collinsella sp., assembly GCA_958452935.1. Classification (GTDB taxonomy): domain Bacteria; phylum Actinomycetota; class Coriobacteriia; order Coriobacteriales; family Coriobacteriaceae; genus Collinsella. The sequence goes on along the minus strand of CAUDVX010000002.1, from coordinate 24,834 downwards.
AAGCGGGCTGGCGACGAACCGGTCGCAGCACACGGCAAAGATATAGGCAACGGGGAAGCCGAGCCACGCAGCGGCAACGACCTCGCCGTTGATGGCCCCGTGCTGCAGGGCAACGTTGTAGATGCTCATCCAGAGCACCATGCAAAAGCACATGATAAAGGTGAACAGCAGGCTCTCTCGTTTGTTGATAGGCATAAAGGGCAGATTCCTCTCTGTGTTGTGCCGCGGCGCCACGCAACAAAAACGGGCGGGCAAGATGGAGCTGTTGGAACTTCATCTCGCCCGCCCGTGGTACGCGCGTCTGCGACTACTTATGTGGTGGAACCAGCCTAGCACGAAAACCCCGCGCTTCGTAAGCGTTGAGTTTATGAAGATGCAGGGCACCAATAATCCCCCGACCCCCTAAGTTGCGGTGGAATACGGACTGTTTTGACCCTTTAAGCAGCAATTCAGTCCCTATTTCACCGCAACTCATTTGGTGCAAAGTAACCTGTCCCCCTTGCACCAATTAGCTGGTGTGGCGCCAGCGAGGGTCGGTGAGCGTACGCGCCACACCCAGCCCAACGGGCAGAAACGCTACGATGAGCACTGCGCGCACAAACCAGCCGAGCATATTGACTGTGTCGAAGGTGCACATGTAATACATAGAGCGATAGAGATACAGGCCGGGCACCATAATGACAATCGAAGGCACCGTGAGGGCGATGCGCGGGTAGGTGAGCTTGACTTCGGCCAAGCTTGCCAGCAGACCCGATACCAGCGCGCCGATAAACGCTGCTGCCTCGGGAGGCATTCCCGTGCTGAGGCCCAGGAAGGGAATCATCGTCGGCGCATCGACAAGGGTCAGACGCAGGGTATTGGACACGGCGCCGATCAGCCCAGCTGCCGCGGCCATCTTTACCGGGCTGTTGAACATCACCGAGAAGCCGAATACGCCAACGAAGCTCATCACCACGCGCAGGAGCGTAAGAGCAAGCGGCGAAAGGCCGAGCGGCGCAAAGTCGTCCGGCGCCAGGCCAACACACTCGGCAACCATCCAACCTACGAGCGTCGCCATCACGATAATCGATACGGCATATGAAAGGCGCTCGATACCGCTTCGCATGTCGAGCTTAGCGATGTCGAGGCCTGCCGTAATGAGCGGAAAGCCGGGAATCACAAAGAGCATCGCGCCGATATAGCCTTCTTGGTGCGACATTGCCCCCGGTATGACCTGGCCAAGGCCGAGCAATGCCAGCAGATACGAAACGCAAGCGAGCGCAACGCCGGTCGTCAGCGCGCTGAACTGACCAAGGCCTTGCCTGAGAATATGGGAGCGGGCAAAGTTGCCGACACCCGCGCCCACGAACGCGCATGCCATCTCAATAGGACCGCCACCAAGTAAAAAGACAAAGGCGCCACAGGCGCAGGCCGCCGCAAGGCCCTGTTGCCAAGGCGCGTAATCAGGTTTTGAACTCTCAACGGTCTTGAGCATCTCGTGATACTCATGCACCGTAAAACGGCGACCATATGTCTCGATTTCCTTTAGGAAGCTCTCCATCATCCAAATGCGATGGGTATTGACGCCCGTTGTGGGCAAGCTGACAACCTCATTAAAGCAGTGACCATCTTCGATGCAAGTACACTCAAACGACAGGAGACTTAAGTCAACGTGGATGGTCACACCGAGTACGGCGGCGACGCGATTCATGGTATCGCGCACGCGCCAGGCACCCGTTCCGCTCGCGAGCATAAGCATACCGGTGCGACAGATGATGGATGATTTATCGGTGAGCGGCGCATCGACGGCAAGTTCATCGCCTGCCGTCACGATCTGGTGCCAGTCAGTTTTCATATGGAGCGCGCCGGCACGAACGCCGTGGTGCATGGGGGCTCTCGAAAGCAGCGAGTTAAGGCGCGAAGACTGTGGGGACTCCGTTGATTCGTCCTCAACCTCATCAGTCTCTTCATCGACCAGATCAAAGGAATCAAGCGGCGCTGGCTCGCGGCGGTCGATCAGCTCCTCGTCCTCATCATCAAAGTAGTTGAACTGATCGAGCATGTCCTCTTCAATCGCGCGCTCGCTCGCATCGTCCATCCCGGTGCTCCCTTCCTATCGACTAACCCCCATCCTAAACAGCGACGGCTAAAGGAAACATAAAAGAGACGGCTGTCATGCGAGCCATGCGCGCAATAGCCATTGAGTAGTCATTGGGGACGTTCTTGAATGACTAGTCGTTTAAGAACGTCCCCAACGACTAGTCCAATGACTACTCCGACAACGTCGATGTATTGGCAACGCCAGCGAGCGGGTCGCATTTGTGACAAGGTGACGTGAAACGAAAGGGCGCTGACCTTTTGGTCGCGCCCTTGAAGTTGAACGTCAGATTGTCCAAATGCGGCTCGCGCAGCGTCGAGCCGTTACGCGGTTCGTAGAACCGCGTAACAAGTTAGTACATCTTTGCGCCGGCAGGGATGGAAGCGTCGAGCTGGATCAGGTTGAGGCGCTCCTCGCCCTCCTCCTCGTGGATGGCGCTGATGAGCATGCCGCAGCTGGGGATACCCATCATCTTGCGCGGAGGCAGGTTGGTGATGGCGAGCAGGGTCTTGCCGACCAGGTCCTCGGGCTCGTAATAATCGTGAATACCGGAGAGAATGGTACGGTCGGTGCCGGTACCGTCATCGAGCGTAAAGTTCAGCAGCTTCTTGGACTTCTTGACGGCCTCGCATGCCTTGACCTTCACGGCGCGGAAGTCGCTCTTGGAGAAGGTATCAAAGTCGACGAACTCCTCAAACAGCGGCTCGACGGCAATCTTGGAATAATCAACCGTGGGCTTGAGCGGCTTGACGAAGGGGCTCGCGGTGTTGCCGGCCTCGGCAGCCTTGGCAGCAGCGGCACCGGACTGGAAACCCTTCTCGGGCTTCATGTGCGGGAACAGCAGCACGTCGCGGATGGAAGCCTGGTTGGTGAGCAGCATGACCACGCGGTCGATACCGATGCCAATGCCGCCCGCGGGAGGCATACCGTACTCGAGGGCGCGCACGTAATCCTCGTCGTACTCCATGGCCTCGTCGTCACCGCCGGCCTTCTCGGCCATCTGGGCAGCGAAGCGCTCGGCCTGGTCGACCGGGTCGTTGAGCTCGGAGAACGCGTTCGCGTACTCGTGGCCGGCGATGACCAGCTCAAAGCGATGGGTCAGGCGCGGGTCATCCTCAAAGCGCTTGGCAAGCGGGCTAACCTCGATGGGGTAATCGCACACGAAGGTGGGGTTGACGATGGTGTCCTCGCCCAGCTCGTCATAGATCTCGGCGATGATCTTGCCGGCGGTCCACTCGGGCTTGATCTCCAGGCCCTTCTCGCGTGCGGCGGCAGCAAGCTCCTCAACAGGCGTGTCGATGGTGACCTGCTTGCCGAGCACGTCGGAGACGATGTCGGTCATGGGGCGGCTTGCCCACTCACCGGACAGGTCGATAGTCTGGCCCTGATACTCGATGACCTCGGGGTTGCCGATGGCCTTGTTAGCGGCCTTGATGACGCCCTGGGCGAGCGCCTTCATGCCCTCGAGATCGGAGAAGGCGCGGTAGGCCTCCATCGTGGTGAACTCGGGATTGTGGGTAAGGTCCATGCCCTCGTTGCGGAAGATGCGACCGATTTCGAACACGCGCTCAAAGCCGCCGACGATGCAGCGCTTGAGGTGCAGCTCGGTGGCGATACGCAGGTAGCACTCCTGATCGAGCGCGTTGAAGTGCGTGATGAACGGCTTGGCAGTAGCTCCGCCCTGGATGGTCTGCAGGATGGGGGTCTCGACCTCCATGTAGCCATCGGACTCCATAAAGCGGCGGAACGTGGAGAGAATCTGCGAGCGCTTGCGGAAGGTCTCGCGAACGTCGTCGTTGGCGATCAGGTCGACATAGCGCTGACGATAGCGGGTCTCCTTGTCGGAGAGTCCGTGGAACTTCTCGGGCAGCGGGCGAACGGCCTTGGACAGCAGCGTCGCACTCTTGGGGGCAACGGAAAGCTGGCCACGCTTGGTGCGCACGACTACGCCGGTCACGCCCAGGATATCGCCCAGGTCGAGTGCCTTGAGCGTGTTCCAGGCGGCCTCGTCCATATCGTTGATGCGGCAGAACAGCTGGATCTCACCGGTCGCGTCGCGCACGACGATGAACATAATCTTGCCCTGACCGCGCTTGGCAACCACACGGCCGCCGATCTTCACGACGTCCTCGGTGTCCTCGCCATCGGTGAGCTCGGCGTACTTAGTCTCGATGTCGACGACGTAGTCCTCAATCTCGGAGTGCTCGGGATACGGGTTCTGGCCCGCCTCGAACAGGGAGGCACGCTTGGCCAGGCGGGTGGCGCGCTCGTCGTTGAGCGTCGATGCCTGATCGGCGGCGTTCTGGTTTTCTGCCATAGTTAGCTCCTCAAACTAAAACGCTCCCCAGGATTCGGTCCCAGGGAGCGAAAACATACCTTTACGCGGGACCGTGGTCTAGCGTGCGATCTTGGCGATGGTGTAGATGCGGGTCTTGCCGGAAGGCGTAACGACCTCGACGGAGTCGCCCTCGCCATGACCAATGATGGCGTGGCCGACCGGAGACTCGTTGGAGATCTTGTGCTCGAGCGAGTTGGTCTCGGTGGTACCGACAAGCGTGACCTCCATGACCTCACCGTTGGGATCAATCAACGAAACGGTGGAACCGATGGAGACGGTCAGATCACCTGTGGTGGCAGCAACCTGGGCGTTGGCGAGAATAGCCTGAATCTCGGCGATGCGAGCAGCATTCTGGGCCTGCTTGTCCTTGGCGGCATCGTACTCGGAGTTCTCCGAAAGGTCGCCGAACGCGCGGGCTTCCTTGATGTCCTCGACGATCTCCTTGGCGTAATCGCCCTCACGCCAAGCGAGCTCCTCGACGAGCTTCTGGCGGCCCTCAGCGGTCAGTACGATCTGGCTTGCGTCCATACGGATATCTCCCCAACTATGATGTAACGATCAACTGTCAACAAAAACGAAAAAGACCGGCTAGCCTGCGGGCAAGCCGGTCAGGTGCTCACCCCAAAGGGATGGGACTACTCTGCGTCCGCGTCGCTGTCCTCTGCCTTCTTTTGCTTGGCAGCAGCGAGCTTGGCCTCGAGCTCTGCGATCTCCTTGTCCTCCTTGGACTCCTCGACCACAACGTCCTCGGCCTGCTTGGTTTCGCCCTTATCGTCGCCCTCCATACCCTCGCGGATATTCTTGACGGTAGAGCCGAGGGACTTACCGAGCTTCGGCAGGTTCTTAGGCCCAAAGATAATCAGGACAACAACGAGAATAATGATGAGCTCAGGAGCCCTCAGTCCAAACATGTAGACCTCCACAATACAGCGAGACAAGCTCGAATGAGTATACCGCGGGTATCGCGGTATCACAACAATAGCTAAAAAAAGGGACCGCAAGAAGCGGTCCCTCCTCATGCTCTGGTCGGGTTGACTGGATTTGAACCAGCGACCCCTGCGTCCCGAACGCAGTGCTCTACCAAACTGAGCCACAACCCGTTAGCTCGACTATAGTAACAAAGATTTCCGTCGTGTGCCAGAGAAATTTTTACTTCTTTGGCGCTTCAATGCGAACCGTGTCGGAAACGAGCTCCGTTGCATAAGCCCACCAGCCGTTTTGTTGAGCAACTGCCGCAAGATTGACTGCCGTGGCGGCAGTATCGCAAATGGCAAACGAGCAGGCACCCGAACCGCACACGTTTGCGGTAATGGTACCGTCCTGTGAACGGAGCCAGTCGAGCACCGTTTGAATCCGCGGCTCCATCTGCGCGGAAATGACACCCAGGTTGTTGTGGACGAGCGCGTAGGCCGCCTCTGCGTCTCCCGAGCGAAGGGCAGATGCGATCGCTCCGGGCTTGTCCGCAGGCGCTGGGGTCTCGTCAAAACGTCGATAGGCTTCAATTGTTGAAACGCTTGCCTCGCGCGGCTTGACCAGCACGACGGGTGTCGCGGGTAGTGCGGGGTACTCGGTTGCCAGCACGTCTCCCCCACCCACGTAAAATGCAGGGCTGGCATGCAAAAAGAAGGGAACGTCGGCGCCAATGCCGCGCGCAATGTTGTCCAGCGCGGGGTTGGCACGGTCGATACCCCAACTCTCTGCCAAGGCGACAATGACCGCCGCGGCATCCGTCGAAGGACCGCCCAGGCCGGCACACAGCGGGATGCGCTTCTTAATCGTGATGCAGACATTGGCTTCGCGACCGTAATGCTCGGCCATAGCAGCGGCCGCACGATACGCCGTATTCTTTTGCATGGGAAAGTCGGATGCCGGAATCGTCTGGACGGTCAGCGCCTGTGCCGGCGTAACCGTCACGGTATCGACAAGACCGACGGCTGCCATCAGGGAATCGACCTTATGGTAGCCGCGGTCGTCACGCTCGGTATGAACCCCCAGATAGAGGTTGATCTTTGCCGGCGCGGAAAGGGTCAGGGACCAATCGGTCACCGCTAGTGCTCCTCGAGCTGATTGCCGAGCGGGGTAAAAATGTGCTCGCCGCTCTCGGGGTCAAACAGCTCGACCTGGCCGGTGAGAACATCAATATACTGGTAGGACTGACGCGACTTGCGGCCACGGCGCTCGTCGACCTCGACGATAAAGACTGCCGGATGGACGCTCTTGATGGTGCCCATGCGTTCGACGACGCGGGTACGGCCCATGTTGGCCTTCACCTTAACGCGATCGCCCACCATATCGGTCAGCTTCTCGTGGATGTCGTCGACGTGATTGACTTCCATCTCTTCCATGAACAGGGCCTCCAGAAGGTGCAATTCAAAAAGGGGATAATACCCCTAAGATAGACAAAACTCTAATACTATAGCACCCTGTTGTGGCCATACGCAAGTAGCTAAATAAGCCCCGTCCCAAATTGACTACTTACAGGCTATCGGTGTCCAGGACTATGGTGAATGGACCGTCGTTGACGAGGTCGACCTTCATGTCGGCGCCGAAGATGCCATGCGCTACGTGCTCGACGTCCTCGCGCACAAGCGTCAGGAAGTACTCGTAGAGCTCGTTGGCGACATCGGGGGCGCCGGCATCCGTAAACGATGGGCGGCGGCCGTGACGGCAATCGGCGAACAGCGTGAACTGCGACACCACGAGAACCTCGCCGTCGACATCGGCAAGGGCCAGGTTGGTCTTGCCGTTCTCGTCCTCGTTAATGCGCAAGCCCCGGAGCTTGCCCCACAGCTTATCGGCCTCGGCGCGCGTGTCGCCGTGGCCCACGCCCAGCAGCACCAGATAGCCGCGCCCAATTTTGCCCACGCACTCGCCGTCGACCGTCACGCCGGCGTTGAGCACGCGCTGCACCACCGCACGCACGGCCTACTCCTCGCCCGTCAGTTTGGCGGATAGGTGCTCGAGCGCATGGAATCGATGGCTGATGGCGTTCTTCTCATCCGTCGTCAGCTCGGCCATGGTCTTGCCCGGCGTGTCGACCGGCAGGAACAGCGGGTCGTAGCCAAAGCCGTGATCGCCGCGGCCCTCGTGTGCGATAACGCCCTCGCAGGCGCCCTCACCATAGGTGACCAAACCGTCCGTGTCGATGAGCGCGACGACGCTCATAAAGCGCGCAGTGCGGTCCTCGTCGGCCACGCCCTCCAGATTCACGAGCAGCTTGGCATTGTTGGCGGCATCGTCGCCGTGAACGCCCGCGTAGCGCGCGCTATACACACCGGGCTCACCGTCCAGCGCGTCGACGACCAGGCCCGAATCGTCGGCAATGGCCATAAGGCCCGTCTCCTCCACCGCAGCCTGGGCCTTGATGATGGCGTTCTCCAAAAACGTCGTGCCGTTTTCCTCGGGGTCCTCAAAATCGCCCAGCTGGCCGAGCGCCACAAAGCGAACCTCGGGCATAACCTTGCCCAAAATGGCCTCGATCTCGGTGAGCTTATGGGCGTTGCCCGTTGCCACGACGATGGTCGCCGCCGGGTCGAGGGTGTCGATGTCGATCTTCTCAAGCGCCATGAATGGTCTCCTTGTTCTTATAACAACGCCACACAAAAGGTAATTAGGCTCTCAAGCCCCTCCCCTCGCGCGGCAGCAGCCTTACAGTTCAGCGTTTCCGCAGATAAAACCTGCCAAAATAAACCTGTCCCTTTTTGGCAGGTTAGGCGAGGGCTTGGTGCTGGAGCTCGATGAGCTCGGCAATGCCCTTGTCGCCCAAATCGAGCAGGGCATTGAGGCGCTTGCGGTCGAAGGGCGCCTGCTCGCCAGTGCCCTGGAGCTCGATCATCTCGCCGGTATCGGTGGCGACAAGGTTCATGTCGACCTCGGCGTGACTGTCCTCGGAATAATCCAGGTCGAGCAGGGTGTTGCCATCGACAACGCCCATGGAAATCGCGGCGACCTGGCCCATGAGCGGGATGCGCTCGAGCTTACCCGCCTCGACCCACATGGCAAGGGCGTCGTGCAGTGCCACCCAGGCGCCGGTAATGCTCGCCGTTCGTGTGCCGCCGTCTGCCTGAATCACGTCACAGTCGACGGTAACGGTGTACTCGCCGAGTGCCTTCATATTGACGACGGTACGCAGGCTGCGACCGATGAGGCGCTCGATCTCCATGGAGCGGCCCTTACGGTTGGCATGCTCGCGCTTGCAGCGCTTGCCGGTCGATGCCGGCAGCATGGCGTACTCCGTCGTTACCCAACCGGCCTTGGCGCCCTTGCGCCAGCCCGGCACGCCCTCCTCGATAGTGGCAGCGCACAGCACGCGCGTGTCACCGAACTCAGCCAGGCACGAGCCGTGGGCATGCTTCATAACACCACGGGTGAGCTTGACGGGGCGCAGCTCATTGGCGGCACGGCCGTTGGCGCGGTTGACCTGCATATACTCCATGGAAAAATCCTTTCGGCAAAAGGTGAACGTGAGCCTTTGGTCGGTGACCTTATATCTATTTCAGTTCGTCAATATCGATATGCTCAATGCTCTTGAGCGGCTGGCCAAAGATAAAACTGCCCGCCACCGCAAACTCGGCAATGTTATCGGCCGTCGTTGCAAAACGATGCTGCGGCTCGGCTGCGTCGCCCGCCAGCTGCTCGCGGCGCGTGAGAATATCGGTCAGCTCGCGCGTGGTCTCCTCGGCAGAGCTCACCACGCGCACTCCGGGACCCAGCGCATGGCGAATAGGCCCCACGAGCAGCGGGAAATGCGTGCAGCCGAGCACCACGGTATCGATGCCGTGGTCGCGCAGCGGTTCAACCGTGGCACCGACCAGCGCGCGTACGGCAGGCGTATCAAAGATGTCCTCGTTCTCGAGCCACTGCTCTTGCAGATGTGCGCCCGAGGCGAGCTCGTGCTCAACGACCTCGACAAAACTCGAGGCAGGGCAGCCGTATACGTCGACGCCGGCATCCAGGTCCTGAATGGCACGCGTGTAAGCGCCTGAGCGAATGGTGAGGTTGGTGGCGAGCACGCCCACCCGGCGCGTGCGGGTGCTGTTGATTGCCGCGCGTGCGCCCGGTGCGATTACACCGATGACGGGGACGTCGAGCACCTGCTGGGCCAAACGCAAGGCCGCAGCGGTCGCCGTATTGCAGGCGATGACCATGATCTTGACGTCGTGCTTCGACAGCCAGCGGCCCGCCTGCAGTGCAAACGAGCGCACCTCGTCCTCGGTGCGGGTGCCGTAGGGGCAGCGCTTGGTGTCGCCAAAGTAGTAGACGGACTCGTGCGGCAACGCCGTTGCGATGGCGCGTGCAACCGTCAGACCGCCCAGACCAGAATCGAACACGCCAATCGGGCGCGTGTCGCCTGCCGGATTCTCGATATCGGACATTACCTCACCAGATTCTCTCTCGAAAAGATATGGCTCAGCGCGATAGGACCGCACTACGAACGGGCCGCGACGAGCAGCTCTGCCGTTGCCGTCCAGCCATCGACAATCTTGCCGCGCGTGACGTAGGCGTTATCGCAAGCATCCAGGAACTCGGGCGCGCCGGCGCTGGTCAAACCGTTCTCGACCAGGCAGAACGTGCCCACGTGGTCAGCCATGTAGAAGTCGGACTCGGAATCGCCGAGCGCCAGCGTCTCCTCACGCTCGATACCCAGGTGCTCGCAGAAACGTGCGATGGCAACGCCCTTGTTGAGACCGGCGGGATTGATGTTAAACGCGCGGCCATCCTCGACGCGTTCGAGCTCGAGCGTCGTCGGTTTGGACAGATGGGTCAGATGGCCGTTGCAGGCCCAGACCAGGCCGCAGCCGGCCTCATCAAGAATGGCCTGGACCTCGTCGTCGGGCACATCGCCGCGCATGCCGACGGTGACCTCGCGGTACTTGTAGCCAGTCGACATGTCGTTGTGGTACTCGATCTTATGCGGCCAGCGGGCGAGAATCTTCTCGCACACGCCGGTCTGCTCGATCACCTGATGCGGCGTGAGGCCGCAGGCGGGGTCGTAGGGCATATCGCCGGTCAGATACTCCCAATCGTTGGCCTTGAGATCGTACATGACCAGACCGCCCATCTCGCCGATGTAGGAGTTGAGGCCAAGCACGCGCGCATCCTCGTGGATCATGGTGCGGTTGCGGCCCGAGGTGGGGACCACCTGGATGCCGGCGCGGGCAAGTGCCACGACAGCCTCGACGAGCTTGGTCGAGGGATTGCCGTCGTTGTCGCGCAGCACGCACGAGCCGGGTGCGAGCATCGTGGCGTCCAGGTCGGTAAAGACGTACTTAACCTTGGCAAGACGCTCGCGCATCTCGCCCGAAAGCTCAGCGACGGTCGGCAGGGTATTGTGGGACATGGTCACTCCATTACGTAGAAGGGGCTTCTGGTCTTAGGCGGCGCGCCTCGCTTGAGGGGAAACGCGCTTGCAACGGCAGCGCGCTCAGGACGCCGCCCTCATCGCAGTCCATTAGTCAAACTGGGTAACATCGATTAAACGGTTGGCAAGCGAAAGATCGCTCTCGATGGGCACGAACTCATCGCCCACGTGCATGAGCTCCTCGTCGCCCTTTGCCAACAGCAAGACGATGGTGGGCGCATCGGGGCTGACGTATTCCTCACGCGCCGCCTTGAACGCCTCGTGCACAGCAGCCTCGCGATCGAGGATGATCTTGTTTGGGGTATCGTCGGGAACATGCTCGGCAAGCTCGCGACAGACCTTCATCGGGTCCTCGTGAGCCGGATCCTCGTTGGTAAAGATCAGCAGATCAGAATATGGTGCGGCCTCGCGCGGAAGCTGCTCACGGCGCTCCTGTGCCTTGCCTCCAGCGGCACCAAACAGCGCAATGACCGGGCTGGCGGGAAACGCGCGCTTGACCGACGAAAAGAGCGAGCGGAACGATAGTTGGTTGTGAGCGTAGTCAACAACGCAAACCACGCGGCCATCCTTCGACTCCACGACCTCCATGCGGCCCGGCACACGCAGCTTGGAGAGGCCCTTCTTGATGGCATCGATACCGATACCCATCTCGCGCGCGGCGGCGATAGCGACCAGCGCGTTTTCCACGTTAAAGTCTCCCGCGATACCCAGCAGGACCTTCTCCCCCTCCTCGGGCTCGTCAGCGCTCATGCCATGCAGGTTAAACTCGATGTTGAAGCCGACCATGCGGACATCGCTTGCCCACAGGCTCGCCTCGGGATGCTCGACGCCAACGGTCACCAAGCGCTCGGCCGTCGACGCGGCCTCCAGCACGCGTTCGACTTCATCGGTGCCCAGATTCACTACGGCGGTCTTAGCCTGATCAAAGATCCTGAGCTTGCTCTTAAAATAATCCCCGAAGGTCGGGTGCTCGATCGGCGAGATGTGGTCACGCCCGATGTTGAGGAAGCACGCTACGTCAAACGGCAGGTTCTCGACGCGCTGGTACTTGAGCGCCTGGCTTGAGACCTCCATGACCATGGACTGGCGACCAGACGCGCGACAGTTGGCGATATGGCGCCAGACCTCGGGGGCCTCGGGCGTGGTGTTGGTGCTCTCGTAGCACTCGATACCATCGTCGGTGTTCACCGAGCCGATCATGCCGCAGGACTCGCCCGCCGCCTTGATGATGGACTGGAGCATAAAAGCGGCCGTGGTCTTTCCCTTGGTACCGGTGATGCCCACGATCTTGACGTCATGGTCGGGACGGTCGTAGACCTCGGGCGGCAACAGCGCCATCGCTGTGCGTACGCTATCAACAACCAACATTGCAGCACCGCTCTCCTGCGCCAGCAGCTCCAGAGACTCGACCAGCGACTCTTCGCACACAAATGCGACGGCGCCCGCATCGAGCGCCATGCTCAAAAACGCGGGCTTAAAGGCAGCGCCCTTGCAAAAGAACACGTCACCCGCCGAAACCGCGCGCGAATCAAACGAACAGCCGGTCACGGCGCGCTCGTCAACCTGCTCCGAAGCACGCAGCTCGCCGCACACATCGAGCAGCTTGGCAAGCGTATCGACCGTGGTCACGGTCGCGGAATCCGAATGGTGCATCTTTCACCTTTCTCAGCCATTTGGCAGGGACGGTTTTCATAGTAACTGAAACGTGCTCGCGCAAAAACGGCTCCCGGAGGAGCCGTTACGCACAGGCATTCGTAAGCCGAGACTAGGCAGCCTTAACAGAAGGCTGGCCCTCGTCGATAAAGAAGCGCTTGTACCACACCAGGAACACGAGCGGCGTATAGATCTTGCGCTGGAAATCGCCCTTGCCCGCAAAGTGCAGATCGAGCAGGTGCATGAGCTCGTCGGTATTGAAGAACTCGCTTGCCCACGGCGCGGTGAAGTACTCCTTGACGTAGTCGTACCACTTTTGCTCGCGCAGCCAGTAGACGATCGGTACTGGGAAGCCCACCTTGGGACGGGTGGCCCACTCATCGGGCAGCGACTTGTTGGCAGCGTGGCGGAGTACCTGTTTGTTGCCGTTCTCGTTGATACGGTAGCGGTCGGGAATGTGCTCGGCGAACTCCATGACTTTGCGGTCCAGGAAGGGCACGCGCAGCTCCAGCGAGTGTGCCATGCACATCTTGTCGGCCTTGAGCAGAATGTCGCCCGGGAGCCACATGTTCATGTCCAGGTACTGCTTCTTGACCAGCTCGGGCTGACCCTTCACGCGCGCATAGATGGGTGCAGCGAGCTCGAAGGCGCCATCGCCGGTGTTGTACTCGGGCTTGAGCACGCCGTCGACCTCGCGCTCCGGCCATACCAGAGCCTGTCCCAGGAACGACTTCTCGGGGATCTCGGCACCCTTGACCAGGAAGTTATGTCCCTTGAAGTACGGCATATGCAGCGCCAGGTTACCGAGCGCGCGACGGATGGGCAGCGGCACCATCTTTTTGTACTTGCGCACCGGGACCGTGTCCTCGTAGTAGGCGTAGCCACCAAAGAGCTCGTCGGCGCCTTCGCCCGAAAGCACGACGGTAACGTCCTTGCGGGCCATCTCGGCCAAGAACCACAGCGGCACGGAAGACAAGTTGGACTGCGGCTCGTCCATGTGATACTGGATGTCCTCGAGCGCACCGAAGAACTCGTCGGCGGTAATCATCTTGCGAACGTTTTCGACGCCGAGCTTATCGGAAAGCTCCTTGGCGTAGTTGGTCTCGTTAAAGTTCTTGTAATCGAAGCCCACCGAGAAGGTCTTGTCGGGCATAAGGCAAGCGGCAATATAGCTGGAGTCGACGCCGCCGGAGAGGAAGGAAGCGACCTTAACATCAGCGATGCGATGGGCCTCGACGCTCTCGTGCACAACCTCATCCAGCTCGTCGACGTACTCCTCGAACGGCTTCTCGACGGCGGAGTAATCGCAATCCCAATAGCGCTCGATGTTCATCTTGCCGGTCGGGATGTCTACGGTAAAGTAATGCGCCGGCGGCAGCTTGTAGACGCCCTCGAAGAAGGTCTCCTCGGTTGCCGAATACTGCAGCGTCATGTACGGACGCAGGGCCTTTTTGTTGACCGCCTTGTGGAAGTGCGGATAGTCCAGGAAGCTCTTGATCTCAGAGCCAAAGAGCACACCCGGCGCGCCGTCGCCCGCATCGGCCATGGGATAGTAGTAGAGCGGCTTGATGCCAAAGATATCGCGGGCGCCAAAGAGCTTGTTCTTCTTCTTGTCCCAGATGACGAAGGCGTACATACCGCGCAAGCGATTGAGTACGGCCTCGCCCCACTCTTCGTAGCCGTGCAGGAGGCTCTCGGTGTCGGCGCCGCAGTGGAACTTATAGCCCTTGGCCTCGAGCTCGGAACGGAGCTCCTGGAAGTTGTAGATCTCGCCGTTGAAGACGATGACGACGCTGCCGTCCTCATTGGCCATGGGCTGAGCGCCGGCCTCGGTCAGGTCGAGGATCGACAGGCGGCGGAAGCCCAGGGCAACGCGGCCGTCGATAAACTGGCCGCCCATGTCGGGACCACGATGGACGATGCGGTCCATCATCTTGGTGAGCACCTCGGATTGGTTATCCGTCCCACCGACAAAACCGACAAAACCGCACATATACTATCCCCTCTGCTGTTGCTGGGTATCAAATCGAATCAGTAGCTTTTGAGTATACCCGAGGGCGTAAAGAGGGACGGAATGTTCAGGCAATCTCAACTGAATCAGCTCCGCGCCGACACGCGCCGGTTACCTTTAATGGATATGAGGTGAATGGGGCGATTGTTTTGCTATACTCTCTCCGCACGGGCGATTGGCGCAACGGTTAGCGCAGGTGCTTTACACGCACAAGGCTGGGGGTTCGAATCCCTCATCGCCCACCATTGAATTGGAAACGGTCCTCGAAAGGGGACCGTTTTTGTTTGGCCCGGCGCATGGGATTCGACCCACCAACACGTCTGCCACGAAGGCCGTGGCCAAAAATGCCAAATATGACATTCAACTGGTGACAGTACTCATATTTGGCATTTTTGTCCAAAGGCTCTCCTGGCCATTGCAGATTTATGGCAAAAAGGGTTCCAGACCGTCCAACCATGCATCAAATGACGCACCGACGATCTGGAACCCGTTCAAACTGGCTATGTTTTACTCTCGCTACGCCAAAACGTCCGACAAAATCTCGATCAGGTTGTCCACGTCGGCTTCCTCGCAGACGAGCGGCGGCAGGAAACGCAGCGTATGGGCACCCGTAGCGTTAATCACGGCACCAGCCCCCAATGCACGGGCCACAACGTCGTGTGCATCACCCGCGGTATCGTCCAGATCGCAGCCGAGCATCAGGCCACGGCCACGCACCTCTACCACGTGCGGAAGCTTAGCCAGCGCCTGCTCCATATAAGCACCCACCTTGGCGGCATGCTCAGCGTAGTCGCCGCGCACGAGCGCGGAGAGCGTCGCAGCGCACGCCGCGACAGCCAAGCAGCTACCGCCAAAGGTCGAGCCGTGGTCACCCGGCTTAAACACGTCGGCAATCTCTTTCTTTGCCACCACGGCACCCATGGGCACGCCATCGGCAATGCCCTTGGCAAGGCTCATAATGTCGGGCTCCACGCCATAGGTCTGGAATGCAAACGGCTTGCCGGAGCGGAAGATGCCACACTGGACCTCGTCGGCGATAAGAACGGCGCCCACCTCGTGTGCCAAGTCGCGCGCCGCCGCCATAAACTCCTCGGTCATGGGGTGCACACCGCTCTCACCCTGAATCGGCTCGAGCATGACGGCGCAGACCTCGCTTCCCAGCTGCTTAAAGATTGCGCGCAGTTCGTCGACATCGTTGGGCGTGCAGGCCACAAAACCGCCCGGCAGCGGACGGAAGCTGTCCTGTAGCCAATCCTGCATGGTGGCCGCAATGGTCTCGAGTGTACGGCCGTGGAAGCCGCCGCGCATGCATACGATGGTGTTGCCGCCGTTACCAGCACGCTTGGCGTACAGACGCGCGAGCTTCATCGAGCCCTCGTTGGCTTCGGCACCAGAATTGGCAAAGAACGTCTCCCACACCTGCTCGTCCGCAGCCGGGGCACCGAGCGCAGCGGCCGTGGTCTCATCGCCGGCGGCAATGGCATCGGCCAGCACGCACGCACCATCTACGTCGTCGTTGGCAAGCTTGGACAGCAGCGCCGCGACCTGTCCACGCTGCTCGATGTAGAAGTAATTGGAGACATGCATGAGCTTTTTGGTCTGCGCCTCGAGCGCCGAGAGCACTGCGGCGTTGCCGTGGCCAAGGCTGCACACACCGATACCGGCAAGAAAATCAAGATACTCACGGCCGTCATCACCGGTGAGCTTCATACCGTGACCTTCGACAAACTCTACCGGAGAACGACCAAAAGTATGCATAACGTAATGGGATTCGAGCGATTGTTGAGTTGCAAGTGACATGGGATGCCTTTCGTTGGGCGCCATACGGCGCAGGGCTATGGGTGCAGGGACGCGACGACCGCGGGTCAGCTAGACCGTCTGGAGCTTCTCGACCTCGTCGAGGTTCTCGGTCAGGCGTGCCGCAAAGGTCGAAAGCGGGTGCGGGTGCGTATCGAACTCGTAAGCCGTCTCGGTGGAGTGGATCACGGTACCGACGCCAGCATCGGTCAGCAGCTCCAGCAGCAGCGAGTGCGGCGTCGTGCCGTTGATGATGTGGGCTCGGAACACACCGGCGGCAAGCGCATCGACAGCGGCGCGTAGCTTGGGAATCATGCCTTTGTCGACCTCGCCCCCATAGAGCATCTCATTAACCTCGTCGAGCGTCAGGTTGGAGATGAGCGAATCCTTGTCGCTAAAGTCCTTATACAGGCCATCGACGTCGGTAAGGAAGATCACCTTATGCGCGTGGAGCGCCGCCGCGACGGCACCGGCGGCGGTATCGGCGTTGATGTTGAAGAAGCCACCGTCCTCCCCCGCCGCGACCGTGGCGATAACGGGAATGTACTCGCTGTCGAGCAAACGCTCGATATAGTCGGTGTTGACGTGCGTGACCTTGCCTACGCGGCCGAGCTCTGGGTCGAGTGGCTCGGCGATAAGGGTGCCGGCGTCGCTGCCGGACACGCCCACGGCCAGGTTGCCGTGGTGGTTGAGCGCCGCGACCAGCTCCTGATTGACCTTGCCACCCAGTACCTCGCGCACGATGTCCATGGTGGCAGGCGTAGTCACGCGCTGGCCGTTCTTAAACTCGACGGGGATGTCGTAGTGGCTGAGCGCCTCGTTGATGGCCTTGCCGCCACCGTGCACGATAACAGGACGCATGCCGATAATCTTGAGCAAGACGATGTCGCTCATCACGTCACGACGCAGTTGCTCGTCGACCATGGCGGCACCGCCGTACTTGATAACGACCGTCTTACCGGTCAGGTTCTTAATCCATGGCAGCGCCTCGAACAGCAGCTGCGCGGTAACTTCGTTGGATTCGTTCGAGCGGCAATCGCGTGCGAACTTCATAGTCTGCCTCGTCTTTCGTGTAGCTATCGCGCCGCACCTCGTTGCCCGCGATTGCAGCGGGACGCGCGGCACATCGGGACTCTAGGAACGGTAATCACCGTTAATGGAGATGTACTCGTGCGTGAGGTCGCAAGTCCACACGGTGGTCGCCGCGTCCCCTGCGCCCAGGTCTGCTGAGATCACGATCTCGGGCGCCTCAAAGCGACGCAGCGCCTCGTCCTCGTCAAAGGGAACGGTCAGGCCGTCGCGGCAGACGGGCATACCCATCATATCGATGGACACATCTTCTTGGTTAAATTGCACGCCGCACTTGCCGAGCGCCATGGCAACGCGGCCCCAGTTGCAGTCGTGGCCGGCGATGCAGGTCTTGACGAGCGGCGAGTTGGCGACAGCACGGGCGGCGATATCGGCCTCCTCGTCGTTCGCGGCACCGGTGACGTTAACCGTCACGAGCTTGGATGCGCCCTCGCCATCTGCGGCGATGTTGCGCGCCAGGCTCTCGCACACCTCATGCACGGCAAAGGCCAGCTCATCGAAGGCGTCGGAGCCCTCGACAATGGGTTCGGCATCCGCGGCAGCAGCGCCGGAGGCAAGCATGATGCAGGTGTCGTTAGTCGAGGTGTCGGAGTCGACCGTTACCTTATTAAAGGTCTGCTTGACGGTAGAGAGCAACAAGGCATGGAGCGCCGCCGGCTCGACGGGGGCATCGGTAGTTATGACCGCGATCATGGTTGCCATGTTGGGCATGATCATGCCCGAGCCCTTGCACATACCACCCACCGTATAGGCATTGCCTGCGTGCCCCGCGGCCTCGCTGCGGTAACACACGGCATACTCCTTGGAGTGCGTGTCGGTCGTCATAATAGCGCGGGCGGCATCGGCGCCACCGTGGTCGGAGAGCGCCTCGTAGGCGGCGGGAACGGCAGTCTCAAACGTGTCGATCGGCAGAATCTGACCAATTACGCCCGTGGAGGCGACCAGAATCTGCTGGGGCTCGCAGCCGATGACCTGCGAGGCGATGTTGCAGGTCTCGCGCGCGCAGGCAAGACCGGTCTCACCCGTGGCGGCGTTGGCATTGCCAGAGTTGACCGAAACGCCGGCAATGATGCCGTAGCCCTTGTCGGCGCCGCCCAGGTTGGCACGGCTCACCTGCACGGGCGCCGCACAAAAGCGGTTAGTCGTAAACACGCCGGCCCCGGGACAGGGTTTATCGGGCACGACGAGCGCGTAATCCAGGCGCTCGGGATTCTTGCGGAATCCGGCATGGATGCCCGCCGCCTTAAAGCCGGCCGCCGCCGTTACGCCGCCCTCTACGGCACGAATCTTGATATCAATCAGGTCGGTATTCATCGTCCCCACGACTCCTTATATCAAATAAAAAATGGGCATCGGTTGGTGCGCCACACCAGTCACAATCATGAGACCAGCTTAAGAGTGGCGCCCCACTCGATGCCCGACTACCAAATCGCTAACAATCGAATGTGCTACACCGGGCACGCCACTGTGGGCAAGCCTCGTCGCTCGTCAAAACCAAAGACGATGTTGGCGCACTGGACCGCCTGGCCTGCTGCACCCTTGCACAGATTGTCGATGGCGCCCGTAGCCACCAGGACGCCCGCGCGCTTGTTGAGCGCGAGGCCGATCTGGGCGGCGTTGGTGCCGACGACCGAAGCCGTCTTGGGCTGCTGGCCGGCATCGAGTACGCGCACAAAGGTGCGACCGGTGTAGAACTGCTTGTAATGGTCGACAACGTCCTCAAGGGTCAGCGTGTCGAGAGCCTGCGGCGCGAGCGGCAGCGTCACCGTGGAGAGCAGGCCGCGCTTGAGCGGTGCCAGATGCGGGGTGAAGACGATGCGGTCGGTCAGGCCAAGAATCTGCTCGATCTCGGGCGTATGACGATGCTTGCCCACGCCATATGCCTCCAGATTCTCGTCTGCACTGCAAAAATGCGTGCGGGCGTTGCAGGACTTACCGGCACCCGTCACGCCGCTGATAGCGTCGACGATCACGGGGCCGCTCTGGGCAACCCAGCCGGCGCGCACGGCAGGCGCGGCAGCAAGGCTCGTTGCGGTGGGATAGCAACCGG
Source organism: uncultured Collinsella sp. (assembly GCA_958452935.1). Taxonomy (GTDB): domain Bacteria; phylum Actinomycetota; class Coriobacteriia; order Coriobacteriales; family Coriobacteriaceae; genus Collinsella. Next base: position 5,458 of record CAUDVX010000002.1, on the reverse strand, counting down.
CGCAGGCAACCAGCACGGACTTGCCGCCAGCATAATCGGATGCGGCGGTCTCCAAGTCCCGACAGAACAGCTCGGGCAGACCAAAAGCACGCGTCTTGAGCAGCTCAGGGCTCGTGTGCTCGGCGGCATACCATGTCTCGAACACGGCCGGATCGCTCAGGCGATAGTCGGCCGAAAGGTCAATGCAGGAGACTCCTGCGGCAAGCAGGGCGGGCACCTGTGCCATGGCAGCCGTGTGCGGCACGGCCAAAAAGACCGCATCGCAGTTCTTGAGCTCGGGGGCGTCATGCGTCGTGAAGACAAGATCGCTTACGCCGGCGAAACTCGGATACACCGCGGACAGTGGCTGGCCGGCATCGGCGTTGGACGTAATGGCAACAAGTTCAAACTCGGGATGACCGAGCACGAGGCGAATGAGTTCGGCGCCGGCATATCCAGCCGCGCCGACGATTCCAACCTTCAAAGACATATCAGACTCCTTGCCTGCGATTTATGCACCGATGCGCATTTCGCAGCGGTCGTTATGAAGTGGGTTGAAACTTTAGCACCAAAAGATGCATGAATACGTAAATAGCTTGCATATTCATGCATTGAAACATTCCCGACACATTCGCTTGAAGGAATTGACAAATAGAGCGGGCCCCGTATTGCCCGGCGCTCCTAACGGCGTCAGGCAATACGGGGCCCGCCCATGCGAAAAACCAAGTTGTTGGGATGAGCCAGCTGGTTAGAGCTCGACCGGCACCCATTCGTCGTGATTGCAGATAAAAGCCTCGGGATCCTCGACGCTAAAGAAAACAAGCGTGGGGTCGTTAGGCCCCTCATAGTGCTCGCTCAAGCGCTCAAGATGTTTCCATCCGGCCTCGCGCATTTCGCTCGAAGCCCGGTCTTCCAGCCCCGCACGCCCACGCAGAATCAACCAACCATGGCCCGGCCACCAACTCGTGGCCTCAAAGCGCTGGTTTTGCAGAAGCTCCTGCCACACATCTTTGGTGCGCGCTGTCACAAACCACAGCTTGCCGTCCTGAATCTGCGCAAACGAGAACGGACGCACATGCGGCTGCCCGTCCACGCTCGTCGCCAGATACCACGCAGGCACCGACGTCAGATACTCCAGCACCGTATTCAATCCGTCCACGTTTCCTCCTGTCGCCTGACCAGTCTTTTTGCAATGGGTAGTCAATTTGGGAAATTAGAGCTCGAGGCGCTCTTCGCTGCCGTCGATATCGCAGAATCGCGCGGCGATGTTGCGGACCGAGAAGAATGCAAGGCGGCCGTCGTTGGCGCTATCGTGTTGCTCGCCAATGCCCACCATGTGCCTAAAGCCCGCCTGACGCACCTTGTCGCTCACGACTGCATCGTCCTCGAGCGCGGCCTCACCGGTTAACACGATCCAGCACTCCCCCGGCTTCCAGCCCGATACCTCAAACTTGGGATTCGCGCTCAACTCCGCCCACACGTCCTTGTCGCGCGACGTGCAAAACCACAGCTTGCCGTCATCGACCATGGCAAACGAAAACGGCCTCACGCGGGGCTGATGCCCGTCGCTCGCATCGGTCGTGGCAAGATACCACGCCGGAATACGCCTGAGATACGAGCAGACGCGCTCGAGCTGAGCCGTGCGATCGATGTCGGTCATAGAGACCCCTTTCTTGCGCTCGAATCGAGCTTAGAAGAGTTGAAGATTGATAACGACAACGCATGTCACCAGCAGCGCCATCGCCACCGCGGCCAGTGCATCCCCGCGGCCAAACGTAAGCGCATGCAGACGCGTGCGCCCCTGCTCGCCGTGATAACAACGCGCATCCATGGCGGCCGAAAGCGTCTCGGCATGACGGAACACGCCGGTGAACAGCGGAATCGCCACGCTGCCGAGCATGCGCACACCGCCGAGCGGACCGCCCGTCACGCGCGCGCCGCGGCTTGCCTGCGCATCGGCCGTCTGTTTCATCTCGGTGGCAAATTGCGGTATAAACCGCAGCGCGATACCCATAATCATGCCGAGCTCGTGCGCCGGAAGCCCCACGCGCGCAAATGGTGCGAGCAAACGCTCAAAACCTGCGGTGAGATCGAGCGTCGGCGTGGTGAGTGTAATGGCGCTCATGCCGGCCATCATCAGGGTCAGGCGGCACGCCGTAAACGCCGCAGAACGCAGCGAGCCCTCGCTCACCTGCAAAAAGCCAAGCTGCCACAGGATGCGGCCACTCTGGTCGGAAAACAGGTTAAGCACCGCGACCACCACGACAATCGCCAGCAATGGCGCCATCGACGATAGGACCCGACGCAACGGCACCCGGGCCATGACATAGACCAGCACGACAAACATTGCGACCGGCACCAGCCCGCCGAAGCCGCCAACGGTGAGCACGGTGATCAGAAATGCGAAACCTAGGAACAACTTAGTGCGCGGATCCAGGCGATGCAGCGCGCTATCCCCGGGATAGTAGCTGCCAAATGAGAACGCCTCCATCAGCAGCCCTCCTCTCGCGTGGGCGCCTTGGAACCGGCCTGACGCGGAGCCCCCAAAGGCCCGTCCGCACAGCCCAGCAGCAAGCCGGCCAGCTCGTCGGCCAGCGCCTCAACCGTATAAAGCTTGTCGCAGCGGAGCGGCACACCGGCCTGTGCGAGCGCCAGCGCCATACGCTGGGCGGCAGGAACGCCCAGGCCGATCGACTTGAGCTCATCCGCGCGCGCAAAAACCTGCGTGGGCGTTCCCTCGGCAAACACGGCGCCCTCGTTCATCACAACGATACGGTCACAACAATTTGCCAGATCATCCATGCTGTGCGAAACCATGACAACGGTCAGGCCCTCGCGATGGAGTCGACCGATGAGCCCTAGGAAATCCCTGCGCGCAGCCGGATCGAGCCCTGCCATGGGCTCATCGAGTACTAGGACCTCGGGCTCCATAGCAAGCACGCCGGCAAACGCCACGCGGCGCTGCTGGCCGCCCGAAAGCTCAAAGGGGCTCTTATCGCCTATCGCGACAAGGTCGAGGCCCACGCGCGTAAGCGATGATGCGACACGGCGCGCAACCTCGTCTTGCGGCAGACCAAGGTTGCGCGGGCCAAACGCCACGTCCTGCGCCACGGTCTCGGCAAATAACTGGCGCTCGGGATACTGAAACACCACGCCGACCTTGGCCTTAACCGCGGCGGCGTCTTTCTTGTTTGACAGGTCGAGCCCCAGCGCGCAAACGCTTCCCTCCTGCGGACGAATCAACCCGTTGAGATGCTGAACCAGCGTTGATTTACCCGAGCCGGTATGGCCTGCTAGCCCCAGGAACTCGCCGCGACGTACCGTCAAAGACACGTCGCGCAGTGCCCACGGACTACTAGGGTCATTTCCCCAGAGAGCCTGCTTGGTTGATTTGCCCGCAGCGGCCGAGCGCTTATGCCAGCGACGGCGCTCGCGCGGACTGAGCGAATAGCTGTACGAAACATGGGATAGCTCGATGACGGGCTCTGATGCGTTGTCCTTGTTGTCTGCCGGAACAATGCCGTCAGCGATTTCCAACTGGGATACGGAAGGCTGCCCCACGGTACCCGCCTCACTTCGCTCGGTATAGGCCTGCGCAACCGCGGCAACCATACCCGCCTCGCGCACCTGCGCGCAAACGGGCACGCCCTTCGCACGAAGCGACCTGCCCAGACGACACGACGCCGGCATATCCAGGTTGAGCTGCGCAAGCTCATCCGCCCGCGTCAAGATTTCCTCGGGCGTACCGAGCATGGCAACGTGCCCCGCCCGAAATACCGCGACACGATCGGCCTCGGCGGCCTCTTCCATAAAGTGCGTAATCATCACGATGGTCATGCCGCGTTCGTGCAGCGCGTGACAGGCCTTCATAAGGCCCTTGCGCCCGCACGGATCGAGCATCGAGGACGCCTCGTCCAAAATGAGCACACGCGGCTCCATGGCGAGCACGCCGGCAAGCGCCACGCGCTGCTTTTGTCCGCCCGAGAGAGCGTGGGTCTCGTGGCGCTCAAAGCCCACCAGACCCACGGCCTTCAGCGCCTCGCGCACGCGCTGCGCGATCTGGGCCGATTCGACCCCTAAGTTCTCGGGACCAAACGCAACATCGTCCTCGACAAGCGTCGCCACAAGCTGGTCGTCGGGATTCTGGAACACCATGCCCGCAGTCGAGCGGATATCGTAGACCAGCTCGGGATCGGACGCGTCCATGCCGTTGACGCACACCGTTCCCGCATCGGGCTGCAGCAGCGCGTTCAAATGCTTGGCAAACGTAGACTTGCCCGACCCGTTTCCGCCGAGGATGCAGAAAAACTCGCCATCCTCGATGTTCAGATCGATGCCATCGAGCGCCGGTACAGCACCGTCATAGCTAAAGGAAACGCCCCGACACTCAATCATGCGCGGCCTTTGACCTGGTCCTTCTTGGGCGTGATGAGATTAGAGACCGCCTTGTACACCACCAGCGTCAACACCGAGTTGAGCACGGTCTTGATGAGGTTAAACGGCAAGACGGCGGGAAGCATGAGCGGCAGAATCACATCGGCCGAGCCATACCAGAACCAAACGCCGATGGTCAGGTTCGCGACCATGGACAGCGCCGTAGCGGCAATGACGCCGAGCGCCAGGCCAATCACGGCACCCTTGTAGGTGTGCATCTTCTGATAGACGATAGCCGCAGGCAGAATATAGCCCAGCGTGGCAACCAAGTTCATAAGCGCGCCGACCCAGTCACCCGTGGTAAGCGCATGGATGACGATCGCCATGGCGGCAACGGCAGTGCCGGCACCAGGACCATACGCAAATCCACACACCATCGCCGGCACCAGCGACGGGTCATACGTCAAAAACGGCGCCGAAGGAAGGATGGGCAGCTGCACATACATAAACAGCGCTCCCAGGGCGCACATCAACGCCATGGTAACGAGCTGTTTGGTGCTCCACCTATTCGTGTTCTCAAAATGGATATGCTGCGACTGTTCAGACATAAGATCACCTGCCTCTTTCATCCGGACTCTAACCGTTGGTACTGGGATCTCACCAGTTCAGCCGGCATGCGAACCAACGCACACACGGGTCGCGGACTCATCGGCTCGGCCGCAGGCACTTTACCTGCGCCACGGCGTCCCTTTGACACCGCCCGATTTACCGCCAGTGGGGAATTTCACCCCGCCCTGAAACAGCAATTGCAAGTGTAGCACGGGCAGGTTTTCGCGCAAGTATGCCAAGGGTAATTTATGATGGGGACCAGTTGCCGCAACAACCACATTCCCCACCCATCCCAAAGTAGCGCGCCTTTCGCGCGAAGCGCGAAACAGCGAAGGGGACACGTACTCCCATCAACCACGTCCTTCTCCGCGAGCCGACCTCAAGGCCGTAAACGCAGGGGATCCGGGGGCGTGACGGGGGCTTCTCTCCGGAACATTTCCGCAGGACGCAAAGAGGCTCCGCAGCGCGAAGCGCGATGCGGAGCCTCTTTGCATGT
>CAUDVX010000001.1 GCA_958452935.1 uncultured Collinsella sp. | reverse complement strand
GCGCGGCAAGGAGATATATTGCCAGACCGGAGGGCCCCCGCGGGCGGGAATCTGGCACTCCATATTTTGTTCACAAATGAATAGAACCCTCAATTGCTTCACTGAGGCCGTATTCGAAGCAGCAGCTTCTGATATTGGCGATGACCAGCTGGTATAAAGGTGTTAAGGCATCGGTCATCTCTGGAGCGCCACTTTACTCCAAAAGCATCAGCTATTTGTTTCCCATCGGTAAAAGGCAGATTTTGTTCGCCAAGCGTTCTTATATATAGAGAAGTTCGGGTTCGAACCCGTGCACCGGCAACAAAAAAAGCGACCAACCGGAGTCGATCGCTTTCTATTCTATGGTGGGCCGTCAGGGGTTCGAACCCTGGACCTTGGGATTAAAAGTCCCCTGCTCTGCCAGCTGAGCTAACGGCCCGCGGGTGGCATTGTACCACGGTCTGGGACTATTCCCAACTCCATTGGCCGTTCTGGAAAATCACAACTTCACGTCCATCAGGCGTAATGCCCGTAATATCGATGTCGTCCGTGCCGATCATAAAATCGACGTGCGTGCTCGAAACGTTAACGCCATGCTCCAGGAGCTCTTCCTTGGACATGTCGTACCCACCCTCGATGCATTCGGGGAAACCGACACCTAGCGCGAGATGGCAGCTAGCGTTCTCGTCATAGAGCGTGTCATAGAACAGAACGCCGCTTTCGCGGATCGGAGTGTTTTTGGAAATGAGCGCGACCTCGCCCAGATGAGCGGCACCTTCATCGGTGTCAATAATGCTCGCAAGCGTCGCCTTGCCCACGCGGGCATCGTAGTCCACTACGCGGCCGGCCTCGAACTTAATCCAAAAATCATCAACCTTGTTACCGTGGTGAATGAGCGGCATAGCCGAATACACGATACCGTCGGCACGCATACGATCAGGCGAGGTGAAGACTTCCTCGGTGGGAATGTTGGGGAAGAAGGGGTGCCCATCGGGCGTCTTGCCCTTGCCGCCGGCCCACTCGTGACCCTTCGTCATGCCAATCGTCAGATCGGTTCCATTTGCCGCGGTGTAATGCAGGCAGTCAAAACGATTGTCGTTCAGAAAGTGCAAATTCTTTTCGAACGCCGCGTCATGAAGCTCCCAGTCGCTCTCCGGGTCCTGGCCATCGGCGCGAGCGGTGTGCAGAATCGCATTCCACAGCTTATAGATTGCAACCTCATCGGCGTCTCCCGGGAACACCTCGCGCGCCCAAGCCACGACCGGAGCGCCGGCGATACACCACGGGTTGATGTTGTAGTCCAGTCCACGGCGGAAGACCTTGCACTGCGTGTTCCTTGCCTTAGAAGCTGCAGCGGGCTTGGCGGGATCGATACCCTTGAGAGCCGCAGGATCCGCACCCTCGATAAAGATAAAGCAGGCACCGTCCTGGGCCAGGGAATCCAGCTGCAGGCGCTTCCACTCGGGCGTCTGCTCAAAATAGCTTTTCTCGACATGCTCGTACGTGAGCCTCGTCACGGCATCATCGGCCCAAATGACCGTCACGTGGCCAGCGCCGGCGGCATAAGCTTCCGCGACCACCACGCGGGCAAAGGGTGCGCACTCGACCGGAGACTGAACGACAACCTCCTGGCCGGGCTTGACGTTTACGCCCTTGCGGACAACCAGGCGCGCATAGTTTTTAATCTTGGGCTCCAGGGCCTTCATGCCCTCCAGAGCTTCTTCGACCGTCAGGGCAGCTCGAATCATGTGCCACTCCATCTATCTATAGGACAACAAAAAGGCGCGCCGCAAAAACGACGTGCCTTATATCTTAGCGATAAGTATGGATGCAAACGCTACTTCTTCTTGGAGTCCTTCTTGTCCTCCTCGGCAGCTGCGCGCTCGATAAGAGCGTTGAGCTTGTTCTCGGACATGCCCTCGGCCTGCGCGCGGTACATGTTGCGCAGGGGACGAATACGAGCGAAGTCGTAGATAAAGTCACCCAGGATGATGACATAGGACAAAACGATGCCGACCATCTGAACAGGACTGGACACCGTGCCGCCGGGAATGAAGTAGAGCGAAGCCCAAATTGCCACGACGAGCACCATACCAATGGCGAGCACAATCCACCAGATGCGACGGCGCTTGGTGTAGTCCTCGTCCTGCTTGAGGAGAATATTCGACACCGTGTAGATGCGGTCCTCCTTGGCGCGCTGCTTAGCCTTGCGGGCGCGCTTCTCCTCTTTAGAGAGGCCCTCGAGGTTCTCGCCCTTCTCGAGCTCTTTGCGGCGTGCCTTAGACGAAGCCGGCACGACGCGAACGGAGCTCGCTGCTTGGCGGGCGGGCTTAGCAGATGCGGCAGACTTGCGCGCAACCCCGGTAACTTCGTGGGATTGCGTGCGCTTGTTCGTGGCGCTACGGGTACTCACTTATGCGTTCTCCTTCATGCTTGTGAACTGGGAGCCCGTGATGATCTGGAAGGCCTCGCGATAGCGCTCGGATGTGCCATCGATGACCTCGGCGGGCAGGTGCGGGGTCTCCCCCGTCATATCCCAGTTGGCTTTGAGCCAATTGCGGACGAATTGTTTGTCGTAGCTGGGCTGGATCTTGCCCTCCTCGTAGCTGGCAGCAGGCCAGAAACGGCTGGAGTCGGGCGTGAGGCACTCGTCGATCAGCGTAACCTTGCCATCGATGACACCGAACTCGAACTTGGTGTCGGCAATGATGATGCCACGGGTCGCTGCATACTCGGCGGCAGCCTTGTAAATCTTGAGGGACAGGTCGCGAATCTGCGCTGCGATATCCTCACCCACGATCTCGCAGCAACGCTCGAACGAAATGTTCTCGTCGTGGTCGCCGATCTCGGCCTTCGTGGACGGCGTGAACAGCGGCTCGGGAAGCTTGGAGGCCTCGGTCAGACCCTCGGGCAGCTGAATGCCGCAGACGGTGCCGTTCTCGTCATAGGTCTTCTTGCCCGAACCGGTCAGATAGCCGCGGACGATGCACTCGATAGGAATCGTCTGGGCCTTCTTGACCAGCATGGCGCGGCCTGCGAGGTAGTCACGATACTCGGCAAACTCCTCGGGGAAATCCGCCGGGTCGATGGAGACGAGGTGGTTGGGAACGATGTCGGCAAACTTATCGAACCAGAATGCCGAGATGCGGTTGAGCACCTCTCCCTTAAACGGAATCTCGTCGGGGAGAATAAAGTCGAACGCAGAAATGCGGTCGGTGGCGACCATCAGCAGGTTTTCACCGGCATCATAGATATCACGAACCTTGCCACGGGAATCCGGACGACGCTCCATCGTTGTCACGTGAGTCACTCCTTACCAAAATACGACAGTAATGCGGGTTCTTTCCCGCACGTTTTCGCAAACTCGGAGCGGCAGGGACGAAACCCCTCCTTCACCGAATAGCGAAAAGCTAGTGCTCCATTGTAGTAGATGACGCGTCCGCCGTGTGCTCGCGAGGCAGATGAATCGTAAAAGTCGTACCCTTTCCAAGCTCCGACTCCACGGATATGTAGCCGTGATGACGCTCGACAATCTGCTTGGTCACGGCGAGGCCCACGCCCAGGCCACCCGCCTCGCGGGCGCGACTGGCGTCGGCACGCCAAAAACGACCGAAGATGCGCGACAAATCATCCTTGGCGATACCGATGCCCGTATCCGAAACCGCGATATCGACGTGCTTGCGGTCGCTGAGCACCGACACCACGACCCAACCCCCCTCGGGGGTATAGCGCATGGCGTTACTCAAGAGGTTGATGACGCATTGCGTGATCATGTCGGGATCTGCCTCGACAACGTCATCGTGACCCTGCGTCTCATCTGCAAAGCGCAAACGCAGGTCACGGTCGGCAAAAAGGCGCTCCTGGCCGTTCACAATCGATCGCACGAACGGAACCATGTCCACCGGTTCCAGGTTGAGCGGCGCGGTGCTGTTTTCCATGCGCGACAGGTCGAGCATCTGCTGCACCAGACGGGCCAGACGACGCGTCTCGGATGCGACCGTTTCCAGGTGTTCGTCATCGGTGGGATACACACCGTCTTGCATGGCCTCGACCGTTGCAAGCATGGCCATGAGCGGCGTGCGCAGCTCGTGGGCAACATCAGAGGTCAGGCGCTTCTCGTGCTTCATATCCTTTTCGAGTGAGGTGGCCATCTCGTCGAAGGTCTCTCCCAGCTGATCGATCTCATCATCGCCGCGCAAGCCCGTACGAGCGGACAGGTCTCCATCGCGAATCTGCTTGGCGGTGCTGGTAATACGATGAATCGGCTTGGTGAGCATGCGCGACATGAGCGCTCCGATAACGACCGAGATGCAGACGGCCACAACCGCGGCAAGGGCCATGGCGTTAAAGGTCTTCTCTCTGAATGCCGAGTCTGCCCTGGTGAGCAGGGCATCGGAGCCAACCGCCCACAATTTGACCTGACCCACGTGCTCGCCGGAGGACGTCACGATCTCAACGTTGGCAACACTATTGGAATCGGTGGGAGCAGACGAGACTGGGCTGTGCGATGCCCTCTTTCCGCTCGCATCGTCGGTCGTCGCCTGATTTTCGCGTACATCGGCAGTAGCGCTTGCCGAGGGCCACGAGTCGTCGTAGACGATGACGCCCTTTTTATTGACGACCTGCATACCAAGATCGTCGGACACCAAACTCGATGTCGCGACCGTACGCAGCTCCCCCGCAGTCCAAGAACCGTTTTCCTCATATGACGTTGCCAACTTTTCGGCAGCGGAATTGGCGATTTCGACAATATTGGAGCGCGTGTAATCCGTAAAAACCGTGCCCCATACAACGGAGACTACGCCCACCAGCACCAATACCGTCATGAGCGATGTCAGGGCAAAAGCCAGGGCCATGCGCGAGGGATAGCTCATCGTTGGCCGTGAATCGGAACGAGGCGTGTTCCAACTAGCCTTGGAACCCGCCTCGTTCTCCTGCTTATGCTTTTGCCCGATTTCAAAGCGCGCAGGTGTCATATGTGATTTCCTTTATTTCTCGTCCGACTTATCGGTCTTGGTCGGAGCCTCGAAGCGGTAGCCGACACCGTGGACGGTGTAGAGCCACTTGGGCTTCTTGGGGTCGTCGCCCAGCTTGGCGCGAAGGTTCTTCACGTGGCTGTCGATAGTGCGCTCGTAACCCTCAAAGTCGTAGCCGAGCACCTTCTCGACCAGCTCCATGCGGTTGTAGACGCGGCCGGGGTGACGAGCAAGCGTGGTGAGCAGCTTGAACTCGGAAGCCGTCAGGTCGACCTCCTTGCCCTCGACCAAAATCTTGTGGCCCGAGATGTCAATGACCAAATCGCCAAAGTCGAGCACCTCGACGGCCGGCTCATCGGCCTGGTGGGCACGGCGGAACAAGGCGCGCACGCGCGCGACAAGCTCGCGCGGCGAGAACGGCTTGATCAGATAGTCGTCGGCACCGAGCTCGAGGCCGATAATACGATCCTCAATCTCGCCCTTGGCCGTCAGCATAATGATGGGGACATCCGAGGTGTCGCGAATGGTGCGGCAAACGCGCTCGCCGGGAATCTTAGGGAGCATGAGGTCGAGCACGACCAGGTCGAACTGATGCTTCTCGAACTCCTCGATAGCGGACTGGCCGTCGCCCACGCCCACAACCCAATAGCCCTCGCGCTCGAGATAGGCAGCGACAGCGTCACGGATTGCCTTCTCATCCTCGACCAGCAGAATCTTTTTTGCATCTGAAGCCATAACACGGCCCCCCTGTCTCAATTAGCTAAGAACAAGCTCATTTTAACGCACCTGAGCCCACCGGGTATCGCATGGGTGCGACAGCTCGGCGGGCGGTACTCATAGTCACAACGCGCTTATTCCCCTGTCGACGCCTTTTTAACCCCTCGGAGACTAAAGAGAGAACAAGCGAGCGGTAACCGTCTCGGGAATCCCCTGACTGTTACGCACCGTTGCGTACGTTAAGAACGAGTTCGATTTACCCGCCGTAGCAGGATAATCGCCATACTCCAAGGCTCGGTCGGGCGACAGAAGCGAGCCGTAGGTCTTAGCCGAAGTGTCAATCAAAAAATGCGACGCCTGAACTTTAACCAGGTATTTATTTTTCCTTCCCGCGGCGCACGCGAGCGGCTCACGCGAAAGGAAGAGGTACGGCCCGCCCTCGCTACCGATATAGGTGCCCATATTGCCCAGGCTACCCACACCGCTATACGTCGCCTCGACGGAGAACACGAAGGTGTCGCCCATATACACGGCCTCGAAAGGCGAAACCGACGAAGGCAGCACCAACTGAGCTCGCTTCGTGTTGTTGCCGTCAGTCAGGTCGATCGCCGTCATACCGTAATAGACGCCCTCATCATTGTGCACGCGGGGCGAGATGGTCAGGATGCCGTCGCTCACACGCGGGGCGGATGCGAAACGGCCCGTCGACTTCCAAATAGTCTCAGGCTTGGACTCGCTGGGCGACTGACGGTAGCAGTACGAATCGTTACTCGTCTTGGTGCCGCCGGACGAAGGCATCTTATACCAGATGACCGACGACCCATACGCTGTGAAGAGCGGCGGATCGTAGTTTTCGCCACCGCGGTCGAGCTCGACAGCGTTGCCGGTAAGGGAGGAGCCTGCAAGGTTTTGCGCATAGAGTTTCCAGGACGCATTGGCAAAGTTCATCTCGACCCACGCGAACACGCCATCACCCGCGCGAACGTCGTAAAACGCATAACCGGTTCCCTCAATGGGATCCTCAATAAGTGTGGTAAGCGAGCCATCGCCTAGGTTGAGCACACCAAGCGTATTGGCATGCAGGGCAGAAGCAGGCGCCATCATCGCGGCAGCGTAGTCGCCATCGCAGTAGTACAGCAGCGTGCCCAGCGGCAGCGTCCACGAGGCTGCGGGCTCAAGATCGATATCGACAGCCTCGTACTCATCAGTGATCGAGACAATCTTCGAATCGTCCTTGATAACCTGCGGCTCGCCAGCGGCGTCATCACTCGTGCCCGTTTTTTTCGAGCAACCGGCCAGTACGGCAGCAGCACCGGTAGCGGCGCCACCCAGCACAAAACCTCGACGCGTTATTCCATTCTTAAAGCGATCAGCGATGCTCATTAGGCGATCTCTGCGCGAGCGGCCTCGATAGCGCGCGTAAGCTGATCGGCGCAAGAGGTCTTTTTCATACCGCAGGTATTACCGGCGAGAACCTCGATTACGCGATCGGCGGGAGCGCCTTCGACCAGCCTGGAGATGGCCTTGAGGTTGCCATCGCAGCCGCCGGTAAACTCGACGCCCAGCACCTTGCTGCCATCGTCAGAGAGATTGAGGTGAATATTGCGAGAGCATACACCCTGAGGCTTGTAGTCAAAACTAATCATTGAGATCCCCTCTCAGAAAGAAATTTCAGACGTCTATTATCCCCGCCTGGACCGACTTATTATCGCAAGCACCGATTCAACATCCTACGATGCTTGGACTAGTGGGGGCAAGATTAGCAGTCCGCACCCTGTGCGTGGACCATGCGCTTATCCCGATACATATTGTGGTCGGCGACACGATATACATCGGCCAGCGTATTTCCAGCCGTCTCGACGGTCGCCACGCCAATCGATGCGCTGACCGTCAGGGTCTCATCGCTTACCGCGGCAAGACCGAGACGAAGATCCTGTTCCAGCCCGAGCGCAGTCTCGTTGTCAGTATGGGGGCAAACCAGCAAAAACTCGTCGCCGCCAACGCGCATCGGCAGGTAATCCGCACCAGCCATCCGCCGCAGCACGGACGCCGTCCGTCGCAGCAGTTCATCCCCCATCTCGTGACCATAAATGTCGTTGGTCCGCTTGAGATAATTACAGTCCACCATAATCACGCTCACTGGCAAGTCCTCGTTTACCAGGCTATCTCCACGCGATTCCAGATAGTTGCGGTTGCGAAGCCCCGTCAGTTTATCTTGGTATGACAGCTCCTCGGCATGCTTGACCATCGATATGTTGTGCGTCGCCACGACGACCGAATCCAGGCGGCCTTGCTCATCGCGATGCTGGGGGACAACCTGTAGCGAGTACCAAGCGCCTCGACAATCTCGCACCTCGGCAGCCAAGTACGGTACGCCCTCCATACGTTCACGAAGCGTACTTATATCTACGAGTCCCACAACCGCTTCGCGGCTTTCGGGGCTCACGATATCCCGGCAGACTGTGTCCATAAAGTCATATGCCTCGTTGTGCTCGACAAATATCTTCGCTATCGCCGGCGACATATTGATTCCCTCGATCTCGAGGGTGTCGAGATGCAAAAGGAAGGTCGAATCGTAGATGGCGCTTATGGCATTGATAATGCCAAGCTGTTTATCCTTTTCGACCAAATTGCGGTGGTCAACGATATTTCGAGCCAACAGTACCACGACCCAAAACGCAAGGCATGCCAAGACGCCGACAGCGACAAATGAAACCCTGTCAGACATGACCTCGGATTTGGGATACAGCGCAAACAGGCGGTAGTCTTTATATGCCGCACGCACGGCGTACCATTTGTCTCCTCGATATTCGATGGGCGTCAGGCCGTCGTCTTTCCACTCAACCCCTGCGCTGGCGAGGAGTCGGGCGAGCGACACGTCAGCATCGGCACTGTTGGATGAGACAATCTCCGCATCCTCCATAACAAGCACCATGGGACTTTGGTGGAAGGTGTTGTTCGCAAGCACATCGGCTATGGAATATGAATAGTCGTCCGCCGTATCGGAAACAAGTGAGCGGTATGCCAGAGCAACGCCGTCACCATACGGGACAGCACAGACGGCAAAAACGACACCACGGCGCTCAACGACAGTTGAGTAGGTCACTTTGGAACCTTGATACATCGATGCGACCGGCGAACAGGCCAGCTCCTCTCGCCACAACATGAGCGGATCGCGACCATCGATGTCGTAGTGGGCGGCCATATGGCCATCGGAGTCCATGACCATCAGCCCCGAAAGGTTCTCGGCATGGACAAATTGCTCGATAAGGTCGTTGTTAACCTCAACGCGATCAGAGGACAGGAACGTCGCAAACGATTCGACCGCGGCGAGCAAATCGTGCGTCGTCTCGATTTTTCTCCCCTGTTCGTAGCGGTCATATTTTTCGCAAGCGTTTTCCAAAAACGCCATGGTTTCTTGGCCAAACCCAAGCGTTTTTTCGAGGCAGCGATGGGTTCCAACCGCATACAACAGACCTAATAAGACAGCGCTGACAATAGCACTGACAGCTATGACGGTCAGAGTCTTTCGACGCAAGCGGTGTTTGTCATTTGTCATGATTCCGCTCCTTGCCCGCCCGTCGTCGCTCCTGCCTTGTAATTGTCCACAATGCGCTCTATCGTGCCGTCTCGATCCATGTCGAACAGCGCGGTATTGAGGTTTTTGACGCACTCTCCCTCATAGGCAACATCAAATGCAACGCCCAGGTCAACCGTCATAACGTTGTCGGCAAACACGCGATAAACGCCGGGATACTGGGCGACGAGTCGATCAAGCGATTGAACGTCCGCCATCCAACAGTCGACATACCCTTTGGCGAGGGCGGCTTTGCAGAGTTCGGCAGAACCATACGATTTGATTTGCACGTCCGGCGAGATTTCCAGATCCCCTGCGAGCAATCGGCGTTCGCTCACCGAACCCGCAATCACCGCGATGGTCTTGCTTCCATCGAGATGCGCCAAGGAATTGATGCCACTCGTTTTCTTGGCGGCAACCGAGACCGTCACGGTTAGATACGGCTCGGTCCAGTAATACTTATCCTCGCGATAACAGGGAGAATAGTCGCACCACAGGCAATCGATATCACCGTTTTTGAGCAGCCGGTCGCGGTCGTTCCAGTCAATATCGACAAACCGTGGCTTGATCCCCGCGCGCTTGCAGGCCTCGCGGGCGATGTCGATATCGATACCGGCGTAATCGCCCGTGGTATCGATATACACATAGGGGTCGTTATCCGTAACGCCGATTTTGAGTACCGGGAGATCTTTGTCGGCTTCATTCGATGAGGAAGAACTGCTTCGAACGGTATACGTCAGGGCGGCCACACAGGCGGCAACAAGGAGCATGAGCGTAAACGAGACGATGGCGGCTCGCTTGGTGCGTCCGGGCACGCGCCCCCCTTCATCGAAACAGCAGTCGGATTTCATTTTATACCCGGGGCCGATGCGGCAATAAAAAAGCGCCTCACCCAAGATGGGCAAGGCGCCAAAGGTTGAAATGCATCCGCAAGCGGTCGAATTAGGTTAACCCTACTCGAAGCTCAGCTGCTCCAGGCGGTCGAAGACCGTGTCGATGCGGGTGAGGAAGTCCCACGGATCAAAGATCTCGTCGAGTTTCTCCTGGCTGACGGTGCAGCGCGGATCGGCCTCGAGACGCTCCTTAAAGGTGGGGCCGGAGACACAATCCTGCACCTCGTGCCAGGTGGCCATGGCATTTTCCTGCACGATCGCATAGGCGTCCTCGCGGGTGATGCCCGTGTCGACAAGGGCAAGCAGGACCTTGGAGGAGAAGATGAGGCCGCGGGTCTTGTTGAGATTGGCCATCATGCGGGCCGGATACAGCTGCAGGCCGTCGATAACGCGGATGAGGCATTGGAACATGTGGTCGAGCGCGATGAAGCTATCGGCCTGGGCGACACGCTCGGCGGAAGAGTGCGAAATGTCGCGCTCGTGCCACAGGGCAACGTTGTCAAAGGCGACCTGAGCGTTGGACTTCACGACGCGCGACAGGCCGCAGACCTTCTCCATGGTGATGGGGTTGCGCTTGTGCGGCATGGCGGAGCTGCCCTTTTGGCCCTTGCGGAAGGGCTCCTCGGCCTCGAGCGTATCGGTCTTCTGCAGATTGCGGACCTCGGTCGCGATGCGCTCGCAGGTGGCCGCTGTGGTGGCAAGCACGCCGGCAAGGTAGGCATGGTGATCGCGGCTGATGACCTGCGTGGACAGCGGATCGTGGACCAGGCCCAGGTGCTCGCAAACGTACTCCTCGACGAACGGCTCGATGGAGCTGTAGGTGCCGACGGCACCGGAGATGGCACCGAAGGCAACGTTCTTGCGAGCGTCCTCAAGACGATCGAGATCGCGCTTGAGCTCCCATGCCCAAGAGCCAAACTTCATACCGAAGGTCATCGGCTCGGCATGGATGCCGTGGGTGCGGCCGGCGCAGAGCGTATTGCGCGCCTCGAAGGCACGGCGCTTGCAGATCACGCCGAGCTTCTTGACGTCCTCGATAATCAGGTCACACGCCTGAGTAAGCTGATAGCACAGAGCCGTATCACCCAGGTCGGAGCTGGTCATACCGTAGTGAACCCAGCGGCTAGGCTTGGGCTCGCCCTCGGGAACATCGGCGTCGATATATTCCTTCATGTTGGTCAGGAAGGCGATGACATCGTGGCGCGTGACCTCCTCGATCTCGTCAACCTTCGCCTTCTCAAAGTTGGCGTGGTCGCGAATCCACTGGGCCTCTTCTTTGGAAATACCGATCTTGCCGAGCTCCGCCTGAGCCTCGCAGGCCAGGACCTCAATCTCCTGCCAAATGGCGTACTTGTTCTCGAGGGAGAAGATGTGTCCCATCTCCGGGCGGGTATAGCGATCGATCATAGCGGCTCCTTTTTGGTTATTGGCACGTTGGTCGTAACCCAACCATTGTACCGTGCGCGGGTGCAAGTATGGGCAGTAGGCATTAACCTAACATTTTGTAGCATAGAGCGGCCATGGGGACGTCCACGTATTTGCTTTGCAAATCCGCACCGGCTTCAGGCGCCTTCCGGCGCCTTCGCCTGCTCGCTACAAACGCTTCGCGTTTGCTTTACGCTCGCACCCTGGCGGGTTCGAGTCCCGGCACTTTATTGAAAAAGGCACGGTAACGAAACGTTACCGTGCCTGAAATTCGAATGGAGCGGGCAACGGGACTCGAACCCGCGAGTGTCAGCTTGGGAAGCTGATGCCTTACCACTTGGCGATGCCCGCAATTGCGCATTGGGATAAATTAAATGCTTGGATAGTATATACCGAGCATTTCAAGGGGGCAATATGAATGCGGCGTGTTATCACTATGCAATCGCGCACCGCGCACTGCGGCACAAAAGCCTACGAAACGCGCTCCAACTGGTCCCTTGCATCAGAAAGCGCGTGTTCTACCCCGTTTTGCACCTCAGTATCAAAACGATACGCAGGGACCGAAACGCTTAAACCATAGAGACGCCCACCTTTTTCTATGGGAACGGCGATGCACTCAACCCCTTCTGCCATCTCCTGATGATCATATGCAAAACCACACCGTCGAACCTCCTCGAGCTGCCGCATCAGGTCATCCATGTCTTTTACCGCATGCTCAGTCGTTTTTTCGAATGGGACAGGAAGCAGCGAGCGAACCAACTCCTCATCCCATCGAGATAGAATCGCCTTTCCTATCGCCGTGCAGTGCGCAGGAAGGGTCTTACCGATTTCCGATGAAAGACGGATGTGCTGGGGGGAATCAACGCGCGAAATATAGAGGACACGACCGTGGTCGAGCACACCGAGCTGACAGGTCTCTCCGCACGATGCGACAACCTTTCGCATGGCTGTTTCAAAAGAGGACAATCCCCCACTCTCACGATCGAATGCCTTGCCCAGCAGATACGTCTTAAGCCCAATCGAATACCTACCGGTAGTCTCGTCATAACTAACGTAATCTGAATCGGCCATGGTGTGCAAAATCGAGAAGAGACTGCTTTTTGGAGCGCCGACAATGCGGCATATCTCCGCCATGGTAAGTCCGCTCTTTGTAGCCGAAAGGGCCTCAAAGATTGATAGAACCCGCAAGGTAGAGCGGTGGCCAGCAGGATTATATCGCGAGGACATGGCAACTCTCCTTGTT
The DNA here is from genome assembly GCA_958452935.1 of uncultured Collinsella sp. GTDB lineage: Bacteria > Actinomycetota > Coriobacteriia > Coriobacteriales > Coriobacteriaceae > Collinsella. Next base: position 188,942 of record CAUDVX010000001.1, on the reverse strand, counting down.
CATTAACGCCCAAACTTTCCCCGTAAGTATAGCGGCATGCCCCTTCAAGCAACCGTTCACCGGCCAACCAAAACCATTCGCGGCGGGACCGTGTGAGATCTTCAGCATTTCATATATATTGTTCCGTATAACGAATAACGTTCGTAAATACGAACGTTATTCGAATGAACATAGGGAGGAAACATGTCAGACGCTGTAAGCCAAGGCCAAAACGCCGTTGTCATCGATCAGAGGGACAACGTCGCCGTCGCCACCTACCAACTGGAGGCGGGCGCCGAGGCCCGCTATCCCATGCCGGACGGCACGCTGGCGAGCGTTACCGTGACCGACGACATCCCGCTGTTCCACAAGATTGCCCTCGTGGACATCCCCAAGGGTGAGAAGATCGTCAAGTATGGCGAGTTCATCGGCGTGGCCACCACGGACATCAAGCGCGGGCAGCATGTTCATACGCACAACTGCGCCAGCTCCGACGACCTGAAGGACTCCGTCGTCACCGACACCGACTCCGTCGCCTCCAAGACCTCCTCGTCCGCGGAGGGCACGCGCACCTTCATGGGCTACCGTCGCCCGGACGGTCGCGTCGGCATCCGCAACCACGTCCTGATCCTTCCCACGAGCATCTGTGCCTCCGACACCACGGAGAGGATCGCGAACGCGGTTGAGGGCTGCGTCTCCTTCCACAACCAGAATGGCTGTTCGCAGGTCGACTGCGACCAGAAGGTGACTATTGCTGCCTTGGCAGGCTACGCTGCGAACCCGAACATCTATGGCGTCGTTTGCGTCTCCCTGGGCTGCGAGGGCTGCCAGAACGACATCGTGGTCGACGCGATTCGCGAGCGCACCAACAAGCCCGTCGAGACCCTGGTCATCCAAAAGGTCGGCGGCTCCATCAGGGCGATCGAGGAGGGTACGCGCCTTGCCCGCAAGATGGTCACCGAGGCGGACCGGTGCGTCCGCGAGCCCACTGACATCTCCGAGCTCATCTTCGGCACCAACTGCGGCGGCTCCGACCCCTCGAGCGGCCTTGGCTCCAATCCGCTGATCGGCGAGGTCTCCGACTGGCTCGTCAATCATGGTGCCACCTCCGTGCTGTGCGAGACGCCCGAGCTCTTTGGCGCCGAGCACATCCTCGCCCGCCGCGCGAAGGACAAGCAAGTTTCGGACGACATCCTCAAGATCGTCTACGACTACGAGAAGTACGTCCAGATGTTTGGCGCCGAGATGCGAGAGGGCAACCCCAGCCCTGGAAATATGGCTGGCGGACTCACGACCCTCGAGGAGAAGTCTCTCGGCTGCGTGCACAAGGGAGGCCACAGCCCCCTCAACGCCGTCTATCCGTACGCGGCGCAGCTCAATCCGCACGAGGGCCTCGTCGTGATGGACACCCCCGGCAACGACCCCTCCAGCGTGGGCGGCATCATCGCCGGCGGCTGCCAGCTCGTGGTCTTCTCGACCGGTCTTGGCACCCCCACCGGAAACGCTATCGCGCCCGTGTATCGCCTGACTGCCAACAAGCGCACCTACGAGGCCATGAGGGACAACACCGACCTCGACGCGAGCCCGACGATCTACGGCCCCGAGTCCATGGAGGAGATGCGCGACAGGATGCTCGACGACATCATCGCCGTCTGCAACGGCCGCAAGGTCTGCGCCGAGGCCCTTGGCTATACCGAGACCGCCCTTCCGCACACCTGCAACTATATGTAGGCCAGCGTCTGACAGGACGCTTCAGAAAGGAGAGAAACCGTGACAACCACGCAAGCCCCAGAAAAGACGCCCAACGCGTTCCAACGCGGCGTCAACGCGGTCGTCGTCCTGCTGTCTTCGTTCTTCCTCCCGATCATCAACCTGCTCGTCTCCGTCGGCATCCTCAAGGGCATCCTGACGCTTCTGCAGGTCTCGGGCATGGTCACCGACGACTCGACCACGTATGCGATCCTCAACGCGATGGCCGACTCGCTGTTCTACTTCATCCCGGTGTTTCTTGCTTACACCTCGTCAAAGCGCTTCGATGTTGACACGGTGACCGCCGTCCTTCTCGGCTGCATCCTGGTGTATCCGTCCATCACCACCATCATGGCAGCGGACGCGCCCGTCTACCTGTTTGGCCTCGAGCTCTCGAAGGCGACGTACTCCAGCTCCGTCATCCCCATCCTTCTTGCCATCTACTGCGCGAGCTGGGTCCAGAAGGCCTGCTATAAGATCATCCCCGAGACCTTCCGCGGCCTGTTCACGCCGCCTATCACGATCATCGTTATCGTCCCGCTCACCCTGGCCGTCTTCGGCCCCCTCGGCACCATCGTGGGCGGTTGGCTCGCGCAGGGCTATGAGGCCGTATACAACCTCTCGCCGCTCGTCGCCGGCGCGCTGATCGGCGCGTTCCAGCCGTTCCTCGTCATCCTCGGCCTGCACTGGGCCCTGTTCCCCATTGCCATGAACAACGTCGCGGTCTACGGCTTCGACACCATCATGGCCCTGTTCGGCGGCGCGATCTTCGCCCAGGGCGGTGCCGCGCTCGCCGTCGCCCTCAAGACTAAGAACAAGAAGTTCCGCTCCCAGGCGATCTCCGCCTCGCTCACCACGCTGCTGGGCATCACCGAGCCCGCGATGTACGGCGTGAACCTGCGCCTCAAGAAGCCCATGGTCTGCGCATGCGTCGCCGGCGGCATTGGCTCCGCCGTGGCAGGCCTGTTCGGTTGCGCGGGCACCGCCTTCGCTTTGCCCGCGCTCACCACGCTGCCCGTCTTCATGAGCCGCGCGTTCGTTCCCTTCTGCATCTCGCTGGCGCTCGCCTTTGGCCTCGCCTTCCTGTTCACGCTCTTCGTCCCGATCGACGACGTGACCGAGGAAGAGATGGAGGCCGAGGAGCAGTCCGCCTAGCGTCCGGATTGCAAGGCCACTCTATGTCCCGCGCCTGCGGGTTCGACTGGAGGTGGTGCCCACCTGGCAGCAAAGCGTATCCGTCACTGACCATATATCCATTAGACATTGTTTGACGTAAGGAGAACAAAATGAAGAAGATCGACGCACACGCCCACGTCTTTGACCACATCGGCTCCATGGGCAAGGCCGGAGAGCTGCGCCCCCTGGGCAACGGCAACTGTCGCTGGGCCACCGGCGAAGAGTTCCGTATCATCCCCGAGGGCAAGGGAGACAAGGAGTACCTCGTTGAGACCTTCATGGACGTCATGGACGAAAACGACGTCGAGAAGGCCATCCTGCTGCAGGGCGTCCTGTACGGCCTGCAGAACGAGTACGCCATGGAATGCGCCGAGAAGTACCCTGACCGCTTCAAAGCCGCGGTCATGCTCGACCCCTTCTGCCGCTGCGCCCAGCAGATCCTCGAGCACTTCATCAACGATCTGCACGCCCACGTCTTCAAGTTCGAGGTCTCTGTGGGTGGTGGCCTTTCCGGCTACCACCGCGATTTCGCGGTCGACGGCCCCGAGATGACGGTCCTCATCGACAGGATCGCCCAGGTCGAGGATGCCACTCTGGTGCTCGACATCGGCAGCCCCAACCAGTCCAGCTGCCAGCCCGAGGCCGTATATCGCCTGGCCAAGAAGTACCCCGGCCTGCACATTGTCGTCTGCCACCTGCTCGCCCCGTCCCTTGAGGACGGCGACGTCCTCAAGTGCGCGCTTCCGTACCTCGCCCACGATAACGTCTGGGTCGATCTCTCCGCGCTGCCCTGGAACGTCGCTCCCGAGGCCTACCCGTATCCCACCGCGCTCGAGTACATCGCGATGGCGAAGGACGTCCTGGGCGCCGACAAGATCATCTGGGGCACCGACTCCCCCTGTGTCCTCACCAAGTTCGACTACAAGGACCTCTATAGCTTCATCGAGGACTCCGACGTCTTCACCGACGCCGAGAAGCAGGGTGTCTTCTACGATAACGCCGTCAAGGCCTACTACCTCTAGGTCCTTCTCGGCAGTGCAGGGATTCGTGGGGGTGTGACCCCGGAAAGCGAGTGACACATGTTTGAGGGAGTCTTCTGCCCCTCCATCACCATCACCGACGATGATGGAAAGATCGATTACGAGCTGTGGGGCAGGCACCTGGACCACCTGGCCGACGCGGGCATCAACGGCGTGCTGCTGTTTGGCAGCATCGGCGAGTTCTACAGCGTGAGCCTCGAGGACAAGAAGTCGGTCATCGGCTTTGCCGTCGAGCGGGTCGCCGGCCGCATGAAGGTCTTCGTCGGCGTGGGTGACACCACCTACGACAACGTCCTCGAACTCACGCGCTATGCCCAGAAGGCCGGTGCCGACGCAGTTCTGGCGGTCTCGCCGTACTACTTCGGGCCCACCGACGACGCTGCCGAAAAGTACTTTGGTGGCATCGCAGACACCACCAACCTGCCCGTCGTGCTATACAACTTTCCGGCGCGCACCGGCACCGACCTGTCGCCCGAGCTCGTGGCCAGGCTCGCCGCCGCCCATCCGAATATCTGCGGCATCAAGGACACGGTCGACACCATCAGTCACACGCGCAAGGTCATCCGCGCCGTCCGCAAGGTCAACCCCGAGTTCTCGGTCCTTTCCGGCTTCGACGAGTACTACCTGGTCAACCGCGCGAGCGGCGGCAACGGCGTTCTGTGTGGCCTCACCAACGTGGAGCCCGAGCTCTTTGTGAGGCTGCACGGCGCCTACCAGGCAGGCGACTTCGCGACCGCCATCGAGTGCGCCAAGCGCATCTCGTCGCTCATGGCCGTCTACGACGCCTGCGATCTGTTTATTTCTGCCATCAAAGTAGCGGTCAATATAAAGGGTCTTCCAATCTCGACCGCGATCTTTGATCCCGCCATACAGGCCAGCGATGACCAAAAGGCAACAATCGAACAGCTCCTGTCATAGACTTGTATTTGGATCGATGTGAGATTACCGTCTTCACATCGATCCAAATATCTTTTTTCTTGTTTAATATATGAATTTATTTCCATAAGTTCATAAATATATGGAGACAAGGACCCGTGGGGGTCCTTTTTCATTTATTTCTACCTGCGCTTTTATCTGATTGTTGTATTTGAGCTCGATTTGTCAGAAATCGGGCAAGCTTTTGGTCAGCTTCTGGTACTTACCCGCATGAACCATGGCGGTAGCCTCATCCCAAGCGCCGCGGCCTCCCCGTGCGGCGCACGAGGGATAAGGAGCAGCCATGTCCAACGCACCCACGCACTCTGTCCACAGCGCAATCGCAACAGGTCCGCTGCTCCTGCTCCTCTTTTTTCTGATCGGCTCTCTGACCCCGGGGGCCGCATTCGCCGTCGACGGGAGTGCCGCCCTTAATTTCCGCACCATAAGCGACGGTTGCGGCCCCTTCGGTGTCGGTAAATACGAGGCACAGGACACATCGATTTCGTACTGTATGAATCAAGACTGCCCCGGCCCCAGCAAGCCGGGAGGGCCATGGCGCACATATAACCAGGGCTGGACATGGCTCGATGACGAATTTGCCGCCATCGTCTGTCACGGATACCCCTCCAGTACATCCTTTGGCGGCCACAATCTGTCGCCCGATCTCGCCCGCGCCGCCACCCAGATTGCCGTGTGGATGCTCAACGGAACCACGCACCCCGACGGCACCTATTCGTATACAAACAGCAAGGGAGTTGCCAGGAGCGGTAGGTTTTACGAAAACGCCGAGGCCGTAGCGGCTGCACGTTGGCTCTACGACAGCGCCAAGTCCGGATCCATTAAGGCAGCCCCACATCGAGCCAGGCGTTATCACGGCCCGGTCTCGGGCGAGGGTCGACACCAGGACATGCTCTATGTTCTGCCCGCCGTCTCCGTATCTTTCCAAAAACAATCGTCCCAGGCTGGCATCACCGCCGGCAACGACACCTACAGACTCGGTGGCGCAACCTTCGATATCTTTGAAAGTGCGGGCGATGCACGTGTCGGCACTATCCAGATGGACGAAAACGGGCGTGCACAAGCAACACTTTTGCCCAATACGGCATATTACCTGGTCGAAACCAAAGCCCCGGCAGGCTATATCCCTCGAAGCGACCGAATAGCCTTCACCACACAAAACAGCGGCGAACATGTCACTATTAGCGAGCAGCCCGGCACCATCACTTTGCGTATTGTAAAAATCGATGCCGCCCCGGATGCCGGCGCCCAGGTTGGAGCGTCGCTTGCGGGCGCTGAATTCACCTGCGTCTCGCAATCAACTCCCGGCTGGACTCGCACCCTTACGACCGACGAAAACGGACGGGCGATCCTCAATGACGTTCCTCTGGGCACCTTTACCATCTACGAATCGAAAGCGCCCGAGGGCTACCTGATTTCAAACGACAGCTGGAGCTACACCGTCGGTGCCGAGCAGCTCGGAGATACGGGCATCGTTGAGCTCGAAAGCCGTATCCCCAACATCCCCATCGCCTTTGACCTTGAAATCTCGAAGTTTAAGGACCATGGCGATAGCGATGAGTCCGGCCTTGAGCAGCCGGCGGAAGGCGTCGTCTTTGAAGTTGTCAGCAATAGCTCCCAACAAGTCGTCGGCACGTTGACCACAAACGTTTATGGCTTTGCCTCCACCAAAGACCAGCCCGAAGCATGGTTTGGCGTAGGCAAGCGACCCGCCGGCGCTCACGGTGCCATTCCCTACGACCGCGCGGGCTACACCGTTCGCGAGGTTGCAGAAACGGTCCCTGAAGGATTTAAGCAAGCAGGAGAATGGACCATCACAGCAGAGCAGACCGCAGACGGCGCCGAGCTTCAGTACATCGTTGACAACCATGCCTTATCGACACACCTTCAAATCGTAAAGCGCGATGCTCAGACCGGCGGCACCGTACCACTTGCCGGCTTTACGTTCCAGCTGCTCGATAGCCACCACGAGCCCGTCTCGCAAACATGTTGGTATCCGGCCCACAATGTAATGAATACCTTCACAACCGATACAACCGGCGCCGTCACGCTGCCCGAATCACTTCATCCCGGAACATACTACGTGCACGAGGCATCGGCCAAGGAACCGTATCTGCGCGGAGAAGACCTGGAGATAACGATTCCAGCCGACAGAAATCTGACACCGGTCGCCGTCGTCTCGTTCTATGACGACGCCGCAACCGGAAGCATCGAAATCATTAAGACGGATACTGTAGATGGGCGCGCCCTCGCTGGAGCCACGTTTGACATCCGCGCTGACGGCGACATCGTGCGAACCGACGACAGCATCGTCGCCCTGGATGGCGAAACCGTCGCCACCGTTACAACCGACGAACGGGGGCATGCGCGAGTCGACCATCTTTCGCTGGGATGCGGTACCGCCACCTACGAGGTCGTCGAGACACAAGCGCCCGAAGGTTATCTGCTCAACCCGACCCCACATACTGTGAAGTTGTCGTACGCTGACCAGCAAACGCCCGTGATCGAAGTGCACCTTGACGTTTCCAACGACTACACCAAGATCGATGTCTCCAAAGTCGACGCGTGCGGAGGTCAGGAAGTGACAGGCGCCGAGCTTGTCCTCTGCGACTCCAATGGCAACGAAATCGATTCTTGGACTTCATCCGGCAAACCGCACCACATTGAGCACCTTTCGCCCGGCACCTACACCCTGCGCGAAACGATGTCTCCGCGTACCTACGACCTCGCCGAGGAGATAACGTTTGAAGTAAAAGCCACGGGAGAAGTTCAATCCGTAGCCATGAAGGATACCCCCATCGAGATCAGGGGAAGCGTCGATAAGCGCCAAGAGATTGCACAGCCAGTCGTAAGCAAACTCGTTGCCAACGGCGACGGAAAAAACCGAGCCAAAGCACGGGCCAATACGCAAGGCGCCTTCTCCTATACCATCGACGCCAAAAATGAGTCGAGCACCTGGGTCGACGAGTTAACCATCACCGACGACCTTGAGTGCGTCAAAGATGGTGCAGCGAAACTCGTTGCCGTTGAAACCCCCATTGCGGTCGGTGATCTAAACGGGCTGTGCAACGTGTGGTATCGAACGTCTCCGGCAGGAACAAGCGATACGGGCAGGCAGGTCAATGCAACGCTTGACGACGGGCGCCACAATCCTTGGCTCGAAACGGAAGAGGCTGCAAAGCTGCTGGGCGACGATGTGCGTCTCGTCGATTACGACGGGTGGCACCTATGGAAAGCAGATATCCCGACGGACAAGTCCGTCACGCTCGATACGAAAGAGCTTGATCTTACAGACGACGCCGTCATCACGGGCATCCGTTTTGAATACGGTGCGGTAGCCGCCGACTTTACAACCAGAAGCGAGGCGGGTTCTTGGACCCGGGATGACCTTAAAGACAAACACGACGATCTTGACGATGCCAAGGCGGTCCTTAACTCGGATGCCCGAGGCGCAGTCGTGCATATGCAGGCAACGTCGTCCTATACGCCCCAAACCGCACTTGCCAACAGCGCGCGCGTCGATCTTTGCCGCAACGGCGGTGGCGATAAACTCGAGGCGCATGATGAGGACCGCGTCATCCAACGATGCACCCTGCCTCAGAACCTGCCGGCAACGGGATCTGTTCCTGTCGCCGCATGCATCACCGCACTCCTGACCTCGGGCACGGCAGCCATATGGTTCGCTCGCCTTAGGTCAGCCACAAAGAGGCGCTAGCACGACGAAAAAGCGGGCGAGCCAGTCTCCCGGCTCGCCCGCCTTGGGCATAAACGATGAATCGGCTATTCAGCAGATGACGAACCGCCATCGATGGCCGCCTGATCGGACTCGGAAATACCGTCAGCACCCAAACTTTGCTCTTGCTCCACCTCTTCGTTCATTGTTGTCTCGGGCGTCGAGCCCTTAACGCCAACGACATACGCGGCCCCAAAACCCAATGCGACAGCGATCAGGGTCAAAATCAGATAGATGGGCCAATGGCGCTTGATATACGAAAACACGCTGACTCCTTAGCGGGTCTGTCTACGAACGACGAATGACCTCGGTCACGACCTCGGACACCGTAGCGATATTGGTCGGATTGACGTTGTACGGCAGGTCATCCTCGGTGCGAGCGCAGGCAAGGCGCGGGCCGTCCACACCGGCGATCGTAAGGGCGCGACGGCTCGCCTCGAGCGCTGCGGATGCATCGGTTTTTGCATAGGGCATCTCGAACGCACCGCAATCGACGTGGAACGACTTACACACCTTGCTGACCAGATTCATGATGCGGCGATCGCCCTTAAACAGCTGCTGCTCGCCCTCGACCGTCACCACCGAAAGCCTGCCGGCACCGATAGACTCAAGGTTGATGAAGAACACACCGCGGAGCTTGTCACGATGCGAGGCCAAAAACGCCCTCATGCCGGCGCCGTCGCAATCGGACGCGCCCGTTGCGACGAACCAGATATCGTGGCCGAGCAGCTCATCGTCACCCATGGAGGCAACGGCCGAGAGCATATCCTCGGCAGAAGCACCATCGGAGGAAGTGGCGCCGCCCTTCCAACCGTCGTCGTCATCCTCGAAGTTATCCCACGAGCCAATGCCGCGGCCAGACTTCTTGGCATCGTAATCGTCCTCGACGCCCAGCCAGTCGCTCATGCTGTCCTGCTCGTTCTTCTTTTTGCGACCGAACAAGCCACCCAGGCCACGCTTCTGCGGCTTGGCGCCCGTCGAAGCAGGAGCCGAGATGGTCTCGAGCGGCTGCGCGCCCGAGGAGATGGGCATGGGGGTCGCAACCGGTGCCGATGTGGGCTCGGGCCCCTGCGCCGTCGCAAAGGGATCATTTGTCTGTGCCGAAGGATCGGGAAGATCGAACAGCGACGTGCGGGACGCGACGTTGGCCTGTTGCATCGAAGGCAGCGACGGATCGGGGACCGAGGCCAGCGGCGACGAAGAGGGCGCAGGCGCGGAGGCAGGATCGGGGATATTCATATGCTGGCGCGCAGGCACCTGAGACGAAATCTGCGCCATGAGGGAGTCAACTGTCTCGTCCTGCGTGGGAGCGACATTGGCCACCGTGGCACCGGGGTCGCTCGGCGCGGGCATGGTAAAGATCTGCGTAGAATAAGGCCTGGACTCATCCGTCTTGGGAGCCTCGTCAATCGCAGGGGACTCCTGCTCCATAGCAGGAGCCTCGGCCTGCTCGGGTGCGCCGGCCTCAACGGAATCGGCCTCGTCGACAACCGAATCATCGGCGGCGTCCTGGGCATCATCGGAGATGGGAAGGGGCTCGGCAATTGCGGTGCCCTGCTTCTCAAACGTCATCGTGGCATCAAATGACATGGTGCCATCGACCGGCTGCTGCGCCTCAAAGGACGTCGTAGCCTCGGCAACGTCAGCGGATGTCGGCTGCGGAGCCTCGAAGGACGTCGTGGCGTCGGCGACATCGACAGACTCCGGCTGCTCGGCCTCGTTCTGCTCGAACTCCCGTGCCGCACGCTCGCGCTCGGCCTCGGCGGCCTGCTGCTGGGCGATGGCCTCCCGCTCGGCGGCCTCGCGGGCAGCGGCGCGTTTTTCCTCAAAGTCGTCGACGAACTTCTTGCCCTTCGCAAAGGCGCCCTTAAAGAAGCTAGAGGCGCTGGCACCAATCGAGGAGAACGCGGAAGCGATATCGGCATGGGGTGTTGTCGAGGGAAGCTCGGCCGAGAAATCGGTGTCACTCTCATAGGACACGCGCTGCGGATACTCGTCATAGTCTTCGTCGGCGGTCTCGTCTTCAACCTGTGCCGGAGCGGCAGGCGCCAGAATATCCAGACCGGCTGCAGAATCGAGCGCGGGCTTTGCGTCAGGCTCTGCGACAGCAACAGGGGCAGCGACCGGCTCGGCGGGAGCAGCAGCCGTATTGGCCGCGGGTGTAGGCTCCTGCGTAATGGGAGCAGGCTCCGGCTCAAACGTCGGCTCCTCGCCCTCTTCGTAATCGAGCGTGCAGGACTCGGGAAGCATGCCGAGCGCACGAATGGCATCCGAACCAAAGCGGATATTGCCGGCGGCATTGCGATAGAGCTTGGGCTCGGCGACTTCGACCACCGCGGGCTCCTCCGCGGGCTCCTCCGCCGGCTCGGCGGTGGACTCTTCCCCGGTGGACACTTCGGCCTGGACAGTCTGATCTTGAGCCTCGGGGGCGATAACGCCGATCAGCGTCTCGTCGGCAGAGGCACCCTCAAAACCATCGATCTGTCCATCAAAAGCCTCGTCCTGCTCGGGTGCGTCGACAGGCGCCACCGGCTGGCCAAACTCGTCCCCATCGTAGGAAGGTTCCTCATATTCAATGGTGTTGCCGTAGTCGTTTTGCTGCTGGGCCGCGGCATACTCGGCCGCCGCGCGCGCCATTTCCTCGGCGCGACGCTTCTGCTCGCCAAAATAGGTATCGAACGGAATGTCGTCGGGGAACTCGTTTTCGCCCTGATAGGGGGCAACGTTGTCCATGACACCGAGCATAGCGGCAACAGAGGACTTGTTGCACACCGCGCCAGACGTGTAGGGAAGCACAAAACGGTTGGAGATGATATTGGCGGCATTGGCCAGTGCCACAAGGGAGGCCAAAATCGCGACAACCCACAGCAGCACCTTGAGCACGCCGGGGAGCGGCAGGATACGCAGGATGGCGACAGCCGCGGGCGCGATCGTGGCGACAGGCAGGAGCTTGGCGATGAGCGCGCGATACGGAGCGTAGGGCTCGCGAGCAAGGAGCTCGGCACGGGGGGAATCATAGTGGGCCACCACGACGACCGGGCGGTTGCGCGGAGACGCAAGCGGGCCCGAGGCCTTGTGATAGGCGATGACATTTTGGCTCACACCGGTCTTTCCCAGGCGCGAAACCACGGGATGTCCCGTGCGCTCGAGCACGTAGAGCACGGCACCGACAATGGCCAGCAAGGTGCCGACCAAGCCGATACCGCCGCCGATGCCCATTAGCAGGGCACCGGCAAACGCCAGAATACCGGTAACGGCAAACGCCAACCTGCTGGGCGCGGGAGCATTAAATTCCTGCACCTCGGGGTCAAAGCCGTGGTTGCGGAAAATCTGAGCGATATCCTCGGCAGCCAGGCGCTCTTCTTCGCTGCACGCCGGCGTGATGCCAGTGCTCTGCAGCAGGTGGTTAATATAGTTCTGGGTGTTCGCCATGTGCGCTCCACATCCATAATCCGACAAATAGGCCCAATGCATGCACATTAGAACCGTATATAGTCGAAAGTATACCCCGAGCGGGCGCAAACGGCCGAATTCTGGGTATCTTAACGCCCCAAGCGGACAAGGATATAGTCTAATCTCCATATCGGACTAAAATCATGGCATCAAACGACCTTCTCATGCGAGGATTCTATGACGGCAAGCGACGCGACCGCGACAATTAAAAAGGGTGCACCCGAGCCCGGTTTCGATAAAACGGCTCAGCGCATCCTCAACCTTTTCTTTGTACTCAACAGTTCTCCCGAACCGCTGACGACCGAGCAAATCGTCCTGGATTCCGATTTGGGGTACGGCTCGGGCAATATCGACTCAGACAAGCGCAAGTTCCGCCGCGATCGCGACAAGCTGCTCGAACGCGGCATCGTTATCAGGGAAGTTCGTGCTGCCGGAGCGCAGGAAACCGAGGAGAGCGCGTGGACGATCGACCGCGAGCACACGTTTGCCGCGGGCGGTCTCATCACCGCAGACGATGCCGACATCCTGCTCAACGCCATCGACCAGACACTCGCGGCAGGCTCATCCACCTTTGCCGCGCCGCTTGCCGACATTCGCTCCAAGATTGCCTACCTCACCGGCATGTCGACGACAGGAGAGGCACCGATCCGCCGCTCTCCCGCCGTCGATGCGGTATGGAGTGCCTTTGCCGAGCGTTGCGCGCTGCGCTTTTTGTACCAAAACGGACGCGGCGAGCAACGCGAGCGGACCGTTTGCGTCTACGGCATGTTCGAGCGCGAGGGTACGGCATACTTCTGCGGCCTCGACAATGCCACCGACAATATCAGAACATTCCGCTGCGACCGCATCATTCGCGCCTGGAGGCCTTCGAAAGTCTACGCCATTCCTGCGGATTTCAACCTCAACGATTACTTATTCTTTGAGTTCGATTTTGCCGACCGCCCACCTGTTGCGGCTACGTTCTCGTTCGCGCGTGAAGCGCAGGCCGATATGATCATCGGTCTCACACGCGGACGAGGCGAACTCACGCGCACCGAAGCAGAGTGGACTTGGACCGTTGACGTGCGCGACTTTGAGGCCGCAGCCTCGTTTTGCATGGCCCATGCCATGGATGGCATGAGGCCCGTCGCTCCCGATTCTCTCAAGCAGGCGTGGAATCACCTCATCGAAAGGACGGTGCACGAGCATGCCCGTGCGTAAACTCACCAGCGAGCAAAGACTCTCGCGCGCCATCGACATCATGGAGGCCCTCTACGCCGCCGGCGAGAATGGCATGACACGAGACGAGCTTTGCAGCCGCTTTGATATCACGGGGGCATCGCTCGACGAGATTCTCGAGATCGTCTCGACGCTTGCGGACCGAGAATCGGGTGCACGTATTATCTGTGAACGCCGCGGCGAGCGCGTGGTCCTCACCGGTGACGCGGGGCGCGTGCTACCGCTGCGCCTGAGTGCCGCCGAGGGCGCTGTGCTCAACCATGAGCTCGAATCATTGGGGATCGAACCCCAAGCGGCGGCTCGAATACGGCGCGCCCTTCTTCCCAAAGAGCTCGGCTACAACCAGCGCGTCTTTGACACCGTCGCCCACGGATCGCACTGGCAGCAGCTGAGCTGCGCCATTCGGGACGGCGTTCGCTGCCGTATCTCATATCGCTCGATGGATGACACACAAGCGCGCGAGCGTTTGGTCGACCCCTTGCGCATCACAACAAACGGCGACCAAACGTATCTGATTGCCTGGGATGTCGCGGTCGACGAACAGCGTACTTATCGTATGGATAAAATCGAGGGCCTGGTCTTGACCGACGACTCCGTCGTGCGCCACGCATCGGAGCCCGCGACCCTCCACGACTCCCTCGCCCAGGCGGAGCGGAGCGCGAAGCTTCTCATGCCGCGCGCCTTGGCGGAGCGCCTAGACTGGCCCGGCATCATGTCGATTGAGCCAAACGGGGCAGACATGGCAACGGTGACCGTGCGTTATAGGTCAGAGCACTGGCTGTTCTGCCAGGTAATCGCAGCGGGCGGGGCCATCCGCATCCTGGATGACCCCGCCCTGTCAGAGCGTCTGTGCGATATGGCAAAATCCCTCGCCTGTCCGCTTTAGCGGCGCCGCTCGTGGCGTGCGCGCCACAGCTGTAGATAGTGCCCGATTTGTGCCGACTCGATGCGCTGATAGGAACTCGTGGGCAGCGACGTTAAGAATTTCTTGCCGTAGCCCTTCGTCACCAGGCGCGGGTCGGCCAAGATGAGTACGCCACAATCGGTCGATGAGCGAATGAGGCGACCGGCTGCCTGCTTGACCTCGAGCACGGCCTCGGGCAGCGAATAGCGCGCCCAAGCGCGGTCTTCGCGCAGATTGCGCTCGCATGAGAGCGGGTCTGTGGGGCTCGAGAACGGCAGCTTGGGGATGATGACGCAGCGCAGCGTCTCTCCGCTGGCATCAAACCCTTCCCAAAAGGCCTTAAGTGCAAAGAGCGACGAGGTCGGTTCGTTGATAAAGCGATCGCGCAAACGACGAGGAGACGAGTTGCGCTGCTGGCAGTTGAGTTCCAGACCCGCACGAGCCATCTTGGGCTCGACGCGAGCGTACAGCTCCTCCATGTCACGTCTGTTGGTGAACAGCGTAAGCACCGAGCCGCCCATGGCAAGATGAGCGTCGACCAGCACACGCTCGAGCGCCGAAAGATAGCCTTCGCGGTCGCGCGGATCGGGGATATCCCCAGCCACGACCACGGCCATATTCGAATCGAAGTCGTAGCTCGAATCCAAGTGCAGCGACGATGATGTCGAGGCACCGATGCGATCGAGGCCGACGGCGTGGTTAAAGTGCTCAAAGCTCTTGGAAACCGTCATGGTCGCCGAGGCAAAGATAGCCGTGTGGACCTCGGGCAACCACTCGGTTGCCAAGGCCTCGCCAATATCGATGCGCTCCGCGGTCATCGACTCGCCGCCGGCACGCAATCTGCGATTGACTTGCAGCGAGTACACGTAGTGTTCATCGGTACCGTCGATGATGAGTTTGAGGTTCTCGGCCAGCTCGTGTAGGCGGCGCGAGATATCACCCAGGTCGACAACAACCTCGGGCTTGTCGGCGGCGACGGCTTGTACCAGCGCGTCGACGCTCTTGTCAGCTTGTTCCAATGCGTCGATGGCAGTGCAGGCCGACTGTAAGAAATCATGCCAGTCGTCAGATTCGCGCAGCTCGGGGCCAATCCATAGGTTCGCATTGTCATAGCCCCCGCGGGCACGGCGGCCGAGCTCGCGAACGCCGTCAAACACGTCGGCGATTGCCATGCTCGCGCGCGCAACCGTCGACGTCGCCTTGGCGGTTAGACCCAAGTAGAGCGTAGAGCCCTCCGAGGTTGCCAAATCGCGGGAAACCTGGCTCAGCGCGCCGGTGCTCGAGCCACCCAGGCGCTCAAACAGAACGCGCGATTCATCCGCCGACACCACGCGCGCCCATTGACGGCGCGCCTCGCGCTCGATGGAGTGGGCCTCATCGATCACCCAGTGACGAATCGGAGGCAAGATTCTGCCCTCGGCCGCGACATTGCGGAACAGCAGGGAATGGTTGGTGACCACCACATCGGCATGCGCCGCGCGACGGCGGGCGCCGTGGACCAGGCATTTATCGGGGAAAAACGGGCATAGGCGACGGGCGCACTCGCGCGACGCCGTCGTAAAGTCGGGACGGTTGACGCTGCGCCAGCGAATACCGAGCGAGTCGAGGTCGCCATCGGCCGACTGACACACGTACGCCATGATGACCGCGACTGCCGTAAGCGTGTCGGCAGGATCACGCTTAGTCGTAATTTCGACTTGGCTACGGCTCATGCGCTCAAGCTTGCGCAAGCATGGATAGTGGTCATAGCCCTTGAGGGCGCAAAACGATAGGCCTCCGTCCAGTTGCTCGGCAAGTTTGGGCAGCTCATGATACATGAGCTGGTCGGCAAGATTATTCGATTTAGTCGCGATACCAACCGTGATGTTGTTGCGGCGCGCGGCCTCGGCAAAAGGCACCAGGTAAGCCATCGATTTGCCGACGCCCGTGCCCGCCTCGATCACGCGATGCGTTCCCGTAACGAGTGCGTCACGGACCTCGAGCGCCATCGCGATCTGCTCATCGCGCGGCTCGTACGTGGGATACATGCGATTAACCAGGCCGCCCGGGGCATAGTCCGCCTCGATTTCCTCGCGGCTCGGCATCTTAAGGACCGGTAGCTCGTCCGCATCAACGCGATCATCGGCCCGATCAGCCTTGAGTACGTCGGCGCGGGCGGCGCTGAGAGAGAAGATGGAACCGGGGTTCTGCCCCGCCAAGAACGAGAAGATGGGACGATAGGACCAGGGTACGTCGGGATGCATGTCGGCCAGGCGCGCCATTAAGCCCTGGGGCAAGTCGGTGAGCGCCACGAGCAAGACGCGCCATACGCCACACAGGGCGTCGACATCGGCGTTGGCGCGGTGCGACACCGAATCGCAGCCAAACAGGTCGGCCATGAAAGACAGCTTGTGCGAGGCCAGGCGCGGAAGCGCGATGCGCGACAGTGCCAGCGAATCGATCCAGATGTCGCTGACGTTGACACCGCCCTTGACCGACTCGATAAACGAGCGGTCGAAGGTGGCGTTATGTGCGATCACCGGGCAGCCGCCGACAAAATCGGCGAGAGCGGCCACGGCCTCGACGGCCGATGGGGCATCTGCCACATCGGCGTTTGTAATGCTCGTGAGTTCGGTAATCTCGGCGGGAATCAGCTGCTTGGGATGCACGAAGGTATCGAACCGGTCGACGATCTCGCGGCCCGAAAGGCGGGCCGCCGATATCTCGATCAGTTCATTGTCCTGCACCGAAAGACCCGTGGTCTCGGTATCGAGGACGATAACATCTTCCTCGATGAGACCAAACGATTGGGTTTTGGCGCGCTCGGCAAGCGTGGCATAGGAATCGATGACAAACTGCGGCGTTCCCGACGAAACAGCGTCCTCGATTAGCATGCAACGCCCGCTCGACGAAGACCCATACGGATCAGGCTGTCACAGACCTGCGGGAACGTCATGTCGTCGGTGTGGCGGATCTCATCCGGATACAGCGACGTATCGGTCATGCCGGGAATGGTATTGGTCTCGAGGATAACGGGGCCGTCCTCGCTCACGATAAAATCGCTGCGCGAGATGCCCAAGCAACCGAGCGCCCTATGGGCGGCACAGGCTAGCTCCTGGGCACGAGCGTAGTTCTCGGGCGAAATCTGTGCCGGAATGCGATGGATGTCCGTGGGGTCCACATACTTCACGTCCAGATCGTAGAACTCGCAGTCCTCGGGCTTACGAATCTCAACGATCGGCAGTGCGCGCACGTCATCCTCGCCGTATACGCCGACGGTGATCTCGGTACCCTCGATGCACTTCTCGACCAGCACTTTATCGCCGTACTCAAACGCCTTGGCGATGGCCGCGGGTAGCTCGGAGGGCTCATGGACCAGGGAAATGCCATAGCTGGAACCGTTGACGGCCGGCTTCACAAAGCAGCGCTCGCCACAAACCTCGACGATATGATCGATATCGACTTCATCGCCCACTTCGAGCGCAAGGCCGGGGGCAACGGGAATGCCCGCCTTGGCATACAGGAGCTTCGAGACCTCCTTGTCGGCACCGCAGGCGCTCGCGAGCACGCCCGAGGCCGTGTAGGGGATACCCAGGGTCTCCATGGCACCCTGCATGGCACCATCCTCACCGCCGGCGCCGTGCATGGCGATAAACGCCACGTCAAAGCCGCCGGTCGCCATGGTTACCATAAAATCATCGGCAGCCGTGTCGAGCAGCTCCACCGAAGTGTAGCCAGCCTCCTTCAAGGCCACCACGACGTTCTTTCCCGAATTGAGCGAGATCTCGCGCTCGGCGGAATGACCGCCCGCCAAGACCGCTACGTGCATGTTCTCTAGGCTTTTACCCGGCATGGGCAGACTCCTCCTCTATAATTTCTGCAGCTGATACCATATTGTAGCGATACCCTCTACGTTTCCCCAAAATCGAAAGGCTTCCATGAATCCCAGGACTAAATCTCAGGACATTCGCGACTTGAGCCAAAACGATATTCGCGAGCTTGTGGCCGAACTCGGCCAGCCCGCCTTCCGCGCGAAGCAGCTCATCGAATGGGTCTTTGAGAAGAACGTTTGTTCGTTTGACGATATGACCAACCTTCCTAAGGCTTTCCGCGAGCAGCTTAAAGAGGCATTTGCCTTCGACACGCCGACTGAACTCACCAAACAGGTTTCCAAAGATGGCTCTCGCAAGTATCTGCTCGAGTACCACGACGGCATTTCCGTCGAGACTGTCGGTATGCCCCGTCGTAACAAGCTTTCCGTCTGCGTTTCTACTCAGGCTGGCTGTGGCATGGGTTGTGCATTTTGTGCCACAGGCCTTAACGGCCTCAAGCGCTCGCTGACAGCCCAGGAGATCGTCGACCAGGTGTTGCACGTCTCGAATGATTTTGGCGAGCGTGCAACAAGCGTCGTTTTCATGGGCCAGGGCGAGCCCTTTGCTAACTACGACGAGGTTCTCAAGGCACTGCGCATCCTTAACGATCCCGACGGTATCGGTATTGGAGCCCGTCACCTTACTGTCTCTACCAGCGGTGTTATTCCTGGCATTCGCAAGTTTGCCGACATTCCCGAGCAGTTTACGCTCGCTGTGTCGTTGCACTCCGCCATCCAGTCCACGCGCAACAAGATCATGCCTGGCGTCAAGAAGTACACGCTCCTGCGCCTTCATGAGGCGCTGCAGCTCTACACCGAAAAGACGGGCCGCCGCCCGACCTATGAGTACGCCATGATCGAAGGCGTCAACGATACGAATCCCGAAATGCAGGCGCTCTGCGACTTCTGCGAGGGAACCCTGTGCCACGTTAACCTAATTCAGCTTAACGACATCGAGGGCAGCCCGCTCAAGCCGTCGCCGATTCATAAGGTTGAGGATCTTCAGCGTCGCCTTGAGTCTCGTGGCATCGAGACCACGATCCGTAATTCTCGCGGCAATGATATCGATGCCGCCTGCGGTCAGCTGAAGCAACGTTTCAAGGTTCAAAAGAACGCATAGGGGAGACTCACCCCAAACGTTTCATGTGAAACATCGAATGGCCTCGGTTGTTTAATTGCAACCGAGGCCGTTTCATATCAATCAGCTATCCGCATCACACGATTGTTCAACGACTATTTCGGAAGAAATAAGGGGTCCTTGTTCCGGTATTCAGACAAGGACCCCTATAGAATAGGCGAGTAATTGTTAGGTACCTAAAAACCCACATTTTCCCATTGATGGTTAACCCAGTCTTGGTTAATCTTGGGATTCTTAGTCACCTGAGCAGTGCGCATAGCGACGTCTTCGGTCATCACATCCATTTTCTTCTTAGATGTATCGACGATATCCTGAGCTCCGCGCAACAGTCGACCTCGAAGTTCATCATCTGTCGCAAGCTTATAACCAGCAAAGGCACCAGCGACAACGGTGGTTGCCAACGCAACGACCGCGAGAACCTTATTCTTCATCCTGATCCTCCTGCCCAAATTGAATCATTTCACCAAGGATACGGGAGAGCTCCTCCTCGTCTTTGAACTCGATTTCGATTTTGTTCTTACCACGCGAGCTCTTCACGCGTACATTCGTGTTGAAAACTTGACGAAGTACTCGAGCGGCCTTTTTGAATGACTGAGGCGTTGCTGGCCTCGGGGTCCTTGGTGTCTCTCCGGCAGAAAACAACGGAGCAAGATTTTCTGTCGCTCTAACGGAAAGACCTTCTGCGACTACTTTCTCAGCAAGTCGAATCCTGGCATCTTCATAAGGAACTGCAAGAATCGCCCTTGCATGACCTGCAGTAAGCTTGCCCTCGAAAATCATCTGCTGTACGACTTCCGGAAGATCTAGCAAACGAAGTGAATTTGTAATTGCGGAACGAGACTTACTGACAGCCTTTGATAACGCCTCTTGTGTCATGCCGCTGGCATCAATGAGCTGACGATAACCCTTCGCCTCTTCGACGGGATTCAAATCAGAACGCTGAAGATTCTCGATAAGTGCAAGAGCGAGCATTTCCTCATCATTAACTTCTTTAATGATGACAGGCAGTTCCTCAAGACCAGCAAGCTTTGACGCCTGGTAACGACGCTCACCCGCAATAATCTCATAGCCATTTCCATGCTTGCGAACCAACAACGGCTGCAAAACGCCATGTTCTTGGATTGACTCGCTCAACTCGCGAAGTTCAGTTTCGTTAAAGTGAATTCGCGGCTGATTAGGGTTGGGAACGATATCCTCAATAGGAAGTTTTGTTTCAGATGCGGCATTTGAAGTCGATGCAGCCGAACCACCGGTCTCATACTCGGCCTCTGAGACCAAAGCATTGAGTCCACGTCCCAATCCGCCACGTTTCTTTGCACTAGGCACGCTTGATCACCTCTTTTGCAAGGTTCATATACGCTTTTGCACCCTTATTTTGAGGTGCATAGGTAATCACAGGCTCTCCAAAAGACGGAGCCTCAGAGATTTTTACGGTACGAGGAATTAAGGTCTTAAAAGCTTTATCGCCAAAGTACGACTGAACTTCCTCAACAACCTGATTCGACAGAGAAGTACGCGAGTCATACATGGTCATAAGCACACCATAGGTGTCTAAGCCCTTATTCAGACGTGATTTGACCATCTTCATTGACTCAAGCAGCTTCGTAACGCCCTCGAGTGCGTAATACTCGCACTGGATCGGAATCAAAACGCTATCTGCTGCGGTCAAAGCATTGATGGTAAGCAGGCCGAGCGAAGGAGGACAGTCGATGAATATAAAATCGAACTCATCCTGAATCGGCTCAAGCAAATCTTTGAGGCGGGTTTCACGAGCAATTGCGCTTACGAGCTCAATTTCGGCACCTGCAAGCTGAATTGTCGCCGGAATAACGAATACCTTTTTGCAATTTGTATCAAGAACAAGCGATTCTGCCGGCACGTCATTCAGCAATGCATCATAGATGCACTGATCAAGGTCTTCTTTTTCAATTCCAAATCCGCTAGTGCTGTTTCCCTGCGGATCAAAATCGACAATCAGTGTCTTGCGTCCCTGTTCACCCAGTGCTGCAGCAAGGTTTACAGCCGTCGTCGACTTACCGACGCCGCCTTTTTGATTGATGATTGCAATAATACGCGTGTCTTTTGCGCTCTTCGAACGCTTAACGTCGCGAAATCCCACGGTCCCTCCTGGTGTGTATTAAAGCTGTCTAACGGAGGATGTTTCACGTGAAACATTCCGATTCAATATCAACCGCCATGTTTCACGTGAAACACTGCAAGTTGTTAGTATCCATTATGTTTCACGTGAAACATCTAGGCAAGCGGATTCTTCTTGGCCATGCCATTTGCACGAGGCAATGAAACGGATGCCGGATGACTCTTCTTAAGAACAATGAACTCCCTGTGACCCAAGCCCTCAGGCAAATCGATTGCGTCATTCAAAAGCAAAGTGAAGCCGCAGATCTTAGCCGCTGACATGCCGGAAGCAAGCTCCTCATCCGTAGGATTGCCCTTCGTGATAACAAATAGCCCACCATCCTTGAGGTACGGAGCCGCATACTCAACAAGAATCGGTAGAGGGGCCAATGCACGGGCGGTTACAACAGAGAACTGCTTCTTATGGCTACGAGCATATTCTTCGAGGCGATCATGAACTGCATGACCATATTTCAATCCAAGAGCAAGAACAAAAGAATTAACAGCGTCAACCTTCTTGCCAACAGAGTCAATATAAGTAGCTTTACGATGCGTTGTTATCGTTAACGGAATACCAGGAAAGCCAGCACCTGTTCCCATATCAAGCAAAGCTCCCTCAGGAGCCTTATTGACATAAGGGAGCAAAACAAGTGAGTCGAGGATATGAAGTACCGCAGCATCTTCTACGTTAAGAATACGGGTGAGATTGGTTGTCCTATTTGTTTCTAGAACCAAATCCAAATGCTGAATACATTTCCTCAGCTCAGTATCAGTTACACTCAGGGAATACTCTTTGCAATAGGAAGTTAGACGACTCAGCATCTCGTCAGCCTGCTGATCTGTAAGCACAAACAACAGAAGCTCCTTTCTGACAAAAATCAGTGTATCGAGAACTTTTGACAAAAAAAGGGGACGTGGAAACCACGCCCCCTTAGCATAAGCTCGAGTAGATTATCGAGCAACAATCACCACATGGCGATCAGGGTCAGAACCCTCAGAATGGGTGTCTACAGCATCATTACCACGAAGTGCGATATGAACCAGTCGGCGCTCATAGGCATTCATGGGCGGAAGCGAAACACTCTTATGAGTACGAATGGCACGCTCGGCGGCAGACTGAGCCATAGAGGCAACCTTGTCCTGACGACGGCTCTTGTACCCCTCAACGTCAACCACAACCGGATACCTAAAGCCAAGCTTGCGGCTCACCAGCAAAGAGAACATAACCTGAAGGGCATCAAGGGTACGACCATGACGGCCAATGAGAACAGCAAGATCAGGAGCCGTAACATCCAGAATCAGCTCGCCCTCGTCGCCCTCGTACTCATCAATAGGAGAGTTGGCGGCATCGAAGTGCGAAAGGATGGAACGCAGAATAGAAATCGCAACATCGGCAATGGTGTCGAGCTCCTCATCGGTCAGCTCTTCACCGGCCTTGTAGCGCTGTGCAATCTCGAGATAATCGCCCGCAATCTGCGGGGCAACCTCCTCAAGCATATCCTCGATGATCTCTTCAGACATAACGTACTCCAAAAGTTAGGTACCTAAATAAGATTGATATCCCGACTACTTCTTCTTGTGCGGACGCGGCTTCTTCTCGCGACGGGTAACCTCGACCTGTAGCGGAGCGTTCTTGAGGCGCTCCTCCTCATCGGCCTTGGCCTTGTCGATAACCTTCTGCGTCACGAAGATCTGCTGGATAACCTGCCAGGCAGAAGACACATCGTAGTAAAGCAGAACGCCGACGGGCAGGCTCCAGCCCATCCAAAGCATCATGACGGTCATGACAACGGCCATCATGCGCATGCTCTGGGCCTGCTGACCGGTCTGATTGCGAGACATATACAGCTGCGGAATCAGGGTCAAGACAGCGAACAGAATCAGGCAAACCAGCGCAGGCAGCGCAACCATAAAGCCATCGGCAAAGGAAGCGCTCGGCGTGGTGGTAAGGTCAGGCAGGATGTTGAAGAACGAGAACGTGCCGTCGCTAAAGTAGTTCGGCAGGTTACGCAGTAGCGTAAACAGGGCGAACAGGACGGGCATCTGGATCAACAGCGGCAGACAACCAGCCATGGGGTTGAACTTGTTCTCGCTGTAGAACTTCTGCATCTCCTCGGCCTGACGCTGGGGATCGTCGGCATAGCGCTCCTGGATCTCGAGCATCTTAGGCTGCAGCACCTGCATGCGAGCCGTCGACTTGGTCGACTTGAGCATAAGCGGCGTCAGCAGCAGACGGATGATGACCACCAAAATGATGATGGACAGGCCCCAGTCGACCGCAAAGGTCTGGATGAGCTTGAGCAGCTCAAAAAGGATGTTAACGATCCAATCCCACATGTAAGTTTTCCTCCGATAGCGAGTGCCCGCTAAGGCACAGGGTCATAACCGCCGACGTGCAGGGGATTGCAGCGAGCGATGCGCCTCACGGCAAGCCAGCAGCCTCTCAAAACACCGTACTTCTCAATCGCCTGAACGGCGTATTGCGAGCACGTTGGGTAATAAATGCAGGCGTCAGGTAATAAGGGCGAAACAACCTGTTGATATATGCGAATAGGAGCGATGGCAACACGTCGCAAAACGTGATTGCTCATCGCTCCTCCCCGGCAACGCCGGCGCGTTTCATAAGCGAACGCAACGCCTTGTCCATCTCCTCCGGCGAGGAAACCCTCGTCTTGGGAGTCGCGAACAAGATGATGTCATAACCCGCAACGGGAAATCCACAGCTGCGGGCGGCCTCGCGCATCACACGCTTAGATCGGTTGCGCACGACAGCACAACCGAGTCGTTTAGCACCAACGAAGGCGACCCTTCCGGAGTCGCCTTCGCCAACCGATTCACATATGGTCATTCGAATCAGAGGGTGATTGAAACGACGCCCCTGACTGAACACATGCTCGAAATCTTGCCGAGACTTAATAGTCTTCATGCGAGATGTGTGTATCGCTGCTAGACAGTGAGACGCTTGCGGCCCTTGGCGCGACGACGGGCGAGCACGGCACGACCACCCTTAGTGGCCATACGGGCACGGAAGCCATGGGTCTTGGCACGCTTACGCTTATTAGGCTGATACGTACGCTTCATCTTAAGTTCCTCCTGCTGCATTTCGAGTGTCCGCGGGGGCGCGGACGCAGATATAGACACGTGAGCTTGAAGATTGTAGGGAAATCAATGTTCAAATGTCAAGAAATCAAAGGTGAAAGGTTGCAAAGAGTACACGGTTCCCCCATAAGCAGAACCGGCATTTGAGGCAGCAGGCAACTTTTCACGAAATTTCATCGAGTTTTCAACAGGTCATGTTGGAAATGTTGAGAACTTTTCGTCCGTTTTCCAAAGTTTTCAACAGGTTTTGAAAACTTGTCGAAAGATGAGAAACATTGCGTGGTGAGCTACTATTTGTTCAAAACCTTTTGAAAGATTGCGAGCGGCATGTCTGACGACTTCTACACCATGGTCGATTCCGGTGATCCGGCACCCGACAACGAGCACATCACCGGCGTGCGCGAAGAACGCAACGAGAGCGAGCAGGTCACCGCACAAGCACCAAAGGCTATGTATGCAGCGCGCATCGCGGTCTACGACGACATGCTGTCGACACCACGTGTCATCGTCATCGAACCACAAGACGTCCGTACCTACTTGGAAGAGACAACTAACACCGTCTATCAGTGCATGAAAGAACAGGGAGGACGCATCTCGCTGATGGTTATCCGCGAGATTGTCGAAAACTTTATCCACGCGCATTTCGCAGAGCCCATCATCTCAATTCTCGACGGTGGCGATACCATCCGCTTTGCCGATCAGGGTCCGGGCATCGACGACAAAGAGCGTGCCTTCGACTTTGGCGTAACCAGCGCAAACAGCAAGATGAAACGGTATATCCGCGGCACCGGCGCCGGGTTTCCCATGGTACAGGAGTACTTGGAAAACGCCGGCGGCGCCGTCTCCATCGAGGACAACATGGGCAACGGCACCGTCGTGACGGTAAGTCTGGACCCCAAGCGCGTGCAGGAAATCGAACGTGCTGGCGGGCGCGGGGCAGCCGTGCGGCCCGAAACAGAGCAGCAGGCATATCCCATGCCGGGCGCCTTCACGCAGCAACCCGCAGCGATGCAACAGGTGCAACAGCAAATGGCCCCCATGCAGCAGCCTGGCATGGCCCCCATGCAAGAGCTCCAGGCACCCTCGGGCGCGATTCCCCAAAACATACCCGATGCAAAGCCAGCGATGGGCCAGGACGCGGGAACCTTGCAGCAGATGGCGGGCGCACCGGCCGCACAGCAGATGTCCTATCAACCGAACCCGCAAGGGTATCCGGCTCAATACGCACCGCAAACGGGATATGCGCAGGCATACCCCCAGCAATACCCGCTGGGATACCAGCAGCCGTACCAACAGATGCCCCAGGCGCAGTACAACCCATGGGCCCAGCAGATGCCCCCGCAGCCTTACCAACAGTGGCCTCAAAGTTTTCAACAGCAGCCGCTGCCCATGCAGAGTTCTCAACAACCAGCAGCTCAAATGATGTATCCTAATGCGGCGAATCAATATGCACAGCCGCAGCAAAACGTATTTGTGAGCGAGCGCGGCGAAGCGGCACTGGGCTATCTGGCTCAAAACCAGGAGTGTGGCGCAACCGACCTGGCACGAGCGTTTGGAAACTCAGCGCCCACGTGGTCGCGAACGCTCAACGACTTGGCACAGGCCGGCTTGATAATCAAACATGGCCAGAAATATCATCTGACCGAAATAGGCAGCGCTCGCGTGCGAGCCCAAAGTTAAGGAGCGGGAGAAACAGTGGACGAGGAAGCAAGCATCATCCTGGGAGATGCCATCGCCTTTTGTCAGCGCGACGGCCAAGATGCACGCCTCATCAACATGCTGGGACAATCGCGCGCCGTAAGTTTAACCGAGGACACTCTGACGATTGAGGCCCCTTCGCGCTTTGCCATCGCTCAGCTCAAAAAGCATCAGCCGACCATCGAGGCGTACCTAGAAGAGATCGCCTTTGCACCGATCGCGCTCAATATCGTGGCACCGCAAGGCGCCTCGGCAAATACGGCCCCGGACACTCACTCGGCAGTGACCGCCACCGCAGCGGCAACGCCGGCGCCCGAGCCTCGACGCGACGATGTTTCCCGTGAAACCATGGCACCGCAGCCGACCGCTTCGGTCGCACCGGCGGTAGAGCCAGCCCCCTCGCCCATCCCGACCGCCACGCATATGCCCGTCGCACACGAGACGACACCCGGCGAGGAATCGGGCATTGCAATTAAAAACACGTTGTCCGCCGACGATTTCCGCCGCATGATGACCCAAATGAATGGCAGGCCACCGGCGAAAAGCGCGAGTTCGTCCGCAGCGCCGGCAGCACCTTCGGCGGCGGCCCCGGCGGCAGTCGAGAAAAACGCAGACGGGGCACCCCTCGCGGCGAATTCGAAATTCACGTTTGAAAACTTCGTCTTCGGACCGGAGAACAGTCTTGCCTACCGATCGGCGCTCAAATTCGCCATGCTTGCAGACACGCCCGGCACCTGCACGTCGCTGTTCATCTACGGCAAATCGGGCCTGGGCAAGACGCACCTGCTGCTCGCCATCAAAAACGAGCTGGCGGAGAAATCGCCCGAGATCAAGGTGAAGTACGCCAACTCGCAGGCATATCTGGACGACTTGATGACGGAATTCGACCGCCAAAAGAAGAGCAACGCCCCCATTATGCAGGCGTACCACGGCGTCGACGTGCTCATCATCGATGACATCCAGAACATCATTGGCAAGCGCGCGAGCGTGGATTACTTCTTCCAGTTGATGGACGAATTCATCCGTAACAACAAGAAGGTCGTGATCGCCGCCGACCGCGCCCCCAAGGACCTTAATATGGACGAGCGCCTGACCAGTCGCTTTAATGCCGGTCTGCTGTGCCTGGTGGCGGAGCCCAGCTACGAGATGAAGTACAAGATTTTGCAGCGTTATTACGAGAATACGATCGCCGCCGCACCCGAGGCAGGCAACGACTCGCTGTTAGCGGCCTACGGGGGCGACGGCGGACATCTGACCGACGCGCACTTTAAACACATGGCCGAGGTCTCGGGCACCAACATCCGCGAGCTCGAGAGCTTTTGCGAGCGTTGTGCCGGCGAAGCGGGCGATCGCGAGCGCGAGGGCGGGGAGCTCACCTTTGACGACATCGACGCCATCGCCAACCAGTACTTCGACACATCGGCCAAGAAGATCAATGTGCAGACGGTCCAGTCCGTCATCGAGGAGCAATACGGTGTGACGCACGAGGAACTCATCGGGCCTCGCCGCAACGCCAATATCGCCAAGGCGCGCCATATCGCTATCTACCTGGCGATCGAGATGTGCGAGATGACGACGACGGCCGTGGGCGCCGAGTTTGGCAACCGCAACCACTCGACCGTCAGCACGAGCTATAAAAAGGTTCAGAAGATGATTCAGGAAGACCGGACCGTTACCGAAGACCTCAAGTCGCTGCGCGATAAAATTACACTGCGCTCGTAGGTAAATGGACACACCTGTTGAAAACTTGTCGAAACGTCGGTTATAAGGTGTCAAAAACTCGAGCCGCGGTGATGAAAAGTTTTGCGCAGGTTTTGAACGTGGAAAACATACCCGGTTGCACACAAGTTCCTGTCGATTCTCTTTTTAGGGCTGACCTGCACTTTTAGAAGTAATCAACAGTTTCGTCAGTACTATTACTATTATTAAGATATTTATATCTATAGAAAGGTATTAAAAGATGAAGTTCACCGTCAGCCAGAGCTCGCTTACGCAAGCCATCGGCGTCGTTATGAAAGGCGTCGCTTCGGCATCCACCCTTCCCATTCTGTCGGGCGTGCTCGTTAAGGCACAAGACGGCATCTTGGAATTCCAGACCTCCAACTACACCATCTCGATTCGTCACCGCATTGCGGCTCATGTCGAAGAGGAGGGCGAGATGGTGATTCCATGCAAGATGCTCTCCAATATCACCAAGACCCTTCCCGATGCCCCGGTCACCTTTGAGCTGTCCGAGCGTCAGGTTTTGATTGGCTGCGAGAAGAGCTCTTTTCGCCTCAACACGCTCGATGCCAACGACTTTCCCGAGTTCCCGGCATACGCCATCGAGAGCGCCGTCGAGCTGCCGACCGATATCCTGTCCGAAATGGTGAGCCGCGTATGGCGCGTCACCTCGACCGACAAGGCCCGCCCCATCCTGGGTGGCGTGCACATGAAGGTCGAGAACAACACCGTGCGCCTGGTCGCGACCGATTCCTTCCGACTGGCCGTGTGCGATACGCAGGTCGAGACCTCGACCCTCGAAGGTTCCTTTGAGCTCAACGTGCCTGCCGACGCCTTCAACGACGCGCTGAGCATCATGGCAAGCCAGGCGACCATCATGATCGGCGCAACCGACACCCAGGTTGTCTTTGAGGCCGGCAACACCACCTACGTGTCGCGCCGCATCGAGGGCGTATATCCCAATTACAAGCAGCTCATCCCCGATTCGTGCGTGACGAGCGTCAAGATCGACGTAGCCGCCTTTAACGCCGCCCTTAAACGTGTGGCCGTTATCGCGAGCGCCAACCCCGCTGTCAAGTTTGAGATCGATGTTGAGAACGGCCAGATGGGCCTGTCCTCCATTTCCAACGACCAGGATCTGGCGCAGGAGACGATCGATGTCGAGGCCGAGGGCGAGTCGGGCACCATCGCCTTCAACTACCACTACATCTTTGGCTGCCTCAATGCCCTGTCCAAGGAGAAGGAGATCACGCTGGAGCTCAAGAGCTATTCGCAGGCTGGCATCTTCAAGTCCTACGACAAGATCAACTACCTGTACCTGGTCATGCCGGTACGCATCTAGCACTGCCCATGACCATGTTCGCACGCGATCTTTCCGTTGCGCGCTATCGCAGCTTCGACAGTTACCGCCTTGCCCTGAGCGACGGTGTGACAGTGCTCGCAGGTCCCAACGCGGCGGGAAAGACCAACCTCATAGAGGCGCTGCAGCTTTTGACGAGTGGCGCCTCGTTTAGGCATCCGACCGCAGCCGAGCTCGTGCACGACGGCGTGGGCTCATGCAAGGTCGAGCTGAGGCTCGAAGGCGATGGGCGCGTGCTGGACATGGGACTGAGCGTGGAAGATGGCAAGCGTTCGTTTAGTCGCAACGGCAAGCGCTGCGCTGCGTCCGGCGTGCGCGGGGTGCTGCCGAGCGTTCTGTTTTGCCCGGACCACCTGGATATGGTCAAGCGGGGTGCCAGCGTGCGCCGCACCGCACTTGACGACTTTGGCGTTCAGCTGAGTGCGCGCTATGCCGATCTGGCTAGTGCCTACGGGCGCTGCGTGACCCAGCGCAATGCCCTGCTCAAGGAGACCTGGTGCTGCCGCGAGATGCTCGGCGCCTGGAACGAATCTATCGCCCGCGCCGGTTCGGCCCTGCTCGTGCATCGTCTGGCCCTGCTCGACCGACTGTCGGGCCATGTGCGCGACGCCTATGGCCGCGTGGCATCCGGCGAGCCCGCCGGTGTGTCCTATGTGTCCACGCTTGGCGACCTGCCTCGCACCGAGGATCGCGACGAGCTCAGGGGGTGGGCGTATGAGCACATGCTCTCGGCGCTCGATGAGCGCGCTGACGAGGAGATCCGCCGCGGCGTGACGCTCGTGGGTCCGCATCGCGACGAGATTGAGTTTTCCGTCGCGGGCCGATCGGCCCGTTCATTTGCCAGCCAGGGCCAGCAGCGAACGCTAGTGCTTGCCTGGAAGGTGGCAGAAGTGGCCGTGGCGCGCGATATCCTGGGCACTGCGCCACTGCTGCTCCTGGACGACGTGATGAGCGAGCTCGACGCCGGGCGCCGAGGCGCTTTTCTGCAGCTGATCGGTGATGATATCCAGACAGTCATAACCACCACCAATCTGGGGTATTTTACCGATGGCCTGCTTGATCGAGCCAAGGTGGTGAGCATGGGTGAGGCGTGCTAATTACGAGCGCGAGAACGGAATGGTCGCCTTCGGCGGCTTTTTGGATGCCGAGCGTCAGCGTATCCTGGCGGCCGCGACACCTGAGCGCCGCGCGCAGATGGAGGCTGCGGAGGAGTCTCGTGCGGTCTATCGCGCCTGGAATGCGGTGTGTTCGGGCACGCGCGAGGGACGCCATGTGACGGGCCTGCGCTACCTGCCCGAGTCCAACGAACTGCTGGTGTACCTCGATTCGCCCTCATGGACGCAGGAGATGACACTTTTGCGCGAGATTATCCGCGCGCGCATGGAGCGCGCCGGCGCGCACGTCGACGGCCTGGTGTTCAAGACGACCGCCCCCGGCCACACACCGCCCGCTGCAAAAGAGCGCCTGCGCCCGGCCGTGGCCGAGCGTCCGCCGGCTCCGCATGCCGACCTCAGCGATGCCGAGCGTGCCGAGATCGAGCACCAAGTGGCACCCATCGAGGACCAAAAACTGCGCGAGGCCCTCGAGAACGCCATGAGAGCCAGTGCCGAGTGGGCCAAGGGCGTGCAGAGCAAAAAAGAGCCTTAAATCGCATCTGGTGGCCTTGTAGAGCCAAATACCCTCGTCCCCGAGGGTATTTTTTTACGATAAACTAGTAAGGCTGTACACATTTTCTTAACTGAAGGAGGACGTGTGGCAAACGAAAACGATTACGATGGCGGCGAGATTAAGATTCTCGAAGGTCTCGAGGCCGTTCGTAAGCGCCCGGGCATGTACATTGGCTCGACGAGCGCCAGCGGTCTTCATCACCTGGTGTGGGAGATCGTTGACAACTCCGTCGACGAGGCCATGGCCGGTTTCTGCACCGAGATTCAGGTGACGGTCCACGCCGACAACTCCATCACTGTCGTCGACAACGGGCGCGGCATCCCCGTCGACGAGCATCCTATCAAAAAGATCCCGACGCTCGAGGTCGTCATGACGATCCTGCACGCCGGCGGTAAGTTCGATAACTCGGCCTACAAGGTCTCGGGCGGACTGCACGGCGTGGGCATCTCCGTTGTCAACGCCCTGTCCAAGCGTGTGGTCGTACAGGTGTGCCGCGACGGCAACATCTACGAGATGGAGTTTTCGCGCGGCAAGACCGTCAAGAAGATGGAGGTCGTGGGCACTTCGGAGACGACGGGTACCACTGTCAGCTTCTGGCCCGACGACGAGATCTTCGAGACCTGCATCTACGATTTCGACACGCTGCACAACCGCCTGCAGGAGACGGCATTCCTCAACAAGAACCTCAAGATCGTGCTGACCGACGAGCGCGAGGCGACTCCCCATGTGGAAGAGTTTTGCTATGCTGGCGGCATCATCGACTTCGTCAAGTTCCTCAACGAGGGCAAGGATGTCCCCGAGGCCTTTAAGGAGCCCATCTATATTGAGGGCAAATCGGATCCGGATGCGCCCGTTACCAAGATGGGCGAGATCGAGGTGTCCTTGCAGTGGAATAACGGATACGGCGAGAACGTCATGTCGTTCGCCAACGACATCTACACCCCCGAGGGCGGCATGCACCTCGAGGGCTTCCGCACCGCACTCACCCGCGTGATTAACGATTACGCTCGCAAGCAGAACCTGCTCAAGGAAAAAGACGCCAACCTGACCGGCGACGATGTGCGCGAGGGCCTATCGGCCGTTATCTCGGTCAAACTGCCCGATCCGCAGTTTGAGGGCCAGACCAAGGCCAAGCTCGGCAGCTCCTATATGCGCGCGCTGACGCTCAAGATCGTGACCGACGGGCTTGCCGATTACCTCGAGGAGCATCCCAAGCCCGCTCGCGAGATCGTCAAGAAGGCCCAACAGGCCTGCAAGGCGCGCAACGCCGCCCGCAAGGCGCGCGAGGCGACCCGCCGCAAGAGCCTGCTCGAGACGGCGTCGCTGCCCGGCAAGCTCGCCGACTGTTCGGTGCGCGACGCCGAGTTGACTGAGCTCTTTATCGTGGAGGGCGACTCGGCAGGCGGCTCGGCCAAGGACGGCCGTCGCCGAGACATCCAGGCGATCCTACCCCTGCGCGGCAAGATTTTGAACGTCGAGCGCGTGGGCGATCATCGTGCGTTCTCGAGCGACACCATCCAGTCGCTCATCACTGCGATCGGCTGCGGCGTCACGACGAGCGCCGGCGACGGCGGCGACTTCGACATCACCAAGGCCCGCTACCACAAGATCATCATCATGACCGATGCAGACGTCGACGGTGCGCATATCCGCATCCTACTGCTGACGTTCTTCTACAAGTACATGCGCCCGTTGATTGATGCCGGCTACGTTTACGTCGCTTGCCCGCCCATCTTTGGCATCAAGGTGCGCAACAAGATTCACTACGTGTATCCCAACGGCCGCCAGCCCGAAGACGAGATCCTGCGCGACACCATCCAGAGCCTGGGACTGAACCCCGACGACAACGACGAGGACGGCAAGGCCAAGGATGGCAAGATCACTAAGAAGCGCAAGGGCTACACCGTCCAGCGCTACAAGGGCCTGGGCGAGATGGACCCCAAGCAGCTTGCCTCGACGACGATGGATCCCAAGACCCGCATTCTGCAGCGCGTGTCGATCGAGGACGCCGTGGTGGCGGACCGCGCCGTGCGCGAACTGATGGGTTCCGAGGTCGGCTACCGCCGCGAATATATCGAGAAGCATGCGCATGACGCGCGTTTCCTTGATGCTTAAGAGGAGGTAACGTGGCAGACGATATCAACAACAACGAGGGTGTGGACGAGGCCGGCGATGCCGGCATGCCCGACGATCTGAAGCGCCTGCTTGCCCGCGCCGAGCAGGGCGAGGACGGCGACCCGGACGCCTATAACCCCGATGCCGATGATGATGAGGAAGAAGACGACGACGGTGAGCTCGAGGAGAGCTTTGGCGAAGTCGACCGTGGCGCCTCGGCCGGCGAGGATATCAACGGCGGCCAGCTCCAGATTTCGGAGTTCGGCCGTGAGATGAAGCAGTCGTTCATCGAGTACTCGATGTCGGTCATCACGGCGCGCGCCCTGCCGGACGTGCGCGACGGCTTAAAGCCGGTGCACCGTCGCATCCTGTACGCAATGAACGAGAGCGGCATCTACCCCAACCGTCCGCACAAGAAGTCGGCCTGGACGGTCGGCGAAGTTATCGGTAAGTACCATCCGCACGGCGACTTCGCGGTCTATGAGGCCATGGTCCGCCTGGCACAGTGGTTCTCCATGCGCACGCCGCTCATCGACGGTCACGGCAACTTCGGCAACATCGACGGCGACGGCGCCGCCGCCATGCGTTACACCGAGAGCCGCCTGGCTAAGCCCGCCATGGAGCTCCTGCGTGACCTGCAGAAGGACACCGTCGACTGGCAGCCCAACTACGACGAGTCGCTCGCCGAGCCCGTGGCACTGCCCGCGCGTTTCCCCAACCTGCTGGTCAACGGCAGCCAGGGCATCGCCGTCGGCATGGCCACCAACATCGCCCCGCATAACCTCACCGAGGCGATCGAGGCCACCTGCTACCTGATCGACAACCCCGACGCCACCGTCGACGAGCTCATGCAGATCATGCCCGGTCCGGACTTCCCCACCGGTGCCATCATCATGGGCAGTGCCGGCATTAAGCAGAGCTACGAGACCGGTCGCGGCTCCATCACCGTGCGCGCCAAGGCTCATGTGGAGTCCACCAAGACCGGCCGTAGCCGTCTGGTCTTTACCGAGATTCCCTACATGGTCAACAAGGGCACCCTTCAGGAGAAGATCGCCCAGCTCGTCAACGACAAGCGCATCGAAGGCATCTCGGATATGCGCGATGAGTCCAACCAGAAGGGTATCCGTCTGGTCATCGAGCTCAAGAAGGGCGTCATCCCGCAGGTCGTGCTCAACAACCTGTACAAGTACACCTCGCTGCAGACGACCTTTGGTGCCAACAACCTGGCGCTTGTCAACGGCGTTCCCAAATGCCTGAGCCTGCGCGAGATGCTGCAGCACTACATCGACCACCAGGTCGACGTCGTCACCCGCCGCACCCGCTTTGACCTCAAGAAGGCACAGGCGCGTGCCCATATTCTCGAGGGCTACCTGATGGCTCTCGACCATATCGACGAGGTCATCAGCATCATCCGCTCCTCGCAGACCGACTCTGAGGCCAGCAGTCGCCTGATCGAGCGCTTTGGCTTTACGCCCGAGCAGACTACGGCCATCCTCGAGATGAAGCTCCGCCGCCTGACCGGTCTGGAGCGCGACAAGATTCAAGAAGAGCTGGACGGCTTGCGCCGCGCCATCGCCTACTACGAGGACCTGTTGGCGCACGAGGAGAAAATCCTGGGCGTCATCAAGGAAGAGATGCGCGAGATTTCCAAGAAGTTCGGCGACAAGCGCCGCACCGAGATCAGCCATGTCGAGAAGGACCTGGACGTCGAAGATCTGATTGCCGACGAGGACATGGTCGTGACCATCACCCACACCGGCTACGTCAAGCGCATCCCGGTGGCCGCCTATCGCGCCCAAAAGCGCGGCGGCAAGGGCGTGTCGGGCGTCAACCTTAAAGAGGACGACGTTATCGACGAGATGTTTATCGCATCCACGCACGAGTACGTGCTGTTCTTCTCGAGCAAGGGCAAGGTCTATCGCCTGAAGGTGCACGAGCTGCCGGTTGGCACGCGCCAGGCGCGCGGCACCGCGATCGTCAACTTGCTGCCTTTCGAGGAGGGCGAGAAGATCGCGAGCGTCATCAGCTGCCGCGAGTTCCCCGCCGACGAGTACCTGATGTTTGCCACCAAGAGTGGCATGGTCAAGAAGACCGTGATGAGCGCCTACGACCGTAGCCGCCGCGACGGCCTGATCGCCATCAACCTGAGGGACGACGACGCGCTGCTCGCTGTACGTCGCGTGCGCGAGGGTGACAAGATCATCATGGCAACCACCGCGGGCAAGGCGATTATGTTCCCCGAGGACCAGGTGCGCGCCACCGGTCGCGATACCAGCGGCGTCCGCGGCATTGGCATGAAGGAAGGCGTGAGCGTTCTTGGCATGGAAATTACCAACGGTAACGGCGACCTGTTCGTCATTACCGAGCGCGGCTACGGCAAACGCACGCCGGTCTCGGATTACCCGGAGCAGAACCGCGGCGGTCAGGGTGTCTACACCATCCAGATGACCGAGCGCAAGGGTAACCTCGCAGCCATGAAGACGGTGGGCCCGCAGCATGAGCTGTTCATCGTGACGGAGGGCGCGACGGTCATTCGCGTCAAGACCGATGAGATCAGCCAGACCGGTCGCGCCACCCAGGGCGTCAAGATGATGACCGTCGACGACAACGACCGCATCTGCGCCGTAGCCCGCATGACGGCCGCCAAAGAGAAGCCCGAAGGCGAAGCCACAGAAGACGGCTCTGCCCCTGAAGAAACTCCTGTCGATCTAGGCGACGGCGACGACATGCCAGAAGATCTCCTCGACGAGTAAGAGGAACTAGCTGATAGAAAATATCAGACCCCATATATCGGCGGTCGGCGCACCTGCGCGCCGACCGCTTTTTTGACAATCTTGGGACTCGCGTTCGCCCCGGTCGCACGGCGGCATGTGAAGTCGATCGCGAGTTCCGCACGAGCCGGAGAGCACTTAATGTGCTCTCTGCGCGAGTCAGGACTGTCCGAGCAGGCGACTTCACATGCCGCCGTGCGACCGGGGCGAACACCATCCAAAGTTTTTCAAAAAAGTTGTTGACGCGCGCGTAACGACTCGTCTAATATATCCCTTGCGCGATGGACCTGTAGCTCAGTTGGTTAGAGCGTCCGGCTGATAACCGGGAGGTCACAAGTTCGAATCTTGTCAGGTCCACCACTTTCTTTCGCAATAAACACCCCAGCGAGAGCCGAGTCGCCGCTGGGGTGTTTATTACTTTCTCCGTGGGGGTTTAGCTCAGCTGGGAGAGCGCGGGCTTTGCAAGCCTGAGGTCAGGGGTTCGATCCCCCTAACCTCCACCATGATGGACCTGTAGCTCAGTTGGTTAGAGCGTCCGGCTGATAACCGGGAGGTCACAAGTTCGAATCTTGTCAGGTCCACCATCAAAACGTTAAGAGCCCTGGGGCATCGCCTCGGGGCTTTTTTCTTATCCAACAAAAGTAGTCAAAATAGCCCCGTCCCAAATTAACTACTTTGATTTTGTGTGCTGGGCGAAAGATTGGGTAGTATAGCTATTCAATGCGGCGACCCTGCCGTGTGTTAACCGCTACGTACCGGAGGTGTTCCATGGTTCGTGTCGACATAGAGACCATCGTCATGGCCGCCGGTCCCGTGCCATCGCTTATTGTGCTTCGTGAGCGCTGCGGCAAGTCGGATTCGACGGCGCCCCTGCGTTCGCTTTCCATTCAGACCGGCTCGTTTGAGGCCGCGGCCATTAGCCGTGGCATCGATAGCGGTCGCGCCGAGCGCCCGATAACGCATGACCTGCTGCTTGACACCGTCGATGCCCTGGGCGCCAAGCTCGAGCGCATCGAGATCGTTCGTGCCGAGCCTCCGGTGTTCTATGCGACGATTGTCGTGCTGGTCGATGGTGACGAGCGCAAGATTGACGCCCGCCCCAGTGACGCCATTGCCCTTGCCGTGCGCAGTAATGCCCCCATGTTCGTGGAGGACGACATCATGAATCGCCTGGGTACCGTTTCTGCCCATGCCGAGGAAGTTGACGACGAGCAGGAGTTCGAGAAGTTCGACGAGTTCGTCCATACGCTCTCCCCCGATGATTTCTAAATGTCTGGCATGCGAGCGGAGAGGTCGCTGATGGGTACCCGCGTATCGGCTGAAGCGTCCGCCATCGCGCGTGAGGCCCAGATGCGCTCGGAGGCATCCGAGGCGGCTCGCATCGCCTATGTGACGCAGGCCCGCACGCTTCGCGAGCGCCGCGGCTCCTATATCAAGATGGTTATCATCTCCGCCCTTGTCGCGGTAATCTGTTCTCGTCTTCGTGGTACAGTTGGTGCGCTTGGGTTTTCGATTTCAACAGGCTTGGTAATTTGGGGTGTGGTCGATGCGGTAATGCTGACCAACCAGATCAAGGTACTCGACAAGCGCGCGATGGATATGGTGCGCGCCCGCGACGCTGCCGCCAAGATTGCTGCCGAGGCACAAGAACTGTAACGACGCCGGATTCGATGGGAAGGTCTAGAGAT
This sequence comes from uncultured Collinsella sp., assembly GCA_958452935.1. Classification (GTDB taxonomy): domain Bacteria; phylum Actinomycetota; class Coriobacteriia; order Coriobacteriales; family Coriobacteriaceae; genus Collinsella. The sequence goes on along the minus strand of CAUDVX010000001.1, from coordinate 151,509 downwards.
GGCACAGGATATGCAGGACTCCGGTAACGTCTCCGCCGAGCTCGACGCCATGGTGTGTGACCTGATTGGTGCGTTCTTGGACGACCTTGCCGCCGGCGAGAATCCGGGCGTAGTTGTGGCGATCGAGGACGCTGCTTCCAACCGCTATCTGGCGGCACTCGACGAGGACGGCGAAGAGGCGTGCCTCGAGGCCGCCACCAACTTTATCTCCGAGCACAAGATGGGTCTTAAGGACGAGGGGCTGGGCCGCATCGCTCGCTATGCCATCGGCTATACCGGCTGTGTCGAGATTGACGGCGGCTATCACGACGCTCTGCTCGTGAGCTTCTTTGAGACGACGCTCGAGAGCGGCTTTTCGGCATATGTGCTGTATGAGGGCATGGGCGCCGGCGATGGTTTTATGTGGAGCGACCCTGAACCTGCAGGTGAGGAAACCCCTCTCATCTAAAATCGCTAAAATAAACGAGTTTTCGGTAAAAGGCTCAATATTCCCGCTGAGCGTTGTATCGCTGGGCGGGCCGCATACGCGTGCCGTTTGTATATGGATAGAAGATAGGGGAACTACATGCGCGTAGACAATCTGAGGAACATCGCCATCATCGCCCACGTCGACCACGGCAAGACGACGATGGTCGATAAGCTCCTGCGTGCCACGGACGCCTTCCGTGCCAACCAGCAGGTCGAGGACCGCGTCCTGGACTCTAACGACCAGGAGCGCGAGCGCGGCATCACGATTCTCGCCAAGAACATCTCTATCGAGTACAAGGACGTCAAGATCAACGTCATCGACACCCCGGGCCACGCCGACTTTGGCGGCGAGGTCGAGCGCGTGCTACGCATGGCCGACGGCGCCCTGCTGCTGGTCGACGCCTTTGAGGGCCCCATGCCCCAGACCCGCTTCGTGCTGCGTCACGCTATCGACACCGGCCTCAAGATCATGATCGTCATCAACAAGATTGACCGTCCGGGCGCTAACCCCGAGAAGGCCTACAACGACTGCCTCGATCTTATGGCCGACCTGGGCGCCACCGACGACCAGCTCGAGTTCGCCATGGAGCACGTGGTCTACGCCAGCGCCATGAACGGCTTTGCCCGCCTTGACCCCAACGACGGCAACATGGACATGTATCCGTTGCTCGATATGATCATCGACGACATGCCTGCGCCCGAGGTTGACGAGAACGCCCCGCTGGCCATGCAGTGCGTGACCATCGACCACTCCAACTTCGTCGGCCGCATCGGTATCGGTCGCGTGTACTCCGGTACCATTCACCAGGGCGACCAGATCCTGGTCGTCAAGAACGACGGCTCCAGCGCTACCGCTACCGTCAAGCAGCTCTTTACCTTCGACTATCTGGGCCGCACCGAGTGCCAGGAAGTCGGCGCCGGCGATATCGCTGCTGTCGTGGGTATTGATCGCACCGATATCGGCGATGTCTACACCGACCCCGAGAACCCCGTCGAGCTCGAGCCCATCGAGATCGACCCGCCGACCCTGTCCATCGTCTTTGAGGCCTCGACCTCCCCGCTCGTCGGCCGCGACGGCGATATCGTGGGTGCCCGTCAGCTCAAGGAGCGCCTGTTCAACGAGGCCGAGAACAACGTGACCATGAAGATCGAGGAGCTCGAGGACAAGAGCGGCGTCGAGGTCTCTGGCCGCGGCATTCTGCACCTGTCCGTCCTGATGGAGTCCATGCGCCGCGAGGGCTTCGAGTTCCAGGTCGGTCGTCCCCGCGTTCTGTTTAAGAAGGACGAGAACGGTAACAAGCTGGAGCCTGTCGAGCAGGCCGTCGTCGAGTGCCCGGACGAGTACTCGGGCAAGGTCGTTGAGGTCTTCGGCACCTCCGGCGGCATCATGACGAGCATGGACACCTCGGGCATCGTGACGCACCTTGAGTTTAAGATCCCGACCCGCGGCATCATGGGTCTTAAGAACCGCATTATGAACGTCACCCACGGCGAGGGCGTGTTCTACCACACCTTCCTGGAGTACGGCCCCTACGCCGGCGAGATCGGCAACCGCCAGAACGGCGCCATGATCTCCATGACCACCGAGAAGGCCGTTGCCTACGCCCTGGGTACGCTGCAGGAGCGCGGCCAGCTGTTTGTCGAGCCGGGTACCGAGTGCTACGAGGGCATGATCGTGGGCGAGCGCAGCAAGGCCGGCGACATGGTCGTCAACATCGCCCGTACCAAGAACCTGGGCAACCAGCGTTCCTCGACCTCCGACATCTCCGTCCAGCTGGTGCCGCCTCGCACCTTCTCGCTGGAGGAGGCGCTGGAGTACATCGCCGACGACGAGCTGGTGGAGATTACTCCCAAGAACATCCGCCTGCGCAAGCGTCTGCTCAACGCCACCGACCGCAAGAAGGCTGCCGTCCGCGCCGGCCAGGTCAACAAATAAGCGCTGGGGCTTATAACCGCCAATAAGAAAGGGCGCCGACCGCAATGGTCGGCGCCCTTTCTGGTACACAGGGATTGAGTTGGTCTGCACCACCACAAAGGTGACTGTCCCCTTTGCGGGTGGATCGACGGCTAGGCGGAGGGAAGGCCCGGGGTGTTGGTGGCCTGCTGGGGCTTGAGGCGGGCGTTGCGCCAGATGATTTGGATAACGTAGCCGAGCATAAAGACAAAGGCCACGCCGCTGATGAAGTCGCCGATGAGGGGAAGTCCCGTGAGGGCTCCTGCGGCGATACCGCCCACGGCGGCCATAGCGTAGCGGTTCTGGTTGTGTCCGACCATGCGGGCGATCGCGCATCCCGCAAAGGCACTCGACACCAACGCGATGCCGATAACGCCGCACAAGAGGGTTCCGGCAAGCGACAGGCCAGCGATAGAGATAATCAGCAGCAGGACGGTGGGGACGACAGCAATCGTGCCCAGAAGACCGCTCACCCACAGTGGCATGGGGCGCTGGTGGAGCATGCCGGCGGCACTGGCGGTCGCACGCGGAAAGACGAGCTCGAGCAACAAGGCGATAAAGCAGGTCGACAGGGCTGCGGCCACGATGCCGCCGACGATATCGTTAAGGGTGGAAGTATCTTCGTTCTCGGTACGGTCGATCTTGAGCGCGCCGACCTCGGCTCCTGCGGCGCGCTCGGGGTCCTCGGAGACGTGCGCGTTTACGGTGCCGGTAATGCGGGCATTCTTGCCCAAGACGAGCTTGTCGGCCCAAACCTCGACATCGCCCTCGACGGTGCCGTCGATGGTCACCGTATCGCCTGCAAGTGCTGCCGACTTGGTGGAGCCTCGTAGGGCAACTGTCTCACCCATCGCGTAAAAACAGTTGGCGGTGCTATCAGTGTTGAGCACGACGTGCTGACCGGCTACCGTCACGCTGCCATCGATTGCGGTTTTGGAGATGTCGATGGTGCGCGCCGCCAGGCGAACGGCGCCGCCTACGGTGCAGTCGCGAATCGACAAGCTCTCGCCTGCCGCGATAATATCGCGGCCGATGGAAGCGTCGTCTAGGTTAAGGCTTTGGCCGGCCCAGTACAGGTCGCCCTCGACGCCAGACGGATTTGAGTCAACTTCGGTTGCGAGCACGTTGCCCGCGGTGTCTGTGCCGGCGAACGACGTCGTGGGAAGTACGGTTAGCGCAAGCGCGATCAGTGCGAATAGGAGGGCGATGCGGCCACGCGTTTTACGGCGTCGGGACGACGGTGCTAGGTTGCAAGGCATAGTGAATCCTTCGTTAGATACTCGACATGTATCTAACAGGGTACCCAACGCGCGGGCGCTCTAAAAGAACCTCTCAGTTGCATTTCGGGGACGAGCCCGCGCAAGCTATTTTTTGCGATGCAAGAAGCGCGCGATGTCTTCTTCGGTGGGGCTTTTGATGTCAAAGCGCAGCGAGAGCCAGCGCAGGCCCATGGTCACCGCAACGCATACGACTAGCGCAGCGACATTGCTGACCAAGCCACTCATGACGAGGCTTACATAGCTTGCCGATCCGGCGATGGCCGCGATGGCATAAAAGTTAGTGCGTTGGAAAATGCCTGGGACCACGCCCATAAAGCCGTCGCGCAACATGCCGCCACCCACCGCGGTGAAGAAGCCCATCATGATGCATACGGCCGGCGCAAAGCCATAAACCAGTGCTTTGTCCGCTCCGGTGGCGGCGTAGATGCCGACCGAGATGATGTCGAGCAATGGGATGAGTTTCTCGGGTTTATCGACGATTGCCGGGAAGATGTAGATGATGGCCGCCGTGGCGATGGAGAGCGGCAGCGCCATCGGCTGGTTGAGGATGTAGACGTTGCCCACCTGGAGTGTCATATCGCGCAAAAGACCGCCGCCCAGACCGCAGACCACCGCGAGCGCGACCGCGCCCACCAGGTCGAGCTTGTGCTCGCGCGCGACCAGCACGCCCGAGATCGATGCGGCGACAACGGCGAACATCTCGAGCCAAAAGGGGATGGCGACCATGGCATCCGAGGCATGTGAGGTAACGGTTATAGCGGCGGCGACGGGCAAGATGGGGTCCTTTGAGTTACGGGTTTGGACAGTGCCCGTACATAGTACATGTTCGGCGCCGATTGCGACCCTATTGCTCGGCAAACGGTCTGGACTGGGTGCGGTCATGGGTTCCAAACATGTACATCAGCCTCCAAAGATGTCAAAAAATGTCGGTTTTGGAGGGTGATGTGCATGTTTGGGGGAAGCGCGGGGTGAGCGGGTCCGTCGTTACTCAGAAGGCGACTCTTCGGCTTGATCGCTCTTCCAGTTACGGATAAGCACCTTGCGCAGTTCGTTTTGCTTTCGCTGATACTCGGCATCTACGCAACGAGGCATGCCGAGCGCTTCGCGGATATTGTTCATGGCGCGGTGGAAAGCGAGTTGGCTGGCAAATTGCGTCGAGGTGAGCGTGACGATGCGATAGCCCATTTGGGCGAGCACGGCCTCTCGCTCCGCATCTGCTCCCTTGCGTTCGACCTCGTCGTGAAAGCCGCCCTTATATTCGATGCCGAGCTCTCTGCGATTATAGGTAATGAGGGCATCGATTTTAAGCGTTCGAGCTTTGGTGCAATGCCAAAGTCGTTTAGGGATTTCGAGTGGCTTGTTGAGTTCGACACCTCGGATGCCAACGCCGCCTTCGCTCGTCGGGAGTGAAAGGGCGATAGCGGATGCGGTTTCCATGGGTGAGGCTGAGTGGTCGTAGATATGTCTGAGCGCGAGTCTGGCGCGTGTGGCACCGGGTTTGCCGGGGTGCCGATCGAGCAGTTCGACAATTTCGTCCTTGGAAGTGGTGGCTGGCTGCTCGGTATAAGGGTCATCGGGATTAAGCCCCATGCGATAGTCACCGCAAACTTCGTAGCCGTATTCGAGATATTCGATTCTGTCCATCCACTCGGCAGCGAATACGAAGGTAAGGGCTTCGTCGGTGATAAAAATACCAGGGGACAGCTCGTCAATATGGTCGTAGGGTAGATTTTGGCCAAGAACGTGGCAATTTACACCGTTGGCGCGGATTCGCTCGAAGGCAAATACAACGGAGATATCGATGGTCTCAAGCATGCTAGTGGGAATACCGCAGTCGGTAAGAGTCTGTCGGATGCGCGCGGTGCGTTGCTGGGTGGAGAGGCCTCTTGCGCCTATCTGGTAGTCGTGTTGCGCGACCGCTTGAACCAGGTCTTGTGGCGCATGATGGACGAGCCATGCGGTTTTATGCGTAATGAGAACAGGAGTATCCATTAGGGACCTCTCGCTTTATGCCGATATGCAGTCCTTATGTCCGTTGAAGTGAGTAAATATACCGAATGCCGGCAAAACGGCCGATCGTGCGCCAAGCGCGATATGCAAACATGTACATCAGCCTCCAAAGATGTCGAAAAATGTCGTTTTTGGAGGGTGGTGTACACGTTTGGTTGGGATGTGCGGCCGAGAGAGGATTCGATAACAAAAAAGCTCCCATTCCCGGGAGCTTTCTCAACCAAAATGGCGGAGGAGGAGGGATTCGAACCCTCGTGACCTTATACAGGCCAAACGGTTTTCGAGACCGCCGCATTCAACCACTCTGCCACCCCTCCGCGTGGGGTAAAAACAAAGCAGGCTCAAAGGCCTGCTTTGGAATTAACTGGCGGAGAGTCAGGGATTTGAACCCTGGAGACGCTTTTGACGCCTACACGATTTCCAATCGTGCTCCTTCGGCCACTCGGACAACTCTCCGTTAAATGCGAAAGTCAGTATACACGAGGAATCGCAAAGTGCAAACAGAAAAGTTGGCATTTTTTGAAACGTTTGGCTTCGTGACGGGATCTAGGAGGCCAAAAACGGGCTCTGACCAGCATGGCTGCATGCAACAAATTGTTCAAAATAGGTATTTATAGATGACGTGGCAGCAATTTATAAATCTTTGAACGGTGTTGTGAACCACTGGTATGCATTTCGCGACCACAGCCTTGCAATTGCTGACCTGCAGTTTGATTTGGTTTGTCCCCGCGGCGCCGTATCTTGTCCACGGATTCGTCAAGCATTTGGTCAGCATTTGGTTGGAAGACGCATGAAGTGCCGTGTGAGTATGGACATATGTGGAGGTCATGAGGTTGTAGCTGCACATTCTTGCAGCCTGGGAGGTTGAAAGATATTATTACCAAGTCTTTTCCTGCTTCAGGCGCACCTTCACGACCTGAAGCCACATTTGCCCAGAGGAGGTGACAATATGAAGGCTTATGAACTGCTGTTCTTTGTTGACCCGTCGCTCGACCCCGAGACTCGTCTCGCTGTTATGAAGCGTATCGATACCACGATCGCTGAGGGCGCTGGCAAGGTCGACTCCGTTGACGAGTGGGGCAAGCGCAAGCTCGCCTACGAGATCAACGACCTCACCGATGGTGACTACACCCTCATCAACTTCCACGCAGATCCTACCCAGATCGCCGAGCTTGATCGCGTCCTGCGCATCACCGACGCTGTGGTCCGCCACATGATCGTCCGTCGCGACGACCAGGAGTAAGACTGTCGTTTTGGACTGGGCTTGTGCCCCAAGAGGAAGTAGTGAGTTATGAGCATCAATCGAGTGAACATCACCGGTAACCTCACGCGTGATCCCGAGCTGCGCGCCACCGCTGGCGGAACCCAGGTTCTGTCCTTTGGCGTCGCCGTGAACGATCGTCGCCGCAACCCGCAGACTGGCGAGTGGGAGGACTATCCCAACTTTGTCGACTGCACTATGTTCGGCACGCGCGCCGAGGCCGTGAGCCGTTTCCTGGCAAAGGGAAACAAGGTTGCGATCGAGGGCAAGCTGCGCTACAGCTCTTGGGAGCGCGACGGCCAGCGCCGGAGCAAGCTTGAGGTCATCGTCGATGAGATCGAGTTTATGAGCTCCCGTGGTGGCCAGGGTGGCTACGATCAGGGCGGTTACGCCCCCGCAGCCCCCGCGCCCGCAGCACGTCCTGCCGCACCGGTGGCTACGCCGCCCGCGGTCGACGTCTACGATGAGGACATCCCGTTTTAAGGGCTGTTCACCTATTTTTGAGTGAGAGGCGGCTTTGGTTCGCCGAAGTTGCCAAACGAAAGGTATTTTGACATGGCTAATGATTTTTCTGCACGTCAGCCGCGTCGTAAGTACTGCCAGTTCTGCAAGGAGAACACTGAGTTCATCGACTATAAGGACACTCAGCTTCTCCGTAAGTACATGACCGACCGTGGCAAGATCAAGCCCCGTCGCGTCACTGGCGCTTGCACGCAGCATCAGCATGACATCGCCAACGCCATCAAGCGCGCCCGCGAGATGGCTCTCCTGCCGTACACCGTCCCCGTGGTTTCCTCTCGTGGCAACCGCGACCGCGGCTAAGAAGGGAGACGCATCATGAAGGTTATTCTTCTCGATGAGATCAAGGGCAAGGGCGGCGAGGGTGACGTCGTAGAGGTCGCTCAGGGTTACGCTGAGAACTTCCTGTTCCCCAAGAAGCTCGCTGTTGCCGCCACCAAGGGCAATCTCAAGCAGCTTGACGAGCGTCGCAACAACATCGCCAAGCGCGAGGCCGTCCGTCTGGCTACCGCCAACGAGACCAAGGCTGCCTTCGAGGGCAAGACGGTCACCGTTGACGTCAAGGTCGGCGACGAGGGCATCCTCTTTGGCTCCGTTACCGCCGCCATGATCGCTGACGCCATCAAGGCTCAGCTCGGTATGGACATCGACCGCAAGCGCGTCGAGCTCGGTAAGCCCATCAAGGTTGCCGGTGCCCACACCGTTGCCATCTCGCTGTACCGCGAGATCAAGGCCGAGGTTGTCGTTCTCGTTGGCGTTACCGCCGAGGAGCTCGCTGCCGAGGCTGAGGAGGCCGCTGAGGTCGCCGAGGCCGAGACCGCCGAGGTCGAGACTGAGGCTGCTGCCGAGTAGCATTTGCTGCAACGCAACAATCTTGTTCTAAGAAGGGCGCTCTGGGAGACCAGGGCGCCCTTTTGTTTTCTACGCTCAGCGAGCGTCATGGCAGGCGTTGCGTCGAAGTCCTATATACGGGACCGTTCATCCGTTTCGTTCGGTGATGATTGCCGGGGCGCGGCCCGTTTTGGGGCTGTGGCTGATACTATGGATGCTCGCAAGCGATATGAATGAGGATGCTCATGGCATACGACGATAGGGAGACGGGGCTGACGGTCGAGGACCGTGGCTCCAAGTTGGGTCTCCCTCAAAACCAAGATGCAGAGGCCAATGTACTGGCCGCCATGCTGCTGTCGCCCGAGGTGGTCGAGGAGGCCCAGGTCGAGCTGCAGCCCGATGACTTCTACCGGCCCATTCATAAGACCATCTACACCGCGATGGTCGATATGTACAACAGCCGCATTCCCATCGACTCTATCTCGCTGATCGATTACCTGCGCAGCATTAACAAGCTTGATGCCGTGGGCGGCGAGGCCTACATTTTGGAGCTGATGGGTCAGACCCTGTCGCTCGTGAACTGGCAGCACCATGCCGCCATCGTCCGTCGCGACTCGATGCTGCGCGAGCTGATCGGTGCCACCAACGAGATCAACGCACTGGCCTATAACGCCCCCACCGACACCAAGGAGGTCGTGGAGCTGGCCGAGAGCAAGCTGCTTAAGGTCACGGCGCGCGAGGTCAAGTCGAGCTATAAGACACTGACCGAGTTTATGGTCGAGGCCTATAACGAGGCCGAGGAAGTGTGTAAGGCCGGTGGACAGGCCGCGGGCGTGCCCACCGGCTTCCCGTCGCTCGACCGCATGCTCATGGGTTTCCGCGAGGGCCAGCTCATCATTATCGGCGCCCGCCCTGCCGTGGGTAAGACGTCGTTCGCTCTGAACCTGGCGCTGAATGCCGCCGCTGCGGGCTATACCGTCGGCTTCTTTTCGCTGGAGATGTCGGGCAAGGAAATTGCCCAGCGCCTGATTTGCGCCTACGCCATGATTTCAATCAGCGACTTCCGTACGGGCCGCATTAGCCCCGAGCAGTGGGCCAATATCAACGAGGCCACGCAGACCTTGTCTAAGCTCGACATTCTGATTGACGATACGCCCGGCACCACGGTGACCGAGATCCGCGCCAAGAGCCGCCGCATGCTCCACAACAAGGAGAAGGCCATCATTATCCTGGACTACCTGCAGCTGGTGAGTCCTCCGCCGGGACGTCGCTCCGAGAGCCGTACCGTCGAGGTCTCCGAGATGTCGCGTGGTTTAAAGATCATGGCCAAGGAGCTCAAGATCCCGCTCATTGCACTGTCGCAGCTGTCGCGTCAGGTCGAGTCCCGTACCGGCAAGCGCCCGCAGCTGTCCGACCTGCGTGAATCGGGCTCTATCGAGCAGGACGCCGACATCGTTATGTTCTTGGACCGCTCCGCCGATGCGGCCGAGGCCTCGCGTGACGATCGACCCGACGAGGGCGTTACGCGTATCGTCGTGGCCAAGAACCGTTCGGGCCCGATCGGTGACGTCGACCTGATGTTCCTGCCGGCATCCACCAAGTTCTATGAGCTTGATGGGGCGCATACCGAGGAGTAGGACAGGCGCCCGTTGCACGGGTATACTGGGAATGTTTTGTGCTTCTGCGTGCCAGCGCGGCGCGTAGACAGTCCATGAATGTGAGGAGTAAACATGCCGTCAACCGTTTTGGTCGGTGCCCAGTGGGGCGATGAGGGCAAGGGTAAGATTTGCGACCTGGTCGCCGGCGACTTCGATGCCGTCGTGCGCTATTCGGGCGGTAATAACGCCGGCCACACCATCGTCGTCAACGGCAAGAAGTACGGCCTGCACCAGGTGCCCTCCGGCATCATGTATTCCGACCATGTGTCGGTGATCGGTAACGGCTGCGTCGTCAACCCCAAGGTTGTCCTTGAGGAGATTGACATGTTCGAGGCCGACGGCATCACCACCAAGAACCTCAAGATCAGTGGCAACGCGCACATCATCATGCCGTACCACATCGATCTGGATGGTGCTTTTGAGCAGAAGCTCGGCAAGAAGAACATCGGTACCACCAAGCGCGGCATCGGTCCGTGCTACCAGGACAAGATGGCTCGCATCGGCCTGCGCATGCAGGACATGCTGGACGAGGCGCTGTTCCGCGACAAGCTGGAGACCGCTCTTGCCCGCGTGAATCCCGAGCTCGAGCTCATCTACCACCTGCCCACCTACACCGTGGACCAGATTTGCGACGAGTACCTGCCCATGGCCGAGCGCCTGCGCCCCTACATCACCGAGACGAGCCTGCTGCTCAACAACATGATCGATGAGGGCAAGGACCTGCTGTTCGAGGGCGCTCAGGCAACGCTGCTCGACATCGACCACGGCACCTATCCGTACGTGACGTCTTCCAACTGCACCGCCGGCGGTGCCATCACCGGCTCCGGCGTCGGTATGAAGAATGTCGACCGCGTGCTGGGCGTCATGAAGGCCTATATCACCCGCGTCGGTTCGGGCCCCATGCCCACCGAGCTTTCCTATGAGTCCGAGGCCGGCCATACGCTGACCGAGGAGGGCTATGAGTACGGCGTGACCACCGGCCGTCGCCGTCGCTGCGGTTGGTTCGATGGCCCCATCGCCAACTACGCCTCGCGTGTCAATGGCCTCACCGATATCGCCATGACCAAGCTCGACGTGCTTTCGGCCTTCGATACCGTCAAGGTGTGCGTTGCCTACGACGTCGACGGCGAGCGTTACACGAGCGTGCCCGAGCATCAGGTGCGCTTTGAGCACGCCAAGCCCATCTACGAGGAGCTCCCGGGCTGGAAGTGCGACATCACCGGCTGCCGCAGCTTTGACGAGCTGCCGCAGGAGGCTCAGGACTACGTGACGTTTATCGAGGATCTGGCACACACCCGCGTGACGTTCATTGGCGTCGGCGCCGGTCGCGAGCAGATCATCAACCGATTCTGGAAGTAATCGGCACTATTTGGTTATTGCGATATACCCCTTTGCAGCCCGGACGGGCGGCCGAGGGGTATATTTGCTTGCAAAGGGCTCGCGCGGAGCGGGCCGTTCATCCATAGAGGAGGCACCCTTGAAGGCGAACACTCAAACCATCGACATCCTGTTGTTGGGCAGCGGCGGCCGCGAGCATGCTCTGGCAGCTAAGCTCGCTGCATCACCGCGCGCCGGCAAGCTCTACATTGCGCCGGGTAACGGCGGCACCGCGAGCTGCGGCGAGAACGTGGTTCTCGACGATTGCGATCCTGCGGCCGTGGCGGCGTTTGCGCAGAGCCACGGATGCGGACTCGTGGTAATTGGCCCAGAGGCTCCGCTCGTGGTGGGCGTTGCCGACGCCGTGCGTGCGGCTGGTATTCCCTGCTTTGGCCCGGGTGCCGAGGGCGCTCAGATGGAGGGCTCTAAGCTGTTCTCCAAGCAACTCATGGAGCGTGCCGGCATTCCGACGGCAGCCTATGGCTCGTTTACCGACGAGGCTTCGGCTCTTGACTACGTGCGCGAGCAGGGCGCCCCGCTGGTCGTGAAGGCTGACGGCCTGGCTGCAGGCAAGGGCGTTATCGTGGCGACTGAGCTTGCGCAGGCCGAAGAGGCCGTGCGTGAGTGTTTTGGTGGCACCTTTGGTGATGCCGGCAATACCGTGGTCATCGAGGAGATGCTGACCGGCCCCGAGTGCTCGCTGCTGGCCTTTACCGACGGCAAGACCGTGCGTCCTATGGCCACCTCGCAGGATCACAAGCGTGCACTCGAGGGCGACAAGGGCCCCAACACCGGTGGCATGGGCGTCTACAGCCCGGTGCCCATCGTGACCGACGAGGAGCACGCCACCATGGTGAAGGTCATGGAGCAGACCGTGGCCGAGCTCGCCGCCGAGGGCATCGACTACCGCGGCTGCCTGTACGGCGGCTTTATGCTTACCCCCGCCGGCCCCAAGGTGCTGGAGTTCAACGCCCGCTTTGGCGACCCTGAGACGCAGGTCGTGCTGCCGCGCCTCAAGAACGACCTGGTCGAGGTCATGCTGGCTTGTGCCAACTGTGAGCTCGATCAGATTGAACTCGACTGGCGTGACGAGTGGGCTGTGGCTGTTGTCCTGACGAGCGCGGGCTACCCCGGCAGCTACGAGAAGGGCAAAGTCATCACCGGCATCGCCGACGCCGAGGCCATGGAGAACGTGACCGTGTACCATGCCGGCACCGCCGTGGTGGACGGTCAGCTCGTGACCAACGGTGGCCGAGTGCTTGCCGTGACCGCGCTGGGCGACACGTTCGAGAACGCTCGCAACCTTGCCTACGAGGCCTGCGAAAAGATTGATTTTGAGGGCAAGACCCTGCGTCATGACATCGGTCTGCGCGCGCTGCGTGGCCGCGACGCCTGGGATGCCTAAAGTCCGAGAGGGATGAGACGGATGGACGAGAAGAACGAAGAGCTCGTGGACGCGCAGATCGTCGAAGAGGACAGCCGCATGTATGGGCACGCCGAGGGCGAGCCTGGTGGCGAGGTCGCTGACGAGCCGGCGCTGGTGCTGGGCGACGACGACCCGCACGATGCCGAGCTGCACGAGAAGATTCTTTCGGAGGAGTGCGCCTGGAAGGGCAAGATCCTCGACGTCCACCGTCTTGAGGTTGAACTGCCCAACGGTCACCGCAGCGCCCGCGATATCGTTCGCCATCCGGGTGCGGCGGCCGTTGTGGCACTGACCGAGAGCGGCAAGATCGTACTGGTGCGTCAGTACCGCACCGCCATCGACCGCGTGACGGTCGAGATTCCCGCCGGCAAGCTCGATCCAGGCGAGGACCCGCTCGATTGCGCCAAGCGTGAGCTGCATGAGGAGACGGGCTTTAGGGCCGGTCGCATTCGCTTTTTGACGTCGATTGTCACGTCCTGCGGCTTCTGTGACGAGATCATTCACATCTACCTGGCCACCAAGCTCGAGTTTGATGCGCCCAACCCCGATGATGACGAGTTTGTCAACGTGGATCTGGTGCCGCTGCACGAGCTGATCGACGCCGTGCTCGACGGCAAGATCGAAGATGCCAAGACCGTCGTGGGCGCCTTGGCCTGCGATAGCATCGCGCATCGCCTTGGGGGCGCGGAGCTCTAGGTTACGCGGTTTTACCAAACCGCGTAACGAGTCGACGCTGCAAACGCCCCTAAGCGGCAATCTGCCTTTCAATCGTCGCTTGCGTACCGAAGTACGCGTCGCTCCTCTTTCAAGGCACCTTGCTCGCTTAGGGACGTTTTCGCTGACGCTGCCAGAACATCGGCGTTATGCTTGTTGGGCTGCTTTTCTTTCAACTCGAACGGTTCAACCAGATTTCTCACCCTATTTATTTCTCCCCGAGGACTGCATGTTTAAGCGTTTTCTTTCTTATTACAAGCCCCAGATGGGGCTTTTTGTTGCCGATACTGTTTGCGCCCTGGTGCTTGCCGCCATTGACTTGGCGTTTCCCATTATCCTGCGCAATCTGACTGGCGGGCTCTTTACCCAGGGTCAGGCTGCTATTATGCAGGCGCTCGGTATGATCGCGGTTGGCCTGGTGCTGATGTATGCCATCCGTTGCGCCTGTCGCTACTTTGTGAGTTACTGGGGCCACGTGATGGGCGCGCGCATGGAGTCCAAGATGCGCGAGGACCTGTTCGATCAGTACGAGCGCTTTAGCTTTGCGTATTTCGATCGCAACAGCTCGGGTGACATGATGAGCCGCGTGGTCAACGACCTGTTCGATATCTGCGAGGCGGCACACCACGTGCCCGAGTGGATTATCATCTGCGGCATCGAGATCGTCGGCTCGTTTGTGATCCTCTTTGCTATTGCCCCGGTGCTGGCGCTTGCCATGGCCGTGGTGACGGCGGTGTTTGCGGTCATCATGTTTTGGCAGAACATGCGCATGCGTGAGGTCTTTAGCGACAACCGCAAAAAGATCAGCGGTATTAATGCTCAGCTGCAGGATTCGCTGGCGGGCATGCGCGTGGTCAAGAGTTTTGCGAACGAGGAGGCTGAGCGCTCCAAGTTCCGCGCCTCTAACGACCGCTATCTTTCGTCCAAGGAGAATATGTATCACGCCATGGGCGTCTACACAGCGACGTATGGCCTGCTCTCGGGCGTGCTGTACGTGATCGTGGTGCTGCTGGGTGGTTGGCTCGTTGCCCAGGGTCAGCTGCAGGCGGTCGATATGGCGACCTTTGCACTCTACATTTCGCTGTTCTGCACCCCGCTCGAGACGCTTGTGAACTCGGCTGAAACGTATCAGAAGGCCATCGCCGGCTTTAAACGCATGGACGAGGTGCTTTCGACCGCTCCGGATATCCAGGATAAGCCGGATGCCACGGACCTGCAGGTGAAGGCTGGCGCGGTTGAATATCGCGACGTGTGCTTTAGCTACGAGGACGTTGAGCTCGGCGCAGGCGAAGAGGCTCGTCCCGTGATCGACCATATGAATCTGTCCATCAAGCCCGGACAGACCATTGCCCTGGTTGGCCCCTCGGGCGGTGGCAAGTCCACGACGTGTTCGCTGCTGCCGCGCTTTTATGACGTGGCTGCTGGATCCGTCAGCATCGACGGCCAAGACGTGCGCGACGTGACGCAGCAGAGCCTGCGCCGCGCCATTGGCCTGGTGCAACAGGATGTCTATCTGTTTGACGGTACGATTGGCGAGAACATCGCCTACGGCAAGCCGGGCGCCACGGCAGAAGAGGTCGCCGAGGCCGCCCGCCGCGCCAATATCGATGCCTTCATTGAGTCGCTGCCGCAGGGCTACGACACGGTCGTGGGCGAGCGCGGCAGCCGTCTTTCGGGCGGCCAGAAGCAGCGCGTAGCCATTGCGCGCGTGTTTCTCAAGAACCCCAAGATCCTGATCCTGGACGAGGCGACGAGCGCCTTGGATAACGAGAGCGAGGAGGCGGTGCAGGAGTCGCTCGAGCGCCTGGCGCGCGGTCGCACCACGATCATCATCGCCCACCGTCTCTCGACCATTAAACATGCCGACGAGATTGCGACCGTCGAGCATGGTCGCGTTGTGGAACGTGGTACGCACGAGCAGCTTCTCGCCCGCGGCGGCACCTATGCCCGTTACTATCGAATGCAGTTCGAAGGTGCGCGTGCGCACGAGCTCGACTGATTGATATGACAGGAAGTATATGGCTGAGAAGAACCCTTTGACTCCGGAAGAAGTGACGGAGTTATTCTCCGAGATCGACGCATCCGGCGTTTTGGATCCGACGCTTGCCAAAAAGCGCACCGAGCGCATGCGCGAAAAAGAGGCCGCGGCCAAGCGCGGCGACAAGGCGGCGCTGGCGCAGCTTCGCAGCGAAGATCGCGCGAGCCAGACAAAGCAGATCGACCCGCTGTCCGAGGATGACCCTTCGGGCTCGCAGGTGAGCCATACCATTACGAAGACCGCCATGGCCGTAGTTATCGGCATTCTGGTGTTGATCGTGGGCATGCAGATTGGCTACGGCGTGATGCGCCGCCTGAACACCGCCAACCTGTCCGAGAGCGTTTCGGTCGATACCGTTTCTACAGCACTCAAGGGTGGACTCGAGTGGGGCAACGGCTTTACGCAGTTCCCGCTCGACTTTAGTGTCGACGAGGCGGACGAGCGCACGGGTACGGTAGAGGTGACGGTGTTGGACACGTCGTCTGCCAACGAGCTCGAGCTGCTGTCTAACGGGCAGATTCAGGCTGCGGCACTTGCGACCAACGCGTTGCTCAACGATAAGATCGACCGCGTGGTGTATAACGTGCACGCCTATATCGACGAGGACAGCAAGATCCAGCACGACTCTTTCTTTGGCATGTTTCCCGCACGGGGCCATCAGAGCGCCATTCTGACGTTTGTGTGGACCAAGAGCTCGTCAAATGCCACGAGCATCGACTGGAAGATGCGTATCGTGAGCATGGACGACACGATTGCCGAGCGCATCCAAAAGCAGGTGAACTCGGTGTCGTCACTGATTGAGGACCCGGCGGTAAGCCAGACCAAGATTGACGAGGAAAAGGCCGAGCGCGACTTGGAACATCGCCTGCACGGTCGCGAGATCTTCCGCGGTGGCAAGCCCGACCGCGCGCCGTCCGATCTGCTGGAGCAGGATAAATAAGACGCCATCATCCCGCGTGAGCCAAGTGCCCGCGCGGGATGATTTTTCTGGGACGGGGATTAAATAATTATTCTGAGAGCGGGACTTTGTCGCCAACTGCATACATGGCAGACTGATTTTTCAATCCCCGTTCCAGAAAAATCATTATGCATAGAAAGTCATAATTATCATTTCGTAAACATTTCGATGAAATTAACGCCATGGCGCATACTTGCGGTTAAAATACCGCAAGGCCTAACTACCAACCTTTAAGCCGGTCCGGAGAGACCGGGAAGGAGAATTATGGCGAACAACCATACTGCGGGCACTGCTGCCCGCACCTTCGCGCCCAGCGAGCTTTGCCAGCGCATGCTGGCCAAAACCAGCAAGGGCACCTGCGGTCCCTGCATCCTGTACCTTGAGGATGGGACCGTTTTTTATGGCCGTGCATGTGGTGCCGAGGGCACTGCGACCGGCGAGGTCTGCTTCAACACCTCGCTTGAGGGCTACTTTGAGGTCATGACCGACCCGAGCTATGCCGGCCAAATCGTAACCATGACCTATCCGCAGATCGGTAACTACGGCATCGACGAGACCGACGTCCAGTCGGCCTTCCCCGGTGATGCTACCCGCCCCGCGAGCGCTCCCGCCATGCGCGGCATGATCGTCCGCGACATGTGCGCCACGCCTTCCAACTGGCGCTCGGCCGTCAGCGTGCCGGAGTACCTGCGTGCCCACGGCATCGTCGCTATCGAGGGTGTCGACACCCGCGCTCTTGTGCGCCACCTGCGCGACAACGGTTCCAAGATGGGCATTATCTCGACTGAGATCTTTGACGTCGTCAAGCTTGCCGAGCGTCTGGCCGCAGCGCCGACGCTGGTGGGCGAGAACCTGGTCAAGACCGTGAGTTGCCCTGAGCCCCACGCTTTTGCCGCGAGCGACCTGCCCGCTACGCATGACTTTGCGCTTGCCCCTGCCGCTCCCGCCCGCCACAAAGTGGTCGCCTACGACTGCGGCGTCAAGCGCGGCATTCTGGAGGGCCTGGTCCGCGCCGGCTGTGACCTTACTGTCGTGCCGTGGGATACGCCCGCCCAGCAGGTCCTCGACATGAATCCCGACGGTGTCTTTTTATCCAACGGCCCCGGCGACCCCGATGCCGTGGTGGAGACCTACGAGCAGGTGCAGCAGCTGATCGGTAAGGTGCCGGTCTTTGGCATTTGCCTTGGTCACCAGATGATCAGCTTGGCGTGCGGCGCCCAAATGGAAAAGCTTAAATTCGGTCACCGTGGCGGTAACCAGCCGGTTATGAACCTGGTGAGCCGTCGCGTGGAGATCACCGCGCAAAACCATGGCTTTGGCCTGCTGTTCCCCAGCCTGGGCAAACTGATCCCGGAGCTTTCCGGCGGCGAGACCGAGCATGCGGCCGACGGCGACCTGCGCGCCTGGGTGCGTCGCGGTATCGCACCGGTCGTGATGAACGAGCGCTTCGGCCGCATTCGCCTGACGCACGTGAACCTCAACGACGGCACCGCCGAGGGCATCCAGCTGCTCGACGCCCCGTGCTTCTCGGTCCAGTACCACCCCGAGGCCTCGCCCGGCCCCACCGATGCCCACTACCTCTTTACCGCCTTTACGCGACTCATGGACGGCGAGGAGAACTACCTGGACATCGACACCGCGAAGGACCGTCTGCAGGGCTGGAATTTCGCCGAGACCGCCGCGACCGAGACCGAGGAGAACTAACATGCCGAAACGTACTGACATCAAGCGCATCCTCGTCATTGGTTCGGGCCCCATCGTTATTGGCCAGGCCTGTGAGTTCGACTACTCCGGCGCCCAGGCCTGCAAGGTGCTCAAGGAGGATGGCTTTGAGGTCATCCTAGTCAACTCCAATCCGGCAACCATCATGACCGACCCGGGTCTTGCCGACCGCACCTATGTTGAGCCTATCACCGCCGAGTTCATTGAGCGCGTGATCAAGAAGGAACGTCCGGACGCGCTGCTGCCCACGCTGGGCGGCCAGACCGGTCTGAACGCCGCCGTCGAGCTGGCAAAGGACGGCACGCTCGACAAGTACGGCGTCGAGATGATCGGCTGCGACCTGGCCGCTATCGAGCGCGGCGAAGACCGCAAGCTCTTTAACGAGGCCATGGCCGAGATTGGCCTGGAGGTCGCGCGCTCGGGCTATGCCTATAGCGTGGCCGACGCCGAGGCTATCGCCGAGCGCGTGGGCTATCCCTGCGTGCTGCGTCCGAGCTTTACCTTGGGCGGTGCCGGTGGCGGCATCGCGCATACCCACGAGGAGCTCGTCTCCATCGTGAGCCAGGGCTTGGAGCTCTCGCCCGCCCACGAGGTGCTGGTCGAGGAGTCCATCGAGGGCTGGAAAGAGTATGAGATGGAGGTCATGCGTGACCACGCCGGCAACGGCATCATCGTGTGCTCCATCGAGAATCTCGACCCCATGGGCGTGCATACCGGCGACTCCATCACCGTGGCGCCGGCGCAGACGCTCTCCGACCTTGAGTATCAGCGCATGCGCGTGGCCTCGCTCGCCATTCTGGAGAAGATCGGCGTCGAGACCGGTGGCTCCAACGTGCAGTTTGCCGTGAACCCCAACACCGGTCGCTTGATCGTCATCGAGATGAACCCGCGCGTGAGCCGTTCGTCCGCGCTGGCCTCCAAGGCCACGGGTTTTCCCATCGCTAAGGCCGCCGCGCGCCTGGCTGTGGGCTATACGCTCGACGAAATCGTCAACGACATCACCAAGGCCACGCCCGCCTGCTTTGAGCCCACGATCGACTACTGCGTCGTTAAGGTGCCGCGCTTTGCCTTCGAGAAGTTCAAGGGTACCGACCCCACGCTCACCACGCGCATGAAGGCCGTAGGCGAGATCATGGCGATCGGCCGCACCTTTGAGGAGGCCTTCGGCAAGGCCATGCGCTCGCTGGAGGACGGCCATCAGGGCATTTGCGCCGGTGGCAAGGAGGGTGCCGACAAGCTGAGTGACGACGAGCTCGCTCAAGCCGTGGCAACGCCGACCGAGCACCGCATTTTCTTTGTGGTCGAGGCCCTGCGCCGTGGCTGGGACATCGCTCGCATCCATGCCATCTGCGGCATCGACCCGTGGTACCTCAACCGTATCAACGACATGGTGCAGGTTCAGGAGAGCATCCGCGGCCTGCGTGTGGAGGACATTGACGCTGACGCGATGCGCCTGCTCAAGCAGTACGGCACGAGCGACGCCGAGATTGCCGCGCTGACCGGCTCGGACGAGCGCTTTGTGCGCGCCTATCGCAAGGGTCTGGGTGTGGTTCCCAGCATGAAGACGGTCGATACCTGCGCTGCGGAGTTCTCGAGCGCCACGGAGTACCACTACAAGACGTACGAGAACATCTACCGCACGAGCCCGGATGCCAAGAAGTGCGTGGCTCCCGACGAGACCACGCCGGCGGACAAGCCCAAGGCGATGATCCTGGGCGCCGGCCCCAACCGCATTGGCCAGGGTATCGAGTTCGATTACTGCTGCGTGCACGCGAGCTACGCGCTGGCGGCCCGCGGCTTTGAGACCATCATGGTCAACTGCAACCCCGAGACCGTCTCGACTGACTACGACACCTCGGACCGCTTGTACTTTGAGCCGCTCACCTACGAGGACGTCATGGATGTCATCGATGTTGAGCGTCCCGACGGCGTTGTGGTGACGCTCGGCGGCCAGACTCCGCTTAAGCTGGCGCGCATGCTCGAGGAGAGCGGCGTGAACATCATGGGCACCAAGCCCGATGCCATCGACTTTGCCGAGGACCGCGAGCGCTTTGCCGCCCTGCTCGACAAGCTGGGCATCATGTATCCGCCGGCGGGCCAGGCCACGTCGTTTGAGGAGGCCGAGGCCGTGGCCGCGCACATCGGCTACCCGCTGCTGGTGCGTCCGAGCTACGTGCTGGGCGGCCGCGGCATGATGATCGCCTACGATGCCGAGCATCTGCGCGATTACATGGCCGAGGCTGCGCGCATTAGCCCCGACTACCCGGTGTATCTCGACCGCTTCCTGGAGGGTGCGATCGAGTCCGACGTTGACGCCCTGTGCGACGGCGAAGAGGTCTACATCGGCGGTATCCTGGAGCATATCGAGGAGGCCGGTATTCACTCCGGCGACTCTGCGACCTGCATCCCGCCGTTCAGCTTTAGCGAGAGCCTGCAGGCGAAGCTCCGCGAGACCACGCGCCGCATCGCGATGGCGCTGGGCGTGCGCGGCCTGGTCAACGTACAGTACGCCATCAAGGGCGAGACCGTCTACGTGATCGAGGCCAACCCGCGCGCAAGCCGTACCGTGCCGTTTATCTCCAAGGCCACCGGCGTGCCGCTGGCCAAGTGCGCGGCACGTATCATGGCAGGCGATTCCATTGCGAGCCTGGGCCTGCCGAGCGACGAGCGTCAACTGGACTGGTTCTGCATGAAGGAAGCCGTCATGCCCTGGGGCCGTTTCCCCGGTGCTGACGTTATCCTGGGGCCCGAGATGAAGTCGACGGGCGAGGTCATGGGTATCGCCAAGAGCTATCCCGAGGCATATGCCAAGACGCAGCTGGCGATCGACTACAAGCTGCCCGACCCCAGTGCCGGCAAGGTATTCATCAGCGTGTGCGACCGCGACAAGCGTCACATCCTTTCGGTCGCCCGTATCCTGCGCTACCTGGGCTTTGACATCTGCTCCACCGAGGGTACGGCGCGCGTGCTGCGCGGCGGCAACGTGACGTGCGAAGTCGTGGAGAAGATCAGCGGCCCGCACGACGGCGAGCGTCCCAACATCGGCGACCTCATCGCCGATGGCAAGATTGCGGTAATCATCAACACGCCGTACGGTCCGGGCTCGCGCGGCGATGGCTACCTGCTGCGCACCGAGGCCGTCCGTCGTGGCGTGACCTGTGTGACGGCGATGTCCGCGGCCAACACGTACGTGAGCGCCATCGAGGCCGTGCGCGAGGACCAGCAGGGTCACGGCAGCGCCAACGACATGGGCATGGACGTCATCGCCCTGCAGGACCTGCCGCAGCACACGGTGTAGACTGACCTGTCCGGCCGGGGCGGGAGGGGCCGAGATTTCCCCCTTTCGCTCCGGCTGCAAGCAGAGTCGCTCAGTGGGAAATTCGGCTCCCCCGCCCCGGCCTGCGGTGACTTGGCTGTACCGTGTACTGCAGAAGGGGCTTTGTGCGTCCGGTGGCAATCAGGGTTCCGGCAACGGTGGGCAGACATCCGGCGGTTCGAACGATGGCGCCCAGGCGGGAAAGCCCGCTGGTGACAAGGCTCAGGGTGGCAAGTCCGCTAACTCACTTGCGAGCACCGGTGATCAAACGGTGGCGACCGTCGCCGCGATCGGCGGCCTGGGTGCCGCGATCGCCGCAATCGGAGTCTTTCTTGCTCGTTTCCGCCGCAAGGAAGACTAGCGCGAGCGATTGACAATCGCACACGTTTCTCAAGAGGGCCGCGGTAACCGTCGCGGCCCTCACTTTACCGGAGCGGTCTGAGGACTCGCGTCTTTCGCTTCGGACTGCTGCGCAGGGTCAATCAGGCGGAGATCTCACCCGTGTCGGGTTTGCGATAGCTTGGCGAACATAATTACGCGAAATCTAGGATTTCTCAAAAACGCGAAGTAGATGATATATTGTACTTCGCGTTTTTCAGTTAATCTTAATTTTGCGAAGTGGATTGCCATGAGACTTATTAATCGCCCGTTCTACATGAGCAAGCTTTCCAAGGTGGCAGGTACGCCTGATATCAAGGTGATCACCGGAATCAGGCGATGCGGAAAATCGAAATTGCTTGAGGCGTTTGCCAGCCAACTTCATTCAAACGACCCCTCGGCCAACGTCATACACGTCAACTTCAATCTACTTGAGTTCGAGCCGTTGGCGGAATACCATGCGCTGCATACATATGTGGAAAAGCACTATATTGAGGGTTGCCGGAATATCGTCATGATCGACGAGGTCCAGATGTGTGAAGGGTTCGAGCGGGCTATCAACAGTCTTCATGCGTCAGAGAAATATGACATTTACATCACGGGGTCGAACGCCTTTCTTCTCTCAAGCGACCTCTCGACGTTGTTCACGGGAAGAACGGTGGAGATCGAGGTCTTTCCGTTTTCACTTGCGGAGTTCTCGGCGTATCACGAGATCACTTCTCCAGCCGAGGCCCTTGCTCGCTATGTCCGCGAGGGAGGAATGCCGGGTTCCTATATCTACCAGGACGAAAGGATGCGTTTCTCATACATCTCGGATGTGCTTGAAACTCTTATCCTGCGCGACATCAGACAAAAATATCGTATACGTAATGCGGAGCAGCTTAAACGTTCCTGCGAGTTCCTGATGGATAACGTCGGAAACATCTCTTCTCTCAAGGGGATGGCGGCCGAGCTTTCACGAGCGAACCTTAAGATAAGCGACAAGACGCTGGCTGTGTATATCGACTACCTGTGTAATGCGTTTGCGTTCTACCGGTTTCGTCGCTTTGACGTCTCAGGAAAGAAATACCTGTCGACGGGAGATAAATACTACCTGGCCGACCATTCGTTTCGCTACGCCGCGCTTGGCGCGAAAAAGCTCGATTTTGGCCATGTTTACGAGAATATGGTGGCAATCGAGCTTATGCGCCGCGGATGGGAAGTCTACGTCGGCGTTCTCTACCAAAAGGAAGTAGACTTTGTCGCCATCAGGCGCGACCGCCGTGTCTATATCCAGGTGAGTGACGACATTTCCCAAGAAGCGACGCTGGAGCGTGAGCTTGATCCGCTGCGACGGATTCGAGACGCCTATCCCAAGTGCGTCATCGCCCGAACAGGGCACGAAACGACTGATTGGGATGGCATCAAGGTCGTCGACCTGGCACGATGGCTTATGGGTGAATCAGGCGAGCTGGCCGTCTAGCACGCGATGACGCGGGCTGAAACGAACGAGCGAGAATTTCGTCCCGCGAGGAGGCCAATACGGCCCTCTTCGAAGGACGGAATCCTCGCTCGATCTCTTGGCGGGATATTTTGCTCGGTCGATGATCAACGGTTGGTGGAAAGCGATGCCTCGTCCGTGTCACCATTCCGTGATTGCTGGTATTTTCTGCATGCTAAAATGAATGCATAAAAGACTTTATATTTGGAGGTCTCGATGCCTGCTTTAAAGATGCTCGACAATCTTGTTCCCATCAGCGATTTCAGTCACGGTAAGGGTTCGGCTGCTTTTTCGAAGGTTAGGGACGATAATCCCGTTGTGGTCCTTAAACACAATAAGCCGGCATTCGTTATTGTGACGCCCGATGAATACAGGGAGGCGAAGCAGGCGGAGGAGGACCTCGCCTTGTTGACGTTGGCCCTTAAGAGGACGGCTGCGACAAGCGATGATGAACTCGTTTCCCTATCTGATGTTATGGCAGAGTTGGGTGTGGGCCAGGACGAACTCGATCAGATGGATGAGGTCGAGTTTGAATGAGCGGGTACGAAGTCGCTTTCTACCCGGATGCTCTCAAGGATGTTAAGCGTCTGGACGGCTCCCAACGAAAGAACGTGCTTAAGGCCATCGAGAAAATCAGAGCGAATCCATTGTCGCAGAACGAAGGCGGATTCGGTAAACCCCTTGGAAACAAGGCCGGTACAGATTTGACAGGCTTTATGAAAATCAAGCTCAGAGGAAGTGGCATTCGGATTGTGTATCGCCTCATCAAGATAAAAGGGAAAATGGCCATCGTCGTGGTGGGCGCTCGCGAAGACATGGAAGTGTACCGAACTGCCCAAAGGCGAGCGGTTGATTTTGAGAAGTGGGCGGAAGAAAATCTCTAGCTTCATGGGTGAAAGACTGGTATGCGGCGATGTGCTCCAGACACACGGGTTTTGGCAAGGCTCTGGCGATTAGAGGATTCGCCAGAGCCTTTTCCTATCCGTGGGGCACTCCTCTTGGACAGTTAGTTCAGATTTGTATTTATTTGAGGCCGCGTGGAGGGCGATTTGGGCTCGATTGAGCTGTTTTAGGTGGTCTGAACTGATAAAGGCGTACGGGCAAGAGCGAGAAGGACCTATTATCGGGTCTAAAACGGCCCAAACCAGTTTGTTAGCGCCAATTAGCACCGCCAAAAAATACATATCTGAACTAACTGTCCACCACCCTCTGTCGATTGCTCATTTAAGCCCAAAGTCAGCCAACGTACGTAAAGGTATGGTCTATGTAATACCAGATAAACAGTACATTTTTGCTTAATTGGTATTTGGTTGAAGAACCAATTGGTATGGCTTTTGGACCCCACTTAGCCGTCTACGTTCATTTTAATGCCGCTGGGAGAATTTCGAACTTGGTTGCGCAACTGCTCCCGTATGCTGATTCAACCTAATAGGTGGCTATCTGGTTACTACCAGTTGACCCCTTGGTAACGGGTGGGCCAATTGTACGGAATGTACCGAACACCCCCCCCGTTTGATGCGTTCGCCCATGCTGCAGGGCGCGCGTCCGCGACACTTCCGCATGTCGGAGGGAAGGAGTCCAGGTGCGTAGGAATTCCATTTTCACGAAACGGTGGGTGAAGGGAAGCGCGGTTCTCGTCGCAACAGCGGCGACTCTCGTGTTCGCCAGCCCCCAGCAGGCGATTGCCACGCCGCTCAAGGGCGTCGACTCGGCGACCGTTTCCCAGTCAGCCTCGAACGTCGTCGACATCGATTTCGCCGACGGCATTAAGGGGCGTATCACATTTCTAGAGGACGGCATTTTCCGTTACAACGTCGACCCCAAAGGCGAGTTTTCCGAGTACGCCACGCCGCGTAGCAAGTCCCACACGGCTAAGATTCAGGCCCAGCCCGACACCTCGGACACCTACAGCAAGCCGAGCGCAACGGTTGTCGACAAAGGCGACGCTATCGAGATCACCGGCGGCAAGGCGACCGTGGTTCTGGACAAGGCGACCGGCAAGATGAGCATTAAATCGGGCGACCGCGTCGTGGTCTCCGAGTCCGCATCCCTCGACCTTGATAAGAAGGGTACTGTCCAGACACTCGCCAAGGAGAAGTCCGAGAGCTTCTTTGGCGGTGGCACCCAGAATGGGCGCTTCTTGCACACTAACCAGACCATCGCCATCTCCAACACTAATAACTGGACCGACGGCGGCGTCGCCTCGCCCAACCCGTTCTACTGGACGAGCGACGGCTACGGCGTGCTTCGCAACACCTTTGCCGAGGGTTCTTACGACTTTGGCTCTACGGACTCCTCGACGGTCACGACCTCGCACAGCGAGAATGAGTTCGATGCCTATTACTTCGTGGCAACCGAAACGGGCGCCTCGAACGTGGCGACCGAGATGCTGCAGGACTACTACAAGGTGACCGGCAATCCGGTACTGCTGCCCGAGTACGGTTTCTACCTGGGTCACCTTAATGCCTACAACCGTGATGGCTGGTCAACGACCTCGGGTCAGAAGAAGTGGGAGACCAAGGGCAGCAAGCCTTCGAGTGAGAAGGGCAACGTTAAATACGAGTCCGGCATGTCGACGGGCTACAAGCTCGACGGCACGCTTGCCGCCGAGACGCTCAACGGAGAGGGCCCCACGGTCGATACCGAGAACATGAAGGCGACCGATTTCGACCGCCAGTTCTCCGCCCAGCAGGTTATCGATGACTACGAGGACAACGACATGCCGCTCGGCTGGTTCCTGCCGAACGACGGATACGGTGCCGGCTATGGCCAGAACGGTTATTACAAGACCGGCGGCGTCAACTCCGACGGAACGAGTTCAGCCGAGCGCCTCAACGCCGTGCGTGCCAACGTCG
This sequence comes from uncultured Collinsella sp., assembly GCA_958452935.1. GTDB lineage: Bacteria > Actinomycetota > Coriobacteriia > Coriobacteriales > Coriobacteriaceae > Collinsella. Next base: position 125,264 of record CAUDVX010000001.1, on the reverse strand, counting down.
ACAACCTTAAGAAGTTTACCGAGTATGCTAACTCCAAGGGTGTGAGCACGGGTCTGTGGACCCAGTCTAACCTGGAGCCTGACAGCAACTCCGAGACCCCGTGGCATTTGCTTCGCGATTTCGACGCCGAGGTCAAGACGGGCGGCATTACCACCCTCAAGACCGACGTCGCTTGGGTGGGCTCTGGCTACTCCTTTGGCCTCAACGGCATCAAGACGGCCTACGATACGGTGACGACCGGTGCCAACAAGCGCCCCAACATCATCACGCTTGACGGTTGGGCCGGCACGCAGCGCTTTGGTGGCATCTGGACCGGCGATCAGTACGGCGGCAACTGGGAGTACATCCGCTTCCACATCCCCACGTATATCGGTCAGAGCCTCTCGGGCAACCCCAACATCGGCTCCGATATGGACGGCATCTTTGGTGGCGACCCCATCATCTCCGCGCGCGACTACCAGTGGAAGACGTTCACGCCCTCTATGCTCGATATGGACGGCTGGGGCACCTACCGCAAGTCGCCCATGACGCACGGCGATCCCTACACGGGCATTTCGCGCTTTTACCTCAAGCTCAAGGCGCAACTCATGCCCTATATCTACACGAGCGCGGCCTCGGCGGCCAACATCGACACGGGCAACGGCGATACCGGCCTGCCCATGATCCGCGCCATGCTGCTCTCCGACAACTCCGAGTACGCCGCAAGCACCTCGACGCAGTATCAGTACATGTTTGGTGAGAACTTCCTGGTGGCACCGGTGTATCAGGATACCCAGGCAGATGAGAACGGCAACGACGTTCGCAATGGTATCTACCTTCCCAACTACGGCACCGACGAGAATCCCACCATCTGGATTGACTACTTCTCGGGTAAGCAGTACCGCGGCGGCCAGGTCCTCAACAACTACGATGCGCCGCTTTGGAAGCTGCCGCTGTTTGTGAAGGCCAACGCCATCGTGCCGATGTATGCCGAGAACAACAACCCCGAGGCCGTGAGCGACACCAACACCAAGGGTACCGACCGCAGCCAGCGTATCGTCGAGTTCTTCGCCACCGAGGGTGACGGCACCTTTACGCAGTACGAGGACGACGGCTCTTCCATCCAGAACAACACGACCGAGGACGATGCCTACGGCACGATCGACAATATCTCCTACGGCGAGCATGTGAGTACCGTCTACAGCTCCAAGGCCACGGGCGGCACCGCGACCTTTACCGCCGAAGCCTCGCAGGGTGGCTACAACGGCTACGACTCCAACCGCACCACGACCTTCGTGGCCAACGTGTCCGCCAAGCCCACGAGCGTCGTCGCCAAGAACGGTGGCTCCGCGCTCAACGTGGTTGAGGTCAACTCGCAGGAGGCCTTTGACGCCGCGAACCCCGAGGCCGGCCAGGCGGTCTACTTCTACAACGAGACCCCCAACCTCAACCACTACGGCAGTGATGCAGACAGCACCGAGGCCGAGCAGGGCGAGAGCTTCAACAACACCAAGATCACCACGAACCCCAAGGTCTACGTCAAGTTCGCGAAGACCGATGTCGCTGCAGCGGCGCAGACGCTCGAACTCGGCGGCTTCGTGAACGCCGATGCCACGCTGGCCGTCGACCGCCTCAACGAGAACCTCTCCGCACCCGCGAACCTTGCCGCTCCCGAGGATGCCACCACCCCCACGAGCATCAAGCTCACCTGGGGAAAGGTCGATGGTGCTACCTCCTACGACCTTAAGGTAGACGGTACCGTGTTCGCCGTGGGCGATGCGGCGGAGTTTACGCATGCCGACCTTGCCTACAACAGCAAGCATACCTACCAGATTCGTTCGCGCAACGCCGATGGCTACTCCGCCTGGAGTGACGTGCTCGAGGCGAGCTCCGCGCTCGACCCGTGGCGCAACGTCCCCACAGCTGAGAAGATCACTTGGGAGGGCTCGCTCTATGGCAGCCACAAGGCCGATCTCGCCTTCGACCATGAGTTCCAGTCGGGCGACGGCGGTTTCCACTCCGGTGGCAACGATCTGGGCAAGGCCCTGACGGTCGATTACGGCAAGGCCTACAAGCTTGACAAGCTCGAGTACTATCCGCGTGACGACGCCGGCAATGGCACCGTGACCAAGATGCGCATCGAGACGAGCCTCGACGGCACGCATTGGACCACCCAGGAAGTCGATTGGGAGCGCTCCGCCGCCTGTAAGACGGTGGCGTTCGACGGCGCCGTGGCCGCACGCTACGTGCGTATGACGCCGCTCGCCTCGGTCGGCAATTTCTTCTCCGCGTCCGAGATCGCCATCTACAAGACCGACGGCACGGATGGCTTCGCCGTGGGCTCCAACCTCAACAAGGCAACGATCTCCGATGGCGACTACTCCAACATGAAGAACTATCTGGGTCTCGAGAACCGTGGGTCCGATGCCTCGACGTTCAACTCGCAGATCCGCGACCACTTTGCTGACCTCAACAATAACGGCGTCTACGACGTCTACGATTACTCGTTCACCATGGCGGGGCTCGACGGCGGCACCAAGCAGAAGGGCAAGGTCGCTGGTACCCTTGCGGTGATTCCGAGCAAGACTGAGGTCGAGGCCGGCGATGAGATCACCGTCGATGTCTATGCGGCCGACGCCAAGAACGTCAACGCCCTGGGCGCGCTCGTCAACTTTAAGAGTGACCAGTTTGAGTTTGTGTCCGAGAGCATCTCACAGGATGGTTCGACCGCCGGCATGGAGAACCTGTCGCGCGAGAAGATCCAGTTTGAGGACGGCACGCAGACCATCAACCTCGCTTTTGCCAACCGCGGAGATGGCAAGCTCTACAACGGCACCGGCGCGGTGGCGAGCTTCAAGCTCAAGGCCAAGACCGCCGGCAAGGTTGAACTGCCCTCGACATCTTGGCTCATTGGCCCGGCGTGCGACGCACTTGAGTTTGCGAGCGATGGCACGGTGACGATGCCGGACGTTCCGCAGCCCACGGTCGCCGAGTACGGCCGCGACGCCTTCGACATCACGATGACCAACGACGAGCTCACTACCGATGACGGCACCAACGTCGAGAAGCTTATTCAGCAGAAGAGCTATAACGCGCTGTTCGATAATAACGAGGGCGACAACGGCTTTGAGTTCCTGTGGGACTGGAGCGGCAACTGGGACAGTGAGGGCAAGCTTCCGAGTTACGTGAAGCTTCCCACCACGATGACATTTGCCTTTAAGACGCCATCGAAGCTCGATGCCGTCGAGGTTGTCAACCGCAACGGCGGTAACGGCACCGTGCAGAAGATCAAGGCCGTCGTGACGTTCGAGGATGGCTCGACCCAGGAGTTCGCGGGCGGGGAGTACGATTCCTTCCAGGCTCGCTACGCCTTTGGTCTCTCTGCCGAGAACAAGGGCAAGAAGGCGACCAAGGTCGAGATCACGCCGCTTGAGGCATCGGGTGACCAGATGCTCACGCTGCGCGAGATCAACTTCAACTACACGCAGGGTGTCGAGGCCATCGAGGGCGTCGAGCTGGGCAAGAACCAGACCGAGTTCTTTGAAGGTGATGTTACGCTCGTCGACGCCAAGGCCACGCCTGAGAGCGCCGGCTACCCCTACGTGACGGTCGAGAGTTCCGACCCCTCTGTGGTGAGCGTCTCCGCTGTCCAGGCCGGCGATAGCGTGAACTACTACCTGCGTGCCAACAAGGCGGGCAAGGCAACGATCACGGTGGCATCGGTACTCGATCCCTCCAAGACCGCATCCTATGAGGCCGAGGTCAAGGCTGGTGTCGACACCTCTGCACTCATGGCAGCGCTTTCCAAGGCCGCGGGCTACAGCGAGTCCGTCTACACCAAGGATTCTTATGCAGCTCTCACCGCTGCGGTCGAGGCGGCTCAGAAGCTCCTCGACGGCGGCCAGGGCAGCTATAACAAGAAGGATGTCGCAGACGCCACGGCCAAGATCGAGAAGGCAATCGACGGCCTCAAGATGCGCCCCGTCGATGAGAAGAGCCTCATCAACACGCCCGAGAACCGCGAGAACGTCAAGGTGACCGGCTTCTCGAGCGAGGCCGACTACGAGGGCAGCAACGCCGTCAACGCTCTTGACGGCGACGAACAGACGCTCTGGCACAGCGACTATGCCTATAATGCCGGTATGCCCCAGCACCTGACCGTCGACCTGGGCCGCGACTACGATCTCACTGACGTCACGTTCCTGCCGCGCCAGGACGGCGGCACGAACGGCGATATCTTTGAGGCCGAGGTGCTGGTCTCCGATACCGCCGACGGTTATGAGATGGGCACCGCCACGTCGATGGGTACGTTTACCTTCGACAACGACGGCCGCGTGCTCACCGACCGTGGCGACTGGAAGCAGATGAGTTTTGGTGTCGCGCGCGGTCGCTACGTGACCGTCAAGGTGCTCCACGCCGGCGGTGGCAGCGTTGACGCCTACTGCAGCATGGCGGAGCTCAAGTTCTACGGTACGGCCGTTCCCGATCCGGTGGCGAAGGACGACCTCACTGCCGCGATTGAAAAGGTTGATGCCGAGGTTGCAGCCGGCGACCTTAAGGCCAGCGACTACACCGAGGCTTCCTGGACCGTGTTCCAGAACGCCTTGGCGAGCGCCCGCGCCATCTTGAGCGACGAGAACGCCACGCAGGACGAGGTCGACCAGGCACTCAAGGCACTCGAGAGTGCTCGCAACGCGCTCGAGAAGACCCCGGTGACCCCGGTCGAGAACCCGACCAAGAAACAGCTCAAGGCCCTGGTCAAGCAGGCGAAGGAGACTGACACCAAGGGAAAGACGGCCGAGTCCGTCAAGGCCCTGACGGACGCCATTACCTACGCCGAGGATGTCTTGGGTGATGAGAATGCTTCCGACACCCAGCTCCAGGCGGCCTATGACCAGCTCAAGCTGGCCATCGAGGGCCTCAAGGATGCCGACTCCGGCAACCAGGGCGGCTCGGGCAACACCGGAGGTTCGGGCAACCAGGGTTCCGGCAACGGCTCGAACGGTGGCGGCCAGACGAGCAAGCCCGCAGGCGACAAGGCCCAGGGCGGCAAGAAGAACGGTTCGGCGATCCCCAACACTGGCGACCAAACGGTGACGACTGTCGCGACCGTCGGTGGCCTTGGAGCCATCATCGCCGCGATCGGTGCCTTCTTCCACCGTCGCAATAAGGCTGAGTAGTCCCAGCGATAACTAAGCAAACGTGCCCGCCGCTCCACCAAGGACGGCGGGCATTGCTTTTTTATTTCAGCCAACGTACGTCATAGCAATCCCCGGTAGGTCGAGGGTGCTCTGCGGCGGCCCGGTGTTTTCATCTGAACGACTTTGCGCAGCAACCGGAGTGAAGATGAAAACACCGGGCCGCCGCAGAGCACCCACAGACCGCAGGGACGGGAGCAGCTATACTACTCTCAGTAGTTAAGGGTCGCGGATTCGCTGCGTCACCGCTCTCAACAGGAGGTCTTTGTTTATGGCAGATCAGAAGCCGGTTGTCGGGATCATCATGGGCTCCAAGTCCGATCTGGGCGTTATGGAAGGTTGCACCGCCGAGCTCGAGGCGCTGGGCGTGCCCTATGAGCTCGTGATTGCAAGCGCGCACCGCACGCCGGCGAAGGTCCATGAGTGGGCCTCGACTGCTGCCGACCGCGGTATCAAGGTGATTATCGCTGCTGCCGGCAAGGCTGCTCACCTGGGCGGTGTCGTGGCTGCGTTTACTCCGCTGCCGGTTATTGGCGTGCCTATGAAGACGAGCGATCTGGGTGGTATGGACTCGCTGCTGTCGATGGTTCAGATGCCTTCGGGCGTGCCCGTTGCCTGTGTGGCCATCAACGGTGCCAAGAACGCTGCCATTTACGCCACGCAGATTCTGGGCGCATGCGATGTCGAGTACCGCAAGGTTATCGAGAAGATGAAGCAAGAGATGGCTGACGCCTAAGCGCTCTGCCAGTCCATTTGCAGCATAAGGAGAGCCATGTCCGACTATCAGGGAAAGCGTTTTTCGGCTTCTCGGATTCCCGATCCAGCCAAGTCGGGAGCAGCCCGCGCACCGCAGCAGGGTCGGACATCCTCTCCTCAGCAGCCGCGCGCGCCGCGCCCCGTGACGCCGGCGAAGCATCGCCGTCAGGATACGCCGGCTGCATATCGTCCTTCGTCATACAGTACGGCCAAGAAGTCACCTCGCTCTTCGGCGCATGCCGCGCCATCAAGCTATACCGAGCCGCCGCGCAAAAAGCGCCGCTCCGTCATTCCCATTCTGCTCATCATCATCGGCATTGGCCTGATCGTTGCTGCGGCCGCTATCTTTATCAACGCGCAGATTGGCTATAAGCAGGCGAGCGAGTCGTATCAAAAAATCGAAAAGCAATATGTGAGCGACAAGGACGCCAGCGGCGTGCCGATTATCGATTTCAATGCGCTTGCCCAGACAAATCCCGAGGTTGTGGGTTGGATTTACGCGCCCGGCACCAACATCAACTACCCCGTGGTGCAGACCAACAACAACTCCAAGTACCTCAACACGCTATTCGACGGCACCGCTAATGCCTCGGGAGCCATCTTCTTGGATAGCGACGACACCGCGCCGGGCATGGTGGATCAGCAGACCACGATTTACGGTCATCACATGAACGACGGTTCGATGTTCAACGTGATTTCGGATACGACCGATCAGGCGACGTTCGACAGCATGGAATACGTGTACTACATCACGCGCGATGCGACGTATAAGTTGCGCCCGCTGGCGACCAAGGTGGTCGAGGACACATATGCCAAGGCGCGCACGCCCAACTTTGAGGGCGATGACGGACTGAAGAATTACCTGTCCGAGATGCTCGACGGCGCCTCGGCCGTGGCGAGCGATGCCACCGATCGTGCCGCTTCGGCAACCAAGGTCGTAACGCTTGTGACTTGCCGTTCGCTGTCATTTAGCAATACGCGCGCAGTCATGGTGCTCACGCCGGTCGAGGAATAAAGTGTCCGGGAGCCCCGTCCCAAAAGATTACCCTGGAAATCAAAAGGAGAAATGATGCTTGAGAACGGCAAATCGATGCCTTCGGTTGATGCTTGGCTGCGCGAAGCCAAGGCCGATGCTTCGGCGGCTGATTGTGGGATGTACCTGACACACAACGGCGTGGTGCGTGCGACGCCTAAGTCCGAGGTGCGTGGGATCGAGACAAATGGTGTGGCGCCTGGACATAAGGTGGGCGGCATGGTGTTTGGCTTCGATGCCGAAAAGGTGCAGGCCGCTATCGAGGCAACGCGCGCGATGCCGGGTATCGGCTATGTGCGCGTGTGGCTGGCGAGTGGCGAGCTTACCGTGGGCGACGACATCATGCTCGTACTCATTGGCGGAGACATCCGCCCGCATGTCGTCGATGCGCTGCAGGCGCTCGTCGGTGCCATCAAAAATGAGTGTGTGAGCGAGGTCGAGCGCGAGGCGTAAGGCCGGCAGCAGCACTCGCCAACAAAAAGCCCGCTGGCAGTTCAATCAGTCTGCCAGCGGGCTTTTCTGTGCGTTGAAAAATCTCGGCATTGCGTGGCGCTACACGCGCGTCGCATCCTTGGGGCTCATGGTCATGCTCTGGAAGCGGTTCTCCATGTAATCGTTATCGAAATACTTGCCGTAGAACTGCGCGACGGGAATATCCGGCTCCGTGCCGTTGACGCGCTGGTACCAGTAGTCGAGCGACTGTAGCGTCATGACGCCGTCGACCAGCATAATGACGGTAAAGATGACGGTAGCCGAGTAGCGACTCTTCCACGGAATCATGTTGATGAGCTTGAGCAACCTCGGCAGCAGCAGCTTGATCCAGATGAGGCCACCCAGGCCCCACATGCAGGCAAACGGCGTGCATGTGCGTCCCCCGGTCAATACCGCGATGGGATCGGGCATGCCGAATAGCCTAATGTGTGAATAGCTCCACGACACCACGCCAAATGAGGTCTGCATAAACCAGCCTACAAACACCTCGAAAGCGCCGCCGATCAGGGCACTTACCAGGAAAATGATCAGAGGATTCTTTTTATAGAAGCGGTTGAGCGCCATGGTCATGAGCACCGCGCCAAATCCGTAGATGGGGCTAAAGGGGCCAAATAGCATACCGGCACGGTCCTGATAGACGCCGGGATCGACGACGACCATATGCCAGACTTCCTCGAGAATGAGACCTAACACGCTGCAGACGAAGAATACCCAGAACAGGTTGAAGTAGTTGAGCTTGATGTAGCCCTCGCCGGTTTCGTCGCGGCCGAGCATGCCCTCGGCGGCGGCGTCGCGGTCGAGCATCTCCTGCAGGCGGCGCTGCAGTTCGCGCTCCTGGCGAAGCGTAGGATCGACGGTGGCTGAAAGCGCGATGAGGATACCGAGCTGAATAGCGGGACGAAGCAAGAAGAGCCCGATACCTTGGAGCATCACGTCGACCAAAAGCTCGACGACGGTGAATGCAATAAGGATATAGGACAGGCGGGCGGCGTTGCGGCGCTGGTTTCTGATAAGGTCCAGGCCAAAGATGATCAGGATGACGGCACTTGCCGCAGAGAGCATGATGCCGGCGACGATGAGTCCAACCGCGACGAGCGTGTTGTCGCCGAGCTTGGCGGCGGCGTTGCCGTTAATGAGCGCGGTGATGACCTGCCACATAAAGGCGGCGACCGACGGGAGTGTGCCCACGCCGGACAGGATGCACAGGACGGCGTACACCTTAATGATGAGGGGAATCTTCTTGACCTCCGTGGCGCTGGGGACGCTGGGGTCGAGTTCGTTTCGATCCATACAGAACCTTTCTCGCTTTGTCCTAGGTTACAAGGATACGCCGCCAACCTGCCAAAAGACAGGACGAACGTCCCAATTGCAACAATGCAACCCTCAACGGTGGACGCGGCGGCCACCTGGGGGCGTGGGCGCTTGCACTGGACAGACCAATAAAATGTTTGGCCGCAAAACGGATTATTAGCTCGGTGGGCTTTTAAAAAGCGCTGCTCATGCGCGGGGGAGCGCGTCGCGCCGTGCGTATAATAAGGCGGGTAACGCCAAAATACGAGGCTCTGAGGGGATGCCATGTCTCAAGAAACCATCCGCGCGGCCGAGCGTGCCGCGGGACAGGTGAACGCCATGTCGACGTATGATCCGGACTCTGACCAGCTGCATGAGGAATGCGGCGTTTTTGGTGTCTGGGCGCCCGATCGCGACGTGGCTCGACTGACGTACTTTGGCCTGCGTGCATTGCAGCACCGTGGCCAAGAATCGGCGGGAATCGCCGTGGGTGACGGCGGCACGGTTATGGTTCGCAAGGACCTGGGCCTGCTCGACCGCGTGTTCTCCAATGCCGACTTGTCGACGCTCTCCGGTCAGCTGGCCGTGGGTCATGTGCGCTACGGCACCGCCGGCGCCAAGAGCTGGGAAGCCTCTCAGCCGCACCTCTCTACCATCAATAGCGTCATTATCGCGCTCGCGCACAACGGCACCCTCGTCAACACCGACGAGCTGCGCCGCCAGCTGATCGAGCTGGGCGTGCCGTTCCTCTCCAACTCGGATTCCGAGGTCGCGACCAAACTCATCGGCTACTTTACTCAGCGTACAGGCCATCTGCGCGAGGGCATTCGCAAGACCATGGAGCTCGTGCGCGGCGGCTACGCCATGACGCTCATCAACGAGCAGGCGCTCTACGCATTCCGCGATCCGCACGGCATTCGCCCGCTCGTGCTGGGCAAGCTGGTGGACGAGGGCCTGGACCAGGCCGATGCCGCATCCGTTTCGCAGCTGCCGTCGCAGGACGGCGCCGCGACGGTCGACGCCACCACCCATGTCACCCGCGCCGGCGGCTGGGTCGTCGCCTCCGAGACTTGCGCACTCGATATTGTGGGCGCCGAGTACGTCCGCGACGTCCGTCCCGGTGAGATTTTGCGCATCAGCGCCGAGGGCCTTGTGTCCGAGCAAGGTGTGCCTGCCGCCGAAGAGCCTGCTAACTGCATCTTTGAGCAGGTCTACTTCGCTCGTCCCGATTCCATCATGAACGGCAAGAGCGTCTACGCCTGCCGCTATGACATGGGTCGTCAGCTGGCACATGAGGAGCCCGTCGAGGCCGACCTGGTCATCGGCGTGCCCGACTCCGGCCTGCCGCCCGCGGAGGGCTATTCGCACGAGAGCGGCATTCCCTTTGGCGAGGGCCTCATCAAGAACCGCTACGTGGGACGCACGTTTATCGAGCCCACGCAGGAGCTGCGTGCCATGGGCGTGCGCATGAAGCTCAACCCGCTGCGTGACAACATCGAGGGCAAGCGCCTGGTCGTCATCGATGACTCCATCGTCCGCGGCACCACCATGGTGCAGCTTGTCAAGATGCTGCGCAACGCCGGTGCCAAGGAGATTCATATCCGCATCAACTCGCCCGAGGTCATCTGGCCGTGCTTCTACGGTATCGATACCGACGTGCAGTCGCAGCTTATCAGCGCCAACAAGACGGTCGACGAGATTTGCGAGTACATTGGCGCCGATTCGCTGGCCTTCCTTTCGGTCGAGGGCCTGCTGAAGGTCATGCCCAAGGGCGGTTACTGCGATGCGTGCTTTACCGGCCGTTATCCCGTGGCGATTCCCGAGAGCTTTGGCCGCGACAAGTTCATGGAGGGCTTTAAGCCCCGCAACCTGGACAAGCCGCTGCACTTTGACGACGACGCCGTGGTCGAGAAATACGACGACCGCAGCTGGGAAGAGGAGCACGGCGAGGCCTAAAACCCGCCATGTGAGGACAGGTTTATTGTGGTAGGTTTTACCTGCCGTTTTGTTGATATGACGGCGCGTGCTGTTATGGTGCGCGCCGAAATGAACGCAACTATGAACACCGTTTGGCGCCCGCGCGGCGCCACGGTAGTGGGAGAGGAAGGCTCAGATGAGCGACAGCAAGCATGTGACGTACGAGGACGCCGGCGTCGATACCGCTGAGGGCGGCCGTGCCGTCGACGCTATTAAGCAGATGGTCAAGGACACCAACCGCCCCGAGGTTATCGGCGGCATCGGTGGCTTTGGTGGCCTGTTCTCGGCTGCCGCGCTTAAGGATATGGAAGACCCGATCCTGATCAGCGGCACCGACGGCGTGGGCACCAAGCTCGTGCTCGCCCAGATCATGGACCGTCACGAGACGGTGGGCCAGGACCTGGTCGCCATGTGCGTCAATGACATTTTGGCTTCGGGCGCCGAGCCGCTGTTCTTCCTGGATTACGTTGCCATCGGTCACATTGAGGCCGAGCACATGGCAAAGATCATCAAGGGCGTGGCCGACGGCTGCAAGCTCGCGGGCTGCGCGCTCGTGGGCGGCGAGATGGCCGAGCACCCGGGTGTCATGGCCCCCGCCGATTACGACCTCGCTGGCTTTACCGTGGGCGTCGTCGACCGTCCCAAGATGCTCGACCCCGCGAACGTTCGCCCCGGCGATGTGATCCTGGGCCTGCCCTCCACCGGTGTGCACTCCAACGGATACTCACTCGTGCGCAAGGTTATCGGTGTCGACGGCATCAAGCCGGGCACGCCCGAGGCTGCTGCTAAGGCCGAGGAACTGAGCCGTCCGCTCGAGGAGCTCGGCGGTGCTTCGCTGGCCGACGCTCTGCTGGCTCCCACGCGCATTTATGTGAAGCCGATTCTTGAGCTGCTGCGCGGTGGCGCTCCGGTGCACGCGATTGCCCATATCACCGGCGGCGGCATTACCGAGAACCTCAACCGCGCGCTGGCCGACGACGTCGACGCCGTGGTCACCCGCAACGGCGCCGAGATGGGCTGGGATGTTCCGCCCGTCATCACCTACGTGTCGCGCCAGGCCGAGCTCGCGCCCAACGAGGCATGCAAGACCTTCAACATGGGCGTCGGCCTGTGCCTGATCGTCGCTCCCGAGGACGAGGCTGCCGTGACCGAGGCACTGGTCGCGCTAGGCGAGAAGCCGTTCCGTGTGGGCGAGTGCGTCGAGGGCTCCGGTAAGGTCGTGTACTCCGATGAGCGCTAACGAGCAGATGGCTGATGCCGAGGGCCTGGGCTTTGTGCCCTATACCCGTCCGACCGGTACCGATACGGCTGAGCCGCTCAAGATCGGCGTGCTTATCAGCGGTTCGGGTACCAACCTGCAGGCGCTGATCGACCTGATCGGCGCCGGCAAGCTCAACGCTTCGATTGAACTTGTGGTGTCGAGCCGTCCTTCGGCCAAGGGCTTGCAGCGTGCCGAGCGTGCGGGCATCCAGACACTCACGCTGTCCAAGGATGTCTACGCCGACCCCATCGCTGCTGACGAGATCATCGCGCATGAGCTGCTTGAGCGCGGCTGCGAATATGTGGTCATGGCCGGCTACATGCGCATGGTGCATACGCCGCTGCTGGCGGCGTTTCCCAACCGCGTGGTCAACCTACACCCGGCGCTGCTGCCGAGCTTTACCGGCGCCCATGCGATTGACGATGCCTTTGCGCGCGGCGTCAAGGTGACCGGCGTGACCGTGCATTTTGCCAACGAGATTTACGACAACGGGCCCATCATCGCCCAGCGCGCGCTGGCTGTTGAGGAGGGCTGGGATGTCGACAAACTCGAGGAGCACATCCACGCGATCGAGCATGTGCTGTATCCCGAGGTCGTGCAGATGCTCGCCGACGGTCGCGTTCACGTGCTGGAAAGCGGCAAGGTCGCAATTGATGCGCCTCGCGGCTAGCGGCGCACAGTACAATTTAGCCGAGTAGTCAGGGTGGTCATTGGCGCCAAGGCGCAAGTGGCCACCCTTTGTTTTTGGCAGTCATTGGGGACGTTCTTGAATGACTAGTCGTTTAAGAACGTCCCAGGTGACTAGGTGAGAGAGGTGAGCGCATGGCGGATAACGAAGCACTGTTTACGCCTGAGCTGGTGTTTTTTGATTGGGAGTGTGCGACGCCGGATGAGGCGTTTGCGCGGCTCGAGGGTGAGCTTGCCCCACGCGGCTACATTGCCGAGGGTTGGCTCAACGCCGTCCGCACGCGCGAGGACGCTTATCCCACGGGTCTCGCTATGCCGGCGGCAAACATCGCCATTCCGCATACCGATCCGGGATTTGTGGCCAAGCCCTATATCGCGGTGGTAAAGCCCGCCGCACCCGTGACGTTCAACGCGATGGCGGGCATGGGTGCCCCGGTGCCGGCGCAGATCGTTATCAATCTGGGCATTGCCGAGCCGGGCGGCCAGGTCGAGGCCCTGCAAGCGCTCATGAATATCTTTATGGACGCTGGCGCCGCGGCCGACGTGCTCGGCCAAACCACGCCGCAGGGCATGGTCGACGCCATCCGCCGCCACTTCTAAGGCCGGCACTGGGGGACCGTCCCTAACCGCCGGCAGAAAAGGAACGTCCCTAACTGCCAACTGCCAGACCTGCCCCCTTTGCACCAAAATGGTGCAGATTAACCTGTCCCCCATGCACCAGGTGTGCCGCGGGGCTGCGTTGTGACACAATGGCGTTTGTTCGATTCGTGATGCGAAAGGCCAAACATGGCAAATAAGAAAAAGAACCCCGAGGTCACGCCGACGTCCGAGCAACGGTCCCGCGCCGCCTCCAGTTCTCGCAAGAAGCAGCGCAAGACCTATGTGTCCAAGACCGTCAAGATTGTCCTGGTGGTTATCGGTGTGCTGGCGATGCTGCTCTCCGTCTCGGCCATGGCGTGCTCCGGCCTGATGTCGCAGACCGAAAGCGCCAGCTCGGGCTATAAGCTCACTGGTGGTGTGGCTGCCACTATCAACGGCACCAACCTCACCGAGGACACCGTGACCAAGCAGATCATGAGCATGCGCACGTCCTACGGCTACACCAAGGACAAGGACTGGGCGCAGTATCTGGTTGACAACGACCTCACACCCAAGAAGTACCGCAAGCAGCTCATCGACTCCTACGCGCAGCAGATTCTGCTTCAGCAAGCACAGAAGGAGAATGGCGTGACGGTGTCGGACGAGGAGGCCGAGAAGGCTTGGAAGGACGCGTGCAAGAGCGCGGGCGGCGCCAAGGCCTTTAAGAAGACTCTCAAGACCTACGGCTATACCGAGGACACCTACAAGGATTCGCTCAAGGAGAGCCTGGCGCAGCAGAAGCTCAAGGATGCCGTGGCACCCACCAGCAAGCCTAAGGACAGCGAGATTGTCGATTACATCAATGAGAACCTGTCCAACTACAACGATGCCCGTCGTTCGTCGAATATCCTGATTAAGGTCGATTCCGACGCTTCCGACGAGGACAAAGCTGCCGCCAAGGCCAAGGCGCAGGAGTGCGTGGACAAGATTAACTCCGGCGAGCTGAGCTTTGAGGACGCCGTGAAGCAGTACTCCGACGACACCGGCTCCAAGGACAAGAAGGGCGATGTGGGCTGGGACAAGCTCACCACCTTCGTCGACAGCTACCAGGCGGCGCTCGAGGGGCTCAACAAGGGCGACGTGAGCGACGTCGTCGAGTCGACCTATGGTTATCACATCATCAAGTGCACCGACTACTTCCATGTCGATAATCAGGTCGATGACATTAAGCAGGTGCCCAAGGACATCAAGAAGTACGTCTCCAACGTGGTGAAGACGCAGGCGGCAAGCACCGCGTACAGCGAGTGGCTGGAGCAGTACAAGAAGGACGCCGACATCACCGTTAACCCCATGCCCAAGGACGTGCCGTACAACGTCAGCCTGAAGGGCGTCACCAAGAGTTCGACCGACGATTCGTCGACGACTAAGTAATCATGGGGCGGCGCCCGCGTGAGTGCCGCCCGCACTATTGAGGAGGATTTGCAGATGACCAACGAAGAGCTGCAGAAGGAAATGATCGCGGCCATGAAGGCCAAGGACAAGGTTCGCCTGTCCATCATTCGCCAGGTCAAGGCCGAGGTGAAGAATATCGAGGTCAACGAGCGCCGCGATGTGACCGAGGAAGACGTCAACAGCATGATCAAGCGTCTGATTAAGCAGACGAGCGAGACGCTGGAGATGTCCATCAAGGCCGGCACCGACCAAGAGCGTACCGACAACCTGACCGAGCAGGTCAAGATTCTGGAGAGCCTGCTGCCCGCGCAGGTTTCGGGCGAGGAGCTCGAGGCCCTGATCGAGCAGGTTATCGCCGAGCTGGGCGCCACGTCCAAGAAGCAGATGGGCCAGGTCATGGGCGCACTCGGCAAGGCCACCGGCGGCAACTTCGACAAGCCGGCAGCAGCAAAGATTGTCGGCGCTAAACTCGCGTAATTTGTTACGCGGTTTTACCAAACCGCGTAACGGCTCGACGCTGCAAACCCGTACACGCGGCAATCTGACGTTCAATTTCAAGGGCGCGACCATAAGGTCTGCGCCCTTTCATTTCACGTCACCTTGCTCGCGTGTACGGGTTTTCGCTGACTTATGCTCAACAAGGGCGGTTGTATTATTTTCTGGTTTTGAGGGGCGTGACCATTGTGGTCGCGCCCCTTTTTGCTGGGCTGTCCCCAATGAGTGGGTTAAAGGTTGCGGGTTCTTTACGGGAATGTAGTGTGGGCTGCGGAAACGTGGTTCTTTCCGTACAATAGTGCAACTCGTGTAAACGCAGGGAAGGGACATTCATGGCAGACATGATCGAGATCAAGCATCTCAACAAGTACTTTGGCGACCTGCATGTGCTCAAAGATATCAACCTCACCGTCAAGCGCGGCGAGAAGCTCGTAATGATCGGGCCTTCCGGTTCGGGTAAGTCGACGCTCATCCGTTGCGTCGATTATCTGGAGGAGCCCACGTCGGGCGAGGTCGTCATCGACGGTACGCCGCTCACCAAAAAGAACCATCTGGAGATGGCTCGCAAGTACAGTTCCATGGTGTTTCAGCAGTTCAACCTGTATCCCAACATGACGGTGCTGGGCAACCTGACGCTCGCGCCCATCAAGCTGCAAAAGAAGAGCAAAGAGGAGGCGACCGAGATCGCCATCGCCGCGCTCAAGCGCGTCGGCATGGCGCATAAGGCCGGCGAGTATCCGCAGAATCTCTCGGGTGGTCAGCAGCAGCGCATCGCCATCGCCCGTGCCCTGTGCACCAAGCAGCCCATCATCCTGTTTGACGAGCCGACCTCGGCGCTCGACCCCGAGATGGTCCAGGAGGTTCTGGACGTTATGATTGAGCTCGCGCAGGAGGACATCACCATGATCTGCGTGACGCACGAGATGGGCTTTGCGCGCCAGGTGGCCGACCGCGTCATCTTTATGGAGGACGGCCGCATTCTGGAGGAGGGCACGCCTGAGCACTTCTTCGATAACCCCGAGAACCCGCGCTGCCGCGAGTTCCTGTCCAAGATTCTGCACTAGGCGCGGTGATGGACATGACGGATATGACGAGGGCGGCCGTGTCGCGCCGTCACTTTTTGCAGCTGGCTGGCGCCGGCATGCTTGCGCTGACGGGGACCGCGCTTGCCGGTTGCGGCAACTCCACCAGCAGCGAGGGTTCCGACAAGGGGTCCAAGCTGGCGGCCATCAAGTCGCGCGGCCATCTGAATGCCGGCGTTAAGAAGGACGTTCCCGGCTACGGTTACTACGACACCGCCAAGGGCCGCTTTGAGGGCATGGAAGTCGATTTGTGCTACCAGATCGCCGCTGCCGTCTTTGGCGTGAGCTACAAGGAGGCCCGCGCCCAGGAGCTTGTCGAGTTTACCGACGTGACGCCCAAGACGCGCGGCCCGCTGATCGATAACGGCCAACTCGACGTGGTCGCGGCGACCTACACCATCACCGACGAGCGCAAGAAGAGCTGGGATTTCTCGACGCCGTACCGCACCGACTACGTGGGACTTATGGTCAAGAAGCGTTCGGGCTTTACCTCGATTGAGGACCTGGACGGCAAGGTCATCGGCGTGAGCCAGGGTGCCACCACGCAGGGCCTGATCGAGCAGATGATCAAGGACAACGGCTTTAGCTGCAAGCCCGAGTTTAGGGCCTTTAGCGGCTATCCCATCATCAAGAGTTCGCTCGACGCCGGCAATATCGACGTCTTTGCCATGGACCGCTCCACGCTGGCCGGTTACATGAACGAGACCGTTGAGCTGCTGCAGCCCGAGGTCAAGTTTGGCGAGCAGGGCTACGGCGTGGCGACCAAGAAGGGCTGCGACCTTTCGGCTGTGGTCGATCAGGTGATTTGCGATCGCCTGGCCGACGGCTGGCTCGACCAAGAGGTCAAGACCTGGGGTCTTGTATAGGCGCATCGTCCAAGGAAGGAATCAAATGCTCGAAGGATTATTTGACGCCGACCGTTGGTCGACGACATTTCAAAATATGGGGCCCTTTTGGGAGGGCTTTGGCGTGACGCTGCAGGTGGTCGTTGCCGGCCTGCTGCTGTCGCTGGTGCTGGGCACGCTGCTGGGCGTGTTCTCTACCACTCGCTCGCGCGTGCTGCGCGCCATAAGCCGCGTGTACGTGGAGTTTTACCAGAACACCCCGTTGCCCGTGCAGGTGCTCTTTATGTACATGGCCGGTCCGCAGTTTTTGCAGGCCATAACCGGTGCCGACCAGCCGATGCGCATCGCACCGTTCGTGCTGGGCTTCTTGGGTGTGGGCCTGTATCACGCGGCCTACATCTCGGAGGTCATCCGCACTGGTATCGAGGCGGTTCCGCGCGGTCAGATGGAGGCGGCCCAGAGCCAGGGCTTTACCCGCGCACAGGCGTACTGGTACATCGTGCTGCCCCAGACATTCAAGATCATTCTGCCGCCGCTGTGTAACCAGGCGCTCAACCTGGTCAAGAACACGTCGGTGCTGGCGCTTGTGGCCGGCGGCGACCTTATGTACCGTTCCGACAACTTTGTGAGTCTGTACGGTTACCTGCAGGGATATATCGTCTGCTGCCTTATGTACTTCATCATCTGCTTTCCGCTCGCCATGCTGGTGCAGTGGCTCGAGCGCCGCTCCAAGGAGCGTCCGCGCGGCGTGAGCCTGGCCGAGCTGGGGCTCGACAACGTAGAGGAGGCCTAGCGCATGGAAATCTTCAACGCGACCAACCTGCTCTACATTTGGGGCGGCTTTGTTAAGACAATCGAGATCTCGGCGCTGTCGATTTTTTTCTCGCTCATCTTTGGCACGGTGCTGGCGCTCGTTAAAAGCTATGCGCCCCGCCCGTTCCGTATTTTGGTGAGCGCCTATATCGAGCTGTTCCGTTGCACGCCGAACCTGCTGTGGATTCTGTTTATCTACTTTACGGTGCAGGGTTTGGACATTGTGATTTCGACCATCGCCTTTACGCTGTTTACCAGCGCTGTTATGGCCGAGATTGTGCGTGGCGGCCTCAACTCGATTCCGCGCGGCCAGTTTGAGGCGGCGCAGAGCCAAGGCTTCGGCTTCTTTGCCACCATGCGCTACATCATTCTGCCGCAGACGTTTAAAACAATCATTCCGGCGCTGTTTAGCCAGTGCACGACCGTCATTAAGGACAGCTCGTATCTTTCGGGTATTAACGTGGCCGAGCTCATGTACACGGCAAATGTCGTGATGGCCCATGCGATCGACCTGTCGCAGGTTCTTATGCTCTACGGCCTGGTGTTTGCGATGTACTTTGTGCTCAACTTTGGTATCTCGTTGCTGGTTCGAGCGTATCAGAGGCGAATGGTGGCAGCGTAGAATGTGGTAAAGGGACAGCCCCTTTGTCACATAGAGAAAGGAATCGCGATGAGCGATCTGGAGAACAAGAAGAGTCCTGTGGTCATTACCATCGCGCGCGACTTTGGTGCCGAGGGTCACGAGATTGGTCGCATGCTTGCCGACGAGTTGGGGATTCCGCTGTACGATAACGAGCTGCTGGTGCGTGCGTCGCTGCGCGCGGGCGAGTCGCTCGACAAGATGGCCGCCTACGACGAGCGTCTGGCTGTGGAGAACATGGCGTTTCTGCCCGACCGCTACGATGCGCGTTCGTACTCGGATAAGTTGTTCCAAAAGATGAGCCAGGTGATTTTGGACCTGGGCGAGACCGAGAGCTGCATTATCGAAGGCCGCCTGTCCGATTACCTGTTGCGTAACAACCCCAACCACATTGCCGTGTTGGTGACCGCTCCCTTTGAGGATCGCGTCGAGATCGTGCGCAAGAAGCGCGGCCTCAACAAAAAGAAGGGTGCCAAGCTGGTCAAGCAGCAGCAGAAGGCGCGCGAGGCGTTCTATAAGCGCTACAGTGCCGGAAAGTGGAAGATGACGAGCGGTAAGGACATCGTCGTCAACCGCGCCAAGCTGGGCCGCGAAGGCTGCAAGGACGTTATCGCCGCTGCCTACCGCTACAAAGTGGCGCAGCTCGAAGGCTAGCCGACCAAAACCACCACAAGGGGACAGGCACCTTTGTGGCGTTTCGGGCGGCCGGCATAGAAAAAGTCCCCGCCGGGCGCGTGCTCGACGGGGACTTTGCCGTTTGGTGGCTAGCGCTGCGGGTGATTACTCGCCCAGCAGGCTCTTGGTGATGGAAGCGGCGGCCTTCTTGCCGGCGCCCATCGCCAGAATGACCGTAGCGGCACCGGTGACGATGTCGCCGCCGGCCCAGATGCGGGGATCGGTGGTCTGGCCGGTCTCCTCGTCGGCAACGATGTAGCCCCACTTGTTGAGCTCCATCTTGCCGCCGATCTTCTTTGCGAAGGGGTTGGCGTTTGTGCCGATAGCCGAGATCGCGACGTCGCAGGGGATCTCCTCGATGGCGCCCTCGATGGGCACCGGGCGACGACGGCCGGACTCGTCAGGCTCGCCGAGCTCCATCTTCTGGACCTTGACGGCGCACACGGAGCCGTCCTCGCCGGCGACAAACTCGAGCGGGGAGACGAGCGGCAGAACCTCGACGCCCTCGGCCTTAGCATGGTGCAGCTCGGCGCGACGGCAGGGCATCTCGTCCTCGGTACGACGGTAGGCGATGATGGCGTGCTCGGCGCCCAGACGCTTGGCGGTACGGACGGCGTCCATAGCCACGTTGCCGCCACCAAAGACGACGACGTTCTTGCCGTGCTTGGTGGGGGTGTCGTACTCGGGGAACTTGTTGGCCTTCATCAGGTTCACGCGGGTGAGGTACTCGTTTGCGAAGAAGACGTTGGGCAGGTTCTCGCCGGGGACGTTGAGGAACTTGGGCAGGCCAGCGCCGGTCGCCACGTAGATGGCGTCGAAGCCCTGCTCGAACAGCTCCTCGGCCGTGGCCATGTTGCCCACGACGGAGTTGTACTCAAACTTGACGCCCATGTCCTCCAGGCCGTCAATCTCGCGCTTGACGACTGCCTTGGGCAGACGGAACTCGGGGATGCCGTAGACCAGCACGCCGCCGCCGGTGAAGAAGGCCTCGAAGACGGTGACGTCAAAGCCGTTGCGGGCGAGCTCGCCGGCGCAGGTGATGCCGGACGGGCCGGAACCGACGACGGCGACCTTCTTGCCGTTCTTGGGGGCCATCTTGGGCGTGGAGGCGAGCTCGGGGCGGTCACCCAGGAAGCGCTCGAGCTGGCCGATGGCCACGGGCTCGGACTTCTTGCCACGGATGCACTTGCCTTCGCACTGGTTCTCCTGCGGGCAGACGCGACCGCAGATGGCGGGAAGCATGGAGTCCTCGCGGATGGTATCGAGAGCGCCGCCGAAGTCCTTTGCGCGGATCTGCTCGATAAAGCGGGGGATGTTGATGTTGACGGGGCAGCCCTCAACACAGAACGGCTTCTTGCAGTTGAGGCAGCGCTCGGCCTCGGCCAGCGCCATCTCCTCGGTGAAGCCCTTGTCGACGGGGCGGAAGTCGCAGGCGCGCTCGGCAGCCGGCTCCTCGTTATCGGGGGTGCGGGGCGACTTCATATCGGCAACGAAACGACCGTTAACTAGTGGCATGCGCAGCTCTTTTCCTCATAGGCCTTGAGGGACTCGCCCTCTTCGGAACGGTAAGCGGCCTGGCGGGCACGAAGGTCATCCCAGTCGACCAGGGTGGCATCGAAGTCGGGGCCGTCGACGCAAGCGAACTTGGTCACGCCGCCCACCTCGACGCGGCAGCAGCCGCACATGCCGGTGCCGTCAACCATGATGGGGTTGAGCGACGCGGTGATGGGGGTGTCGTACTTCTGGGCGGTGAGGGTCGAGAACTTCATCATCGGAACGGGGCCGACGCAGAAGACCTGGCTCACGGCCTTGTCCTGCAGCAGGCGCTCCAGCGGAGCGGTGACAACGCCCTGCTCGCCGTAGGAGCCGTCGTCAGTGGTGATGTGGATGTGATCTTCGTCGAGGAGCTCGCGGAACTGGTCCTCCATGAGCAGGAGGTCCTTGGTGCGGGCGCCCATGATGGCGTGCACCTCGTGACCGGTCTCGACCAGGTGCTTGGCGACCGGGAAGGCAATTGCCAGGCCGACGCCGCCGCCAATGACGGCGCAGGGGCCCTCGGCCATCTCGGTGGGAACGCCCAGCGGGCCCACGACGTCGCGCAGCGACTCGCCGGCCTCGTAGGTGGACAGCATCTCGGTGGTCTTGCCGATCACCATGAAGATGAACTCGACCCAGCCCTCGTCACCGTTCCAGCCGGCCAGGGTAAACGGGACGCGCTCGCCCGTCTCGTTGGCGCGAACCATGAGGAACTGTCCAGCGTGCGCATGCTTGGCGATTGCAGGCGCCTCGATGCGGAACTTGAACACCTTCTCAGAGAACTGCGTCTTCTCCAGGATCTTATACATAGAACCCCTCTCTTGTTAGGGCCGCCGAACCGTGCCTCCACGGAAATGGACGGTAGCCCGAATAAAACCGTACGCGCACAGGCGTTGTGCAGACATACGGTGCAAATTATACCCTCATGGACATGTCACTTACGTGTGTCTTCGGCGGTTGGGAGCAGGGTTTATCCACTTCGGCCTACCAAACAGGGGCAGGTATATTTTGGTCAGTTTTATCGGGTAAAACGGCAAAGGGGGCCGGCCTCGGGTTGTGATGAGGCCGGCTCCCTTTGGGGTGCTATGTGCGTATGGCGGCGCGCGGTTTATTACGATGCCGCAAATGGAGCGTTTCCGCAGGTAAAACCTGCCAAAATAAACCTGTCCCTAAATGGTAGGTTTTAGTGCTTGCCGTTGGCGGAGGCGGCGCCGTTGACATGGTCGCGAGCGTAGACCACGCCGTGCACGATCGCCAGGCCGGCGGCGTCGGCCGCGCGGGCGCAGGTGTCCTGGAAATCCTCGGCCTCGCGGGCGCGCAGCTGCTTAAGCACGTAGTCAGCGACGGGCATCTTGCCGGGAGGGTTGCCGATGCCGGTGCGGATGCGGCTGAAGTCGCGGCTGCCCATCTTGTCGATGATGGAACGCAGGCCGTTGTGGCCAGCATGGCCGCCGCCCACCTTAACGCGCACGTCGCCGGCGGGAATGTCGAGCTCGTCGTGGATTACGAGCAGCTCCTCGGCCTTGATCTTGTATTCGCGGCAGAGCTTGGAGATGGGGCCGCCCGAGGTATTCATGTACGACTGCGGCTTGACCAGCACAATCTGGCGCTTGCCGTCCTCTTCCTCGGGGTCGTTGATGTTGATGAGCGCGACCTCGGCGCCGGCCTGGTTTTTCCAGTACGTGACGCCGGCCTGACGGGCCAACTCGTCGATCGCTTTGAAGCCAGCGTTGTGGCGGGTCTCGGCATACTCATCGCCAGGGTTGCCAAGTCCGGCAACCATGCGAATCTTGAGCGGCTGTGCAGCTGCCATGTTTGTCCTTTCGTTGATTTGTCGCCTGCTATGGTGAGCGACCCTGCTGCCGCTGTCAAATGGAGGGCGATTGAGGTTGTTTGGGGGCGTTTGGACGGCCGTCGAAATCCGAGGTGGACAGCTAGTTCAGATACGTATAAGTTCTGAGGACTCGAATTGCTCAATTCAATGCCGATGCGTTGTTTTGGAGCTTTAGTTAGCCCATATGACGCTGTTTTGAAGTCTACCCTGCCTTCAAATAGGGCGAATGGTATAGAGATAGCTGCAAAACAGCCTAATTCAATATGTCTAGTTATACGTATTTGAACTAACTGTCCAGCCCTGTTTGACGGCGCACGGGTGATTCGCCGTTTAGACCGGTGCAAGGCCGATTCCGGCCCGCAGGGCGTTGAGCCAAGCGGCCTGACGCTTGCGATAGCCCTTGATGCGATATCGGAATCGGACTCCCGCGAGTCGATGCATCGTTTGGGCGAAGGCTTCGAGTGCAACAAGGTCTTTCATTTGGTCGCGATTGATAACCAGGACGTGGATGCCCATTGCCTTGAGGCCATTATTTCGATTGCCATCGTGGATGCGAGCGTTTTGAAGCTCATGCCCAATTCCGTTGTATTCGCTGTCGACTCCGGCTGCGGGGCAATACAGGTCGCAGATGGCGTAAGGGATGCCGGAGGACATGTTGACCGCAAGGGTGTCGAAGTCGATTCGATAGTTGAGTAGCAAGCCTCCCATAGGTAGGCTGCAACACCCGAAACCGCCAAAGCGCATGGGTGCTCCGAGAACGGCAAACATTAGGGATTCGGCTGGGGATGCGGATCCGGCCCGGGCGAGTTTAACGGCCGTGCGAAACGAGGCGTACGAGCTACTTTTGGCGAACCGTGAGACCGCCTCGAGCTCTTCGATGGTCGTGGCGGGCTCGCATTTGTAGTGTGCCTGTTCATAGCGGGTTTCGTTCTGTTGCTCGGCCACCGACTGGTTGCCCAGGCAATCAAGATCGCCCGTCGCTGCGCAGCCATCGCCCTTGGGCCAGATGTCGTCATGGGCAATGGGGTATGTTGCCCCGGGAGGAAGGGAGTAGGTTCCGAGCAGTTCCATGAGAAGCATCAAGGTTTTGGCGACTGATTCATTTTTGGAACAAAGCATGGCTGTCACGGCGGGAGACGTTGCGTAGATGTCGGCCTCGACGTGCATAATTGCACCTTCAGGAAGCGGAGCGGAGAGAATATGCTGAAGAAGTCGCTTGTCGGGGCGTCTGTTGTCTTCGTCTGAAACGAGAAGATCGAGCAGTTCGGAATCATCTTCATTCCAGGCATCGAGTATCGAAAGTGCGCCAAAGTCGATTGCGTCATTATTGGGAATGCAGCTAGCCAAGGCCTGTGCTTGCTGTTCACTATCAACGAAGTCCCAGGGTAGGGCAGAGTACGCCCGTCGTGCGCGACGAATTGCGCGGAGGGCGGAGAAATGTGAAATCACGGTCGTCATGGCTATAACGTACTAAGTTGGAGGCAGAATGCGACCGCCATACCGTTCTTTTCGCTCAGCGGGGCGCTGCGCGCCACGAACGGCTGGGCGTTATGAAATCGGTGGAATCGGTCGAGGGGATTACAGGAAATTGAGCTCTGCCGCGAAGGTTGACGATATCTACTGGACAGTTAGTTCAGATACGTATAAGGCGGCGGGCGTTCGAGGCGTTTCTAAGGGCCTTTGAGGGCGATTTGAGGATAAAAATGCAGCGGCTGTACTCGAAAACGATGAGCTTTGGACGGTATGGCATCCGCCGGGGAGCTCAGAAGGCTCCGAACGGCCCTTTGGAGCTTTAGAAAAATACGTATCTGAACTAATTGTCCAGGGAAGGTTGGCGAGGGATAGAAAAGGGTCGGAAGCGAGCTTCCGACCCTTTAAAAACACCAAAGATGATGAGATGCACGCTGGATTACAGCGCGAAGTCGCCGCCGACGAGCGTGGAGACGGGCTCCTCGTGGTAAACGGCGGAGATGGCCTGGGCGAACTCCTCGGCGACCGAGATGGTCTTGATCTTGCCGCCCACCTCGACGGGAATGGCGTCGGTGACGACGCACTCGACGATCGGGGCGTCGTTCAGGCGCTCGATGGCCGGACCGGAGAAGATACCGTGGGTGGCGCAGACGTAGATGTCGCCAGCGCCCATAGCCTTGAGCTCCTTGACGTTGGCGCACAGGGTGCCAGCGGTGTCGATCATGTCGTCGTTGATGACGCAGGTCTTGCCCTTGATGTCACCGATGATGCCCATGACCTCGGCGGCGTTGTGGCGCGGACGGCCCTTGTGGGCGATGGCCAGGTCGCAGCCGAGCATGTCGGACAGCTTCTTGGCGGCCTTGGCGCGACCCACGTCGGGGGAGACGACAACCAGGTTGTCGGTGTCGAAGTGCATGTCGTTGTAGTACTGGCCAAACAGCGGCAGTGCGGACAGGTGGTTAACCGGGATATCAAAGAAGCCCTGGATCTGACCCTGGTGCAGGTCGAGGGTGATGATGCGGTCGACACCGGCGCGCTCGAGCAGGTTGGCGACGAGGCGGGCGGTGATGGGCTCGCGCGGGCCGGCCTTGCGGTCCTGGCGGGCATAGCCGTAGTGGGTGATAACGGCGGTGATGGAGCGGGCGGATGCGCGCTTGGCAGCGTCGGTGGCAATGAGCAGCTCCATGAGCATGTCGTTGACGTTGCCGCCAGCCACGGACTGAATCAGGAAGACGTCGGCGCCGCGGACGGTCTCGTCGTAGCGGGCGTAAATCTCACCGTTGGCGAACTGCTTTAGCGTAAGGCCCGAAAGCTCGACCC
Organism: uncultured Collinsella sp.; assembly: GCA_958452935.1. Taxonomy (GTDB): domain Bacteria; phylum Actinomycetota; class Coriobacteriia; order Coriobacteriales; family Coriobacteriaceae; genus Collinsella. The sequence continues at coordinate 99,850 of CAUDVX010000001.1, read as the reverse complement.
CAAGGTACTCAGCGATCTTCTGAGCGAGGGGACGGTTGGAGGAACCGGAATACACGCGGATGGACTTGCGCATATTCTCCGACTTCTCGGGATCATTAATCGGCATTACCCTTCTCCTTTATACATCGAATGCCATATAGATGCCTTGTTGCATTGTAACCGCGCGACGGGGTTTATCGAGTCTTGATAACGTCTTTACCGTCAACGGACACGAACCGACCACTCATCCGGTCGCGCAGGTCACGATAGAAAAAGGAGCCGTCCCCATGGAACAGCTCCTTTTGTGCTTGGTAAAACGTTATACCTCGTCGTCCTCGTGCAGACGGCGGCGATAATCGGCGGCCCAGCCCTCGATATTTACCTGACGGGCGCGGCCCAGACCGAGTGCGTCGGCCGGAACCGGCTCGGTGATGACGGAGCCGGCGGCCACGAGTGCACCGTCGCCAATCTGGGCGGGCGCGACCATCATGGTGTCGGAACCGATGAAGGCATCCTTGCCGATGACGGTCTTGTGCTTGTGAACGCCGTCGTAGTTGCAGGTGATGGAACCTGCGCCCACGTTGACGCCGGAGCCCATGGTGGTATCGCCGATGTAGGACAGGTGGGGCACCTTGGAGCCCTCGCCGATCGTGGACTTCTTAATCTCCACGTGCGTACCGGCCTTGGATCCGTCGAGCATGTGGGTGCCCGGGCGCAGGTAGGCGCGCGGGCCGCAGTCGACGCCGTTCTCGATGACGGCCTCGATGGCGATGGTCTCATCGATGATGCAGCCGCTGCCGACAGTGGTGTCGGTGAGGCGGCTGTTGGGGCCGAGCTGGCACTCTTCGCCCACGGTGACGTGACCGATCAGATGCGTCTGCGGCCACACGACGGTGTCGCGGCCGATGGTGGCGTCGGGGCCGATCCAGGCCTGCGTGGGGTCGATGAAGGTGACGCCCTCGGCCATCCAGTGCTCGTTGATGCGGTCGCGCGCGATGGCGGTGAGCTGCGCGAGCTGGATGCGGCTGTTGACGCCCAGGCCGTCGCGGTAGTCGTCGCAGTGGAAGATGGAGACCGCCTGGCCGTGACCCTTGAGGATTTCGAGCATGTCGGGCAGATAGTACTCGGACTGCGCGTTGTCGTTGCCGATCTCGTTAATGTGGGCGGCGAGCTGCGCGCCGTCGAAGGCGTAGCAGCCGGCGTTGCACTCCAGCAGCGTGGCGGCCTGCTCGGGCGTGCAGTCCTTCTGCTCGATGATGCGCTCGATCTGACTATCGGCGCCCAGCTTGATGCGACCGTAGCCAAAAGGATCGGGCGGGGTCATGGTCATGACGGTGCAGGCGAGCTCGCCGGTGGCGACGGTCTGCGCAAACTTGGCGACGGTGTCGGCGGTAATGAGCGGCAGGTCGCCGTTGAGCACGACGACGGGGCCTTGCGTGATGCCGCAGGCCTCGAGCGCGACCTTTACGGCGTGGCCGGTGCCCAGGCGCTCGGTCTGCTCGACGCACTCGACCTTGGTGGCGCTGTTGGCGTAGGCGCCATCGATGAGGGCGCGCATCTCATCGGCGTGGCTGCCGATGACGACCACGACGCGGCTGCAGCCGGCCTTGATGGTGGCGTCGACGATCCACTGGACCATGGGCTTGCCCAGAATCTTGTGCGAAACCTTGCAGTGGTTCGACTTCATGCGGGTGCCCTCGCCGGCGGCGAGGATAATTGCGGTTGCGTCCATGTGATCTCCTGTTACGTTATAGAGACGTGTGTTTGGAAACGATACACGGCGCAATATGATACCGCAGGCATATGATGAGCGCGTAGCGATTGGTTTGCGGCGGTTGAGGCTTGCGCCGCCGGCGTGGTGTTTGCGCTGCTTGCGGGCGGTGCCGGCAGTGCTTCGGCGTCGGTGATTTGGCGGGAGGGCGGGGATGCCTATGGACAACATGCGAGAGGGTTCGGGCGCCGAGCCCGTGGGGGCATTTTCAATGTCGCATCCGGCGGTGCCGGCGGTCTACATAGCGTTGACGCTGGGGCTCACCATGTTCTCGATGCAACCGGTGCTGATTGCGCTGTCGCTTGCGGGCGGGCTGGCGTACGGGCTTGCGACGCGCGGTGCTGCGCGCACGTTAGGGGCGCTTCGCTGGCAGCTGCCGGTTATTTTGATTATCGCGCTGGTCAACCCTCTGTTTAGTGCATCGGGCTCGACCGAGCTGTTTCGCATCGGCGTGCGCGCGGTGTATCTGGAAAGCATGGTATATGGCTTGTGCATGGGTGGGCTGTTTGTGGCGAGCGTGCTGTGGTTTGAGGCCGCGGCGTCGATGCTCGAATACGACAAGGTACTCGCACTGTTGGGCAACGCCGCGCCGGTGATCGCGCTCATGATCTCGATGTGTATGCGGCTTATCCCACAGTTTTTGCGCCGCGGCCGCACGGTGCTGGCGGTGCAGGACGCGATCGATGTGCCGGGGCGTGCGCCCACCGATCCCGTGCGATCGCACCTGCGGGCGTCGAGCGTGCTGATGGGCTGGGGCATGGAAGATTCGCTTGAGCGCGCGGATGCCATGCGCTCGCGCGGGTGGGGTGCCGTGACGCGTCGCACGACGTACACGCGGTATCGGCTGGGGCGCAGCGACGCTGCCGCGCTGGTTGGGCTTGCGCTGTTTGGCGTGGCCACGGCGGCAGTGGCGTGGGCCGCGACGACGCAGTATTCGTTTTACCCGCAGCTTTCGGTGCCGGCGCCGTGGCTGGGCTATGCCGTGTACGCTGCCTGGATGGTGCTGCCCTGTGTGTTGCATGCGATCGATGAGAAGAGGTTTGGCTGATGGCTCGGTTGGATAGGGGCCCGGTGTCGGGCGCGGCGTGCGGCCCGGATATGCCGGCGATTGAGGTGCGGAGCCTGAGCTTTGCCTACCCTGGGGCCGATGTTGCGGTGCTCGAGGGGCTCGACTGGTCTGTTCCCCAAGGTGCATTTGCGCTGCTTGTTGGCGGTACCGGATCGGGTAAGTCGACGCTGCTGTCGCTGCTCAAGCCCGAGATTGCTCCGGCGGGCGAGCGCGCTGGCGAACTGCTCGTGCTGGGCGAGAACGTTGCCGACATGGACGTGCGCGCGTCTGCGGAGCGCGTGGGCTACGTGTTCCAGGATCCCGAGAACCAGATTGTGTGCGAAACCGTGTGGCACGAGATGGCGTTTGGCCTGGAAAACTTGGGGCTAGCGCGTGATGAGATGCGCCGTCGCGTAGCTGAGACCAGCTATTTCTTTGGGCTGGAAGATTGGCTTCACCGCGATACTGACACGCTTTCGGGCGGTCGCAAACAGTTGCTGTCGTTGGCTGCCGTTCTGACGCTGCGCCCGCGCGTGCTGCTGCTCGACGAGCCCACGTCTCAGCTTGATCCGGTTGCGGAGAAGAATTTCCTGCACGCGCTGTTTCGTGTGAATCGCGAGCTGGGCTGCACGGTTGTTGTGGCGACGCATCAGCCGCGCCCAATGCTCGAATACGCGACGTGTGCGTACCGGATTGAGAACGGTCGCGTGCGCGAGGTGGCGGATATGGCTTCTTTGGGACGCCGAGAATCGCTGTTTTCCGATGACATGTTGGGGTGGGGTGCCATCCGATGTGCAAATAAAGGAGTATTCAGCAGGCGCGAGGACAATTTGGGCTCTCTGGAGCCGCCCGGGGACGTATCGAGCGCGAAAAAAAGTTCAGAATTGGACAAATCGTCCGAATTTGTGGCGCAAACGTCGCTCGAGAACGGCTCGGAAGCCTTCCCGCGCACGGATGGAAGCAGAATACTCCAAAAAATGCACGGCGGGTCGGCTACCACCCTGTCGGAAGGCTGGTTTCGCTACGATCGAGCGTCCGGCTGGGTGCTGCGCGGGCTCGATGCGTCGTTTTCGACTGGCGCGGTGCATGCGGTTGTGGGCGGTAACGGCTGCGGCAAGTCGACGATGCTTTCGGTGCTGGCCAAGACTGCCAAGCTGCAGCGTGGTCGTATGGTGCGCGGGGCGGCCTCGGCTGCGCTGCTGCCGCAGAACCCCAAGGCCCTGCTGGTTGCCGAGACGGTGCGCGACGAGCTGATGGAATGGGCCTCGACCTGCGGATATGACGAGAACTTGGCGCGGGAGCGTGCGGCGAGCTTGGGGTTGTCGGGTCTGGATGGACGCCATCCGTACGATCTTTCGGGCGGGCAGCGTCAACTGCTTGCATTGGCAAAACTGCTGCTAATCGGCCCCGAACTGCTATTGCTCGATGAGCCCACCAAGGGTCTAGACCTGTTCAGCCGCCGCATTATCGCCCGCGCCCTGCGTGGCCATGCGAAGGCTGGCGGCACCGTCATCACGGCTACGCACGATTTGGACTTTGCCGAGCAGGTAGCCGACGACGTCGCCATGATGTTTGACGGCGAGATTGCCTGCATGGAGTCCCCGGCCGACTTCTTTGCCGACAACGTGTTCTATAGGGCGTGATGGGATGACGGACTGTCGTTTCTCGCGCTTGCTTGCAAAACTGGAGATCCCGCTGTTGTTGGCGGTGCCGGCGGTGATGGCTGCGGCGTTGCTGTCGGGTGTTGAGCAGGCAGCATTGGCCATGCTGGTTGTGGTGGCGCTGGTGCTCGCGCTGTTCTTTGCGGGTTACGAGGCATCTCGTCCGGGTTTGCGCCAGATTATGCCCACGCTGGTTCTGGCAGCATTGGCCGCGGCGGGGCGCATCTTGTTTGGCCCCATTCCCGACTTTAAACCCGTGAGTGCCATCGCCATTATCGCCGGGGCGACACTCGGTCGTCGTAACGGCTTTATGGTCGGTGCGTTGGCGGCGCTGACCAGCAATTTCTTTTTTGGGCAGGGCATGTGGACGCCGTGGCAGATGTATGCCTGGGGGCTCGTGGGATACGTTGGCGGTGCGCTGGCGCATGCCGGCGCTTTTGATCGCGCCGATGGCACCGTGCGTATGCCGGCGCTGCTGACCTACGGCTTTGCTTCGGGTTTGCTGTACGGCGTTGTGATCAACGCCTACGACATTATCGGTTTTGTTCAACCGCTCACGTGGGCGGGTGCCATGGCACGTCTTGCCACGGCAGTGCCGTTCGATATCACACACGGCCTCGCGACCTGCGTGTTCTTGGCTGCCTTGTACAAGCCTTGGTGCCGTCGCATTAACCGTGTCGTCGTGAAGTACGGGCTGTAATGGCGGTTGCGCCGGGGCGAGAATCAATATTGCCTTGGTGTCATATCAAAACTATGCCGGTTTACGGGCTGGATTGACGCAGGCCGACCATACCGGCATTTTTCGAAAATAGACGAGCCGTCTACCTGCGGTTTTATTTTGCTCGAATTGCGTGTGGTTGGGGATCTGCGATTCAGCCCCGTAAACCGGCATAGTTTTGGAATGGCCGGCTGATATGACAGGCGTCGTGGCCCTCAGAGAGCCAAAATGATCCGTTTTCTTCCGTCCCCAGACGTCCCCAGGGAATCAGTTGACGGCGCTCGCCACGAAACTGGCCCATCTACTACGTTTAGCCCGACACCCCCAAGCACAACCGTGTTTTATGAAAAACCGCAGGCTTTCTACCTGCGGTTTTCTTTTTGCGTTGTTCGCTGTGGTTGAGGGTAGTAGCTCAAACGTAGTAGATGGGCCGATTTCGTGGCGGGTGTGCCGCGTGGATTCCCTCGCGAGGTGAAAATGATCCGTTTTCCTCCGTCCTCGGGGAATTATTCGGGGGTTAGAGCTCCAGGGCGAGGGTGACGGGGCAGTGGTCGCTGCCGAAGATGTCGCCGCGGATGCCGGTGTCGCGTACGTTGCCGGCGATTGCGTCGCTTACCAGGAAGTAGTCGATGCGCCAGCCTGCGTTGTTCTTGCGGGCATTAAAGCGGTAGCTCCACCAGCTGTAGACGCCCTCGACGTCCGGATTGGCCGCGCGCCAGGTGTCGGTAAAACCGGCGTCGAGCAGCTCGGTAAACTTGCCGCGTTCCTCGTCCGAAAAGCCTGCGTTGCCGCGGTTGGACTTGGGGTTCTTAAGGTCGATCTCCTCGTGTGCCACGTTAAAGTCGCCGCAGGTTACGACGGGCTTTCCGGTCTCGCGCTCAAGCGTGCTCAAAAAGCCGCGATAGGCATCGTCCCAGGCCATGCGTACATCGATGCGCGCGAGCTCGTTTTGGGCGTTGGGCGTATAGACGTCCACGAACCAAAACTTGTCGAACTCGAGCGCACAGACGCGGCCCTCGGTTGCGGCTTGGGCGACGAGCTCGGCCGCCTCGCCCTCGCCGGCGTGGGGCAGCAGCGCATCGGCGCGCAGCACGCGCAGCGGTTCCTGGCGGCTAAAGACCGCGGTGCCCGAGTAGCCCTTGCGCTCGGCATAGCTCCAGGTTTGGTGATAGCCGGGCAGATCGACCTGTACCTGGCCCTCCTGCAGCTTGGTCTCTTGCAGCGCTAGGATATCGACATCGAGGTCCTGCGCGATCTGGATAAAGCTCGGGTCCTTTTTGAGCACGGCGCGCAGGCCGTTGACGTTCCACGAGGCGAAAGTGTAAGTCTGAGGCATGGTGTCCTTTCGACGGGGTTGGCAGGCTTAAGATTAACGCAACAAGAGCGGGGCGGAGTCCGCGAGTGATAGCGCGAACGCCGCCGTCCCTAAGACACGGACGGAGGACATATATGACGCAGGCAATATCGGACCCCAAACAGGCCTCATGACGCAGGCAATATCGGACCCCAAACAGGTCTCCGCCGCGCTGGCGGAGCTGTTCGAAACCCATAGCAACGTGGTCTTCTTTGGCGGCGCGGGCGTTTCCACGGCGAGTGGCATCCCCGATTTCCGCAGCGTGGATGGTCTGTATCACCAGCGGTTTTCCTATCCGCCCGAGACTATGCTCTCGCACAGCTTCTACGAGGCGCATCCGGCGGAGTTTTTCGACTTCTACCGGACCAAGATGATCGCCCTTAACGCCAAGCCCAACCACTGCCACGTCAAGCTGGCGGAGCTGGAGCGCGCCGGCAAGCTCGACGCCGTGGTGACGCAAAACATCGATGGCCTGCACCAGATGGCCGGCTCGCAGCGCGTGTTCGAGCTGCACGGATCGGTCCACCGCAATATCTGCCAGACGTGCGGCGCGGTCTACAGCGCCGAATGGATTTGCTCACGCGAGCACGAGGACGCCGCGGGCGTGCCCGTGTGCCCTGCGTGCGGCGGTCGCATCAAGCCCGATGTAGTCCTCTACGAAGAGCCGCTCGATGAGCGCGTGCTTACCGGCGCCGTTGCTGCCATCGCCGCAGCCGACGCCCTCGTCGTGGGCGGGACCTCGCTCGTAGTGTATCCGGCGGCGGGTCTCACGCGTTACTTTACTGGCGATACGCTGGCCATTTGCAATTTGGCGCCCACCGATCAGGATGCAAATGCCGACCTGCTGATTTCTTGCGACATCGCGGCTGCGTTTGCGTTCTAGCCCGCGCGCGCGGATACAATAGAAAGACTGATTGCAAAACGACCCCGCCGCCAGCGCCCGAACGCGGCGGCGTGGGCATTTTAGGAGGATGTTCATGGCGAACGACAGCAAGACATGGCGGTGCGGAAAGTACGAGCTCAGCTTTGACCGTCCGCGCATCATGGGCGTCCTCAACGTGACGCCCGATTCGTTTAGCGACGGCGGTGAGCACTTTGACCAGGATGCCGCTATCGAGTACGGCCTGGCGATGCTCGATGCCGGCGCCGACATCATCGACGTGGGCGGCGAGTCCACGCGCCCCGGCTTTACCCCGGTCAACCCCGACGAGGAGGCGCGTCGCGTGCTGCCCGTCGTGCGCGCGCTCGCCAAAGAGGGTGCCATTGTCTCCATCGACACGCGTCATGTGGCGGTTGCCAAGGCGGCTGTGCGCTGCGGTGCTTCGATTGTCAACGACGTGACGGGTTTCACCGATCCCAAGATGGTTGAGTTCGTTAAGACGAGCACCTGCGGCGTCATCGTAATGCACGCCGGCGAGGTCGCCACACCCGCACGCACGCACGCGACGGTGCAGCTCGATACCTCGGCTGCGGCGTTTGTTGCCGAGAAGGCACGCGAAGCGGCTGCCGAGGCCGCGCGCGAGGCCGAGAAGCCGGCCCGTCGCCGTCGCGGCAAGTTGCTGGGCGAGCCCAAGGTTGAGGCCAAGCTTCCGGGCGGTGTGGTACAGCCCTCGCTGCCGTTTGGCGAATCGGAGCCCGCGCCCGAGTCCGAGTCAGAGACGCCGGCTGCCGAGCAGACTGCCCCCGCCGCCGCTGCGCCCGAGACCGTGCCCGCAGCTACCGAAGCCGCACCAGAGCCCAGCGACCACCTGGCCGCCATGATGCGCCGCAGTGCCCGCCGTGAGGAAGCCTATGTGCCCACCTCGCAGCTCCGCCGCTTTACCCTGCCCGATTCTGCGCCCATCATGCGCCGCGTCATGGGTTTTCTGTCCGATCAGGCTCGCACGCTTATCCACGCCGGCGTGTCGCGCGACCGCATCTGCATCGATCCCGGTCCGGGCTTTGGCAAGACGGCCAACGAAGACATCGTCATCCAGCGCGAGACCGCCAAGATGGCGTCGCTGGGCTATCCGCTCATGTGCGCCGTGTCACGCAAGCGCTTTGTGGGCACCGTCTCGGGCGTGACTGAGGCCGCCGCGCGCGATGCCGCCACGTTTGGTGTGTGCCTGGGCGCCATCCAGGCTGGCGCCAACATCGTGCGCGTGCATGACGTCGCGGGCTTTGCGCAGTTCCTGAACGGTTACTGGGCTGTTGCCAAGCCGCAACCGCGCCGTGCGTTTGTGGCCGTGGGTTCCAACCTGGGGCATCGCTGCGACAACATCCGCGCTGCGCGCGACATGATTGCCGAGATTCCGCTCACCTGCGTGTCCAACTGCTCGCGCATCTACGAGAGCGAGCCGGCCTACGAGACGCGCCAGGACGCGTTTGCCAACGCCGTCATCGAGATCAAGACCGAGCTGGCGCCGCTGGTGCTGCTCGACGAGCTCATGAAGATTGAGGCCGAGCTGGGCCGCGACCGCTCCAAAAAGGCCAAGGCAAACGGCCCGCGCACCATCGACTTGGACCTGCTGTGGACGGACGGCGAGACCCACGGCGGCAAGAAGCTGCGTCTGCCGCATCCGCTGATCGGCGAGCGCGACTTTGTGCTGGTGCCGCTCGAGGACCTGATGCACGACCCGGCGCGGTTCTTCCGCTACAACGGCGTCGAGGTCAAGGAGCCCGAGGACCGCGTGGGCCATATCGTGGGCGAATTGGGGCGCATGTAGATGATCGAGATGAATGCTGTTGCCGCCGGTACCGAGCTCGACGCGGCGCGTGACGCGGGCCGCGAGGGCATGTCCGCGGGCTGGTGTGCTTGGAGCGCGGGCGAGGCGTCGTTGACGTTTTCGCTGGTCGTGCGCCCCGATGTGAACATGCACGCCTTCCACGGCCTGCCGTTTGTGGCCGCAATGGGCATGATGGACGCGCTCGCGGGCACGGCCGCAACGCCGGGCCTGGGGCTTGCCGGCAAAGTGGGCATCCAGTGGCCGAGCGACATCGTGTGCGGCGCGCCTGCGTTTGAGACGTCGCTCGCGCGCGTCGCCGTCAACGGCGGTGCCGGTGCCGCGGGCATGTTCGGTGCCGTGACGGTGGATATTGAGCGCGCGGCGCTGGGCGAGCTTGGTGTGGATGTGGCTGACGAAGCGCTGGTCGAGGTATTGGCCACCGCTGTGCTGACCCGTGTGGACGCCTGGGCGGTTGCCGCCAACGCGCCACAGGGCGCTGCCGGCCCGCTGGCCCCGGTGCTGGGCGAGTACTTCGACATGGTGCCGCTGCTGGGCCGCCAAGTTGCGGCGGTGTCGCCCAACGGCTTGCCGCTTGCGGTCGGTGTGTTTGCGGGCCTGGACATCTGGGGCCGCGCGACCATCAAGACCGATGCCGGCGAGCAAGAGTTTCCGCCCGAGGCCGTACGGATTCGCGGGCTGTAACGCGAGGCACTCGCGACCAAAGATAACGATGACAACGGAGCCCTCCTCGGCTTGCACCGGGGAGGGCTTTCGCTTGTCTGGGGAATGGGTTGCCAGCGCTTTATTCCTCAAAACTGAAAAATTTTCGTTTTTGAGGAATAGGAAACATGCACGATATCGCTGTGCTGGGCGTGTTCGAGGAGTCTCTATTCCTCAAAATTGAAAATTATTCAGTTTTGAGGAATAGGCTTGGTGAACGTTTGCGGGGGCTGTGGCATCGGGCGTGCTCGACTTAGGTCCCCGTCCTACCCCAGCTCCTGCATGCGGCGGTAGATTTCGCAGATACCCTTGATGGTGAGCTGTCCATCGACCACGTCGAAGGCGTCGGTCGAATCGGCGACGATGCCGGCGAGACCGCCCGTGGCGATAACGGTGGCGTCCTCACGGCCCAGCTCGCGCTTCATGCGCGCGACCAGGCCCTCGGCCATGGCGGCGGCGCCCATCACGGCGCCGACCTTGATGCACTCCTCGGTATCGCGGCCGATGGCGTGCTCGGGCGCCTCGAGCGGAACGCTGGCGAGCTTGGCGGCTCGGGCGGCGAGCGCGTCCATCGAAATGCGGATGCCCGGCGCAATCGCTCCGCCAATGTAATAGCCGTCCTCGTCGATGACGTCGATATTGGTTGCGGTGCCAAAGTCCACCACGATTGCCGGGGCGCCGTAGAAGGTCTCGGCAGCGACGGCGTTGGCGATGCGGTCGGCACCAACGGCCTGGGGGCACGCCGCCCGCAGCTTGGTCACGGCCGCCGTCTGCGGCCCAATGACGATGGCGTCTGCCGCGATGCGGTCGGCCACGGCGTGCCACTCGCGCGAGAGCTGCGGCACCACGCCGGCAAAGGCGATCGCGTCGACCGCGCCGAGCGAGAGGTCGTACATCTTAAAGAAGCCCATCAGGCGCACGTGGATCTCGTCGGCGGTATAGGAGCGGTCGGTGGGCATGCGCCACGACTGCACCAGCTCGTCTCCGTCAAACAGGCCCATGGCCGTCTGCGTGTTTCCCATATCGATAGCGAGCAGCATGTCTACTCCAGGTGTCGGCGTAAAAGGACGCGCACCATTGTATACGCGCCGCCGACGGCGTTCGGTTGCGATTCGTTTACGGTGATATGGGCTGAGGGGTTTAAATATGAAGGAATTATGCTCTACGAGATTTTCCTTGCCGTTTACCGAACTCCCACGTAATATTCTTTCTTGCGCACATGAGGCGCCCAGACATTGCGGGGTGGAGCAGTCTGGTAGCTCGCCGGGCTCATAACCCGGAGGTCGTAGGTTCAAATCCTGCCCCCGCGACCAAGAACTTGCAGCTCGTCGGCCTAGCCGGCGAGCTTTTTTGTTATCCCGGGACCGTGTTTTCGGTCCAATTCTCGGCCTCTCAAACAAAATCTCAATCTGTAACATCTAGACCCGATTTGGGCGGCTAGGTGTTACAGATCTAGATATACCGGTGGGTTGGGCCCCGTTTGTCTAAATCTGTAACACGAGGAACGGATTCTACCGAGTTGTTGTTACAGATTGAGATTTTCTAGCAGGCGGGTCCCGTTTGTCTCGATCTGTAACATCTGGGGTTCATTTTGCTGAGTAACTGTTACAGATCGAGATCTTTCGGCAGATTAGATTGGTTTGTCTCGATCTGTAACAGGTAGGGGCCAAAAGTGGGCCTAGCTGTTACAGATCTAGACTGTTGAGGATGGGTTGAGAGGAATGTCTCGATCTGTAACAGTAAGACCCGGGTTTGCCGCGTAACTGTTACAGATCGAGATAAACCGACGGGCCGTCCCACCCCCATCCACCTGCTGCCACCTGATATTCGCCGATTTCCGTTGCGCCGCTGTGCCCCCATGCCATATCCTCTAGACAACTACGCGGCACCATCGCCGCCGCGCCTACAAGAGAGGAATGTCCATGACCGCACCTGCATCCAAGCTGCTCCAGCCCATTACGGTTGGCCCCCTTGAGCTCAAGAACCGCATTATGTTCCCGCCGCTGACCACCGGCTACGAGGAGCGCGACGGTTCCATCGGCGAGCGCAGCCTGGCCTTTTATGAGCGTCTGGCCCGTGGCGGCGTGAGCTACATCGTCATCGGCGACGTCGCTCCCGTTATGACCGCAAGCCCCACGCCCAAGCTGGCGACCGACGCCCAGATCCCCACGTTTAAGGCACTGGCCGACGCCGTCCACAAGCACAGCGCCAAGGTCGCGCTGCAGCTGTTCCACCCCGAGTATGACGTGCCCGGTGTCGGCCGCATGGTCATGGGATCCATGGCCGCTGCCAAGGCCGCGCAGGAGGCCAAGGCCGCCGGCGACGAGGAGACCTTTGCCGCCAAGATGGCCGAGTCCAACGAGATCCGCAATCAGGCCTACGCCAAGCTGCACCACGACATGCAGCACTTTGTGAACGAGGCAAGCGTAGAACAGCTCACCCAGATCAAGGAAGCCATCGCTGCCTCGGCCGCCCGTGCGCAGCAGGCCGGCATCGACGCCATCGAGGTCCACGGCGACCGCCTGGTGGGTTCGCTGTGCTCGGCCATCCTCAACCAGCGCACCGACGAGTACGGTGGCTCGTTCGAGAACCGCGTTCGCTACGCGCTCGAGGTCGTCGCTGCCATTAAGGAAGCCGCGCCGCAGCTGATGGTGGAGTACAAGCTCCCCGTGATCATGGAGAACCCCGACGGCACGCCGCGCGGCAAGGGCGGCCTGCAGCCTGACGAGGCCTGCGAGTTCGCCAAGCTGCTCGAGGGCGCGGGCATCGACATGATCCAGGTTGCACAGGCCAACCACACCGGCAACATGGGCGACACCATTCCGCCCATGGGCGCCATGCCCTACAACTGGACGCTGCCCGTGGCCGAGCGCGTCAAGGCCCTGGTCTCCGTGCCGGTGGCAACCGTGGGCCGTGTCATCTCGGTCGAGGCCGGCGAGAAGATTCTGGAAGACGGCGCGGCCGACATCATCGCCTATGGCCGCTCGCTCATGTGCGACCCCGACATTGCGCTGAAGGCTGCCACGGGTGAGCCCATCCGCGAGTGCCTCAACTGCAACAAGGGCTGCGTCGATGCGATTCAAAACCGCAAGTACATCTCGTGCGTGCTCAACGCCGAGAACGGCGACGAGGCGACCGTCGCCATCAAGCCGGGCGAGGGCGACAAGAAGATCGCCGTGGTGGGCGGCGGTATTGCCGGCCTGGAGGCCGCACGCGTGGCGGCCAAGCGCGGCTACGACGTGACCGTCTACGAGGCGAGCGATCATCTGGGCGGCCAGATTGTGCTGGCGGCAGCACCCCCGCGCAAGGATGAGATCATGCGCTCGGTCGAGTACTACGAGAAGATTCTGCCTGGCCTGGGCGTGAAGGTCGAGCTCAACCACGTCGCTACCGCTGAGGACCTCAACGCCGCCGACGCCGCGATTGTGGCTGTGGGCGCACACGACGTGGTCATCCCCGTTCCGGGTGCCGATTCTAAGAAGGTCGTTTCGAGCTGGGACGTGCTGGCCGGCAAGGTGGAGCTCAGCGGCCGCGTCGCCGTCATTGGCGGTGGCCTGGTGGGCACCGAGACTGCCGAGTACCTGCTGCAGCACGGCTGCGAGGTGGCGATCGTGGAGATGCTCGACAAGATTGCCGCGGGCGAGTCCGAGACCATTCTGCCGCTGATTATGAGCGACTTTGCAGAGCATAACGTGGAGCAGCACGTGAAGACCCGCCTGACCGCCATTACCGACGAGGGTGTGGAGGCTGTTCGCACCACCGAGGACGGCGCCGAGGAGCCGGTGAAGATCGCCTGCGATTACGTGGTGATGGCCGTGGGCTCCAAGGCCAACGCGTTTGACCTGGACGGCGTGACGGTGTCCGTGACCTGCGTGGGCGACTGCTCGGGCGAGCGCACCGCCGATATTGCGAGCGCCATCCGCACGGCATATCACGCGGCCAACGAGCTGTAGTTGAACATCGCGGCCAGGCGGGGCGGCAGCACGGACCTGCCTGGCCCGACTGCGTCCCATCGGGTGTCAACCGGGGCGGGGTCTGCAAGCGCAGCAGGTCCCGTCCTTTTTGTTTTGCTCGGGTGGATGGCAATGCGCGGTAATCATGAGGAGTGAGGCGTCACTGCCCTGCAGGCCGCTCAAAATTATTGGGGGAGGGGTTAATAATTATTCCCTCTAGACCAAAGGACATAAAGAGATGTCAATTTTGTTGGCAAACGAATGACGATTAGCTGCGAGCTAGCTACCAGCGTAAATAATCGATAAAGAAATGTCGTAAATAGGTGTCAAATGCCCAGATAACGCCGCGTCTATTTTAATTAACTACTTTGAGCAAACAGCAAAATGCTACTATCTAGCGTGCACGTAAGAAAGCAGATTAACGGTTAAGGCTAAGAAGTGGCAGGTATGTCGGAAGCAACTAGGACTCGCACGCATGCGCCCGAGGTTAGGCAGCGCGCCGTCGAGATCCTCCAAGAGGGGGTCGGTCACCGCGCCCTCGCCGCAAAGCTTGGCATTCCCCAGGCCACGGCTCGTCAGTGGGCCCGCGCATATGCCGTGGGCGGCGCCGACGCCGTGCTCAACGCGGGCGCTCGCCACCACACCTATTCGTACGACGTCAAGCTCGCCGTGGTAAAGGATCGCCTGGAAAACGGCCTGACGGTTCGCGAAGCCATGATTAAGCACAAGATTCCCAGCGAGTCTTCGGTCAAGGCCTGGTGTCGCCAGTATCGCGATGGCGGCGCCGACGCGCTTATCGATAAGCCGCGCGGTCGCAAGCCGCGCGTTAAACAGGCAGAGTAGCAAGAGGGTGCGCCCACAGGGGCGCATTTTTCTTGCCGCCCCACTGCTCCAAAGCGGACGTGCCCTTGCCCCGTACGCCTAAAACTCCCCAGTTGACCGAAAACCTGCCGCCGTTGCTCCTCAATTGAGCTATAACGTTAAACAATTGCAGCGTTTTTGCATGGGGGAGTGATGGTATGACGCTACTGTATTTCCTTACCCTGTTTCCGCTGGTACCGGCGCTGGGCATGCTGCTTGCGCGCGGTGACCGCGCCCGCGATGCGGTGGGGCTCATAGGTTCCGGCATTATTATGGCGGTGACAGTTGTAGTCGCCGTCATGTTTTTTGTCACGGGTCCGCAGAGCTTTGAGGTTGCCCCCGGCACCTCGCATGTGCTCTCGATCATCAGCTCCGTCATCGACGTAATTCTGTGCGCCGTTATCCTGTACAACGCGTACAAATATAGGAACGCGCTTACCGGTGTGCTCGGCGTAGTACAGCTAGTGGGCTCCGTTGCCTTTGCAGCCATGACGCTGCCCGCGGCCGAAGCCGTCACGGCGACGCCGCTCTACCTGGACTACATGAGCGTGATCATGGTGCTTGCCGTCGGCATCGTCGGCAGCCTGATCTGCGTGTACGCCCTGGGCTACATGAAGGACTTCCAGGCCCACGACGAGCACGAGGCAGCGCTGCGCGGGCAGACCGCGCCCGACCGTCGCCCGCAGTTCCTGGCGCTTATGTTCCTGTTCCTCTCGGCCATGTTCGTCATCGTGACGAGCGACAACCTTGAGTGGCTGTTCTGCGGCTGGGAAATCACCACCGTGTGCTCGTTCCTTATGATCGGCTACACACGTACGCCCGAGGCCATTAAAAACGCCTTCACCCAGATCATCCTCAACATGCTGGGCGGCATCGCGTTTTTGGCCGGACTCATGTACCTGCACGTTAACGGCATGCCGCTGACCATCTCGGGCATGATCGAGCTTTCCGGCGCCGGAACCGCGCAATCCGCGCTGCTGGTGATGCCGGTCATCCTGCTGTCGCTCGCCGCACTCACCAAGGCCGCGCAGATGCCGTTCCATACCTGGCTGCTCGGTGCCATGGTTGCCCCCACCCCCACGAGCGCCCTGCTGCACTCGTCAACCATGGTCAAAGCCGGCGTGTTTCTGATGGTCAAGCTGAGCCCGCTCTATGCCATCTATCCCGTGACCGGCTTTATGGTCACGAGTGTGGGTGCCATCACGTTTTTGCTCGCTGCCCTCATGGCCATCTCGCAGAGCAACGCCAAGCGCGTGCTCGCGTACTCCACCATTTCCAACTTGGGCCTCATCAGTGCCTGCCTGGGCGTCGGCGCGCCCGAGGCCGTATGGGCGGCCATCTTCCTGATCCTGTTCCACACGGTGGCAAAGTCGCTGCTGTTCCTGTGCGTGGGCACGGCCGAGCATCATATCGGCAGCCGCAATATCGAGGACATGGACGGTATGTTCAGCCGCATGCCGCACCTGACGCGCCTGATGATGCTGGGCATCATGGGCATGTTTGTGGCGCCGTTTGGCATGCTCGTGTCCAAGTGGGGCGCCCTGGTGGCGTTCGCGCAGACCGGCAACGTGCTCATGATCATGGTGCTTGCCTTTGGCTCGGCCGCGACGTTTTACTTCTGGGGCAAGTGGCTTGCCAAGCTTTCGGGCGTCGACCCCACGGCTCAAAACGTTGAGGTCAATGTCCATAAGACCGAATGGATGGCGCTCAACACCATCGCCGCGCTGCTGATTCTGTGCTGCGTAGCCTTCCCGCTCATCTCGAGCGGTCTGGTGTCGCCTTACCTCGCCATGGTGTTTGGCCGCGTGCCGTACGTTATCGGCAAGGACGCCATGTATCTGATGGTGGTTATCGTGGCGTTTATCGCCGTGGTGCTGCTGACGTCGTTTCGCGTGAGCAATAAGCCGCGCGTCAACGTGTACCTTTCGGGCGTGGGAACCGACAAATATCGCCATTTCCGCGGCTCGATGGGACACGAGGTGAAGGCCGAAAAGCGCAATTGGTACTCGGAGGACGCCCTTGGCGAGAAGCGCATCGGCCCCGCGGGTAGCGTCGTGTGCTGCAGCATTATCTTGTTTGCGCTGCTGTGTTGCGCGTGGATTGGGCCCGAGCGGCTTGCCATGAGCGCGCCTTCGGTGCTGCGCGGCAAGTATTTTGAAGGTTCGGGCGTCGTGGGCATTTTTATTGGCACCGTGGCGTTTGCCTTGCTGGCGCCTTTGGTTGGTGGCCTGATCGACGGCATCGATCGCAAGCTGTCCGCCCGTATGCAGGGCCGCGTGGGCCCGCGCCTGCTGCAGCCCTTCTACGACGTTGCCAAGCTGCTGCGCAAGGCCCCCGCCAGCGTAAATACCATGGACGATACCTATATGGCGTGCGCGCTCATCTTTACCGTCGTGGGCGGCGGCATCTTTGTGTCGGGCTCCAACACGCTGCTGTGCGCCTTTATGGTGACGCTCGCCGCGATCTTTGTGGTGCTGGCGTCCGCCTCGACGCAAAGCCCGTTTGCCCAGGTCGGCGCCGACCGCGAGCTGCTGCAGGTTATGAGTTACGAGCCTGCCGTTCTGCTGATAAGCGTGGGCCTGTACCTTGCCACCGACAGCTTCGATTCCATCGCCGTGACGGGGCAGTCGGCCCCCATCATCGTGTACAGCGCGCCCATTTTCCTCGCGCTGCTCGCGGTGCTTACCATCAAGTTGCGCAAGTCGCCGTTTGACCTTTCGTATTCGCATCACGCGCATCAGGAGATCGTCCAGGGCGTCGCCACCGAGATGAGCGGCGGCACGCTGGCCAAGATGACCCTTATGCACTGGTGCGAGACCGTGCTGTTTTTGATGTGGGTGGGCATGTTCTTTGTTTGGGACAACCCGGTGAGCTGGGTGGTCGCCCTGGTCGTGATGGCCGCGACGTACTTTGTCGAGGTCCTGATCGACAACACCTTCGCGCGCAGCACCTGGCGCAGCTGCTTTAAGCTCGGATGGGGCGTGGCGCTGGTGTTTGGCCTGCTCAACCTTATGCCCATCCTCGTCGACGTGTTTATTTAGGAGGCGGCATCCATGGATCATAAAATGTCGCGCTCGCCGTGGGTTATTCATTACGACGGCTCGAGCTGCAACGGATGCGATATTGAGGTGCTGGCCTCGCTCACGCCGCTGTTCGATGCGGAGCGCTTTGGCGTGGTCAATACCGGCAACCCCAAGCATGCGGATATCTTTTTGGTGACGGGTTCGGTCAACGCGCAGAACCTGCCCGTCGTGCGCCAGATCTACAACCAGATGATCGAGCCCAAGTGCGTGGTGGCGTGCGGCATTTGCGCGTGTTCGGGCGGCGTATTCCGCGATGCCTATAACGTGATCGGCGGCGTGGACCGCGCGATTCCCGTGGACGTGTACGCGCCCGGGTGCGCCATTCGCCCCGAGACCGTAATCGATGCCATTGTGGAGGCGTGCGGCATCCTGGACCAGAAGGAGGCCGTGATGCGTGCTGGCGGTGACCCGCTCACCGTGGGCGGTGCCGCAACCTGGGACGGTGGCGTTGAGCTGGGCGAGGACGGGTTTGTGGCTGCGGGGGCCGGGGCTGACGGTGCCGGTGACGCGCCTGCCGAGAAGCCCGCCGCGCCCGCCGCTGGCGACGCACCTGCTGAGACGCCCGTCGCTGCAAAGGAGGCCGAGTAATGCAAAAGGCAATCTATACCACCGTCGGGATCGACGAGCTCCTGTCGCATGTCCAGGCGCTCAAGGGCGTCGGCACGCGCTTTGTGCAAATGCACGCCGAGCGCTGTGTGGACGACGGATCGTATCGCCTGGTCTATGCGTTTATCAACGTTCGTGCTGCTCAGGAGCGGATCGCTCAGGACGGCAGCTATGCGATTGAGAACCTGGTGGTTGAGGGCATCGACCAGTGCCAGGAGATTCCGTCCATCAGCTCGTATTACCCCGCGGTGTTCCCGTTTGAAAATGAGGCCCACGACCTATTTGGACTTGCCATCACCGACATGCAGCTCGACTTTAAGGGCTTTTTCTACCAGGTCTCGACTGCCGAACCCATGAGCGTTATCACGCCCGAGGTGAAGGCTGCGCGCGAGAAGGCCATGAAGGTCCGTGCCGCTGCCGAGGCCAAGGCGCGCAAGGCTGCGGCCGAGAAGGCCGCCGCTGCCGCGGCCGCTGCGGGGGAGGGTGCTGCGGGTGCTACTGTCGCTCAGCCCGCTGCGGCTGCCGGCTCCGATGCTCAGCACGATGAAGCTGCCGCCAAGGCCGCGCTCAAAGCCGCCGAGCTGGAAGCAAAGCTCGCCGCCATGGATCCCGAGAAAGCGGCCAAGGTCCGCGCGGCGCTTGCCGCCAGGGCCGCCCGCGACAAGCAGAAAAAGGAGGCGTAAGGTCCATGGCACATCGCTCCGTTATTCCGTTTGGCCCGCAGCACCCGGTGCTGCCCGAGCCGCTTCATCTGGACCTGGTGATCGAGGACGACCGCGTCATCGAGGCAATTCCGCAGATCGGCTTTGTGCACCGCGGACTCGAGAAGCTCACCGAAAAGCGCGATATGCATCAGTTTGGTTACATCGCTGAGCGCATCTGCGGCATCTGCGCCGTGGGCCACAGCTGCGGCTATGCCAGCGCCTGCGAGCGCATGCTCGACATTGAGGTGCCCGGCCGCGTGCAGTATATCCGCATCATTTTGCACGAGCTTTCGCGCATTCACTCGCACCTGCTGTGGCTGGGCCTGCTCGCCGATGCCTTTGGCTTCGAGGCGCTGTTCTATCGCTCGTGGACGCTGCGCGAGCAAATTCTCAAGATTTTTGAGAGCACCTGCGGCGGCCGCGTGATCCTTTCGATTAACG
Source organism: uncultured Collinsella sp. (assembly GCA_958452935.1). Taxonomy (GTDB): domain Bacteria; phylum Actinomycetota; class Coriobacteriia; order Coriobacteriales; family Coriobacteriaceae; genus Collinsella. Next base: position 80,246 of record CAUDVX010000001.1, on the reverse strand, counting down.
AGATCGGCGGCCTTAAGCACGACATCGAGGACTCCGAGCTGGCAGGCATTGTCCAGACGCTTGACGCCATGCGCCCCGACTACGAGGCCCTGGTGCATACGTTTTTGGACGACAATAGCTGCGGCGAGCGCCTGCATGGCGTGGGCGTGATCAGCAAGAAGGACGCGCTGGAGCTTTCGATGGTCGGCCCGTTTGGGCGCGCCTCGGGCGTGGATTACGACGTGCGCATGTTCGGCGACGGCGCCTATGCGGACCTGGCCGCGTTTGAGCCTATCGTTGCTAGCGATGGCGACTGCTATGCCCGCTGCCAGGTGCGTTGCGCCGAGGTCACGCAGGCCATGGACATCATCAAGGAGCTTGTGGGTAAGATTCCGCACGACGGCATCGGTGGACGCACCAAGCTCACGCCGGCCGACGGCGCGCGCGGCGAGGTTGTGATTGAGCAGCCGCGTGGCGAGGCATATTACTATGTACGCGGTAACGGCACCAAGAACCTGGACCGCTTCCGCGTGCGCACGCCGACGTCGCAAAACCTGGCGGGTCTGACGCATGCGCTGCAGGGCGTGCTTCTTGCCAACGTGCCCATGATTATCCTGACCATCGACCCCTGTATTAGCTGCACGGAAAGGTAGGCGCGGCATGAGTTTACTGACATTTGCCAAGACGGCCTTGGGTTCTATGGTCAAGCAGCCGGTCACGGTTTGCTATCCGCAGGAGGAGCTGACGGCGCCCGAGCGCTTGCGCGGGCATATCGTCAATGACATGGACGTGTGCATCTGCTGCGGCATGTGCGCGCGGCGTTGCCCGGCGGGCGCGCTCGCGGTCGATCGCAAGGGTGGAACGTGGTCGATCGACCCGTACGCCTGCGTGGTGTGCGGCGAGTGCATCGAAAGCTGCCCCAAACACTGTCTGAGCATGGACGCCGCCCGCACTCCGGTTGCGGCGAACAAGACTCCCGCGGTAGAAACCAAACCGGAATAACTCTGGACTGGGGCTGGTATAGCGCTGGGATAGGGCCGGTGGGGCAAAACTGCCCCACCGGCCCCGCGCTTAAACGCGCGGTTGTACCGCCACGAACAAAACCATGCCGGATTACGGGGCTGGATAGCGAACCTCCGACCATATAGAAAACCGCAAAAACAAAACCGCAGGTAGATAGCCTGCCGTTTTTCAAAAAATGAAGGTATGGATGAGGTCCCCGACTTTAGCCCCGTAATCCGGCATAGTTTTGAAATGACACCATATCAGTACCAGCCCCTGAACTCCCGTGGACAGAGGGAAACGGACCATTTTGGCCTTGCGAGGGCTGCCGCGTGACCCGTCTGCCACGAAATGGGCCCATCTACTACGTTTAAGCCGCTACCCTCAACCATGGCGAAAACGCAAAAACAAAACTGCAGGTAGAACGCCTGCGATTTTTCATGAAAAGCGGTTATGGCCGGGGGTATCGAGTCAAACGTAGTAGATGGGCCCATTTCGTGGCGGGCGCCGTCAGCCGATCTCCGCGGGCCGAAGAAAACGGATCATTTTGGTCCCCGCGAGGCTTGCGGAGGAGCTCGTGCAGGGCCGCCTGAACAAAACTATGTCGGTTTACTACGATAAATTCGACATTCCCGACCATGACTGCATTTTTCTAAATACTGCAAGCGTTCTACCTGCGGTTTTGCAAGCGCGCAATTTGCCGTGGTCGAAGGTGGGCGATTCATCGTAGTAAACCGGCATAGTATTGAAATGGCATTAAATCGGTAGCAGCCATTTTACTCTGCCGGGGCGGTCAATCTTCGGGCAACTACCCTCGCAGGTAGGCGATGGCGATCTGCGTGCGGTTGCGCAGGCCCATTTTGGCAAGGATCGAGCTGATGTGGTTGCGCACGGTGCCTTCGCCCATATAGGCGGTGGCAGCAATCTCCTTGTTGTCGAGGCCGCGGGCGATGAGCTCGGCGACTTCGAACTCGCGGTCGGTCAGGCTGGCAAAGGCGGCGGGCCGGCGGGTCGCGCCGGCCTCGACGTCCGCCCCATCAAAGTTGATATCCTCGATCGCCTTACCCTCGAGCACGCGTTTGCCGTCCATGACCTGCGCCAACGCTGGCGGAATGGCGGCGACATCGGTTTTGATCAGATAGCCGCGGGCACCCAGTTTGAGCGCCGACACAATGTACTCGTCATCCGAGAATGTCGTCAGAAACACCACGCGCGCCGCAGGGTCGCGCTCAAGGATTTCGCGTGACGCCGAAAGTCCGTCGCGTCCTGGCATCTGAATGTCGAGCAGTGCGATATCGGGTGAGTGCTCGGCGTAGAGCGCTACCGCATCGTTGCCGTTGGCGCCGGCGCCCACCACCTCGATCTGCGGCTGGGCGCCCAGGATTATCTTGAGCGAATCGACCACCAAGCGGTCGTCGTCGACAACGATGAGCCTCATCGGTCCTCATCTCCTTGCTGTTTGGGAACGGTGGCAAACACGCGCCAGCCGCCGACACCGGCGCGCGGACCGGCGGTGAAGGTGCCGCCAAGCGCCTCGATGCGCTCGCGCATGGAGGCGAGCCCCATGCCCTCCGCGGCGCCACGGCCGATTGCTTGGACCCCGCCCACGCCATCGTCGGTAACGATGAGCTGGTAAAACGACGGATGCTCCATGCACCGTACGGTGACAGTATGGGCGCAAGCGTGGCGCATGGTATTGGAGAGCGCCTCGCGCAGGACCGCCGCAAAGCAGTTCGCGACGTTTGCGGGTGCATGCTCGGTCATAACCTCAAGCTCAATCTGCGGGCCGCTGTCCGAGCGCGCGCCTTCAACAATGCGTTCGAGCTGCACGGAAAGATCGACAGCGTTGTCGTTGAGCGCATGGACGCTAGTACGCACAAGCTGGAGCGCCTCGTCAACCGTGCGTTTGACGTCGGCGAAATCGGCGGCGACGCCGGGCTCGTCGGCGTGGATCATGCGCAGGGCTTCGGCTTGTAGCGAGGCACGCGTGAGCTGGTGTCCGACGTTATCGTGGATTTCGCGCGCGATGCGGGCGCGTTCGGCGAGCGTCGCGAGCTCGACTTCGTAGTCCTGGCGGTCGGCAAGATCGCGGTTGCGCGCTTCGAGCACGAGGGCTCGTTCCTGCAGTTCGTCGCGGGTGCGGCGCATGTGCTGCTGCTCGCGCTCCAACTGGGCGGTACGTAGCGATAACAAGGTGGCGGCAACCGAAAGGATGGTGGTCAGCAGGAGCGTTCGGGCGGTGCGCTCGTCGGCGCGAAGGTCCGCGACAAGCGCAAAGGTAAAGACGGAGCCAATGCTCAGCGCGATCCAGGCGTGCTCGCGGCGCACGCGTCGCGCGATGTCATAGAGGGCGAGAGGCGCAAACGGCACAAACGGCGGCACGAAGACAGCCGCGATGATGTAAGCGTAGCTGCCGGCCTCGCTGGCGCGACGGGTGCGCTCTCCCTGCGCGACCTCGGCCAGTGAGGTGGCAATAACGCCAAGGCAAAACGCCACGACCAGGCAAGCGTCCACAGCAAGACCCATGGCGGCCGCAATACAGCACGCCAGCACGATCGATTTGTCGAAAAGCCTGTTCATACGGGTATTGTACGCGAAGCCGCGCGTGGTGGAGGGACCGCCTGCGCAACTGTGACATTCCTCCCACGCGGCAAAGCGGCGTCGATCGCTCGCGCGAGCGGGGTTTTCACCTCTGCCCCCTCGCACTCGTGACAAAGCTCACTGGCGCGCGCCGGCGGCTCCTGCGATGATGCAATCGTACCGGGCCGCAATCAACGGAAGGGCCGCCTCATGACAGACATCGTCCACGTCGAAAACCTCGTCAAGCGCTACGACGATCTTATCGCGCTCGACCACTTTAACCTGAGCATCACCCCCGGCGAGATCTTTGGCCTGCTCGGACCCAATGGCTCGGGCAAGACCACGTCCATCAACTGTATTCTGCAGCTGCTCGCCTACGACAAAGGCACCATCGAGCTGTTCGGCGAGCCCATGACGCCCGCCCGCTACGACCTCAAGCGCCGCATCGGCGTGGTGCCGCAGCAGGTGGCGGTATTCGGCGAGCTCACGGTGCGCGAGAACATCGACTATTTCTGTAGCCTGTACATCAACGACCGCAAGCGCCGTCGCGCGCTCGTGGACGAGGCGATCGACTTTGTCGGGCTGGGCGACTTTACCAAGTTCCGCCCCGGCAAGCTCTCGGGCGGTCTGGCGCGTCGCCTCAACATTGCCTGCGGCATCGCGCACAAGCCCGAGCTCATCTTCTTTGACGAGCCCACGGTGGCGGTCGACCCGCAGAGCCGCAACGCCATCCTGGAGGGCATCTGCCGCCTGCGCGACGAGGGCGCCACGGTGGTGTATACCAGCCATTACATGGAGGAAGTCGAGCAGATCTGCAGTCGCATCATGATCATGGACGGCGGCCGCGTGCTGGCGCAGGGCACCAACGACGAGCTCAAGCGCATGATCCAGATGGGCGAGCGCGTGACCGTCGAGGTCGGCGCCGTCGAGCCCGCCACGGTCGAGCGGCTGCGCGCCCTCGAGCACGTGCTCAGCGTCGAGCTGTCCGGCGGCGAGCTCGTCTGCACCTGCGAAGCGAGCCCGCACAACCTGGTCGACATCCTCGACACATTGCGCGCCGCCGACGTTGCGCTCGGCCGCGTGTGGAGCGAGCCGCCGACCCTCAATGACGTGTTCCTCGAGATCACCGGCCGCGAGCTGCGCGACTAGGGGGCGGCCATGTTCAACACCATCATCACCACGGTCAAGACGCTGCTGCGCCGGCCGAGCACGTGGGTTTGGGGCGCTCTCTTTCCCATCGCGCTTTCCACGATGTTCATGTTTATGTTTGCGAACCTGAGCTCCGACGGCACGGTCGACCCGGTGCCGGTTGCCGTCGTGGCGGACGAGGCCTGGGACGCCTCAACCTTTAAGGACGTGGCGACGTCGCTTGCCCAGGAAGGCGACGACCGGCTGCTCGAGATCCACGAGTGCGATGACGCAGCCGATGCGAACCGTGCGCTCAAGGCCGGCGAAGTCGCGGGCATCTATGCGGTCGACGACGCGGGCACGCCCAAGCTCACGCTGCTTTCGAGCTATGACAACTCGCGCGCCTCGTCGGTGCTCACCGACCGCAGCATTCTGGAGACGGTGGCAAGCTCGTATACGCAAAATGCCGAGCTCATGTCCCAGATTGCCCAGGACAACCCGGCGGCGCTCGCCGACCCGGAGGCGGTTGCGCGCGCCCTGTCGCTCGAGGGCGGCACCCGCCGCGTAAGCCTGACACGCACCACGCCCGATGGCACGGTCATCTACTACTACGCGCTCTTTGGCCTGGTCGCGATGATGTCTGCCGAGTTTGCCGCCCTGAGCGTCGTCGATCTGCAGCCCAATCTGTCGGGCCTTGGTGCGCGTCGCTGTGTGGGCGGTCTTTCCAAGACGGCGTCGCTGGCCGGTATCTTTGTGGGCTCGTGGCTGGTCTCCTTCGCCTCGATGACGATTGCGATCGGCTACGTGCGCCTGGTCGTGGACGTCGACTTTGGCGGGCGCGAGGGGCTGTGCCTGGTGGGCGGCGCCGCTTCCGCGCTTGCCGCCACGGGCTTGGGGCTCTTTGTGGGCACGCTTCCCGTTAAGGGCGGCAAGGCGTCCAAGTCCGGCATCCTCACGGGCTTTGCCACCACGTGCGCCCTGTTCGCCGGCCTCTACGGCGAGCCGGCGATGGCGCTTGCCGACGACGTCGCCCGCGCCTGCCCGGCCGAGTGCTGGCTCAATCCCGTCAAGCTTATCTGCGACATGTTCAACCGTCTGTATTTCTTTGAGGACCTGGGGCCCTTCGCCGTTCGCGCCGGCGCGCTCGTCCTGATGGCCCTGGTGTTTGTTGCCGCCGCTACGCTGATCTTTGGAAGGAGCCGCTATGAGCACCTTTAAGACCGCGCTTCGCATGGCGCTGGCGCACCCGTTCTACCTGCTCATCTATACGGTGTTCATCTCGCTCATGGGCGTATTCATCGCGGCCTCGGTGAGCTGGAACTCGTCGCAGCTTACCGAGTACAAGCCCTACGACACCAACGTGATCGTGGTCGACCGCGACAATAGCGACCTTTCGCGGGCGCTTACCAAGCATCTGAGCTCGCGCTTTGACCTGGTCACGGGCGTCGGCGACGACACGTACGACCTTGCGGATGCGCTCGCCAAGAGCAACAGCGCCAAGGGCAGCGCCGACTGCGTGTTCTTTATCCCGGAGGGGTTTGAGGGAGACCTTGTTGCAGCCGCCCGCGCGGGGGAGTCTCTGCCCAAGCTCGATGTGACCTACGGCGCCGGCACCATGGCGGCAGCGCTTTCGTCTGCCGAGGCCTCGCGCTGGATCTCGCTCGCGGGCGCTGCGGCCGCACTTGAGCCCGCCGCCTCTAACGGTAGCGTCGCCAAGGCTGCCGAGCATGCGGCCGCGAAGCGCGCCAAGGTCGAGATCGAGCAGGTCAAGGTTGACTCGACAGCCGCCGCCACGCTCGAGTCGTATTTCAACTTTGGCGCGTACGCGATTATCTCGTCGGTCATCGTGTCGGTGGGATTGGTGTTCTCGGGCATGAACGAGCCCGAGCGCGTGCGCCGCATGGAGGCCGGCCCGGTCTCCGAGCGCCAGCGTTCGCTCGCCGTGTTCGCGGCTGCCGCGGTGCTCACCGTCTGCATTTGGCTCGTGTCGAGCATGATGGGCGTCGTGGGCTTTGCCGGCGCGGTTGCCGAAGTCGGCGTGGGCCGTGTGTGCCTGGCGCTGGCGGCGACGTTTGCGCTGGCGTGCACGCCTCTGGCCGTTGGCTTTACGCTGTCGAGCTTGGGCGCACGCGAGGAGCTGCTCAACGGCGTGGGCAACCTGCTTGGCATGCTCATGACGTTTTTGGGCGGCGCCTGGATGCCACTGTCGCTGATGGGCCCGGCCGTGCAGACGGTGGCGCATTTTGTGCCGACATATTGGGTGAACGACGCGATCAGCAAGGCACTCGCCGCGGACCTGACGTCCACCGTGCTGGGCGACATCGCTTGTGATCTGGGCGTCACGGTGCTCTTTGCTGCGGCCATCGCCGCCGTAGGCCTAGCCCTCGCACGCACCAAATCCCACGCCTAGACACCTAGTCATTGGGTACTCATTGGGGACAGACTTAAACGACCAAGAGTGGTCATTGGGGACAGACTTAAACGACTAGTCATCGGGGACAGTCTTTGCCGAACCGCCGGCTTGCCGGTCGGGTTGCCAAGGACTGTCCCCAACTGCCGGTAGGAAAGGAATGTCCCCAACTGCCGGGCGGCGAAAGAGTGTCCCTTGCGACTAGTCATTTAAGAACGTCCCCAATGACTAGTCTGAAATAAATCCCAGGCCTCGCTCCAAAATAGTTCGCCAAGGTTTACTATTACGTTTATAAAGTAGTACGAGGCTAACAATGGGGGATAGCATGGCGACGAAGCAAACCTACGTCCAGGTCAAGGGGCTCAAGAAGCACTACGGCGACGGTGACGCGCGCCTGACGGTGCTCGACGGCATCGACACGTCCATCAATCGCGGCGAGATCTGCGTCATGCTGGGGCCTTCGGGCTCGGGCAAGTCGACCTTCCTTAACCTGATCGGTGGCCTGGAAGATGCCGACGCCGGCTCCATCATGGTGGACGGCTGCGACCTCACAGTGCTCAAGCCCGCCGACCTGGGTGAGTACCGCCGCCGCGAGCTGGGCTTTGTCTTCCAGTTCTACAATCTGGTGCCCGATCTCACCATCAAGGAGAACATCGAGGTCACGGCGCACCTGTCTAAAAAGCCGCTCGACATTGACGACCTGCTACGCTCGCTGGGCCTCTACGAGCACCGCAACAAGTTCCCGCGCCAGGTCTCGGGCGGCCAACAGCAGCGCTGCGCCATCGGCCGTGCGCTCGTCAAAAACCCGGGCCTGCTGCTGTGCGACGAGCCCACGGGCGCGCTTGACTACAAGACGTCCAAGGAAATCTTGCAGCTCATGGAGGATGTCAACCGCACCTACGGCTGCACCATCATCATCGTCACGCACAACGCCGCCATCGCCCGCATGGCTAACCGCGTGCTGCGCCTGCGCGACGGTCGCATTGTCGAGGATGAGCTCAACGAGTCGCCCGTCGCGGCCGCCGAGCTCGATTGGTAGGCGGCGCCATGACACCTCTCGCAAAACGTCTCCCGCGCGAGCTGCGCCGCAATATCGGCAAGTACCTTGGCATCTTTTTGCTTATGTGCGGAAGCATCGCCCTTACCTCGGGCTTTTTGCTCGCGGCGCATTCTATCGGCTGCCTTATCGACGACATGCGCGATGCGTACACGATTGAGGGCGGCCGCGTGACCACCTCCTTCGAGGCCACCAAAGACCAGCTCAAGGCAGCCGAGGACGCAGCCGACGACGCCGGCGGCGTTACGCTCTACAAGAATTTCTCCATCGACGCCATCATCAAAAAGACCGCCGGCGACGACGGCACCAAGCGCACGCTGCGCACCTATGCGCACCGCACCAAGGTCGATATCGCGTCCTACTGCGAGGGCAAGGAGCCCAAGGCGGACGACGAGGTAGCAATCGACCGCGTTTTTGCCACCAACAACGACCTCGCCGTGGGCGATAAGGTCGAGCTTGAGGGCCGCGCCTACACCATCTGCGGTATCATGACCCAGCCCGATAGCCAGGCGCTGTTCCTCAACAATTCGGACTTTACGGTGAACACCATCACCTATGGCGTGGCCGAGGTTACCGATGCCGGTTTTGCTGCGCTCGAGGATGTCGGCGGCGCGCCCGCCTATACGTACTCCTTTACCTTTACCGATCGCGACCTCCCCACCGCGGATCGCATCGATGCGGAGCAGGATATGGTCGAGGCACTGACCGATGCCGATGCACGCGTGGATGACCTCATCGATGCTGATTCCAACCAGGGCATTGGCTACGCGCGCGACGACGTGGACGGCGACTCCATGATGTGGATGACGTTGCTCGACATCATCATCGTGATCATGGCGTTTGTCTTTGTGGTACTCACTGACGCCACCATCGAGGAAGAGAGCGCCATCATCGGCACGCTGCTCGCCAGCGGCTATCGTCGTCGCGAGATCGTGCTTCACTACCTGGCGCTTCCCGCCATCGTGGGTGTGCTCGCGGCGCTTTTGGGCACTGCGCTTGGCGTTGTGTTCTTTACCGAGCCCATGCGCAGCCTCTATTACGGTTCGTACAGCCTGCCGCCTTTCCAGGTGTACTGGAGCTGGGAGATCTTTGTGAAGTGCGCCGTGGTTCCCGCCGCCGCGCTCATCCTCATCACGCTGGTGGGCCTGCTTCGCAAAATGGGCAAGACGCCGTTGCAGTTCCTTCGTCACGAGGCGAGCGGCAAATCGGGCACCAAGCGCGGCTTGCAGCTGCCGGAGCGCATGGGTTTTGTTTCCCGCTTCCGCCTGCGCATCTTCCTGCGCAACCTGGGCAACTTCGCCACGCTCTTCGTGGGCATTGCGTTTGCCTCGCTGCTGCTTCTCTTTGGCCTGGCGATTCTGCCCACGATGACGCACTACGCGGACAACCTCGAGACGAGCCTGGTCGCCGAGCACCAGTACACGCTCAAGGCTCCGCTGGAGCTCGAGGGCACTGCCGAGGAGCGTGAGCAGTGGTCGGCACTCGAGCGCTTGCAGTCGGTTGACGGCGCGCTGCTTTCCGCCGCCCAGGATGCCGATGATGAGCTCGACGACGCGGCCGATGCGGCGCAGGCGGCGACCGATGCCGCGAGCGCATCTACGTCTGCCGAGAGCCTGGCCGCGGCGCAGGACGCGCTTGCCAAGGTCCAGGGCAAGAAGGATGCGCTCTACGCACGCCTTGACGATCTTGCCGATGTCCTCGGCTGCAACCGCGACGAGGCTATCGGCCTGATCGACAAGGCCTCTAAGATCGACGCTGACGACGACGATATCCACCCGGTCAATACGATCGACAATGGCGCGGGCGCAATCGCGCAGGCCGAGAAATACGCCGTCTACCAGCTGCAATACGACCGCGGCGATGGAAATGGCGAGGAGACGATTTCCGTCTACGGCATCTCGCCCGATTCGCGCTACTGGAAAGACCTCAACGTCGGCGACGGACGCGTCGTCTTTGGCGGCGGTCTGCTCGATAAGTTTGGCTGGAGCGAGGGCCAGAAGGTCACGCTCAGCGACAAGTACGAGGACGAGCATTATTCCTTTGAGTACGCGGGCAAGGACTGTGCTTGGGGCTCCAAGTCGGACATGAATATCTATATGAGTATCGACGACTTTAACGAGCTGTTCGACAACGACGCCGCCTACTTTAATGGCTATGCGAGCGATGAGAAGCTCGATCTCGACGCGCGCTACTTTGCCGGCGACAGCACGCCCGACGACATGCGCGCCGTGGGCGACCAGTTCATCGGCATGATGAGCAAAATGATCGGAATGATGATCGGGCTCGCGGTGTTTATCTTCCTGCTGTTTATGTACCTGCTGACCAAGGCGGTGATCGACCACAGCGCCCGTTCGATCAGCTACATGAAAGTCTTTGGCTATCGCGATAGCGAGATCTCGCATCTGTACATCCGGTCGATCACGCTGTGCGTGGCGGCGTCGCTCGTGCTGAGCCTGCCGGTCATTATTGGCTCGCTCACGGCCATCTTCCGCTCGATGCTGCTCGCCTACAACGGAAATATCGAGATCTACGTGCCCGCTTGGTCCATGGCTGCATGCGTCGGCATTGGCTTTGCGACCTACCTGGTCGTGGCACTGCTACACACGCGTTCTATCAAGCGCGTCAGTCTGGCCGAAGCCCTCAAAGTCCAAGAGTAGTCATCGGGGACGTGCTTAAACGACTAGGTTTCGCGCTTGACTTTGACCCTACTTCAGCGGGTACCATCCTCTTATGTCTGTAACGCCATATAGACCGAGGGGATAGATCTATGACCGCAACTGCACCCGCAGCACCCGCTAAGGTGTACTTCACCAACCTGCGCACGCATGCTCGCGAGAGCCAGCTCGACAAGCTCAAGCGCCTCATCCGTCACGCCGGAATTGAGCAGATCGACTTTGAGAACAAGTTCGTCGCCATCAAGATTCACTTTGGCGAGTTGGGCAACCTGAGCTTTTTGCGCCCCAACTACGCCCGTGCCGTCGCGGATGTCGTGAAGGAGCTGGGCGGCAAGCCCTTCCTCACCGACTGCAACACGCTCTACGTCGGTAGCCGCAAAAACGCGCTCGAGCACATCGACACCGCTTATCAGAACGGCTTTACCCCGTATGCCACGGGTTGCCAGATCATCATCGCCGACGGCCTCAAGGGTACCGACGAGGCGCTCGTCCCGGTCGAGGGCGGCGAGTACGTGCACGAGGCCAAGATCGGTCAGGCGCTCATGGACGCCGACATTGTGATCAGCCTCACCCACTTTAAGGGCCATGAGCAGGCCGGTTTTGGTGGCGCCATGAAGAACTTGGGTATGGGTGGCGGCAGCCGCGCCGGCAAGATGGAGCAGCATGCCGCCGGCAAGCCGAACGTTGCGACCGAGCACTGCGTTGGCTGCCGTGCCTGCGAAAAAATCTGCGCGCACAACGCCATCTCGTTCGACGACACCCGCGAGCGCGAGCTTGCCAGCGGCGCTACTCGCACGGTGCACGTGGCCACCATCGACCACGATCGCTGCGTGGGCTGCGGCCGCTGCATCGGCGTGTGCAACCAGGACGCCATCAAGCCCGGCTATGAGGCCGCGGCCGACGTGCTCAACTGCAAGATCGCCGAGTACACCAAGGCTGTTGTCCAGGATCGTCCCAGCTTCCATATCTCGCTTGCCATGGATATCAGCCCCAACTGCGACTGCCATCCCGAAAACGACACGCCTATCGTCAACGATATCGGCATGTTTGCGAGCTTCGACCCGGTCGCCATCGACCAGGCCTGCGCCGATGCCGTCATGGCATCCGAGCCGCTGCCCAACACCGAGCTTACCGATAGTGCTGCCAAGATGGAGCACAATCACGAGCATCTGGAGGGCGAGCAGGCCAAGGACCCCTTCTGCATCACGCATCCCGACACCGACTGGCGCACGTGTATCGCACACGCCGAGAAGATCGGTCTGGGCACGAGCGAGTATGAGCTCATCGAGGTCAAATAGCGCCTATCTATTGGACATATCAAGCGCTTTTGTAGCGCAACGTTAGCAAAAGCCGCCCGTGAGCACAGTGCCCACGGGCGGCTTTTCGGAAGTGCGGTGAAAAATCGAATACCGCCGACCACAAACCGTTTTTTGGCAACAAAACCCCTGATAAATTGTTGGTAAAACCGCGCTCTGGTCGGGCTTCCCGCGATTTTCCCCGCACTTCCGAAAATAGGGGGCCAGATAAAGCCCCAGACGTTGCTTTTTACCTAAAAATACTCGTCGAGGAAGTTGTTGACCGTGTTCCAGTAGAGCTCGGGGTCAACTTGCGCACTCTTGGCGTGGGTGGCGCCATGGATGGTGAGCTTTTGCTTGACCTTGCTGGCGCACGCCTCGTAGTTTTGGTCGAGCATACTGTACGGCACAAAGGTGTCCTGGTCGCCGTGGATAAACAGCATGGGAACCGTCGCGTGTTTGAGTTGCTCCACACTGCTCGCCTTATGAAAGTCGTAGCCTGCGCGCACGTTGCACACCAAGTTTGCTACATCGAGCAAGGGAAAGCTGGGCAGGCCGAACACGTCCTTGAGCTGCAGAGAAAACTCGTCCCAAACACTCGTAAAGCCGCAGTCCTCGATAATGCATTTCACGTTTGCGGGCAGAGATTCCCCCGCGACGTTCATGGCGGTTGCCGCGCCCATCGACTCGCCAAAGACCAGGATGCGCGCCTCGGGGTCAGCCTGAACGATTCGCTCGATCCATGCGACGATGTCGAGGCGCTCGGGCCAGCCCATGCCGATATAGTCGCCGCCGGAGCGTTCGTGGGCGCGGGCGGCGGGTGCGAGTACGTTCATGCCGCGGTCGTGGAATCGCTTGACGTATCGGGCCATGCCGATGGGCTCGTTGGTATATCCATGGAGGCAGACGGCGTAGTCGTGCGTGCTCTCCGACGCAGCAAAATACCAAGCGGCAAGCTCGGTTCCGTCATCTGCGGTGAGGCTGCTGCTCTCGCGATTCTCTTTAAACCACGCCCGCGCCTCGGTGTCCTCGGCATCCGGCTGCTCACCTTCTTTGTCGTTCTTGCTATCCTGCATCATCTTCATGGTGTACGGCGCTTGGGGGTTCAGGGCAAAGTCAAACAAAAAGTTGCCGGCAAATCCGAGCAGCGCAACGACAACCACCAGCGCAACGATGCCGGCTATCTTGAGCTTTCGATGGGAACGTGCGTTTTGAGCCATGCGGTATTCTCCTATAAGATGTTAATACATCAACATTCAATGCAAGCGCATTATGGACGTTCGCCGTTGATGCGTCAACAAGCAAAGAATGGGTAAACAAAGGGTCACGTATGGTGCAAATTTCGCACGTACCTAGACGCTTTGATATAGTGTTGAGAACTCTTTACGTTGGAGGATGTAACCGGCATGTCCGATTCGAGCGACAGTTCTAAGCCGCGACCCAAGACCGCGGCCGTTCCACACTACACGGTGGGCGAGGAGATCATGAACTCCGTCACCCATGGTGTCGGCTGCCTGCTGGGTATCGCTGGCTTGGTGCTCCTGATCGTATTCGCTGCCCTGCGCGGAGGAGGCCCGGCCCACATGGCCGCGGCGATTGTCTATGGTGTCAGCATTATTCTCGAATACCTTGCCTCCACGCTCTACCATGCGATTCAGCCCGCGGGCGCCAAGCGCGTGTTTCGCATCATCGACCACAGCTGCATCTACCTGCTCATAGCCGGCAGCTATACGCCGTTTTGCCTCATCACGCTTGCAAATGACGGCGGCCCTGCGCTGTTCTTTGCCGTATGGGCCATCGCCATTATCGGCATTGCGCTCGAGTGCTTTTTGCGCGAGCGTCAGCCGCACTGGGTAAGCGGCCTGGTCTACCTGCTGATGGGCTGGCTCGTCGTCTTTAAGCTGCCCGAGCTCGTGGCGCTGCTGAACCCCGTCGCGCTTGCCCTGCTCGCCGTCGGCGGCGTGTGCTACACCGTGGGCGTGCCGTTCTATATCGCCAAAAACGTGCGCTATCTGCACAGTGTTTTCCACTTGTGGGTGCTCGCCGGCAGCATCTTCCAGTTCATGGCGGTGATCCTCTTCGTAATCTAGCGACCACGCCTGCGCGCCCGCGTCCTCGTTTGGGCGTCGGCGCAATTGCCGTATCCGTCATCAACGTTTTACCCTGACGTCCCGAATCTTGGAGGTTCGAGAAACTCCCGATGGACATAACCATCTCCCTTATTACCACGCTCGTCCTGACGCTTATCAACGGCTACTTCTCCATGTCCGAGATGGCTCTCACCACGGCTAAGCGCGCCGTGTTGGAGCACGATGCCGAGGAGGGCGATAAGCGCGCCGAGCGCGCCGTCCAGCTCGCCGCCGACTCCGATCAGCTGTTGGCCACCATCCAGGTCGCCATCACGCTCGTGGGCTTCGCCTCGTCCGCCGTCGCCTCGACGAGCCTGTCCGACCCGCTTGCCACATGGCTCATGAGCTTTGGCATCGCGCCGCTTTCCGCCATCGCGCGCGGCCTGGCGCCGGTCATCATCACCGTCGCCGTCGCCTTTGTGTCCATCGTGATCGGCGAGCTCGTGCCCAAACGCATCGGCCTCGCTAACGCCGAGGGCGTATCCAAGCAGGTCGTGGGGCCGCTTTCCGTGTTCCAAAAGATCGCCCGCCCGCTCGTGTGGCTGACCGGTGCCTGCTCCGATGGCCTGGCCCGCATCCTGCGCATCAAGAGCGCCGACGACCGCCAAAACGTCTCGGAGGAAGAGATCAAGTACATGGTCTCGGAGCAGGACGACCTGCTCGACGAGGAAAAGCGCATGATCCACGAGATCTTCGACCTGGGCGACACCGTTGCCCGCGAGGTTATGGTGCCGCGCGTGGACACCACCATGTGCGAGGACGACGAGACGGTCGCCGACGTGCTGTCCACCATGCGCCAGACCGGCTTCAGCCGCATCCCCGTCTACCACGAGGATCCCGACAACGTCGCGGGAATCGCGCACATCAAGGACCTGATCCAGCCCGCGCTCGACGGCAAGGGCGACCAGCCCATCGCCGATTATCTGCGCGACGCCACCTTTGTGCCCGACACCAAGGACATCCTGCCGTTGCTGTCCGAGATGCAGACCTCGCACGACCAGATCGTGGTCGTCGTGGACGAGTACGGCGGCACGGCCGGCATCATCACCATCGAAGATATCGTCGAGGAGATCGTCGGCGAGATCGAGGACGAGTTCGATCCCGACAACAAGTACCTCACGCGCCTTTCGCGCCGTGAGTGGCTTGTCGATGGGCGTTTTTCGTGCGATGACGCGATTGAGCTTGGTTGGCCGCTCGAGGAAAGCGATGATTATGAGACCATCGCCGGCTGGATTTTGGAGCTTTGCGACTCGGTGCCCGACATCGGAGAGGTGTTTGAGGTCGCGGGGTACAAGTTCAAGGTACAGTCGATGCGTGGCCAGCGCATCTCGCTCATTCGCGTGATCGCTCCGGCCGAAACCGATAAGAAGGATTCCGAGTCCTCGGCAGAGAAGCCGGCGGCGTCGGGCGCGGGCTCTGCGGATCCGCACGATGGCGACGAGTAGGGCAAGGAAGAGTAGGGGAGAGTTATGGCAGGCCTGTTCAACATCCTTAAGGTCACCGTCAGCGAGGACAAGATTTGCGCGCACGTGCTGGTGAACCCCGGCATGCCGCTCATGACCTCGGAGGATATCGAGGCCACGGCGCGCGTGTACTACCTGGTGCCGGCGATTGCCAAGCACCTGTGCCTAGGCGATTCGGGTCGCGAGTTCCAGGACTGCATGGGCCAGACCGAGCTTTGCCACCTGCTGGAGCACGTGACGGTCGAGCTCATGAACGAGACCGGTCTTGCGGGCAGCATTTCGTGCGGCCGCACTCGCGTGAGCGAGCACGACGAGCGTGTCTTTGAGGTTGAGCTTTCGTGTCCCGATGACGCGTTGGCCATTGGCGCGCTGTCGTCGGCGACCTTTATGATGGACTGGGCGTACCTGCACGCCGACCAGCCGGCCCCCGACGTGGAAGGCACGGTCGCGGGCCTGCGCAACCTGGTGCTGGGCATGCGTGCCGAGGCCGAGGGCAAGGACCCGCACGAGGCCGTTGCCGCTGCGAGCGGCGAGGACGTGGCCGAGGATGTGCCCGAGGGCGACGCTCCTGCCGACGCCGACACTGAGCCCGTTGCCGAGGCGCCCGTTGAGCCCGAGTCTGCGGAGCCCCAAGGCGTCCCGAGCTTTGACGACGAGCCGCAGATGCCAATCGATACCGAGGGCGCGGTCGCCGAGAACCACGAGGCCCCCGCGGCCGTCTTTGGCGGTGCGGCAACGGCTCCGTCCGGCTCGGCGCACGAGGGCAACCTGCCGCTGGTCGATGGCGCCGGCGAGAACCCGGCCGCCACGGTGGCCATGCCTGCCATGCCGCAGGAGTAGGTTCGCTCGCTTATCACCATCATATTCCTGCGCTTTTACCGTACGCAGATGAGCGCGACGGCAAGTGTTGCGCTGCGGGTATAATGGACAGCATTCAAACGGTGGGCATCGAGGTGCCCGCAGGAGAGGAATGATCATGGGAAAGACTTTCAGCTTTGTCTCCGGTGCGCTCTTTGGTGCTGCCGCCGGCGCTATCATCGGCGTTGCCCTGGCCCCGCGCTCGGGTGCCGAGACCCGCGCCATGGCCGCCGATATCGCCAACGATGCCTGGGACAACATGCGTGACACCTACGAGCACAGTGCCGAGGAGGCTCGTGCCGCGGTCAGCGACTTTGGTCCGATGGTCGATGCCAAGACCGATGACCTGCGCGCCAAGGTCGACCTGGCCCGCGAGCGCATGGATCAGCTTCGCGAGCAGCTCAACGACGCCATCTCGGGCGGCAACGTGACGCCCGCCGCCGACGTCGTGGTCGAGAACGTCGCTGAGACCGACACCGAGGCCACGGAGCCCTCGACCGAGGCATAATGCGCGCAGGGGATTTTGTCGGCGTCAAGGTTTATCGTAAGCCTGCCGAAGACAAGCGCACCAAAAAGGACGGCACGCCGCGCAGCCCTAAAAAGCTCGGCAAGATTCACTTTCCCGTCTTTACCCCGGGCGGTACGCGCGTGGTGGGCTTTATGGTTCGCCAGTCCGATATCGCGGGTATGATCGAGCGCCCCGACCGGTTTGTGGCGCTCGATGCCATCGGCGTCTATGAGGGCGCTGTCGCGGTCGACGACGTCAAGGGCACCTACGATGCCGCCGCGGCCAAGCGCCTCGATATCAACCTGGACGATTGCATCATCTGGGTTGGCATGGACGTGCGCACGGAATCGGGCGATGTCGTGGGCTACTGCTCGGACGTTGAATTCAAGCCGCGTTCGGGCATTGTACAGACGTTCTATGTGACCGCCAGCGCCGCATCGAGCATGTTGGTGGGCGACACGCAGGTGCCGCCGACGATGCTGCGCGGCTACGAGAACGGCGCGATGATTGTCTCGGACGAGGTCAAGTCGCTCGGGTATTCGGGCGGCGCGGCCGCCAAGGCTGCCGAGGCCAGTGTCGTGGTGGGCGATAAGGTCAAGAAGGGCGCCAAGGTGCTCGATGACAAGGGATCGGTCGCCGTGGACAAGGGCAGCCGCGCGCTGGGCAAGCAGCTCGGCAAGACGCGCGGTATGTTCAAGGCCTTTAAGGACGAATATCAAAAGGCGAGCGGGGGCTCGTCAAAAGCTAGCAAATAGCGACGTACCAAATGATGGGAGGCGAGCCGGAGACATGTTGCTCCGGCTCGCTGTGTTTATGGGGGAGGGCATATGCGCCAAAACGGATCTAACTTAAACGGGCGCTCGGGTGCGCGTCCGACGGCGCGCCGCGACCTGGGGCAGCTGCCCAGCGGTCAGCGTCGACGTCGCCGTAAGCCCGGCGCGATGTACCTCAACCATAGCCGTGGGTTTAGCGATCGCAGCGCGCGCATCGGCAACGGGCGCTCGCCGCGCCGACCGTCCCGCCTGCCCTATGCGCTCATCGCCGTGGGTTGCGCGCTCGTGCTGTTTATCGCTGCCGTCGTGGGCTACGTCAACCGCAGCGTGGACGTGGAGCTCAACGGGCAAAAGACCGCGGTGCGCGTGGGCTCTACGTTGCAGAATCTTATCGACGATCAAAGCCTGACCGAAACGTACGACGCCGGCGATCTGCTGGCCGTCGACGACAGCGTGCTCAAGCGCCATGGCGGCGAAAAGCTGTCGGTGAAGGTCGACGGCAAGCGCGTGAAGCAAGGCAAATGGGATAGTCGCGAGCTTACGGGTGGCGAGAAGGTGACGGTCAAGGACGGCCGCAACGTGTACGAAAAGCACGAGGTCCAGGCCACGACCATCGAGCCAAAGCTTAAGGTCGAGGGCACGGGCGCCATTGAGTATGTCAAAACCTGGGGCGTTCAGGGCCGCTCCGAGGTATGGGTCGGCGAGCAGTCGGGCAAGACGCAGGACCGCGGCGAGGTCGTTCCCGCCACCGACTGCGTGGTCGAGTGCGCAAGCGTAGCGCCCAAGGGCAACGAAAAGTACGTGGCCCTGACATTTGACGAGGGTCCGAGCGGAGCGACCAAGCAGATCTTGCAGGTGCTCAAGGAAAAGGGCGTCACGGCGACATTCTTCCTTTCGGGCGATGCGGCTGAGGCCTCGCCCGCTACTGCCAAAGCGATTGTCGATGCCGGGTGCGAGGTCGGCTCCAACAGCTACAGCGATGATTCGCTCAAGGGCGAGGATCGCGAGACGGTGCGCAAGCAGATCGCGAAGGGCACCGAGTCGATTAAGTCGGCGGCCGGCGTCGAGACGATGTTGCTGCGTGCCCCCTACGCCGCGTTTGACGAGCAAAACTGGATCGACTCGATGGACCTGGTATCCGCCGTGGTTTCGTGGAATATCGATTCGGGCGACTGGCTGCTCAACGGCGCTGACGAGCAAGTATCGACCGTGCTCGACTCGATGACGCCGGGCAATATCGTGCTGCTTACCGATAGCGATGAGTGCGCCGAGCAGACGCTCGAGGCGCTGCCGCAGATTATCGATGGTCTTGTCGCCGACGGCTACAAGATCGTGACGCTCAGCGAGCTGGTCAAGACAGACACGGCATTGAGCAAAAAGCTCACCTCGCTCACCAAGGTTTCCATGCCCAAAAACGCCGTGTTCCCCAACTCCCCGAGGACGACGACGCCACAGAGTAGCCATCGGGGACGTGCTTAAACGACCGGTCGTTTAGGACGGTCTCAGCTGCTTTGTCCCACCGTGTTCATCCGGCTCTATGTCACGGACACGTCAGCGTTTGGTATGCCTGCAATGTGCAGCGCATAAACTCGGTGCCGCAGCGCGATGCTGATGCTATAGTTACTGCGGTTAATGAGGGTCAAGAGAAAGGTTACAGGTGAAATCCAAACCTCGACCATACAGTCGATGACCCCATGCAGGTGCTTTCTGCGCGTGCACGGGGTGTGAGCGCCGAGCGGCGTGCCGCCCGCGCATGCGTATACATATCTAAAAGTCCACGGATTGCGTGCCGGCATGGTCGCGCGGTCCGCAGGAATAATGATGGGGAGCACCATTGAATTATCTGAGTGAGATGCTCAAATTGCCGGTCTTGGATGTCGACGGCGAAAAGCTCGGCGTTGTGAACGATTTTGGCATTGCAACCGGCGAAGTTTTTCCGCACGTGACGTCGCTCGCGTTCCGTGGTCCCGGCAAGACGCCGTTTATGATCAGCTGGCGCAAATGGGTCGACCGTATCGACGAGACAGGTGTACACCTTAAGACGTCGGCCACCGAAATCCGTTTTTCGTACCTGCAGCCGACCGAACTCTTGCTCGCCCGCGACGTGCTTAACAAGCAGATTGTCGACACGCAGGGTATGAAGGTCGTGCGCGTAAACGACATCAAGTTTTCCATGTCGGGCGAAAATCAGCTGCGCCTGCTGGGTGCCGAAGTTGGCGCCCGCGGTCTGCTGCGCGCGATCAGCCCCACACTCGAGCACGTTGTCGAGGGCTTTATGAAGCACCTGGGCAAGCCGCTCAGTGAGGACATTATCGCCTGGTCTTACATGGACCTGCTCGATCGCTCGACTAAGAACATCCAGCTCTCGGTGTCGCACAAGACGCTTGGCGAGCTGCATCCTGCCGACATCGCTGACATCATCGAGCAGCTCGACCCGCGCCTGCGCGCGCAGGTGTTCGCGCAGCTCGACACGGCACAGGCCGCCGAGGCCATCTCGGAGTTCGATGATGACGAGCTTATGACCGAGATGCTCGAGGGCCTGTCCGATACCGACGCATCGTCGATGCTGGCCATGATGGACCCGGACGACGCTGCCGACCTGATCGACGAGCTCGATTATGAGAAGGCCGAGAAGCTCCTGCGCCTGATGGGCGTCAAGGAGGAGAAGGCGATTCGTAATCTGCTGGGCTACGAGGACAACACCGCCGGCCGCATCATGACCTCGGAGTTTGTCTCGCTGCCCGCCACGGCGACGGTCGGCGATGCCATCGAGGCGATTCGCAAGCTCGACGAGGACTTTGAGAGCGTCTATTACGTCTATACCGAGGACCCGAGCGGCATGCTGACGGGCGTGCTTTCGCTGCGCACGCTGATCGTGGCCGACCGCGACGCCACGCTGGGCCAGCTCGCCTATCGCGATCTGGTCTACGTGTCGCCCGACGAGGATCAGGAAGACGTGACGGACGAGATGACCAAGTACGACCTGGTTGCCATCCCTGTCTGCGACGAGAACCGTCATATCCTGGGTATCGTGACCTTCGACGACGCCATGGACGTTATCGCCGAGGAGCATCAGGAGGACCTGCAGATCGCCGGTGTCGGCTCGGGCGACAGCGCGTCGGACGACTCGACGAACGTGCTCAGCTGGTTTGTGCATCGTCAGTACTGGGTCGTCGTGTGGGGCATCGCCTCGTGCATTATGGCGACGGTGCTGGGGACGGCGCTGGGCTCCGCGCATCTGGTGGTGTTCCCCATGTGCGCCATGCCGCTCGTGCTGCTGGCTGCCTCGCGCATGGTGTCGTTCGTCAAGAACTACTTCCTCGAGTACGACGGTCACGACGACGAGCCCAAACCGTACCTGGGATTCTTCTTCCAGAGCACGGGTATGGGCCTGATCCTTTCGCTTGTTACTTACCTGTGCGCGCAGCTGGTGCGCACCGCCGCGTTCCCCGATGCCACTATGTTTGAGGAGCAGCTCTTTACTGGCTGCTTTAATATCGCTGCCGTTATTTGCCTGGTTGGCAACATGAGCGCCGTGATTTACCTGATGGTGCTGTTCTGGCGCGATGAGCACGACCTCAATACGTCGGGTACCGCCATGAACGTCATCGCCGTCATGATCTCGTGTGTGGCGTACTGCATCGCCGCGGTGCTGCTCACCATGTCAGTCGTGGGTTAGGTGGTCGCGTGCAAAACACGAAGCAAAAGGCGAGCACCAAGCAAAAGCTGACCATTGCGGCCATCTTTGGCGCCATGGGCCCCGGTCTTCTGGCAGCGCTTTCGGGCAATGACGCCGGCGGCATCGCCACGTATTCCAGCGCGGGCGCCAGCTATGGCTATAAGATGCTCTGGATGCTTCCCGTCATGACCGTGCTGCTCATCGTGACGCAGGAGACCGCGGCGCGCTGCGGATGCGTCACGGGTAAGGGCCTGGCGTCGCTCATTCGCGAGCGCTTTGGCGTGCGCAAGAGCGTGCTGGCCATGGCGGCGCTGTTGATCGCCAACACGGCGGTGACCATCTCGGAGTTCGCGGGTATCGCGAGTGGCCTTGCTCTGTTTGGCGTTCCGGCGAGCATCTCGGTGCCGCTCGTGGCGCTGCTGGTGTGGATGCTTACCATGTCGGGTAGTTTCCAGCGCATCGAGAAGATTCTGCTGCTGGTGAGCTGCGTGTTCGTGACCTACATCGTCGCCGCGTTTATGGCCGGCCCCAACTGGGGCGAGGTCGCGGTCGACTTGGTCGTTCCCAATATTCAGAACGATCCCAGCTACGTGTCGCTCGTGGTCGCAACGATCGGTACCACCATCGCACCGTGGATGATCTTCTTGGCTCAGAACAACGTGGTCGATAAGAATGCGGGCGAGGACGACATCGTGCTGCAGCGTATTGATACCGTGAGCGGCTCGATCGCTGCTGATATCATTGCGGGCTTCATTATCATCACGACCGGTACGGTGCTGTTCCCGGCGGGTATTCAGATTAGCGATGCCGCCGATGCCGCTCGCGCGCTGGAGCCCATCGCGGGCCAGTGGTCCACGGTGCTGTTTGCCTCGGGCCTGGTCGCAGCGAGTTTTTTGGCTGCCTGCGTGCTGCCGGGCGTTACGTCGAGTGCCATCTGCGAGGCTTTTGGTTGGGAGCGCGGCGCCGATCGCAGCTGGGACGAGGCTCCGGTTTACCGCGGCATCATTACGGCCATCATCGGCATTTCTGCCGTGTTGGTGCTCATGCCTGGCGTCGATTTGTTCCAGATTATGATGACCTCGCAGGTCATCAACGGCGTGCTGCTGCCCGTAGTCCTGGTATTTCAGGTGGTTATCGCGGCTGATCGCCACATTATGGGCGCCAACCGCAACGGCCGCGTGTGGAATGTGCTCACGTGGGCTACCATTGGCGTGATTACGGTGCTGACGGTCGTCATGTTTGTGCTGCAAGCGATGGGCTACAGCGCGTAGCGCCCACTTTTGCCTTCGAACAGGCCGCAGCGACGGACTGCGGCCTGTTTTTGTCTGCATTAGGGTGTTAGTTATACGGCAGTGGGCAAAAAATGCCAAATATGAGTACTGTTGCTAAGTGAATAGCATTTACATCCAAGAAGATAATGAACATAACATATAGTATGTTCATTAAAATTGGCTCCAATACGCCTTATACCAGTCAGGTTGGCTGCTTTAGGGGGTTGTAGGGGTCACCCGGACGTCATTTTGGATGGTTTTGCCTGCTACTAAAATGGTAACAGTACTCATATTTGGCCTTTTTTGCCCACAGACCTTTGGGGTTGCGGCGAAAAGGGCTTGTTTTGATTGTTTGGGGCAGGCGTGAGGCGCGGAAACGATGTCTGGAGCGGCGGAGCGGCTTGGAATTCATCCGTAGAGGTCTTCATTGGCTGCGCCAGGAGTATCCCTAGGTGCCGGTGCAAAAGGAGTGTTCCTAACTGCCGCAGGGGGCGTCGGCCGTGGCCGACGCCCCCTGCGGGTGTGAGCAGATTTGGCTGCGCGTTACTTGTCGGTGCCCAGCTTGTGTGGCTTGTAGGCGAGGGCATTGACGAGCGCATCGGCGGCGGACTTGACGGCTGCCGGCTGCGGATCGTTGACGTGGTCCTCGGGGTGCACGGGCAGGTCCTTCTTGACCGCATCGTGGATGAGATTGAGGTACTCGGCCACGCCGGTGGCCGACAGGTGCGTGCCGTCGCCGTCAAACAGGTCGTTGCGGTTGGCGCTGTACCCGTACCAGTCGATAACGCGTACGTTCTTGTAGCGCGTTGCGGCGTTGGCGATGGCCTGGTTCGTGGACCCGACCCACGGCTGCGGGCTACGCGTGTTTACAAACACGACAATACGCTGCTCGCCGGCGTCGGCCATGATTGCGTCGACCTGGGCGTCCGTTACCAAACCGTTGGTGCCCAGGGCAAAGACCACGATCTTGCCGGCAAGGTTCTGCTGGATATAGCCCTCAAATGTCGCGCGGCCCGCATCAAACTGGCGGCCCTTTTCGGCATCGATATGGCTGTGCGGGAACACGCCGTCAAAGGAATCAACGGCGCGCAGCGACACGGAGTCACCGATCATCAACAGGTCGTAGGAGCCATCGGGGAAGCCGTCGTTGTCCTTGTCGGTGTCGTCGGCCGCCTGCTGGTCGGTGGGCGCGGTGTTTTTGGCTTCCTTGTTCAGAACTTCGGCGCCCTCGCCGCTCAGCGCAGACGTCTCGGGCACAAAGATCAGGCCGCCCAGCGCAACGACTAACACGACGGCGCAGGCTGCGCAGACAGGGACGTGCGCGCGCACCCAGTTGGCGGGCGTGGTGGTGCCATCGCGGAATTCGGCGACGGTGCGGCCGAAGGCGCCCTTCCTAAACGGCGTTTCGATAAAGCGATAGGAGCACTCGGCTACGGCGACCACCAGCAGCACCTGCAAAATGTACTGCCACCAGGGCGTATCGTTGATGTTGGCGACCGGGTTCATGAGCAGCAGCAGCGGATAGTGCCACAGGTAGATGCTGTACGAGCGCTTGCCAACCCACACGAGCGGCTCGGCGGACAGCGCGCGGGCAACCATTCCCTGGGGCTGCACACAGGCCGCGATGACCATGAGCGTGAGGATGGAGCATAACAGCGTGCCGCCGCGATACTGGAACGCGGTGTAGCCGTTGGTGAGCGCGACCATGGCGGCAAGGCCAACCAGACCCACGACGCCCAAGACATCGATGGATGCGGGCGAGGACCAAAAGCGCACGAGGGCGCTCGGCTGTGCCGGGGCGGTCTCGGCTGATTCGTCGGCCTTCTCGCCAGGCTTGCCCTCGGCGTTCTTGCCGTGCTTGGCGGCGCCAGCCAGGCGATTGAGCCCCAAACGATGTGCGAGACGCACCGGCGCCAGGTCGCGATCGGGGATAAAGGCCATCCAGGCACCCAGCAGCAGCGAGAACACGCGGGTGTCGGTGCCGTAGTACACGCGGCTGGGGTCGGCGGCAGGGTTGTAAAGCACCATCATGGCAAGGGCAGAAACCGCGGCAAGGCCCAGAACCACGCGGCGCGTGTTGGGCTTGCTCACATGCATGGATACCATGGCAAACAGCAGCGGCGGCCAAATCAGGTAGAACTGTTCCTCGATGGCAAGCGACCAAAAGTGCGTGAGCGGCGAGGGGTCGCCCAGGGCATTGAAGTACGAGACGTTTTGGGCAATCTGCCACCAGTTGTTGAAGAACAGCAGCGACGGCAAGATGTCGGGGCGCATCTTGGTGAGCATCACGTGGTTAAAGATAGCGCACAGCGCGCAGGTCACGAACACTACCGTTACCACGGCGGGGACCAGGCGACGGATACGGCGAATCCAGAAGCTCTTAAGGTCGATGCGGCCGGTCTTAGCGACTTCGTTGAGCAGCAAGCGCGTGATCAGATAGCCCGAAAGCACAAAGAAGATCGTGACGCCGAGCAGGCCGCCCTGAGCCCACGTGAGGTTGAGGTGATAGAGCACCACCGCGACGACGGCAAGCGTGCGTAGGCCGTCGAGCGCAGGAATGTAGCGGGACTTGGGACGAGCGGGCGCCTGTTCTTTTGCGGCGCTGTTGGTGCGGGCGCCCTTGTTGGTGGGCGTTCGATGCGGGCTCGGGCCGTGTCGCGACTCGCCGGCGCGGCGGTCGGCGCGTGGGCGTTCGTGCGGCGCCTGGTTATCGGGCGCGCGGCGCGGGCCGCGTGGGCTCGATTGTGGGAATTGTTCCATAAAACATCATCCAATGACGAGAATAATCAGCACATATTCATTGTAGCTGCCTGCTCCTGTGAATGCTTGCTGCTGGCGCAACCTCAAGGGCGCGTTCACATCAAAGTGAACTAAAGTTATAGAGGTGCGAGAGCGCACGATCGACGGCCGACGGTGGGCGTAAGGCCCGCAGATGAGGAGGTTTCCATGGCAGATTGCGGCATCGTTGCGGTGTTCGGCAGCATGAACATGGACCTTTCGGTGGCGTGCGAGCGCATGCCGCGCGCGGGCGAGACCGTCGGCGGCAGCGGTTTTATCACCAACGACGGTGGCAAGGGCGCTAACCAGGCCGTCGCCGCCGCGCGCATGGGTGCGCGCACGTGCATGATTGGCGCGGTCGGCCGCGACGCATTTGGCACGTCGCTCGTGGCGGGGCTCCAAGACGCCGGCGTGGACTGTGTCTTTGTAGCGCGTCGCGATGACGTGGAGACGGGAACGGCGACCATCATTCGCTGCGAGGGTGACAACTGCATCGTGCTGTCGCCGGGTGCCAACCATGCGCTCGCGGGCGAGGATGTTGCCCGCGCGCTGAGGCGTCTGGTAGCCGATGAGCTCGACGGAGACGCCAGCGATATTGCCCCGGCTGCCGGAAGCGTCTTTATCGCCCAGGGCGAATGTGACCTTGCGGCGACGGCCGAGGCGCTTGTTTGCGCTCACGAGCTCGGGTTCTATACGGTCTTTAATCCGGCGCCTGCCTGCGAGTTGCCTGCGGAGGCCTGGCCTGCGGTCGACCTGGTTTGTCCCAACGAGACTGAGTGCCAGGTGCTGACGGGCATCTTGCCCGCGGATGATGCGAGCTGCGTCGCGGCGCTCAATGCCCTGCTCGCCAAGGGTGTCGGAGCCGCGGTCATTACGTTAGGCGGAGCCGGGTCGGTTACGCTTGGCGATAGCGGCGAGCTGTTGCGCATGCCGGCGCTTTCGAACGAGGTGGTCGATACGACAGCCGCGGGCGATACGTTTATCGGCGCGCTTGCGGCTGCCCGCCTGGAGGGCCTTCCGCTCTTTGGGTGCATGGCCGCAGGTGCTCGTGCCTCGGCGGTAACGGTGTCGCGTTTGGGCGCGCAACAGTCGATTCCCACGCGCGCCGAAGTTGAGCGCGTGTTTGGTTTAGACGATTTAGTAATAGACGGAGAAGCGGAGTAGAACAATGGCAATCAAGAAGCTGATCCTTGATCTGGATATGGGTGTGGACGACGCGATGGCGCTCGCCTATGCAATCGCGAGCCCCGAGGTGGAGCTCGTCGGTATTACCACGTGCTTTGGCAACGTGCGCGTCGACCAGTCGGCGCATAACTGCCTGGCGGTGCTCGACCTGTTGGGTCGCCCCGAGGTGCCGGTGTACCTGGGCGCCGATCGTCCCATAAAGGCGACCGAGCCCTATACACCGCCGGCGTCCACCACGCTCATCCACGGCAAGAATGGCATTGGTGGCGCAAGCGTGCCCGCCTCGCCGTACGAGCCGGTGGGCGCGACGACGGCCGAAGGCAACGCGGCGGTCGATTACCTGATCGATGCCGCGCGCACCTATGGCCCCGACCTGGTCTACGTGGCAACCGGTCCGCTTTCCAACTTGGCGCTTGCCCTGGAGCGCGATGCGGCGGCGATGATGTCTATCGGTCGCGTGGTGGTGATGGGCGGTGCCCTGACCGTGCCCGGTAACGTGAGTGCGGGTGCCGAGGCCAACATGGCGAGCGACCCCGAGGCCGCTGACGCCGTGCTGCGCTCGGGCCGCAAACTCACCATGGTTGGTCTTGACGTGACGCATCGCGTGGTGCTGACGCGCCGCGACATTGCCGGTTGGACGGGCTCGGGCACCATGGCGGGCTGCGCATTTGCGAGTATGGTCGAGCACTACATTGGCTCGTACGAGATGAACGCCCCTTACCTGGGCGGCTGCGCGCTGCACGATCCGCTTGCCGTTGCCGTGGCGATTGATCCCACGCTCGTGGGCGCACTTGGTTGCAACTTGCGCGTCGACCTGCTCGGCGAGTATCGCGGCCGCACTATCTGCGACGAGCATCGCCTGTCCGACCCCGACAAGAGCGCGCTTGTGGCACTCACCGTGGACGCCCCGCGCTTTCTGCCCGAGTTCAAGGCGCGCATGGCCCGCATCCTAGGCTAGGCTCGGGATCGAAGCACGCCCATCTGCTCGATGTGGCCGCTGGCGGGCCGACATCTACCGTTCGCCAGCCCGATGGTCCCCGGGGCGGGGAGAGCGCTATAATGCATTCTGCATCTTGGATTGTTACTCCTGTGTGGAGGCATGCCCAAGAGCAATACAACACGGATTGTTACGTAAGGCATGACCGCAATAGCACTGCTATTGGCTATCATGCCTTTTTCTGTGAGTGTTCTTGAAAGGAGGTTCACCATGCTTGCAATTAAAAAGCTTAACAACAACGCGGTTCTTTGCCGTGACGGACAGGGGCGAGATGTCATCGCCATGGGCAGGGGCGTCGGTTTCGGCGGAGATTTTCCTCGAGAGCTCCCTCTTTCTAAAATCGAGCATACGTTTTACGACATTGATCCTAAAGGACAAGATGTCATGAGGGATCTTCCCTCGGATATCGTGATGTTTGCGGCGAAAGTTATGGACATCGTTGCCAACGAACTGCCCTACGACCTCTCGACCAATGCGACGCTGTTCATGGCTGATCACCTGTCGTTTGCCGTTGCGCGAGCCCAAAAGGGCGTCCGCATCGCGATGCCTCTTGCCTATGAAGTGCGGGAGACGTATCCGAAGGAATACAAGGCTGCCCAGTTTATCGTCATGCGACTCGAGAAGGAGCTCGGAGAGCGGCTTCCCAAGGATGAGATTGCCAGTATTGCGATGAATCTCGTGAACGCACGGGTTGTTGAAGCCGTCAAAGCCACGGCCGAGCCCGCAAAGCAGTTCGACGATATGCTCGAGGACGTTATCGAGATTCTCGAAAGCGATTTCCGCATTATTGTCGACCGCGATTCCTTTGATTTCACCCGCTTCGCCACGCATCTGCGGTACCTGTTCAAGCGCATTCAAGCCGGCGAGTCGCTGAACAGCGCCAACATGCAGATGTACAAGAACTTTCGTGAGGAGTTTCCGCAGTTGGCAGAGTGCGTGAAGCATATCGGTTCCTATTGTCGTGAAACGTGGGACGCCACGCTCTCCGAGGAGGAGGAACTCTATCTGATGATCCATCTCAACCGGATCATCTCCAAAAAAGGATTGTAACCCGTAGCCATTCGGGGCATGACCTTTGCCGATTCGAACAGTAAGCCAAGATTGTGCAAAGGAGCCAATGATGGCAAATTACAAAAAGGTGGCAGAGCAGATTCTCTCCACTGTGGGCGGGGCGGAAAACGTGGCTTCGGTTACGCATTGCATGACGCGCCTGCGCTTCAACCTCAAGGATGAAAGCCTCTCGAATGATGAGAAGCTTGAGGACATCTCGTCTATCATCAGCGTCGTGCACGCCGGAGGGCAGGTGCAGCTGGTGGTCGGGCCCACGGTCGACAAGGTCTACGACGAGGTTTGTAAGCAGGGCGGATTCGAGGTCACGGTATCGATTGACGAGGAACTCGATGGCCCTCAGCTTAGCTGGAAGGAGCGCTTGGCGCCCAAGCACCTCTTCAATCAGCTGCTCGATGCCGTGAGCGGCGCTATCACCCCGATCCTTCCGATCTTTTGTGTCGCCGGTATCTTCAAGATGCTCGTTATTCTGTTTGGGCCCGAAGGCGCCGGTTTTATGTCCGAAACGAGCGACCTGTATCGGATCCTTTCCCTGGTGGGCGATGCGGCGTATTACTACTTCCCGGTGTTTGCCGCCTATAGCTCGGCTAAGAAGTTCAAAACGAGTCCTGTGCTGGCACTGCTCATCGCTGTTGTGATGATTTATCCCGACATGCTCGCTATTGTTGAGGACGGAAAGCCTTTCAGCGTCTTCGGCATCCCCATGCAGCTCGTCAACTACACCCAGGCTGTTCTTCCGGTCATCTTGATCACCTGGGCCCAGTCCTATGTTGAGCGCTTCTTTAAGAAGATCTCGCCTGATATGTTGCGCATTCTGATCGTACCCGTGGGTACGGTGCTCGTGATGTTGCCGGTCGCGCTGTGCCTCTGCGGCCCTGCCGTCCAATTTGTCATGGGCCTTGTGGCCGATTTCATCATTTGGCTCGCCTCTGTTGCCGGTCCCGCTGCGACCGCGGTTATCGGCGCATTCTGGAATCTGATCATCGCCACCGGCATGCACGTGCCGATCTATACCGCCATATTGCCCGCCGCGCTCCAGAACGGTTACGACGCCATCTTATACCCCGGCACCGCGGTTGTAGCCTACACCACGCTTGCCATCGCGCTCGCCTATGGCCTGCGCGCTAAGGGCAAGGAGAGTCGAGCCACGGGCTGGAACTTGTTCATCACCTATGCCTTCGGTCGCGTGAGTGAGCCCATCATCTACGGCATCCTGTTTCGCGACAAGAAGGCTCTTGCCTGGAACATGATTGGTGGTGCTGTCGGTGGTCTGCTGGTAAGCCTTCTTCATGCCAACGTCTATATCTTCACTGGCGTTGGTTTCCCATGGATGAACGTGCTCATGTTTGCTCAGGATATCATCCCCGGCACCATCGGGTGTCTTGCTGGCGGTGCCGTGACGTTTGCGTTGGCGATGATTTTTGGATTTGAAGGACAGGAGAAGATGCCGTTGAAGTCCAAGAGCGGCGATTCTGAGGCCGTTGAATCCGTCGAGGCATAAGAGGCTACTACACAAATATGCTCCCCAGCCGTTGCGCGGTCCGACCCCTTGGCCGCGCAACGGTACTGTGCTGTTGCGCGGCACTTGCCGAGTCCGTTGCGTTCGACAGTGTGGGCCGGGAATTTGATAGAAAGGACGACACCATAATGTTTAGAGAAGATTTTTTATGGGGCGGGGCTCTGGCTGCAAACCAGTGCGAGGGAGGATGGAACGAAGGCGGTCGCGGTTTAGCCAATTCCGACATGCTGCCGTTTGGCGATCAACGCATGGACGTCATGCGGGGAGACCTTGATCCGCGTGCGTTGGCACCCGACAGCTTCTATCCCGCTCGCAAGGGCATTGATTTTTACCATAGGTACAAGCGGGATATTGAACTGTTTGCCCAGATGGGTTTTAAATGCCTGCGCTTATCAATCGCCTGGAGCCGCATTTTTCCCAAAGGAGACGAAGCCGAGCCCAATGAAGAAGGCCTTGCCTTTTACGAGGATGTTTTTAGGACGTGTCGCGCGCATGACATTGAGCCTTTGGTGACGCTCAACCACTATGATGTCCCCATGCATCTCGTCGATGCGTATGGCGGATGGCGCGATCGCAGGTTGGTCGACCTGTTCGAGCGATATTCGCGTACCGTGTTCGAGCGCTATCGGGGATTGGTCAATTATTGGCTGACCTTTAACGAGATCAACATCATGACGCAGGCGTGCTTTATGGCGGCGGGGATCATCTTCGAGCAAGGGGAGAATCGCTATGCAACGGTTCACACGGCCGTGCACCATGTATTGGTTGCGAGCGCCCGTGCGGTCGGGGCGTGTCATGAACTGTGCCCTGGGGCGAAGATCGGTTGCATGCTCAACGCAGGTGTCTTCTATCCGGCTACATGTGATCCGGACGATGTGCTGGCTGCGCAGGCTGAGAATCGCAGCCATTACATGTTTACCGACGTCCAGGTGCGCGGTGCGTACCCGAGCTATGTTCTCAAGGAATACGCCCGCCATGGTTTTGAGGTGCCCTATCGGGATGATGACCGCGAAGTACTGGCTGCAAACCTGGTCGATTTCGTCTCGTTTTCGTATTACTCGACGCGCGTCGCAAAAGCGCATGCGGAAGGTCAGTTCGATTCGAACCTTCTTCGCTCGGCGCCTAATCCGTATCTAAAACAGGAGCCTTGGGGGAGGTTTATCGACCCCAAAGGGCTGCGCGTCACCATGAATGAAATCTGGGATCGCTATCAAAAGCCGCTGTTCATCGTCGAAAACGGTTTGGGTGCTCCTGATGTGCCGGAAGATTCGGGTGAAATAGAAGACGACTATCGAGTTGAATACCTGCGGGCCCACATCGAGGCGATGAGGGAGACCGTCGAGCTCGACGGGGTGGAACTCATGGGATATACCTGTTGGGGCCCGATCGATTTGGTTTCGGTCGCCACAGGACAGATGCGTAAGCGCTACGGGTTTATCTATGTCGATCGAGACGATAGCGGTGCGGGCTCGTTTGAGAGACGTAAAAAGAAAAGCTTCGAATGGTACCGACGCGTAATAGCAAGCAATGGCGAAGACCTTGCGTAATAACGTTAAGATGGACAAATGCGCCCGTTGGGGGAATAGTCGTGCCACTTCGCTTGACAACAGGCTAAACTAGCTATTAAACATTTACTATTCTGTTTAGATTGAATTTGCGGTCGTTTAGTTGCCGAGCCACGGGGCGGTCAAGCCACGATGCTCGGCCGCGACCGATGCTAGGGGGAACGATGGCTAAAGCAAGCGTCCGCGAGATCAGCCGCATTACCGGCTTTTCGCCCGCAACCGTGTCCAACGCGCTCAACCGCAAGCGCAGCGTGAGCGAGGAGACCGCCAAGGTCATCCTGGAGTGCGCGCAGTCGCTTGGCTATCAGCAGTCGACGCAGCTCGAGAGCATCCAGTTTGTGCTTGCGCGCAAGACGGGCGCCATCCTGGACGAGAGCACCTTCCATCCCGCGGTCATCGAGGGCGTGGAGCGCCAGGCGCGTCGCCACGGCATGAGCACGAGCTTTGTCTCGCTCGACTTTAGCGACCTGGACGCCGTGCGCCCGCAGGTCGAGGGCCTGATCGCCGACCCGTCGGCCGCCATCGTGCTGATGGGTACCGAGCTGGGCGAGGAGGACTACGCCCTGTTCGCCGACGCTGCCGCCCACCTGATTGTGCTCGACGGCTGGAGCGATCGCCAGTACTTCGATGCCGTAGTCATCGCCAACACCGATTCGGTGCTGCGTGCCGTGGATTACCTTATCGAGAAAGGCCACAGGCAAATCGGCTATCTGGCGGGCGACCTTCGGATCCGCAACTTTAAGGACCGCGAGCGCGGCTATCGCCAAGCGCTTGAGGATGCGGGCCTTGAAGCCAACCCGACATGGCGTGTCACGCTGGGCACCACGCTCGAGGGTGCCTATCGCGACATGGGCGCATGGCTCGACAGCGTCTCGCGCGACGACCTGCCGACGGCTTTCTTTGCCGAGAACGACGTGCTCGCCGTAGGCGCCATGCGCGCGCTCAACGAGCACGGTATTCGCGTGCCCGAGGATGTTTCGATCATCGGCTTTGACGACCTGTCTTTGGGTGCCTTCTCCAACCCGCCGCTCACCACGGTGCATGTTCCCAAACACGAGGTGGGCGAGATCGCGGTGCGCCGTCTGGTGGGCAACATCCGCAATCCCAAGAGCTATACATGCAAAACGGCCGTGTCGACCTATTTTGTCGAGCGCCAGAGCGTGCGTGAAATCTAGGCGGAACGGCGTCTGACCTCAGAGCGGAAAAGTCCGTCAAAGGCAACCATACATAACGCTACCAAGAGAGGGTCCTTCGGGGCCCTCTTTTTGTTGCCCTTATATGTTCAGATTGTTTACATACCGTTTAGGCTGATTTCTCTACCGTTTACGGGTATTCCGCGTTAAACTTCTAAACATAAGAGTAAAACATTTAGTAAACAGAACAAAACGAAACACGCGTCTGTTTACTGAACATGTGATTAGGGGAGGACGTACATGGACAAGATCAAGCTCGGCTTTGTGCCCACGCGCCGCAGTATCTTTAGCGCGCCGGACGCAATCAAGTATCGCGGCCTGACGGCTGATCGCCTGCGTGAGATCGGTGTCGACATCGTGGATATCGACGATATCAATGACGAGGGTTTGCTGTTCGACGACAGCCATATCGAGCCTATCGTCAAGAAGTTTCGCGCCGAGGGCGTCGATGGCATCATGCTGTGTCACGCCAACTTTGGCACCGAGTACGTTTGCGCTCGCCTTGCCCGCGAGCTCGGCCTGCCCGTGCTGCTGTGGGGCCCGCGCGACGAGCGCCCCGAGCCCGACGGCACCCGCCTGCGTGATAGTCAGTGCGGCCTGTTCGCCACCGGCAAGGTCCTGCGCCGCTTCCAGGTTCCCTTCACCTACATGACCAACTGCCGTCTGACCGACCCCGAGTTCGAGCGCGGCGTTTGGGACTTCCTGGCTGTGTGCAACGTGGTCAAGACCTTCAAGCACACCCGCATCCTGCAGATGGCCACCCGCCCGTTCGATTTCTGGTCCACCATGTGCAACGAGGGCGAGTTGCTCGAGAAGTTCAACATCCAGCTTTCGCCCATTCCCATGACCGAGCTTGTCCAGGCCGTGCGCGACGCCCAGGCCGACGAGCAGGCCATGGCCGCCATGCTTGCCCGCATCAACGACAGCTTTGAGATCTGCATCCCCGAGGACAAGGTCCCCGCGGTCGCCGGTCTTGCCATCGCGATGAAGCGCCTGGTCGAGAAGTACGGCTGCAACGCCGGTGCCATTCAGTGCTGGAACGCTCTGCAGGACGAGCTGGGCATTATGCCCTGCGCCGCCAACGCCATCCTCAACGAGATGGGTATTCCCATCGTATGCGAGACCGATATCCACGGCGCCATCACCGCGCTGATGGTCGAGGCTGCCGACCTGGGCCGTCACCGCGGCATGTTCGCCGACTGGACTGTGCGCCATCCCGACAACGAGAACGGCGAGCTGCTGCAGCACTGTGGCCCCTGGCCCTGCAGCTGCGCGGCCGTCAAGCCCAAGCTCACCTACCCGCTGGCATTCGATCACCCCGGTGCGCTGACGGCCGAGGCCAAGCACGGCGACCTCACCCTTGCCCGCTTTGACGGCGACAACGGCGAGTACTCGCTGCTGCTGGGCAACGCCCGCGGCATCGACGGCCCGGCCGGCATGGGCACCTATCTGTGGGTCGAGGTCGACAACCTCAAGCGCCTCGAGGCCAAGATCGTCGAGGGTCCCTATATCCACCACTGCGTCGCTATTCACGCCAACGTGGTGCCGGTGCTCTACGAGGCGTGCAAGTATCTTGGCATCGCCCCCGACCTATACGACCCGATTGAGCAGGACGTTAAAGCTTACCTGCGCGGCGAGTAGGGTCGTGCCTACTTTGTAGCAACGAGCCGGCGCGCTACCACAGCACCCAACCTTGCGGTTCAAGCCGTCGCTTGCGTACCAAAGTACGCGGCGCTTCTCTTTCACCGCAATCTTGGGCACTGTGGAAACGCGGTGGCTCTGACTTTAGAAATTCCCTGAAAGGAGTTTTTCGTGGCAACTATCGAAGAGCTTGAGTCCCTGCGTTGGGACCTTCGCCGCGATTGCGTCGATATCATCATGGCTGGCGCTGGCGGCCACATCGGCGGCGACATGTCAGTCGTCGACGCGCTCATGACCCTCTACGCCAACCATCTGAACATTTCGCCCGAGACCGTCGACGATCCCAACCGCGACCGCTTTGTGCTTTCCAAGGGCCACGCCATGGAGGCCTACTACGCGGTGCTCTGCCACGAGGGCTATCTTGACCTCGATGACGTCAAGGCCCGCTTCTCCAAGTTCGGCAGCCCCTACATCGGCCACCCCAACAACAAGCTCAAGGGCATCGAGATGAACTCGGGCTCGCTGGGTCACGGCCTGCCCGTTGCCGTGGGCATGGCGCTCGCCGGCAAGATGGACGGCCGCGACTACCGCGTCTACACCATCATGGGCGACGGCGAGCTTGCCGAGGGCTCGGTCTGGGAGGGCGCTATGAGCGGCGGCAACTACCAGCTCGATAACTTGTGCGCGCTCGTGGACCGCAACCGCCTGCAGATCAGCGGCAGCACCGAGGACGTTATGAAGCAGGACTCGCAGGAGGAGCGCTGGGCAGCCTTCGGCTGGAACGTGCTGTCCATTCCGGGCAACGACGTCCAGGCGATTGACGCTGCGCTGACGCTTGCTGCCGAGACCAAGGGTAAGCCCACGGTCATCATCCTCAACACGGTGAAGGGCTACGGCTCGCCTGTCATGGAGGACAAGGCCGCCTGGCATCACCACCTGCCCAACGATGAGGAATATGCCCAGATCATCGCCGATTTCGCTGCCCATAAGGAGGCCGTCAATGGCTAACAAGATCGCTAATCGCAAGGTTATCTGCGACACGCTGCTCGAGGCCGCGAAGACCGATAAAGACATCGTCGTTCTGTGCTCCGACTCCCGTGGCTCCGCCTCGCTCACGCCGTTCTTTGATCAGTATCCCCAGCAGTCCGTTGAGGTCGGCATCGCCGAGCAGGACCTGGTGAGCATCGCCGCCGGTATGGCTTCGTGCGGCAAAAAAGCCTGGGCCGCTTCGCCGGCGTCCTTTGTGACCACGCGCTCGTATGAGCAGTGCAAAGTCGACGTCTCGTACTCCAACACCAACGTCAAACTCATCGGCATCTCGGGCGGCGTGTCCTACGGCGCCCTGGGTATGAGCCACCACTCCGCGCAGGATATCGCCGCTATGAGCGCGATTCCCAACATGCGCGTGTATCTGCCGAGCGACCGCTTCCAGACCGCCGAGCTCGTGCGCGCCCTGATAGCCGATGACAAGCCGGCTTACATCCGCGTGGGCCGCAATCCGGTCGAGGACGTGTATACCGAGGACGAGTGCCCGTTCCAGATGGACCGCGCCACCTGGGTGCGCCGCGGCAACGATGTGACGCTCGTCGCCACCGGTGAGATGGTCCGCCACGCCGTGGACGCCGCCGACCTGCTGGCTGAGCAGGGCATCTCGGCAACGGTGCTCGACATGTACTGCGTCAAGCCGCTCGACGCCGAGGCCGTGATTGAGGCCGCCGGTGCCACGCGCGCCGTCGTGACCGTTGAAGAGCACAGCCCCTTCGGCGGCCTGGGTTCCATGGTCGCGCAGGTGGTGGGCGAGCATTGCCCGCGTCCGGTCAAGTGCCTCTCCCTGCCCGACGCGCCGGTCATCACCGGCACGAGCCCCGAGGTCTTTGCACACTACGGCCTGACGGGTGCCGGAATCGCGCAGACGGTCGCCGACTTCCTGCCCACAGAGTAACTGGAATGTGACAAAGGGGCCGTCCCTTTGTCACATTCGTTTTGAAAGGGGTGGCCATGGGCCGCTACATCATCGGAATCGATCAATCCACGCAGGGCACCAAGGCGCTGCTGGTGGACGGGGGCGGCCATCTGATTCATCGTGCCGACCGTTCGCATCGCCAGATCGTCAAAGAGGCCGGCTGGGTGAGCCATGATCCGGCCGAGATTGCCGCCAATGTGCTGGCCGTGGCGCGTGCCGTGGTGGAGGAGACCGGGGTCGACCCGGCCGACGTCGCCGGCATCGGCATCTCCAACCAGCGCGAGACCACCGTTGCCTGGAACCGCACGACGGGCGAGCCGCTGTGCGACGCCGTGGTGTGGCAGTGCGCCCGCGCCCGCGAGCTGTGCGACAAGCTGGCCGCGCGCGAGGGTGTGGCCGACCTGGTGCGCGACACGACGGGTCTGGTACTCTCGCCCTACTATCCGGCGGGCAAGATGGCCTGGATTCTCGCGAACGTTCCCGCGGCTGCCGAGGCCGCGGCAGCGGGCGAGCTGTGCCTGGGCACCATCGATGCCTGGGTGGTCTGGACGCTCACGGGCGGCGCGGAGTTCCGCTGCGACTGGTCTAACGCCGGCCGCACGCAGCTCTTTGACCTGCGCCGTGGCTGCTGGAGCGAGCCAGTGTGCGAGGCCTTTGGCGTCGACGTGGCCTGCCTGCCGCAGGTGACCGATTCCGATGGCCTGTTCGGCACGACGGACCTGGGCGGCTTTTTGCCGGCGCCCGTGCCCATTCACGGCGTGCTGGGTGACAGTCATGCCGCCTTGTTCGCGCAGGGCTGCCACAGCCGCGGTATGGCCAAGGCGACCTATGGCACCGGCAGCTCGGTCATGATGAACGTCGGCGACGAGTTCGTTGCCAGCTCGCACGGGCTTTCGAGCTCGCTCGCATGGCGTATGGACGGCGTGACCGAGTACGTGCTCGAGGGCAACGTGAGCTACGCCGGCGCCGTTAAGACGTGGC
The DNA here is from genome assembly GCA_958452935.1 of uncultured Collinsella sp. Taxonomy (GTDB): domain Bacteria; phylum Actinomycetota; class Coriobacteriia; order Coriobacteriales; family Coriobacteriaceae; genus Collinsella. Next base: position 42,549 of record CAUDVX010000001.1, on the reverse strand, counting down.
TGCGCGATGATCTGGAACTCATCAATAACCCCGAGGAGGTTACCGATCTGTGCTACGCCGCCAATCCGGCGAGCCGCGTCTACTTTGTGCCGGCGTTTACCGGTTTGGGCGCGCCGCACTGGGCGAGTGACGCCGAGGGCTGCGTCTTTGGCATGACGCGCACCACGGGTCGCGCGGAATTCGTGAAGGCCGCCGACGAGTCGATCGCCTATCAGATCTTTGACGTGATCGATGCGATGGTCGAGGATTCGGGCGCGGCATTGGCCGAGCTTCGTGTTGATGGCGGTCCCACGCGCGACGCGTACCTGATGCAGTTTGAGAGCGACTTGGTTGGTTCGCCCATTCGCATCGCGAGCAACGACGAGATGAGCGGTCTGGGTGCGGCCTGGGCCTGCGGCATTGCGCTGGGCATGTACACGCGCGATGTCGTCGACGTCTATGGGGCCCGCGGTATCGTGGAGCCTGCCATGACCGCCGACGAACGCGCCAAAAAGATCGCCGGCTGGCGCCACGCTGTCAAATCAACGATTGCCTACACTGCCTAGCATGATTTTTCTGGGACGGGGATTAAAAACTCATTGATCCTCGTCCCGGGTAGCTTATTTGGGACGGGGCTTTTTTGACTGGTATGATTGGTGCGACCATTCGAACCAGCTAAAAGAACCCCGTCCCAAATTGACTATCGAGAGGATCTGCCATGGAGCGCATCGCGAGCTTTTCCGTTGACCATCTGCTGCTTGAGCCCGGCGTGTATGTGAGCCGCATCGACCGCGATCCGGCGACCGGCGCCGCCGTCACCACCTTTGACCTGCGCCTGACCACGCCCAACAAGGAGCCGGTCATGAACACCGCCGAGTGCCACACCATCGAGCACCTGGGCGCGACGTTCCTCCGCAATCATGCCGAGTGGTCGAGCCGTATCGTCTACTTTGGCCCCATGGGCTGCCGCACGGGCTTTTACCTCGTCGTGTTTGGCGAGGTGACGAGCGAGGAGATTCTGCCGCTCGTGCGTGAGCTGTTCGAGTTTGTCGCCGGCTTTGAGGGCGATGTTCCCGGTACCGCTCCCGAGGAGTGCGGCAACTACCTAGACCAGAACCTTCCCATGGCTAACTGGCTCGCGCGCCGCTACCTCGACCGCGACCTGGCCGATATCGACGAGAAGCACCTGCACTATCAGCAGGCGTAAGGCTGCTGGCAGGAATAGCGTTTGCGCCAGAAGCGCTCCCGCTCTTTGTGGGGCGCTTTTTCATGCTGGGCGCTCAAAACGGAACGAGATAGTTCTAGAATGTTCATACTGTCACATAAACGAACAGGAGCGAGCATGCATATCTACTCTGTATCAGATCCCGAGTTCAAGTCCTATGGCAACGTTTGGGATGACGTTCCGTCCGAGCTCACGTTGCCCGTGCTCGAGGCGCTCTCTGCCACGCCCATTCCCGCGGGCAGCAAGTACGTAGCAAGTGCGCCGGAGCTCGAGGGCGTCAAGGATGCCGACAAGCTTGGCTTTCTCATGTTTGGTGGCCGTCCCTTCCAGCTCGGCTGGTGCAACGGCCACAATACACGACTCAACTGCCTGGAGTATCACCGCGCCAGCGAGTTTAACCTGGGCGCCCGCGACTTTATCCTGCTCGTGGCGCATCGCTGGGAGATCGAGGACGGCAAGCTCGATACCGCGTGCGTCAAGGCGTTCCGCGTGCCGGCGGGTACGGTTGTCGAAGTCTTCAACACCACGCTCCACTACACGCCGTGCATGGTCGACGACGGTGGCTTCCAAGTGATGGTGGCGCTTCCCGCCGGCACCAACGGCCCGCGCCCCGAGGCCGCAACCGACATGCCTGCCGCCGGTGACAGCTACTGCTACTGGAAGGCCGACAAGTGGGTCCTCTGCCATGCTGACAGCCCCAAGGCTGCCGAGGGCGGCTACGTAGGCCTCATCGGTAAAAACCTCGACATCGCCTGCGACTAGAATCTTCTGTCTCGATCTGTAACATCTAGCGGGCTAAATCGTCTCTACCTGTTACAGATTTAGACAAACTGCAGGGGAAAGACCGAACAATCTCAATCTGTAACACCAGGCCCGATTTTGGCGGCCCAACTGTTACAGATCGAGACAAACCGGGCCCAATCCACCACAAAGGTGCCTGTCCCCATTGTGGTGGCTGCCTAGAGTTGGCTGCGCAGGTAGTCAGCCATGTATGGTACGGCGAAGCGCACGTAACCGCGGCGCGCCTGTTCGATTACGCCGGCGTCGATGAGGCGCCGGCGATACTTTTGCGCATAGTCGGGTGTGACTGACATGCGCTCGGCCACATCGGAAATGCGCGACACGCCGTCTTCGTCATCGGTCATTGCAGCGAGAAACGCAACGTCTTGGTCCGATAGCGCGGCGAGTGTCGTTTCGCACACATCGTTTTCGAAATCGGCCTTTGACGCTTCGATTGCTCCGTCGACTTGCTCTGGCGTTACGTGTTCTCCTGCCTGGCAACGATTGGCGATGTTGTAGCCGATGAGCTGCAGCATGTAGGGCGAGCCCTGAGTTGCGCGAGCGGCGTCCAGCCGAAGATTGCCTGGAATATCAAGATCGAGCTCTTCGAAAGCTCGCTGATAGTAGGCATCCACATCTCCAACTGAAAGCGGTTCGAGCGTGACCTTGCGTGCGCGGTTGAGAAATGTCAGTACGCGGTCGTTGAGTGTCGCGGAGACTGCTCCCGGGAGGCCCGCCATGACGAGCGCGACGTTGAGCCCCTCGCCGACCAGCTCTTGATAGGCGGTGACGAGCTGTCTGATCTCGGGCGAGTTTGCCTGGAGCTCGTCGATGAGGATGAGGATGCCATGCCCTTGCTCGGTTAACTTGCGTGCCAGCTGCGTGAGTTTGAACTGAAAACTCTTAGTTTCCTGTACATCGCGCGTAAACTCGAGGCCGGCTGAGAAACCGAAGACGCTCAAACTGCCACCTGTAAGTTTGGGGAGACGATGCTTGTTGGCGTAGGACTCGCCCGCTTCCTGGATCTTCTCAACAATGCGCTCGAGCATATCCTCGGAGGCTACGGTGGGCGTGGCGACAACAAAGCCGAGCTTGCGTGCGCGATCGGCAAGTTCCCACAGCAGAACCGTTTTGCCGCTGCCTCGCTGGCCGAGCATGAGCATGGCTCGGTCTCGATTGCCCGGCTCCTGCTCAAGGCCGGAGATGAATGTCGAAATCACGCTCCCGCGCCCCACCAGATAGGACGGGCGATTTCCAAATGAGGGGGAGAAGATGGTTTCAGTCATGAGTCTCCTTTCCTTTTTTTCCTATTTTTTCCTTTTTTTCCTATTCAGTCAAATATCCCGCCGGCGAGGGCGGCTACGTTGGCCTCATCGGCAAGAACCTCGACATCGCCGTGGACTAGAATCTTTCGTCTCGATCTGTAACATCTAGCGGGCTAAATCGTCTCTACCTGTTACAGATCGAGACAAACCGCCCCAAACCACCACAAAGGTGCCTGTCCCCTTAGTGGTGGTTGGGGGCAGGCAGGTATCAAAAAGTGTCAGCTGTGGGCGGTCGCCGGGCCACCGTGTGCGAAAAGAAGTATCGACCTGCGCCGTTGCCGTTGGGTGGCACCCCGTTTGCGGGGATACTGAAACCACGACAAGCAGCGTATGAAAGGATCGATGCATGGCTTTCCGTAATGACTTCCTGTGGGGCGGCGCGACGGCTGCTAACCAGTGCGAGGGCGCCTACAACGTGGACGGTCGCGGCCTGGCCAACGTGGACGTGGCTCCGCACGGCCCCGAGCGCTATGCGGTGGTCTCCGGCCAGCGCAAGATGCTCGACTTCGAGGACGGCTATTACTATCCCGCGCAGACCGGCATCGATTTCTATCACCACTACAAGGAGGACATCGCCCTCTTTGCCGAGATGGGCTTTAAGACCTTTCGCATGAGCCTGGCGTGGACCCGCATCTTCCCCAACGGCGACGAGACCGAGCCCAACGAGGCTGGCCTGGCCTTCTACGAGGACGTATTCCGCGAGTGCCAAGCGCACGGCATCGAGCCGCTCGTTACCATCACGCATTTCGATTGCCCGATTCACCTCATCAAGGAGTACGGCGGCTGGCGCAACCGCAAGCTCATCGACTTCTACAAGAACCTCGCGACCACGATCTTCACCCGCTACAAGGGTCTGGTGAAGTACTGGCTTACCTTCAACGAGATCAATATGATTCTGCACCTGCCGTTTATGGGTGCCGGTCTGGTCTTTGAGGAGGGCGAGAACAAGGAGGCCGTCGAGTACCTGGCCGCCCACAACGAGCTCGTCGCCAGCGCTTGGGCAACCAAGATCGCTCACGAGATCGATCATGAGGTCAAGATCGGCTGCATGCTCGCCGCAGGTAGCTACTACCCCTACAGCTGCCGTCCGGGCGACGTGCGCCAGGCGCAGCTCGACAACCAGGACAACTACTTCTTCGTCGACGTCCAGAGCCGCGGCTACTATCCGGCCTATGCTGTCAAGAAGCTCGAGCGTCTGGGCATCGATGTGGGCATGACGGACGAGGACCGCGAGATCCTGGCCGCCAACACCGTCGACTTCATCAGCTTTAGCTACTACAGCACCCGTTGCTCCGCCGGTGCCGATAACCCCGATGTCGAGCGCACCCAGGGCAACGCCTTCGCCGGCGCCAAGAACCCCTACCTGCAGGAGAGCCAGTGGGGCTGGGCCATCGATCCGCTAGGCTTCCGTATTACGCTCAACGATCTGTACGACCGTTATCAGAAGCCGCTGTTTGTGGTCGAGAACGGTCTGGGCGCCAAGGATGTTGTCGAGGAGGATGGCTCCATCAACGACGACTACCGTATCGACTACCTGCGCCAGCATATTGCCGCGATGCGCGATGCGGTGACCGAGGACGGCGTTGACCTGCTGGGCTACACCACCTGGGGCCCGATCGACCTGGTCTCGGCCGGCACGGGCGAGATGTCCAAGCGCTACGGCTTTATCTACGTCGATCGCGACGATGCAGGCAACGGTACCCTCAAGCGTTCCAAGAAGAAGAGCTTTGACTGGTACAAGCATGTCATTGAAACGAATGGTGAGGACCTTTCCTAAGGAAGCTGAGACGCTCGACTTCATAGCCTCCTAACCAAGGCGCCCGGCGAGCAGGTAATGCTCACCGGGCGCCTTGCCGTCTGCGGATTTTGGGACATGCGGCCCGCTTTTTCGACCCATCTGTCGGTACACTAAAAGCACTATGGGTATCCGCGAGCGACATATCGGCCACGCGGCCGCCCGATCCGCGCCCGTAGCGGATCCTAGGGGCGGCAGGCTCTTCGCCATGCCGCGATTCCTTGTTGGCATAACACATCAGGTATACCGTCACCGCGTCTTTGCTATCGCTGGCGCCATCACCGCACTGTTCCTCATGCTTTTGGCAGTCTTGCCGGCGCTGTTCGCCTTCGATCCCAAACTTTCCAACGCCGTGCCCGCCTATAGCGAGGTGTCCAAAGAGGTCGTGGATGCGCTCGTCCATTCGAGCTCTCTCCCGTTGCTTGTCGCCGCAATTGTATTTTCGATTTGGGGCGTATCGGTCTATCTGCGCTGTTTGGACTATGTGTTGCGCCGCCGCCTTGTTGCCATCGCCACCATCTGTGCCCTGTGGATGATCGAAGTCATTCTCAAGTACAAGTCGTTCACGCCGTTCTATGCCACCGTGCTGTGGTACCTGTACTACGTGCCCATGACGCTCATTCCGCTGCTCTACCAGTTGTGTGGTCTGCGCCTTGCGGGCCTGGAGCAACACCGCCTGGGTCGCCGCTACTGCGCCGCGCTGTGGATTGTGGCCATCCTGCTTATCGGATTTGTGCTCACCAACGATTTTCACCAGCAGGTCTTCCACTTTGACCGCACAAGCGACACCTGGAGCAACGACTACACCTACGGCTGGGGTTATTTTGCCGTCCTCGCGTGGACGGCCTTTGATTTCGTGGCCTTTTTTATCCTGGTTGGTCGGTCCTCGTCCTTTCGCATCCAGCGTTTCTCGGGCACGGCGGCGCTCGTACTGCTGGGTGGCGCATTCTTTGCCATCTCATATGCGTTGCGCGTGCCCTGGGCATGGAGGCTCAACTTTTCGCTCGTCTATTGCGTCCTGTGCGTGGTGGCGATGGAAATCTGTCTCGATTGCGGTGTCATTCCGTCGTATCACGACATCGCCGGCATCTTCGACACCTTGCCGCTCGACCTCAAAGTTCTAACGCGCGATCTGCAGGAAGTCTATGCCACGCCGGTGTCAAAGCCAATGCTGGTAGGCGTGCGCGAGGAGTTGCGGACCCAGGAGCACGGCCGCGCCCATGCCTTTGCCGTGGCGTCCGATCCCGATGTAATGTATCGCACCTTTCCGCTGCTGGGTGGATCGGCGCTGCTTGCCCAAGACGTGTCGGAGCTCAACGAGCTTAACCGTGAACTGGCACATCGTCGCATGGAGCTGCAGCGTCAAAACGAGCTGCTCGCCGCCGACTACGACCTTAAGACGCATTTGGCAGATCAAGAGGCCGAGACCTTGCTGGTCCAAGACGTGGACCAAGCGCTTGCCCGCGCGCTCGAAGGGATGTACGACCTGCTGAGCTCGCTGCCGCCGTTGACCGACGAAGCGTCTTCGCACGAGCGTTACCGCATGCTGCAGCGCGCCAAGATGCTCGTCGCCTATTGCAAGCGCAAGGGGTCGCTCACGTTGGCGCAGCACGGGGAGAGCGGTTTTGACCGCGACCGTATTCAGCTCATTGCCAACGAGCTCGCATGCGACCTGCGCACCATCGATATCGATTGCGCCTCGATTATCGCCATACGGCGCCCGTTGCACGCCAGTACGGTAAGCGCGCTGTACGACTGCGTGTACGACTTTGCGTTTTTTGCCTACACCACCGACCATCCGGCGCTTATGTATCACTTGGGCGACCATGACCGATGCAGTGTCGAGCTGCGTGCCACGCTTTTTTCCAACGATGATGAAGATCTTTCGCAGACGCCCGCTGCGCAAGAGCTCGAAAGCGCTCTGCAAGGGCGCAACGTGGCATACCGCTTTGAGGGCGAGCCCGGCCAGCTGCGCATGATCGTCTTGATGCCGAGGGCGGGTGAGTGACGATGCAGATTTCGCTCATTCTTCCCCAAATTGTTGCGCTCGATGTTGTCTTTGCCCTGGCTGCGTGTCTGCAGACGATCCACGTCCCGCTCATCGCATCGCGCCGCTCGTCCTATAACCGTAAGGTGATTTGCGCCTACGAGGCGAGCCTTGTGCTTCACCTGATGATTTCGGCGCTCATCTTATTCGCGTCGTCTGGCTCGTATCTGGTGGCGCCGCTTGACGTTTGCGCCAGGGCAATGGGCGGAGCGTTGTGGCTCAATGCCGCGATCTTTGCCTATGGCGTGGTGCTTATGGTGCACTATCGTCGCCCCGTCATGCTGGTCGAGCTGCTGCTTGTTGTCGCCGTTACACCGCCGGTGGTTTTTGCCATGGGCTCGGCGTGGACCGTTGTCCTTATCGCAGAGGGAGCGTTCTTCCTGTTCCGTTCCATCGCGGCGCTCTTGATGGACGTCCGTAACCGCCAGGAGGATATCACCGCATTCTCGACGATTGAAACCATCAACGTGATTCCCGTGGGCATCCTGTATCTAGACCCGAGGGGCCGTCCGCTGCTCATGAACCGCTGCATGCGCAAAAACCTGGTGGAACTTCATATGCCAACCGATCTGCGCGACATGAGCAGCACATGGAACGACCTGCGCAAACTTAGCATGCAAATGCCCGAAAGCAGCAGGAACCGTGTGCGGATTAATCTGGACCGCTTTGGTGAGGCGCGTGCGGTGGTCGAGGTCTCTCCCGCCGAGATTCGCCTATTTGTGTGCGATCGTGTTATGGTTTCGGACCGTTCGTTCGAGCGCATTATCGGTCTTGATGTGACAGAGTGCGCGCATGCTCATGACCGCCTGGCGCATGCCAACCGACTGCTTGAGCTTGCGGGCCAAGAGCTCCAAGCCCAGATCGAAGAAGTCAAAAAAGTTGCCGACAATGCGGCCTACCTACGTATGCGCGCCCGCGTTCACGATGTGATCGGTCAGCGCCTGTCCATTCTTCATCGCTATTTGGAGGAGGGGCGTCTGGACGATGAGTCGCTCGAGCAGATTGACCCGTTGCTGCGCTCAATCGCCGCCGATTTGCGCAGTGGCGGTGCCAGCGAGCCTGCAGAGCAGTTGGGTGATATCGTCCATGCTTTTGGCCTAGTGAGTGTGCAGATTGATGTTGAGGGTGCGCTGCCTGAGGACGCGCGTGTCGCCGCCGCATTTTTGCAGATTATCCGCGAGGCCTCGACCAATGCCACCAAGCATGCGCAGGCGCATCGGGTCCACGTGCGCCTGTGGCAGGAGGGGGCAGATGCTGGCGCCGTCGCGCGCATGACGATTTCTAACGACGGGTCCCCGGCCCCCGTATCGTATCGCGAGGGAACGGGTATCCCTGGTATGAGGCATGTCGCGCAAGATTTGGGCGGCGGTCTGGAAGTCCATGCCGCCCCGCCCTTTACGCTTACGGTATCCATTCCGCTCAACGCCCCCACGGCTCAAAGGAGACGCTCATGATCCGCGTGTTGATCGTCGAAGACCAGGCCATTCTGCGCGAGAGCCTGGCGCGCTCCGTTGGCGACCAGCCCGATATGACTGTTGTTTCCGCCATCGCCGATGCCTCCGAGGCCTTGGGTGTCGCGCTCAAGGAGCGCCCGGACATGATACTGATGGACGTATGCACCGAGCATGATTCCAACGGCATCGTGGCGGCGGCGCGCATCAAGGAGCAACTGCCCGAGTGCCGCATCATTATCATGACCGGTATGCCCGAGATCACCTTTGTCGATCAAGCTCGCGAGGCGAGCGTCGATAGCTTTGTGTACAAGAACGTCGGTATCGACGAGCTGTTCGCCGTGATGCGCTCCACGCTGGCGGGCTATTGCACGTTTCCCAAGCCGCCCGAGAGCATTTTTTCGGGTACGGCGGCACTCGACGATGTCGAGCTGTCGATTTTGCGCCTTGCCTGCGAGGGCAAAAGCCGCCGCGAGATCGCGGCCGAGCTGTTTATGAGCGAGGGCACCATCAAGCGTCGCATCTCGGAGATCCTAAGCAAGACCGGCTACGACAACATCATGCGTCTTGCCGTGCATGCGGTGACCGAGGGCAGCATCGTTCCCAACATGGAGCGCTAAAGCTCGTCGCGCATCGGCATAAAAACGGCGGGGCCGCAGGATTAACTCCTGCGGTCCCGTCTGGTGTGCGCGGATGTGTCCGCCAATCCGCGGCTGATGTTACATGCCGCTACGCGATGGTTGCGCTGTAAGAGGCGACGTCCTCGTAGGAATCGGTCAGGTAGGCGTCGATGCCGATGGTCGTGTTGACCAGGTCGTCAAGGCTGTCAAGCTCGCCGCTCGAGAATGTGAATTCCTCAGTGGCGTTGGTGCCGGGCATCAGGTGAGCCGAGAACCAGGGGTCCTTCATGGTGCCGTTGACATTGGTCTTGCCGGAGGGAGCGTAGAAGGTCAGGTCCTTGTCGCTCTTGTTGGTGATGTTAACGACAAAGCCGATGTCGCCCCAGTCGTCTTTGAACTTCTCGGTGATGGTGATGGTGCACAGGTCGTCATCGGCGACGGTGACGGCGGGGGAGATTTCGATGCTCTGGACGTCGTCGTCTTCGACGGCCTCATCGATCTCTTCTTCCTTCTCGGCCGCCTCGCGATCCTTCTTCACCGTGCCGGACAGGTCCTTGTCGGACTTGGTAAAGATAAGCTTGTCGCCGTCCACCTCAAGGACGAGCTTGTCGTCTTTGAGCTTCAGGTCGTGCGACTCATCTTCGGCGGTAATCGTTACGGTGGTGGCGTCCTTGGCCTCCCATTTCAGGTCGGCGACCTCAAGGAACATGTCGAGGACGCCCGTACCGTCTTCGTCGAGGATCAGGATACAGTTGAGGCCCCACTCCTTGAGCATATCCATGTACTCATCGGTGAGCTCTTCGCCATCCAAGGTTCCACCCGAGTACTGCCAGCTGCCGACGAAGTTGGCCTTGGGGTCTTTGCCGCCGCCGCTGCAGCCCGTCAGGGCAAAGGCGAGCGCCAGGACGCATGTCAGAAATGCGAGTACGGACTTTTTGAACGTTGTCTTCATGGTGTCCTCCTTTATCGAACGAAACCCATAGAAGCAAATGCGGGGGTGGCGGACCCCCCCGCCAATTACCAGATAGAGGGGTTAGGGCCTGGGCGTTCCGCAGTTGCTGCAGAACTTGCCGCCGTTTTCGCTGCCGCAGTTGGGGCAGAACCACTTGGTCGGTGCCGGGGCGGGTGCGGGACTGCCACACTCGGGGCAGAACTTGCCGGTGTTGGTGGCGCCGCAGCTGCAGGTCCACGTGCCGGCCGCGGGGGCAGCGGCAGGAGCCGGTGCGGGGGCGGGAGCCGGAGCCGGCTGCGGGGCAGCCTGCTGCTGTGCCTGGCCGGCGGCGAACAACTGGCTGGCATTCATGCCGCCCATGCCACCTGCCATGCCCATGCCCATAAAGCCTGCCATCGCGCCGTTGGGGTTGGCGGCTGCTGCGCGCATCGCATCGCTCTGGGCGCTGGCGATGTTGGCGGCTGCCATGGTGGGATCGCGCATGACCGCGGCCTTCTGCAGGTCCTTGATCATCTGCTCGTCTTCTTGCGAGGCGGCGATGGAGTTGACGCCAAAGCTCACGATCTCGACGCCGCGCAGGTCGCGCCAGTCGGCCGAGAGGACCTCGTTGAGCGCGCGGGCAAGCTCGGTGGTGTGACCGGGGATGGCACTGTAGCGGATGCCCATCTCCGAGATCTTGGCAAAGGCGGGCTGCAGGGCGGTGAGCAGCTCGGACTTAAGCTGGCTGTCGATCTTATCGCGCGTGTAACTATCGGTCACGTTGCCGCACACGTTGGTGTAGAACAGCAGCGGGTTGGTGATGCGGTACGAATACTCGCCGTTGCAGCGCACGGAGATGTCGACGTCCAGACCAATGTTGTTGTCGACCACGCGGAAGGGCACGGGCGAGGCGGTGCCGTACTTGTTGCCGATGATCTCCTTGGTGTTGATGAAGTAGACGCGCTGGTCTTTGCCCGCGTCGCCGCCAAAGGTAAAGCGGCTGCCGATATTGGCGAACGTCTCCTTGATGGAGTCGCCCAGGTTGCCGCTAAAGACGCTCGGCTCGCTGCCGGTGTCAAAGACAAACTCGCCGGGCTCCAGCGCGACCTCGATGATCTTGCCGTTTTGCACCACGAGCATGCCCTGGCCGTCGTTGACGGCGATGACGGAACCGTTGGAGATGACGTTGTCCTCGCCGCGCGTGTTGGAGCTGCGGCCGCCGGTGCGTTTGCTGCCTTTGCAAGCCAAGACGTCAGCGGGCATCGATTCGCAATAGATAAATTCTTTCCACTGGTCGGCCATGACGCCGCCGGCAGCTCCCAATCCAGCTTTCAAGAGTCCCATGGTGATCTTCCTTTCTCGTCAAAGGCCGGGTGGTATTGGTCAGAATGGCTAATCGTCCTTGTTGTCCTTCATGACAACGGTGGTCTCGGTGTGGCTGAAGGTGTCGTGCTTCTCGGTCAGGTCGAGGTCTCCGCAGTAGTAATCGGCGTGGGTGGCCTCGTTGGCTGTCTTGAGCTGGCCCACCAGCAGCACGTCTGCGATGATTACGATGATCAACGGCGCGATGATGTTGATGAGGATGCCCTCGATATCAAAGGTGAGGAAATCCGGATCGAAGGCGTTCTCGCCCATAAAGATAATCTGGGAGAGGACAAACCCGATCACAAAGAACAGCACCGAGGCGATGGCGAGCTTGGGCTTGGAGCAGGGGAGCTCGCCGACCATGCGACCGGTCTGGCCGTTCATGGCAAACAGGTAGGTCTTGCCGTTCCACGAGGTGGAGAGCATCCAGACGGGGAACAGGGCGTAGTCGCTGTCTTCCCAGGTGTAGTCGAGCTGCTTGCTTTCGACCGTGGCGTCGTCATACTCGTCGACGACGGTCTCGCGCAGGGCCGAGATTGTGCTCTCCTCCATGCGGCGCTCGGCGCGCGCCTTGCAGGTCTCGCAATCCTCGTCGTAGCGGTTGGCGATGTAGCCGGGCATATACGCGACTGAGAACGGGCGCAGCGCGTCGTAGTCAAACGGCTCGATGGCGTCCATGTGGCCGTCGGGCATCTTGGAGGATCCGTCGACGGGCACGCGCTTAAACGAGATGTTTCCCTTGCGGTAGGCATCGTAGTGGTCGGTGGTCGTGACGGTGCGGTCGGATTCCTCGGTCACGGTCTCGTTGGTCGCATCAAAGCACACCTCGCCGTCCACGCGGGCGCCGTAAAGCCAAAACGGCACGTAAACGCCTTGGACTTCGTCGATATGGTTGCCGGTGACAAAGCTCTTGGGCAGCAGGATCTTGCCCTTGTAGTGGTCTTTGAGCGCGGCCATGACATCGTCGCGCCCGAGCTTAAACGGAATTACCAGGTCGGGTGAGAAGTCGCCCGAGAGCTGGCCGGGGGCCACGGCGGAGTTGCCACAGTACGGGCAGGTGGTAACGGCGACGGTGCCATCGGACACGAGCTCGGCGCCGCACGACGAGCAGATGTAGCCGGCGTTTTGAGCCAGCTCCTGCACGGCATCGTCGACAGCAGGCTTGGGAGCCGCGGCTGCCGCATCGGCTTTGGCATCGGCCTTGTCCTGGCGCTCGCGATAGAGGGCCTCGACTTCTTCGACTTCAAAACGCGAATCGCAGTAGTCGCAGACAAGCTTTTGCTCGGCACTGGCAAAGTGAAGGGGGCCGCCACACGCGGGGCACTGATAGTTGACGCTCTCGAAGGCCATGATCGGTCCTTTCCGTGCCGGAGGCTATGCGCCGATGGCGCCACCGCAGTATTCGCAGCGCCCGCTGGCATCGGGAATGGTGGTGGCTCCGCAGAAGGGGCAGGTGACCGCGGTCTTGGGGGCCTTAGCGGCCACGACGCTGTCGCGCGTTTCCTGGCGCAGCTGCACCAGCGCATCGCGGACCTCGGTTGCCTGGCGCTTGGCCTCGCGGTATTCGATGGAACCGCGCTGATCGATGGTGGAGTCGTTTACGCGCAGGTTGATCTCGGTAAAGTACGGCGTGTTGACGTGGATGGTCAGATTAAAGTCGTAATCCAGGTCGTAGCGCGGCGGGTTGTAGCTCTCGCGCTCGCCGTCCTTGGTCTCGCGGTAGATTTCGGTGCGATGCTCGTCAATATCCATATCGCAGCCGAGTACCTGTGAGAACTCGATGATGTCGGGATTGGCGTCGCGCCAGCGGCTCTGCGAAGTGATGATCAGCAGGCCCGCGTCCTCATCGAGCATAATATTGGTGCGCCCGGCAGAGAGCGTGCGCGTGGGGTTGAACGAGGCCAGGCGCTCGGCGTTGGCCTCGCGGTAGGCGAGTTGCTCGCGGATATCGTCCGCGGTGCTGGAGCGATAGCCGCCAAAGAAGGGGGAGAGCTTGCCGACGCACTCTTTGCACAGGTAGCCTTCGTTGATTTTGGTCTTTCCCAAAAGTCCCAGCTCGGTACCGCAAATCGCGCACTCTTTCTTCTCGAACATCTTGTCAAAGAAGCCCATGGCTGCCTCCCATCAACAGGTAGCGTGTGTCACTTTTGATGATGGGGGAGCAGACAATCTTGCACGATACCCAGACGGCTCAACGAGTCTCCACAACTGGGACACATGGCCCATTTTCGACTAGTCGCTGGGGACGTTCTTAAACGGCTAGTCGCCGGGGACACTCATTGGGGACGTACTTAAATGAGTGGCAGTTGGGGAGACTCCATGCCGAATGTGGCGGCTGCCGAATGTGGGTGCCGTCCTTGCTACGCCACGGTCACGGCGACCTGGGCGTAGCGGCTGCAGGGGCGCTCGGTGCGCGTCTGCACGGTGAGGGTGAGCACAAAGCGGTCGCCGGGCTGCGCGTCGGCGGGCACGATAAAAGTGGTGCTCACCGTGCATTCCTGCCACACCGAAAGATCCTGCACGCCTGCATAGCTCGACGGGTCCATGGCGACATCCCAATGTGCATCAAAGCCCTTGCCGTCGGGGTCGACGATGGTCGCTGCAAGGGCGACGCGCTCGCCTGCTGTGGCACTGCGGTCGGCCGTGGCCTCGACAACACGTGCCGGATGCGAGCAGATGGCCGGATCATGAGCACACCATTGCGCGCGGGCGGCGAAGTCTTCCTGATAGGCGCGCAGGTAAGGATTGAGGTTGCTGCTCGCGGGTGTACCCAAGGCGGCAAAACCAGTGGGTGCGTCCGAGTCGGGGTGACCGTCGAGGAACATGCGGCCGAGCAGTGTGTCGAAGCCGCGGTCATCGATACCGCGCAGGCCAAACGGCAGCAGCGGAATATAGGTCATGCTGTCGCCTTCGCCCATAAAGTCGCAGCGCTCAAACTGCATCGCGGGCACGCCTTCTAGACCCCAATCCAGACGGGCATGCTTGCCAAACTGAAAGCGCTCGGGCTCGTTTTCGTAGACCTTGCCATCGCCATAGAGCATATAGCGCGCCATGAGGGGGCCGTTGCCCTGCGTGAGATTCTGCTCGGGCCAAGGAGCCTGAAACAACGGCAGCGAATCGGGCTGCGCCATCTTGGCGTCGACATAGCCGCCATACATATAGGGCGCGCGCCAAAAGATGAGCTCGGGAAAGAGCTCGCGTCCATGGTCGAGCCATGAGTTGTCCTGCCCTATGCCATCGGCAACGCCCATCACGCGCACCTTCTGATAGACCCGCTGCTGCACGGCGGGCCATTCGGGCGTGGCGCGATAACGCTCGGCAATGCTCATGAGGGCGCGAACGATGGTGTTCATGCCGCCCCAGCTGAGCAGCCATAACGTACGCGGATCATCATCCAAAATCGCCTGCGCAATTACGCGAGACCCCTCAGTTTCCTCAGTCACATCACCCTCAAAGGCAACATTTCCCACAAAGGTGCGCTCGATTATCTGGGCGGGCGAGGGAAATGGCGGCTCGCCAGCGGCGTTCGCATTCGCCTGCAACTGCGGCCAAGCCTGGGCATACTCATTGCTCCAGAGACTCTCAATCCAATGTTCGGGAAACGGACGATACTCACGAAGCTCCCCGGCCAGCGGATCGGGCTCATGAGGCACAACAGCCCACTCGTAAGAGCGACGCCCCTTAGTCCGCCAATGCGAATTAACCTCGCCGAGCGTATGGACGCCATCGCCAAGAAAGTGATACTGCGAAGCCGTATACACCACAGCCTGAACATCAAGCACATTAAGATACAGAGCCAAATGAACGAGCGAGTTCATATCGTCGACTTCCATATCAGTAGTAACAATCACCCGAGTTAACTCTTGGGACATAGGAACAGCTCCAATCAAAATCAATTCAGCCAGTTACGCGCAAGGCAAGACGGGACCCACGCCCCCATCGCCGCCGACCCGGCGTGCTGCCGGAAGCGCCCGGCCAGGGCCAACGACAATGGCAACGCAGCGGGGACCGGGGCTTAGTTTTGCAAACATTCCGCAGGGGGCATGGGCCGGCGCAGCGCGAAGCGCAAGGCGCCGGCCCATGCATGCCCGAGGACGTTTGCAAAACTAAGCCCCGGTCCCCGCGCCGGGATGGATTATCTATTGACCCTGGCCGACCACTCCCAGCAGCCCACCGGCTCGCCGTCGATGAGTACGTTGCCCCCGTCGAAGTCTTGATGACACAGGTCGTTGAATTGGTGGATCCACACGCCGTGGTTGAACGTCTTCTTAGGCGAGCCGTCGGCCTCGCGATACACGCCGGTCAGGTCCTCGACATGGCTAAAGTAGGTGAGGTGCACGTTGGCTCCGGCGTCACGCAGGCGCGCCGTGAGCGGCAGCACGGTCTGTTGCGGAGACACGAGCTCGTCGCCCTTGGAGTGCGTAAACCACAGCGGCGTCTTGGCGAGCGCAGCTACGTCCTCGTCGGTGGCGTTGTACCAGGGGGCACAGCAGGGAAGGCCTGCCGCGAAGAAATCGGGGTAGTCGGCGCACAGGCGCAGGGTCATAAAGCCGCCGTTGGAAAGGCCGGCGACCACGATGCGGTCGGTGTCGATTCGGTCGGCGTGCTCGGCGACAAACTCGTCGATGAGTGCCTTGAGCACGGGGGAGTAGATGCTCTGGTTGGAGTGACCGAGCTGTTCGGCGCCGTTATCCATCCAAAACGTGGGCGACTGCGGCACGAGCACCCAGGCAAAGCCGCCAAAGTAGCGCTGGATCTGGCGCTGCGAGAGGGCAGTCACGCGGTTGCCGATATAGGCGCGCGCGGGGCCCTCGCCTTGCGTGGAACCCTTGCCTTCACCGGCGCCGTGCAGGTACACCACGAGCGGGGCCTTTTGGGGCACGACCGTGGCCTCGGGCGCGAAGGGATTGAAGCAGGCCGAGTCCTCGGCTTTAAAGCTGGGCTCAAAGAAGCCGTACTCGAGCGCGATGCCATCAATGGCAGTCTTTTGCACGGCATTGCTCCAGCCCTTGAGCGCGGGGCAGATGTCGCCGCGACAGGTATCGAAGACCAGGCCGCAGGTGGGGTCGTCGCCGTCGTTGCCGGGAAGAGCCGCGAGCTGCGTGACGTGCAGCTGGTCATCGAGCATGCGCGAGCCCATGACGCCGCCTTCGATCTTTTTGGTCAGGCGCTGCTCGGCGACCTCGAGTGCCACATGGGTGCCCACGGCGAGCTTGCGGCCGTTCTCGTCACACGGATACGCGGCGAGAACGTCGATGTAACCCACGGAGGGCGCGGCATGGTCGGCGCCGTGCTCCTTGCGCATCAGGATCTCACCCGTGCGCTCGTGACGCTCTACATATATATGGAAAGCGTTCGCATCGACATCGTTGGCGCGCACGGTGCAGGGTAGGTCGAGAACGACCTTGCTGATCCAGGGGCCAAAGTCACCCAAGGTGGTGACGGTTGCGTAGGTGCACGATTTGAGTTCCATGAGCTGCCTCCCTTGTGCCGCGAGAGCTAAACGTGTGCGGCAATACAATCTAAACATGTTTAGTGTAAAGCAGAATTAGAGAATAAGCAGATGAACTCGGTAAACGGTCACATCAAACGCTCAATGAACTATTAAACATTCGTTTACCACTATCTAGCAGGGCTTTTGTTGATAAGTCAACAAGGCATTTGGGTGCCAGATTATATAAAATCCCACGTAGACGGCCATTTATAAATAAACGACACTATATGTAATGCCTTGGCATTCAATTACGTTCACCCCCGATTTCCTACCGTTCACCGGACTGCAAACGGCAAAACTGGCACAAATTCAACGCTGCGTGTAAACTACGCGCTGTAAACGTTCAGTAAACAGATTGTTTACGACAGCGTATCCAAGGGCTCGGCAGCCGTAAGGGGTTATAGCCGCCGGGCCAAAGGCGTGCCTACGTCCAAACGGGTAGACACACGATGATATGGGGAGGGGTCCCATGGCAGTAGATAACAAACAGATTGCCACCGATGTCCTCGAGCTCGTGGGCGGTGCGGAGAATGTTGCCGTCGCCACCAACTGCATGACGCGCCTGCGTCTGACGCTCAAGGATAACAGCAAGGCCGACGTGGAGAAGATCAAGAAGGTCAAGGGTGTACTGGGTTGCCAGTTCGCCGGCAGCCAGCTCCAGGTCATCATCGGCCAGAACGTGCCCAAGGTGCTCGCCGAGTTCGTTGCCATGTCCGGCGTCAAGCAGGGTGCCGCGGTCGACGAGAACCTCGACGCTCCTAAGGAGAAGTTCGAGCTCAAGAACCTGCCCAATATCATCCTCGACTATCTGTCGGGCTCCATGACCCAGCTGATTCCGCTGCTCATGGCCGGCGGTTTGTTCCGCACCATCGCTGCGGTCCTCGGTCCCACCATGCTCGGCGTTCTCTCCGATACCGATCCGACCTACACGTTCCTCTATACCACCCTGTACGAGGCCACGTTTACCTTTATCCCCATCTACCTGGGCTATGCCGCTGCTAAGAAGCTCGGCGCCTCTCCGGTTCTGGGCATGCTCCTCGGCGGCGCTCTCATGGCCCCGTCCGTCGTGAGTGTCGCGACTCAGGAGGGTGGCGGAATCATCTCCGTCTACGGCATCCAGATCGCCGCTGCCAACTACCAGCAGTCCGTCCTGCCGATCATCCTCTCGGTGCCCGTCCTGTACTTTGTCGAGAAGTTCTTTAAGAAGGTCATGCCTGACGTGCTGTCCACGGTCTTCACGCCGTTCTGCACCATGATTGTCACGATCCCCATCGCCTTCATCGTTCTTGCCCCGATCGGCAACGAGCTCGGCAACCTCATCGCCAACGCCCTCTTTGGCCTTGCCGACCTTGGCGGTATCGGTATCCTGATCGTCATGGCCATCCTCGGCGCCTTCTGGCAGCTCTTCGTGGTCTGCGGCATGCACATGCCCGTCATCCTGCTCGCTCAGGTCCAGATCATCGCCGCCGGCTACGATCCCTTCGTCTTCGTTTCTACCAACTGCGCTATGGCCGCTGTCTGGGGCTGCGCCTTCGGTGCCTTCCTCAAGATGAAGAACCCCGACGAGAAGGGTCTTGCCCTGGGTTACGTCATCTCCGCCATCGCCGGCGGCGTCACCGAGCCTGCGCTCTTCGGTATCCTCATGCGCTTCCGTCGCACCATGCTCGGTATGTTTATCGGCGGTGCCATCGGCGCTGTGTTCTCCGGCCTCATGGGTGTTACCTACTACCTGGCCGGCGGTGCCTCCAACTTCCTGGTCTTCACCAACTACCTGCAGGGTGGCCAGATGAACACCGTCTGGGCTATCGTCGGTATGGCGATCTCCTTTGTCATCGCCGCTGCCGTCGTCTTTGCCACTGGCTTCTCCAAAGAGGAGCTCGCCGAGATGGAGGCCTAAGGCCAAGCCATTCGGTCACATGCGACCTTACCTACACGACAGGGCCCCGTCAGGCGCAAGCCCGACGGGGCCTTTCCTGCAAGGTAGACTGATTGGGACGGGAGATGCCCGCCCGCAAGGGCTTGCTAAACGACGGAGGCTTTTGTGCCAAGGTTACCGCGAAAGAATCTGCCGGTTCGCAACTCCTTTATCAAACGAAAGGACATGCAGATGAGTTTGGGAAAGCTGACCGTTAACGGCCGCCAGGACGGCTTTTTGTGCGAGGGCAAGCCGTTCTTTTGGTTTGCCGATACGTGCTGGAGTGCATTTACGAGCATCGCCGAGGACGACTGGGACTACTATCTGACCCGTCGTGCCGAGCAGGGCATGAACGTGCTGCAGATCAATACACTGCCGCAGTGGGATCGCTGCTGCCCCGACTTGGGCGTTTGGCCCTATGCCAGCGAGGATGGCGTGCACTTTGATTGGTCCCGCCCCAACCAGGCGTACTGGGATCGCGCTGCTGCCATGTGCCGCGCTGCCGTCGAGCACGGCATTCGTCCGGCGCTCGTGCTTATGTGGTGCAACTACGTGCCCGGTACCTGGGGCGCCAAGATTGCCGAGCATTGCGGTGCTGAGACTATGCCGCGCGAGGAGGTCCGCGCCCACGTTGCCCGCGTCGTCGAGAACCTGGGCGAGTTCGACCCCGTCTACGTGGTGACGGGCGATACCGACTTTACCAGCGACGAGGCGATCGCCTATTACGAGGATGCCCTCGACGAAGTTGTCAAACGCGCGCCCGAGGCGTTGCGCGCCATGCATATCAACCGCGGCAACCGCACCATTCCGTCACAGTACCTGGACCGTCTGGACTTTTATATGTTCCAGCCCGGTCACAACTACGAGGGTCAGCCCGAGGCCTGGCGCCTGCCGCAGGACTTTATCGCCAACTATCCCAAAAAGCCGATGGTCAACTCCGAGCCCTGTTACGAGCAGATGGGTGCGTCGCGCAACGTGTACTGGCGCTTCACCGCGCAGGACTGCCGCGCGGGTGTGTGGTCGTCGATCCTTGCCGGTGCGAGCGCCGGCGTGACCTATGGCGCGCACGGCGTTTGGAACTGGCAGACCAGCAAGAGTCAGGGCTCGGTGCTGGGCGAGGGCTTCGACATGCCGTTCCGCTGGCAGGAGTGCCTGCAATTTGCGGGCGTTTGGGACTTTGGCGCGATCGAGCATGTGCTTGCCGGTCTGGGTGCTACGGCTGGCGACGACGCACTTGCCGTGGTCCCCGCGCAGGAGCTTCTCGATGATGCACGCGAGGCCATTCGCGTGGCGCGCGTTGGCGATCGTGTCGTCACGTACCTGCCGCGCACCACGGCGCTCAAGTTTAAGCTCGACGGCGCGCGCGGCTGGACGGCGACGGTCCTCGACATGGAGGACAAGCGCATCGCCAAGCTGCCCGTCCGCGACAACGGTGACGGCACCGTGCGCGTGGCTCAGCATCCCTTTGAGCACGACGCGCTGCTCGTGGTCTCGCCGGCGCGTTAAGGAAAACGGAATAACGCAAGAGAAAAGGCCCGGGTGGTAGCCCGGACCTTTTTGTATCGACACAGCCGTTGCGGTTGGTAATGGCGATTGCATACCGCCGCTCTTAACGGTAGCCCTCCCAGAGGGGAAGGGGAAAGAGGATGTCCTCGAACTTAGACCACTCGGCGGGATAGTCGATCTCGTCGGGTCGCGCCACTCATTGGGGACAGACTTAAATGAGTGGTCATTGGGGACGTTCTTTGGGAGGGCAGTTTGCGTGGCGGTTATGTGGCCCACGGTGAGACCTACGTCGGCGATACGTTGCTTCGTCTGACCAAAGTAGAGGCGTAAAACAGAGAGATAATCGGCTCCGGGCGCGATTTGCTGCATGACCAACATAAGGGGGCAGCTCCTGTGGTGGTTGTGGCGATGCACGTCCGGGGCTTTGGCGTGTGAGGGGCGAATATGCAGGAGTTCTTTGGAATCGATGTGGGCGGTACGGCCGTTAAATGGGCTGTGCTGGGCGAGGATTTTTCCATCCGCGAGCGCGGGAGCCTGCCGACGGGCTTTACCACGGCTGAGGAGACGGTTTCGGCGCTGATCGGGCTTGTCGAGCCGTACCGTGAGCGCGTGAGCGCCGTAGGCGTGAGCGCACCCGGCGGTATCTACGAGGGAGACGTCACGGGAACGATTCATCGCGGCGGTGCGCTCACGTTTATGGACGGCTACCCACTGGGAAAGCTCATGCGCGAGGCGCTGGGGGTGCCGGTCGCCGTCAATAACGACGGTAAGTGCTGTGCACTCGGTGAGTATGCGGCCGGTGCCCTGCGCGGGACGCGTTTTGGCGTGGTGCTCGCTATCGGCACGGGCATCGGCGGCGGTATCGTCATCGACGGCAAGGTCCTGCGCGGCGCGCACTGCTTTGCAGGCGAGTTCAGCTTCTTGCGCAACGATGTCACGACTGCTGCGAACATGGGAAACTCCTTTGCTGATTCGGGCGGTTGGCGTGCGCTCCGCGATGCTGTCGTTGCCGAGAAGGGCCTGCCTGCGGATTCTCCGGTGGACGGCCGCCGCGTCTTTGAATGGATTGCGGATGGCGACAAGGCGGCGCAGCGCGCGCTCGACCGCTACGCTCGTGCCTTTGACGGACAGCTCATCAACCTGCAGGCCGTGCTCGACCCCGAGGTCTTTGTGATCGCAGGCGGCATCTCGTGCCATCCCGAGCTCGTCGATGCCCTGCGTGCGCAGATGCCGCTGGCCCTCGCGAGTTACAAAGGGACCCTCGCCGGCATTCCTGTGCCGCAGAAAAAGGCGGCCGAGCTCGGCAACGACGCCAACCTTTACGGCGCTGTCCAGGAGGCCATGCGTCTGGTGTAGCGCGAGCCAAACGAGGCTGTCGAAAAAGATAAAGGCCGGCGTGAACCGCCTGCATCGACGCCCTGCCTGCGCTAAACTGGAGGGCACGTACGCGATTACGAGAGGAGCCCGCATGGAGGCTTACAAGCAAGAGTTCATCAAGTTTATGGTCGAGTCCGACGTCCTTAAGTTCGGCAGCTTTACGCTCAAGAGCGGCCGTCAGTCCCCGTTCTTTATGAACGCCGGTGCTTACGTGACGGGCTACCAGCTCAAGAAGCTGGGCGAGTATTACGCCCAGGCCATCCACGATAACTTTGGCGACGACTTTGATGTGCTGTTTGGACCGGCCTACAAGGGTATTCCGCTGGCCGTCGTGACCGCAATTGCCTACCACGAGCTGTACGGCAAGGAGGTCAAGTACTGCTGCGACCGCAAGGAGGCCAAGGACCACGGCGCCGACAAGGGCAACCTGCTGGGCTACGAGCCCCAGGACGGCGACCGCGTGGTCATGGTCGAGGATGTCACCACCAGCGGCAAGTCCATCGACGAGACCTATCCCAAGGTAAAGGCTGCTGCCGATGTCGAGATCAAGGGCCTCATCGTGTCCCTCAACCGCATGGAAGTCGGCAAGGGTGGCGTGACCACCGCGCAGAAGGAGATCGAGGCCAAGTACGGTTTCCCCGTCGCGAGCATCGTCTCCATGGCCGAGGTCGTCGAGACCCTCTACAACCACGAGATTGACGGTAAGGTCGTCATCGACGACGAGCTCAAGGCCGCCATCGACGCCTACTACGAGCAGTACGGAGCTCGTTAGTTACGGCGTTTTACCAAACGCCGTAACCGGCCGACGCTGCGCGCCGCCCAGGGCGACAATTTGTCATTCAAAAGGCGAGGCATGACCAGAGGGTCAATGCCTTGCCTTTTTCATGCCAACTTGTTCGCCCTGGGCGGCGCTCGCTGTCCGTCCTCTACTTGCGGCGTTGTCTTACTCCGGATGGGTAGTCATTGGGGACGTTCTTAAACGACTAGTCGTTGGGGACGTTCTTGTTTGACTAGTCATTTAAGAACGTCCCCAATGACTACTTGCTCTCGTTAGATAGACGTCCGAGAACCACGCTCGTCGCTACTTAAGCCCCGGGAGGCGGGTGTAGGGGAATGAGCGCTCTAGGAATTCGGAGCAGCGGGCATAATCTTTGGCGAAGTAGCTGCTGTAGAGCGAATCGAGCACGTATTGCACGGCGATGTGGCTTGCGAACTGCGTGATGCGATGCGTCATGCTCTCGTGGTCACTCACCGTAAGGTAGGCGGCAAAGCCAGGGTGAATGCGCGCGCAATAAGGTGTGCCGATGACGATGACCGGGACATGCCGACTGCTGAGGATCGGCAAGATGTCCTTGAGGTTGGGGGCAAGGCCGCTGTAGGAGATGACGATTGCCGCATGGTCGGGACCCGAGGCGAGCGCCGTTCGCACCTGGGCCTCGCCACCGTTGTGGCACGTCGCGCTTTTACCGGCGGAGAGCAGGCGATCGCGGAACATTCCCGCTGGATAGAGGTTGTGCGAGCCCGTGTAGATGTCGACCTGTCGAGCGTTCGCGATGAGCTTGGCGGCGTGGTCGAGCTGCACGGGGTCGAGCAGCTCCTGCGTCTCGGCCAGCGTGGTCTGGTAGAGTCCCTCCATGCGCTCCATAACCTGCGCAGGGGTGGACGTGGCGTCGAAGGGAAAGTTGATATCCACGTCGCGTCGGTTGCCCGATTCGGTTGCCAGGCGGATGAGCTCGACCTTGAGGTCCTTAAAGCCCTCGAGGCCGAGCTTTTTGCAAAAACGGTGCACGCTCGCAACAGAAACATTGGTGCGCGCGGCAAATTCCTTGATGGAGAGCCCGCGGACGTCTTCGCCCATGGCAAGGGCCGAGATGCCGAGCTGTTGCTCGGTAGGGGTAAGGCCCTGTGCCTCAGAAATCTTGCGTTTGATATCCATACGAACTCCCACACTCAACAAACCTGCCAAAAAAGACAGGTTTATTTTGGCACGTTTCGGTCGGTATCAGGAAGTATCAGGGACGGGGCGGCGGCGGTCCGTGGGCGCGAAAAGAAGTGTCGGGTTTGGCGCGCCCGCTTCCGCCCGTCCCGTGCGCAGGCGATACTCAGCTTATCGACCCGCGATGTAAAGGAGATGCTCATGGCAAACATCAAGTTCCCCGAGGGCTTCTATTGGGGTGGCGCCACCGCCGCCAACCAGTTTGAGGGCGCTTGGAACGTGGACGGCCGCGGTCCTTCCGTCGACGACCACTTCCTGGGCGGCAGCTACAAGGAGCCGCGCCAGATTACGATCGACATCGACCCCGATCGTTTCTACCCCAACCATGACGGCATCGATTTCTACCATCACTATGAGGAGGACATCGCGCTGTTCGCCGAGATGGGCTTCAACATGTTCCGCATGTCCATCTCCTGGAGCCGTATCTTCCCCAACGGCGACGATGCTGAGCCCAACGAGGCCGGCCTCGCCTTCTACGACCGCGTCTTCGACTGCCTGCGCGCCCACAACATCGAGCCGCTCGTGACCCTCTCGCACTACGAGATGCCCTATCACCTGGTCGAGAAGTACAACGGCTGGGCGAGCCGCGAGCTCATCGGCTTCTTTGAGAAGTACTGCCAGACCGTCTTCGACCGTTACCAGGACAAGGTCAAGTTCTGGCTCACCTTCAACGAGATCAACTGCGGTACTCAGGACATGGGCAACCTCTTCGAGACCAGCATGATTCAGGGCTTCGAGGGCCCGGCTTCGGCGGTTCACACCACGCCGCAGGCCCGTATGCAGGCGCTGCATCACCAGTTTGTCGCCAGCGGTCGCGTCGTGCGCTATGCCCACGAGCACTACCCGCAGTTTAAGATGGGCAACATGGACTGCTTTATCCTTTCCTATGCCGCCACGTGCGATCCGGCCGACGTGTTTGCCACGCAGCGGGAGATGAACGCCATGAACTGGTACTGCTCCGACGTGCAGGTGCGCGGCAAGTACCCGTTCTATGCCAAGCGCTTCTGGGCCGAGAATGATGTTGAGCTCGTGATGGAGGACGGCGACCTGCAGGATATCGCCGACGGTAAGGTCGACTTCTACTCCTTTAGCTACTACATGTCCGGCACCGTGGGCACCCACAAGGATCACGAGATGACCGAGGGCAACATGACCTTTGGCGGCAAGAATCCCTATCTGGAGTCCACCGACTGGGGCTGGCAGATCGATCCGCTGGGCCTGCGCATTGCGCTCAACGAGATCTATGCTCGCTACGAGATTCCGCTGATGGTGGTCGAGAACGGCATGGGCGCTTACGACGAGGTCGAGGAGGACGGCTCCATCCACGACCCGTATCGCATCGCCTACTTGCAGGGCCATATCAAGGCCATGGGCGAGGCCATTGCCGACGGCGTCGACCTGATCGCCTACACCTGGTGGGGCCCCATCGACCTGGTGTCCGCCGGCACCGGCGAGATGCGCAAGCGCTACGGCTTCATCCACGTCGATAAGTACGATGACGGTACCGGTACCTACGAGCGCCGCCGCAAGGACAGCTTCTTTGCATACCAGAAGATCATCAAGTCCAACGGCACCGAGGGCCTGGCTTAATCGACAATATGAGTGCCGCTGGGGAAAAGCCTTGGGATGGGCTTGAAAGGGCTTGAAAGGGCTTGCGATTCGAGCTCTCACCTTAGCAATTTGATCATTTGGCACTATAATCACCATAGGCATGCGCATAACGTTGCGCTTAATCAAGAGGAGAAAACGTATGGGTCTGTTTGACATGTTTAAGAAGAAGGCTGAGCCCGCGGCTGCCGCTGCTCCGGCCTCCATCTCTGCTTCTGCCGGCGCCGACGTGCTGTGCTCGCCCGTCAAGGGCAAGGTCATCAAGATGGCCGACGTGCCCGATCCCGTCTTTGGTGGCGAGGTTCTGGGCAAGGGCTGCGCCGTGTGGCCCGAGGACGATCTGGTCTACGCTCCCTGCGACGGCAAGGTGACCGTCACCATGGGTCACGCCGTGGGCCTGCAGTCCGATAGCGGCATCGAGGTCCTGGTGCACGTTGGTGTCGATACCGTCAACATGAACGGTGACGGCTTCGAGGGCTTCGTCAAGGCCGACGACGTCGTGAAGGCCGGCCAGCCCTTGCTCAAGATCGACCGCGCCAAGATCGCTGCTGCCGGCTACAAGGACTGCGTCGTCGTGGCTGTGTCCAACACCGCTGAGTTCGCCGACGTCGAGCTTACCGTCGAGGCCGAGTCTGCCGTCGCTGCTGGTGACGCCATCGTTAAGGTCGTCCGCAAGTAGACTGCGACATCCAAAGGATGTGCAAGGGTGGTCGGGTTATCCGGCCACCTTTTTTATTACAATGCGACGGAACGTTTTATTGCGCGTTGGGCGGACCGGTAAACCGTTCGGACGTTAAATCGAGCCGACTGCGCCTTTGCTTTGCCGGGGGTGTTCGTTAGCGGCTAGTATGGCCTTATTGTTACGACGTGCACCGCGTCGGGAAGCGCGGTGCCGCTTGTTGGGAGGAATGTCATGAAGAAGAAGCTGCTGCTTGCGCCCCTGATGGCTGTTCTGGTTGCGTGCGTGGTTGTGCTTTCCGGCTGCGGAGGTCCTTCGGTTGAGGAGCTTATCACCGAGGATCTTACGACGCAGTTTGACGAGGTCAAGAACGGTGGCGACGACTTCCTCGCCGGCCTGGAAGAGGCCTCGGGCGACGAGTTCGAGCAGCTGGGCATCGATCCCAAGGAGTACGCTAAGAGCTATCTCGAGGGCTTTGACTACAAGATCGGCGACGTGACGGTCGACGAGGACAAGGGCACCGCAACTGCCGAGGTCACCATTACCTGCAAGTCTATGAACCAGATCGTTGAGGATTTTGCCACCCAGTACCAGGAGAAGGTCGCCGCGCTCGATTCGATGCCTTCCGATGACGAGCTGTACAAGATGGCCGGTCAGGTTATGGTCGATGTGACCAAGGCTGCTAAGACCAAGGACACCAAGGTCACCTTCAAGTACTCCTGCAATGACGACGGCGAGTGGTCTGCTGACGATTCCGCAACCAACGAGATGATGAATGCCATGATGAGCTAGGGAGTTGCGTCGTTTTACCAAACGCCGCAACTGCTCGACGCTGCGCGGGCACCAGGGCGACAACTTGTCATTCAAAGAGGGCGGCATGACCAGAAGGTCTATGCCGTCCTCTTTTCATGCCAATTTGTTCGCCCTGGTGCCCGCTAACTGTCCGTCCTCTACCTGTGGTGTTGCCACGGTAGTCATTGGGGACGTTCTTAAATGACTAGTCAAAAGGGACACTCTTGCGGCACTTGGGGACGTTCCTTTTCCGCCGGCAGTTGGGGGCACTCCTTGCACCAGCGCTGCATCGAATGCTCGGGAAAATGCGAGCCGGTTTTTGGGCGAATAATGGGTTGCGGTTTCCAGATGGGGCGGGTAGCGGAAAGCGCGACCCGGAATATTGCTCTGAAACGGGATGCCGTTTCCCCAACAGGCCCCAAACGGAAAGCGCATCCCATTCCGGAGCTCCAAAACGGGATGCGCTTTCCGCGTGGAAGAATTGTCGCAGCTGCGTTAAGCGGTGCCGCTCGTTACTCGCCCAGCACCAGCTCGGCGAGCTCGTCCTGGGTGTCCACCACGTAGTCGGCGCCGGCGGCCTCCAGCTCTGCGCGGCCGCGGAAGCCCCAGCTGACGCCCGCGCTCTTAAGGCCAGCGTTGTGACCGGTCAGGATATCGACATTGGAATCGCCCACATAGAGCGTGGTTGCCGGATCGGCGCCCAGCTCCTTCATCACATGCAGCGTGACGGGTGCTTCGGGCTTGGGCGGAAACGCATCGACACGACCCTGTACCAGTGCAAAGCGCTCGGAACCAAAATACTTCTCGATAAGCGGGGCTGCCGAAATATGATCCTTGTTGGTGAGCACGGCAAGCTGAACGCCCGCTGCGCGCAGACGGTCGAGCATCTCAATCGTGCCGGCGTAGGGTGAGGTGTGGTCCTCCTTGTGCTCGCCGTAATAAGCTCTAAACTCGGCAAGCGTCTGCTCAAACATACGGCCGTCGCCCGCGTATTCGGCGGGCATAAAGCGCTCGACCAGCTTGAGCATGCCGTTTCCCACCTTGTAGCGGTATTCGTCGACGGCAAACGTGGGCCAGCCGTGCGCCTCGCAGGTATGGTTGCCGGCGGCCGCCAGGTCCTCGATCGTGTTGAGGATGGTGCCGTCCAGGTCAAAGATCACATGGGAAAAAGCTGCTGCCATGAAAGCTCCCGTCATTGGGTTTCAAAACGCACCTCATAATACTTGGCTTCCGCGTTGGGCGTGCTTGGAATCTGAACATCTCCAGGGATATCAAGCCACATCGCGCCGACCGCGCGATTCCGCCCTAGCAAATTCTCGGTAGCTGCTCTCCCACGAGCATGTCGAGGATGCGGGTCGAGCCCCAGCCGGTGCGTACGCGCACGGCGGGTCGAGCGTCCGATCCAAGCGGCAGCACGCGACCGATGATGGCGGCATTCTCGCCGTAGCGCGCGGCGCGCATAGCCGCCAGCGCGGCATCGGCCTGCTCGGCTGGCACCACGGCGACCATCTTGCCCTCGTTTGCTACCTGCAGCACATCGTAGCCGAGCATCTCACATGCCGCCTGCACGTCGGGGCGCACGGGCACGGCATCCTCGTCGATCTCCATGGCAACGCCGCTGGCTTGGGCAAACTCGTTGAGTGTGGATGCCAGGCCGCCGCGCGTGGGGTCGCGGAAGCAGCGGGTGTCGGGGGCGGCGGCGAGCACGTCGGCAATCAGATGATTGAGCGGCGCAGCGTCGCTTTCAATGTTGCTCGAAAATGCCAAGCCCTCGCGCTGACTCATGATGGCGATGCCGTGGTCGCCCAGCGTACCCGATACCAGGATGGCGTCGCCGGGCCGACAGTTTGCACCGCTGAGCGCTACGCCCGCGGGCACTTCGCCCACGCCGGCGGTATTGATGTAGACGCCGTCGGCCCCGCCACGCTCGACCACCTTGGTGTCGCCGGTGATAATCTTCACACCTGCCTCATGTGCCGTTTCGGCCATGGTCTGCACAATCTGGCGCAGCTTGTCCATGGGATAGCCCTCTTCGAGGATAAAGCCGCACGATAGGTAGCGCACGT
Organism: uncultured Collinsella sp.; assembly: GCA_958452935.1. Taxonomy (GTDB): domain Bacteria; phylum Actinomycetota; class Coriobacteriia; order Coriobacteriales; family Coriobacteriaceae; genus Collinsella. Next base: position 13,598 of record CAUDVX010000001.1, on the reverse strand, counting down.
TAGCGCCCGAGGTCGCGACGTCGTTGACGGTTCCGCATACGGCGAGGCGGCCGATATTGCCGCCGGGGAAGAACTGCGGCGTTACCACAAAGCTGTCGGTCGACATGGCGATTCGCCCGCTTGCGGGCAGCGCGGCGACACCGGCATCGTTGCCCGCAAGCAGCTCGGGCGACCCAAAGGCATCCAGAAAGACCTCATCGATAATGCGCTTCATCATCTGACCGCCGGAACCGTGGCCCAGCAGGACAGTGCTATCGGTGGCAGTACGGGACATATCGAAAACTCCAATCGTGGGTGGAATCGGCAATAGCCGAGTGTGGCAGAATCGATGTTAAGTAAAAGTCAGCGAGCGCCATTCAGACGAAGTGAGTTGCCTTGAAAGAGGAGGCTGCTGGGCTTTTGCCCGCAGCCGACGATTGAAAGGCAAATCGCTCGCCTGAATGGTGCGCAGCGTCGGCCGGTCCGCCGTTCGTTAGAACGGCGGAACCTAGCAGTCGCGGTAACGGTAGTACGCCGCGCAGCTGCCTTCGGAGCTCACCATGCACGGGCCGACGGGGTGTTCGGGCGTACATGCGTGGCCGAACAGAGGGCAGTCGCTCGGCGTGATGGCACCGCGCAGCACGTCGCCGCAGCGGCAGCCGCGTGGCTCGACCGTCGCCTCAATGGGCACATCAAAGCGGGTGCCGGCATCAAAGCGCGCGAATTCGGGTCGGATGGAAAGACCCGAGTTGGCAATCGGTCCCAGTCCGCGCCACGTGGTGTCGCACGGCTCAAATACCTGATCGACCAGCTGGCGCGCCACGGGGTTGCCGTCTGCATTGACGCCACGGCGGTAGGCGTTGTCAATCGCGGGCCTGTCTTCGACAACCATCTGGACCAGCATGCAGATGCCCTGCAAGATATCGACTGGCTCAAACCCGGTGACTACGCCGGGGGTCTCGAACTCATCGACCAAAAACCCAAAGGGTGCCAGGCCCGTGATGGTAGCGACGTGACCAGGCAGGATAAAGCCGTCGATGGTCGTCTCGGGGTCGTTAGAGATCGCACGCAGAGCCGGCGGCGTGGTCTTGTGAGCACAGTAGACCGAAAAGTTCTGGAGCCCGCGCGCGTCGGCCTCCAGGATAGCGGCGGCAATGGTGGGCGTTGTGGTCTCAAAGCCGACGCCCATAAAGATGACCGGGCGTTCGGGATTTTGCTCGGCAATGTCGAGTGCGTCGAGCGGAGAGTAGACGATGCGGATGTCGCGCCCCGCCGCTTTTTGCGCGGCAAGCGAGGTGGACGATCCGGGCACGCGCATCATGTCGCCAAAGGTGGTGATGATGGCGCCGTCCATGTTGGAAAGCGCGATTGCGTGATCGATGTCGCGGTTGGCGGTGACGCAAACGGGGCACCCCGGGCCGCTTAGCAGTTTGAGTCCCGTCGGCATAATGGAGCGAAAGCCATAGCGGCCAATGCTCACGGTATGCGTGCCGCAGACTTCCATAAGGTTGATGCTGCGGTTGCCGACAAGCTCATGAATACGGTCGATGAGCTCGCGAGCCAGCTTGGGGTCGCGAAATGCCGAAAAGTCGATACCGGAGCGAACCGGCTGCGCCGCCGCCACTAGTATGCCTCGGCCGGGTTGGTGGCGAGCTGGTCCTCTTCGGCCAGCTCGGTCATGGTGTTGACGAGCTCGAGTGTCTCTTGGGCTTCCTGCTCGTCGACAATCTGAATGCCAAAGCCGGCGTGCACGAGAATATAGTCGCCAACCTGCGCCGTCGGCACGAGGCGCAGCGAAACGGGGCGCTCGATGCCCATCATGTCGACGGTCGCCTTAAGGTCGTCGTCGCGTTTGACCACTTTACCGGGAACGGCAAGGCACATAATGTTCCCCTTTTATACGTTTTGCGCTGGATAGGCGCCTAATTACCCATCAGATGATGGTAGCGCTCGCGGGAGTCGCGAGCAAACGCGTTACACCTGTGAGACGACGGCGCGCAGGCTGGCAAAACAGCCTATCGCAACGCCGTCTGCGCGAGGCGAGCGCGAGCGATGGCGGCCTGACCGTAGGCGATGCAGCCGTCGTTGACGGGCACAGCGTGGGGGACCAAGACGGCAAGACCGGCGTCTTTGAGTTCGTGGGTAAGGAGCTGAAGCAAAAGCCGGTTCATGAACACACCGCCCGAGAGCGCGACGGTATCGAGGCCTTCGCGCGCACAGATCTCGCACGCGATGTGGGTCGACGCGCATGCGATGGCGACGTGGAAGTCGAGCGCGAGCCTGTCGGCCGGCGCGCCTGCCTCGATTCCATCCAGAAGAGCTTCGATGAGCGGTTGGGGGTTCAAGATGGGGGAGCCGTCGGTAGACATGAAAGCGCCTGTATGATTGCCGTCGAGACGAACGGTCTTACCGCCGAGCGCGCGCCAGGCGGCGGCTTCGAGTTCGATGGCGGGCTCGCCTTCGTAGGTTGCTTGCCCGCAAATGCCCAAAACTGCAGCGGCGGCGTCAAAGAGACGCCCCATACTGCTCGTGCGTGGGCTGTTGATGTTGCGCTCGATTATCGTAGCCGTGATACTGCGCGTCTGCTCGTCGAGGGCGCCCAATAGCCCCGCGGCGCCCGGGTGCTCGAGCAGGCCGAGCTCGCTCAGCAGGGCAAAGGCATTGCGCCGGGCATCGCGCACGGATGCGGCGCCGCCTGGCAGCGCCCAGGTGCGCAGGTGCGCGGCGCGTTCAAAATCGGCAAGGCCGGCGACAAGGAACTCACCGCCCCATATGGTGCCGTCGGTGCCGGCACCCGTACCATCGAAGGCAATACCGAGGACGCGTGCGTCGGTTGTAAGCTGGCCCGCGGCGATAGTCTCGGCCATTACGCTCGTGATATGCGCATGGTGGTGCTGCACTTCGACGAGCGGCAGATTGCATTTTCGCGCTTGTTCGCGCGCCCACTGGCTCGATAGATAGCTGGGGTGTAAATCGCAGGCCAAGGCGGCGGGCGCCAAGTCAAAGAGATCTTCCAAGCGCGTGCGCGCGGCGTTCCAGGCATCGAAGGTCTCGCCGTTTTCGACATCGCCAATATGCTGCGACACAAAACAGGCCGCCTCGCCGTTCGCATCCTCGCGTGTGAATGCGATCGTTGCCTTTTGCTGTGGGCCGCAGGCGAGCACGCAGGGCGGAGCGCCGTCGAGCGCCGGCAACGGCAGCGGCTGGGGTGCATATCCGCGAGCGCGGCGCACGGGCATAACGACCCCACCGACCACGCGTACCACGGAGTCGTCGTAGCGTGAGAGAATCGCACGGTCGTTGCCAAGTAGCGCGTCGGCGATGCCGGCGGCAACAAGATGTTCCCATGCAAGGGCATCGTCGGTTTCGATAGGTTCCTCGCTCAGGTTTCCGCTGGTCATGACCAGCGCGTGCATGTCATGCGACGCGGCAGCTGCAAGCAGCAGATGCTGAAGCGGTGTATAGGGGAGCATAACGCCGAGCTCGGGTAGATCGTGCGCGACGGATGGCGCGAGTGTAAGGGCGTCGGGGGAATCTCCCTCGCCAACAGCACACCGGCGCAACAGCACGATGGGGCGGATGCTACCGGTTAGCAAGCTGCGCTCGGCATCATCGACGTGGCACAGGCGTTCGGTATCGGCAAGGCTGCGCAACATAACGGCAAATGGTTTGTTGCTGCGACGCTTGCGACGGCGCAGCTCAGCCACCGCCTGCTCATTGGCGGCGTTGCAGGCCAGATGGAATCCGCCCAGGCCCTTGATGGCGACAATGCCGCCGCTGGCCAGCAGCTCGACACAGCGTTCGATGATGGCATCGCTGGTTTCGCGCGTGCTGCCGACGGCTGGCGTCGTCCCCGAGCCCTCGAGCTCCATGTCGCCCGCCGCCTCGCGCCACGTAATATGAGGCCCGCAGTCAAAGCATGCATCGGGTTGCGCGTGAAACCGCCGGTCAAGCGGGTCGCCATACTCTGCGGCGCACTCGGGGCACATGGGAAAGCAATCCATCGACGTGGCCGCTCGGTCATAAGGCAGCGACCGGATGATGGTAAAGCGCGGCCCGCAGTTGGTGCAGTTGATAAAGGGGTAGTGATAGCGTCGGTCGGCGGGGTCGAACAGTTCGCGCAGGCAGTCGTCACAGGTGGCGATATCGGGGGAGATGAGCGTCGTGTGCATGGTCTGATCCTGCGACGCTACGATACGAAAGGCCTGCTCATCGTCGGCATCCCAAGCGTCGGGCTCCAGGTCTGCAACAGCGACATGCTCAACGCGGGCTGCGGCGGGCGCGTGCTCCGACAGCGCGGCGACAAAGCTGTCGAGTGCCTCGACCGAAGCATGCGCCTCGATGTGCACGCCATCGCCCGCGTTGAGCACCCAGCCGCAAATGCCATGCGCCATAGCCTCGCGATACACAAATGGCCGCATGCCAACGCCCTGCACAATGCCCGTCACATGAATATGCACATGCCGCATGCGACCCTCCCTCATTGAAGTGCGTGTTGTTAGAGCCCCAAGCTTTGCTTGGTGGCGGCGCAGGTGAGCTCGCCGTGCTTAACGCCGCGCAGCCCCAGCAACCGGTCCGCCAGCTCGTAGACGCGTTTGCCGCGACCCTTGAGCGCCAGAATCTCCAGGCAGTTGTGGTGGTCCAGATGCACGTGCATGGTCGAGACAATCTCGTCGGTGTAGTCGTGCTGCACCTCGTCCAGACGGCGCGTCAGATCGCCGGTATGGTGGTCATAGATCATGGTGAGCGAACCGATGACCTGCTCGTCGGGCGTGCGCATCTGCTCCTTGGCGATCGAGGCGCGAATCAGATCGCGTACGGCCTCGGAACGGTTGGCCACGTCACCGCGGCGCGCGATCTGCTCGTCAAAGCGGCGCAGCAGGTCGTCGGGCGCGGTGACCGAAAAGCGGACCAGCTCGGAGCTGGAGCCGCTGCAGCGGCAGCTCGCATCGTCGTCCGCACCGTAATCGTGCGAGTGCTCGTGCTCGGCCACGTTACACCAGTTTCACAGAGCCGACGGAGTTGTGGTCGGCCTCGATGGCCTCCTCGTAGCCCTCGAGCGCATCGTGCGCCTCGTGCAGCGCAGACATGGCGGCCTCGAGCTTGGCGCCAATGCGTTCCATGTCAAAGTTCTCGGTCGCATGCAGCAGCTGATGGCTCCACTCGTGAGCGAGCTCAATGGTGTCGTCGACCTGCTTGACGCTCATGGCAAGCTGGCTCATGTTCATTCCGACGTCATGCATGGGAATCTCCTTTTGTGCGGGGCGATATGGTGGTTCAGATTCTACTACGCCCGCCTTGGGCACCGCCGCATAAGAAAACGGGTGCGAGTCCGTCTGACTCGCACCCGTTCACTGGGGGCTGTTTGTGTCTACCATACTATCCGTGGTCGCATGCCTTGCGTTTGGCACTCCGGCGAGCGGTGCAAAACCGCTCATGGACGGCAGACAAGTAACAAGCGTATTACAGATGCTTCTCCAGCAGTGCCTGAAGTCTTGCCTTGGGTAAGGCGCCGACCGAGCGGTCGACCTCCTCGCCGTTCTTAAAGACGATTAGCGTGGGGATGCTCATGACGCCAAACTTCATGGCCAGGTCCTGGTTGTCGTCGACGTTGCACTTGGCCACGGCTAGCTTGCCGGCCAGTTCGTCGGCAACCTCGTCTACGATGGGCGAGAGCGAGCGGCAGGGGCCGCACCATGGGGCCCAAAAATCAACCAGTACGGGCAGGCTATCGTTGACGACAGCGTCGAAATTCTCGGGGGTAATCTGCTTGATGTCAGCCATGGTGACCTCCATAATACGACGCGGCTCGGCCGCGTAAAACTCAGTACGACCGTGCTTATACCCAGCGGCTCGTAAAGCAACCACTCGCGGGCGGCTCTTTTATATAATGGTGGGCACGCAAATGATTGGAGAGCGCATGCCCACGTCACAAAGCCAGAAAAAAGAAGCCATCGCTCAGGCGACCGAGCAGGAGCTCGCGTCGCTTGCAGATCGCGGCGTGCGTATCGCGGGCAACGCGTGCTCGCCGATTGTGCTGGTCAAAGGCGATTTGGATGAAGCCGAGTGCTCGGGCGGCGAGCTGGCTGCCGGCGCGGATGGCGCCGCGTTGCGCAAGGCGCTCGGCGCTATCGGATATGCCCCCGAGGATTTTTGCGTGCTGGCAAGCGTCGCCGGCGCGGGCGACGGAGCGGTCGCGGCGGGTGAGGCCCTGACGTGCGACCTGTTCCGCGAGGCGCTGGAGACCTTGGACCCCGAGGCGGTGCTGCTGCTGGACAACAGTGCGGCCGATGTCATGCGCGAGACCTATGCCGATATGCTTGTGGCAATTGATGATTTTGACACCGCCATGCTCAAGCCCGGCCTGGTCGCCCATGTGCAGGGGCGCCGCGTGCTTGCGCTCGACGGTTTTGAGGCGGCGCTCACCGACAAGGCCGCCAAGCAGCGCATGTGGGCCTACATTAAGCAGCTGACCCCGGCGGCTGCACCGCTGTAGCGAGGCTGGCGGCAGCCCCTACATTACGGCGCGCAGCTCAAACCGGTCGCCGTTAATGCGGAACTGGCAGTTGCCGTTCATACGCTCGACGGCAAGCTTAATGCTCTTGGTGCCAAAGCCGTGCCCAGTGTGCTGAGCCACGGGCATGCCGTCGACCATGTGCGGCGCACGGCCAAACGTGTTGGAAACCAGCAATAGAAGCTGGCCGTCTTCGTAGCGAAGGTCCAGGTCGACAAACCGCTTGCCTTCGGGGGCGGCGCTCGCTGCGGCGATGGCATTGTCCAGGGCGTTCGATACCACACTGAACAGATCGACATCGCTCACGTGGACGGTTTCGGGCACGGCGGCGCGCAGGTCGGCGGTGATGCCGTGCGCGTTGATGTCCGCGGAAAGCGACGAGAGCGCAATGTTGACCGTTTCGTTGGCGCAGTAGCGGCGCACGGCGGTGCGGTCGTTGGTCTCGCAGAGCGCGTCGATGCGCTCGAGCGCCTCATCGGTGTGACCCTCTTCGATCAGGGCCGCTAGACCGCGCAGGTAGTGGCGCATGTCGTGACGGAGAACCGAGAGCTCGCGTCCGGACTGGCGCCAGGCTTCGAGCTCTTTGATGGCCGCGCTGTCGCGGGTCGCGAGCATCCAGCGCTCGCGCTCGGCGATTTCCTTTGCCTCGTATTCGCGAAGGTAGACGGCAAGAAACATGAGGTAGAAGGCGCAGAGGGCGAACGCCAAAAACTCAACGGTTACCACCGAGCCCGAGTGGAAGAGCGTGGTATAGACGTTGGTGGCGTAGTCGAAGATGTAGTAGACGAGCGGCAGGATGAGCAGAATCTCCAGCTCGGTGGGGCTTTTGATCGCTAGGCGGAGGCCAATGTCGCTTGCCCAATGCAGCAAGACGGCAAAGACGCCGAGCGTGGTGATGATGCGCGCCACGTAGTACGCGACTTGCGAATCGGTGACGGCGAATGCGGCGATGCCCATCCAGTTGCTAAACTGGCAGCTCAGGTAGGCACTGGTAACGCCCAGGATGGCGAGCAGCGGACTCAGGCGATAGCGTACGCACAGGTAGACGACAAGCGGCAGATGCACGACGAGTGGATAGACCTGTCGGGCAAACAGCTCACCGCCGACGAGGTTGGCAATCGCAAAAGCGGTGCCGGTTACGGCGCCGACCCCCACCAGTTCGAGCGAATGGCGGCGGCTGATCTCGACACCGCACAGCGCCGCCGAGGCAAAGACGCCAAAGAGCAACGTCGTCGCATGGTGGATTGCCCAAAGTACCAGTTCTGCCGAGGAAAGCATCAGCGTCTCCCGCCCTCGAACCGCACCGCAAAGTAGGCGTCTTGGAATCCCTGCTTGCAGCTGCGCGCGAGCGGTATGTACGCGCCCGAGCGCATGACGATTTCCGTGCGGTTAAAGTGGTCGATATTGCGCAGATTGACCTGGTAGCTGCGGTGGCACTTAAAGAAGGTCGCGTTTTGGGCCAGTCGGTCCTCGATGCTGCGGAACGGCTCGAGTGCCTCGATATCGCGGCCATCGCGCAGGTGGAAGACCACGTGCTTGTTGCGGGCCTCGGCATATTCGATATCGGATAGGCGCAGGGCATGGTAGCCAAAGGACGTCTTGATGACGAGTTCGTCGGTCGCTGCCGGACGCAGGCTCGATAGCTCGTCGAGCAGTTGAGCCACGCGCTCGTAGGTCACGGGTTTGAGCAGGTAGTCGAAGGCGCGGACCTCGTAGGACTCAAGCGCGAACTCGGGCGATGAGGTCAGAAATACCAAACGCACGGCGGTATCGGATTGTCGCAGCTCGCGGGCGGTGTCCATGCCGTTGACGAGCGGCATGATCATGTCGAGCATGATAATGTCGGCGCGCGATGCGGCATGGCGTGCCAGCAGGTCCTCGCCGCGCGTAACGAGTGCAACATCGACCGCCGTACCCGTCTCGGCCGACCAGCGGTTGATCATGCGGTGCAGGTTATCTAGAAAGGCGACGTCGTCGTCGCAGGCGATGATTTTGAGCATATTGGGCCCCCTTAGTACCTCGATTTTGCCACATCGTGCACGCGCCACCCGCGGGGGTGCGTTCCGTTTGCGCCCCACGGTACGCAACTCGCGCCGAGTGGTATTGCGGTGGCGAAAGATGCCTCCTGCGCTATCGAGAGCTCGACTATCCTCAGCTTGCCAGTTCGAAAATGGACCTGCCGCATGATTGAATCTTTATTTCAACTTTACACCTGGCTTTACAGCTGTCTTGTCAGCTGTAAAGCCAGGTGTCATACTAAAGCCCCAAGATTCGCAAAAGAGAGGGGCCTTGATGGCGCAGAGCGCGAACATGGATGCATCGGAGCTTGCACGCGATATCGCGGCCGGCCTGGCATCGGCAACGACGGCAACGGAGCGCGCGGCACTGGTGCCCGCAGAGCTCGTCGAGGCCATTCAGCAACTAAAAACCCAACGTGACGCAGTGATCCTGGCACACTATTATGTGGCGCCCGAGGTCCAAGCCGTGGCCGATTTCGTCGGCGACAGCTTCTACCTGGCAAAGCTCGCCAAGAGCCTGCCGCAGCAGACTATCGTGCTGTGCGGCGTGGAGTTTATGGGCGAGAGCGCCAAACTGCTCAATCCCACCAAGACCGTGCTGCTGCCAGAGCCGGGCGCGGACTGCCCCATGGCGCACATGGTCAAGCGCGAGACGGTCGACGCGGCGCGCGCCGAGTATGGCGACGACCTGGCCGTGGTGTGCTACGTCAACTCGACGGTCGAGATCAAGAGCTGGAGTGACGTGTGCGTTACCAGCTCTAACGCCGTCAAAATCGTCTCCGAGCTGCCGCAGCAGCACATCTTGTTCATTCCCGACCAGAACCTGGGCCGCTTCGTAGCCGAGCAGGTGCCCCAAAAGCACGTCATCCTCAACAACGGCTACTGCCCGCGTCATCACATCATCACCGTCGAGCAGATCGTCGACGCGCAGGAGGCACACCCCGACGCGCTCGTGCTGGCGCACCCCGAATGCAAGGCCGACGTCCTGGCCGAGGCCGATCACATCGGCTCTACTGCCGGCATCATCAAGTATGCCGAGGAGTCGGACGCCAGCGAGTTCATCATCGTGACGGTCCGCGGCGTGCTCTACGAGCTCGAGCGCCGCTGCCAGGGCACTGGCAAGAAGTTCTACTTCCCTGCGGTGCAGCCCACCTGCGTCAACATGGATCTCATCACGCTCGAAAAGCTCGTGCACTGCCTGGAGACGGGCGAGGGCGAGGTGCAGATTGGCGTGTCGGATGAGGCCGCCGATCAGGCCAAGCTCACGCTCGACCGCATGCTCGAGTACGCGGCGCGCTAGAACAATGTGACATGAGGGACGGTCCCTTATGTCACATTCAAGGGAGAGGATTCCTGTGGAAACCAAACAATACCCCGATATGGAGTGTGACGTCGTCATTGCCGGTTGCGGCGTGGCGGGCCTGTATGCGGCTCTCAATCTGCCGACGAGCACGCGCGTAATCATGCTCTCCAAGGGCGCCATCGACGAGTGCGATTCGATGCTCGCGCAGGGCGGCATCTGCGTACTGCCCGAGGGCTCTGACTACGATGCCTTCTTTGAGGACACCATGCACGCCGGCCATTACGAGAACCGCCGCGAGAGCGTTGACATCATGATCCGCTCGAGCCGCTCGGTCATCAACGACCTGCTGGCGATGGGCGTGGACTTTGAGCGCAAGGCCGACGGCAGCCTCGACTTTACCCGCGAGGGCGCGCACAGCCGCCCGCGCATCGCCTTCCATGCCGATATTACGGGCAAGGAGATTACGACCAAGCTGCTCCAGGCTGTCCGTAAGCTGGACAACGTGCAGATTCTCGAACACGTTGCCATGACCGACATCCTGACCGCCGAGCGCGATGACGCCACGGTGTGCACCGGCGTTGTCGCCATTGCCGTGGATGAGGGCGATTCGGCTCGCCCCGCCGACGAGCTGGCAAATGCCGCTGAGGGCGTGCATGCCGGCGAGCCTTTTAAGATCCATGCCCGCCACACGCTGTGGGCTACGGGCGGTATCGGCGGCGTATACGACCATTCGACTAACTACCCGCAGCTCACGGGCGATGCCTGCTACATTGCTCAGGAGCATGGCATTAAGATGGAGCACCTGGACTACGTGCAGATTCACCCCACGGGACTGTTCTCGCCGCAGCCGGGCCGCACGTTCCTGATTAGCGAGAGCTGCCGCGGCGAGGGCGCGATTTTGCTCAATGCCGCCGGCGAGCGTTTTACCGACGAGTTGCAGCCGCGCGACGTTGTCGCCGCCGCCATCCGCGAGCAGATGAAGCAGGACGGCACCGAGCACGAGTGGCTGAGCTTTGCCCCCGTCGAGCGCGATGTGGTGACCGGGCACTTTACCAACATCCGCGCGCGCTGCCTGGAGGACGGCCGCGATATTTTGGACGAGCCCATTCCCGTTACGCCCACGCAGCACTACTTTATGGGCGGCGTGTGGGTCGACAAGGACGGTCGCACCTCGATGCCCGAGCTCTACGCCGTGGGCGAGACGGCCTGCAACGGCGTTCACGGCAAGAACCGCCTAGCTTCTAACAGCCTGCTCGAGGCGCTGGTCTGGGGTCGTCGCGCCGCGTGGTATATGCGTACCGGCGAGTCGCTGGCCGTGGAGCAGGCCGGTGAGCCCGCGCTTGACGGGCGTCACCGCGCCCTGAGCGCCGACCCCCTTGCAATCGATGATTTGGCCCGTGCCGCCGGCACGCAGGCCGTGGAGGAGTAGACCATGAACCCCATTACCATGAAGCTCGTCGTCGATGATCTGATTTTGCAGGCTCTGCGCGAGGACATTACCTTTGAGGACGTGAGTACGGCGAGCGTGTGCCCCACGGCGCGCCCCGCTACCGTTGAGCTCATCGCCAAGGCCGACGGCATTATCGCCGGCCTGGACGTATTCGCCCGCACCTTTGAGCTGCTGGATCCGCAGAGCTCGGTGCTGTTTGATGTTGCCGACGGTGACGAGGTGCACGCTGGCGATCACGTGGGCCAGGTGCGCGGAGACGCGCGCGTGCTGCTTTCGGGCGAGCGTGTGGCGCTCAACTACCTGCAGCGCATGAGCGGCATCGCTACTTACACGCATCGGATGGCGGCTGCGCTCGAGGGCACCAAGACCGTGCTTGTCGACACGCGCAAGACCACGCCGGGCATGCGCGTCTTCGAGAAAGCCGCGGTCGAGATCGGCGGCGGCAGCAATCACCGTTACAACCTGTCGACGGCCGTTATGCTCAAGGACAACCACATTGACGCTGCCGGTGGCGTGGCACGCGCGATTGAGATGGCGCGCGCCCATGCGTCGTTTACCACGACGGTCGAGATTGAGTGCGAGAACCTGGACATGGTGCGCGAGGCCGTGGAGGCCGGCGCCGATATCATCATGTTCGACAACATGACCCACGACGACATGGCTGCCGCGATCGAGCTTATCGCCGGCCGCGCCAAGACCGAGTGCTCGGGCAACGTGGACGCCAGCAATGTCCGAGCGCTCGCCGACCTGGGCGTTGACTTTATTAGCTCGGGGGCGTTGACGCACTCTGCGCCGATCCTCGACCTTTCGCTTAAGCACCTGCGTCTGCTGGACGGTAAATAATGGATGCCCGCGAGCGTCGCCGCGCCATCATGGGCGTACTCGAGGGGGCCACGGAGCCCGTTTCGGGCAGCGCGCTTGCCCGCGAGGTGGGTGTGAGCCGCCAGGTCGTGGTGCAGGACATTGCCCTGCTGCGCGCCGACGGACACGATATCGTGGCGACCAACCGTGGTTATGTGCTGCAGGAGGCCCCCAGCAGCCCCGCTGTGCCCACGCGCTTGGTCAAGGTTCGCCACAGCGTGGAGCAGGCAGGCGATGAGCTCACGAGTGTCGTCGACGCCGGAGGCGCCGTGCTCAACGTGATCGTCAATCACCGCGTGTACGGTAAGATCACGGCCGACTTGGATATCCGCAATCGTCGCGATGTTGAGCGCTACCTGCACGATATCGAGAGCGGCAAGAGCTTTCCGCTACTAACGGTGACGAGCGGCTATCATTTCCATCGCATTGCGGCGGAGGACGAGCAGACCCTTGACGAGATCGAGGCCATGCTCAAGGAGAAGGGCTACTTGGCGGACCTAATGCCCTACGAGGACGATCTCTCGTAGCCGACGCTGCAAACGCCCCATTTGGACAATCTGGCCTTCAATCGTCGGTCGCGTACCAAAGTACGCTTCCCTCCTCTTTCAGGCCACCTTGCCTCAAATGGGGTGTTTTCGCTGGCGTATGCTCAACCTGCGGCGTTGCTATAGTGGCTACCCGCGCCACGTAAGCAAAAGGAGGCCTCCGCGGCGATGCGGAGGCCTCCTTTTTTGTGCACGGTGTACTTGTGAGTGTGCAAGTGGGGGAGTTGTTACTCCTCGACGATCTCGGTGATCGCGCCGGCGGGGCAAGCGTCCTGGCAAGCGCCACAGGCGACGCAGGAATCCTCGTCAGCGACGGTGGCGACGTCCTGGAGCTCCAGAACGCCAGCGGGGCAGGAGTCGACGCAAACGCCACAAGCGATGCACTCGTCGGCATCAATTACGGGATGAGCCATGGTAGTTTCCTCTCTGTTGACCGACGCTACAGGCGATGCGCGTCGGTTTGATTCGGGCAAAAACATACCACGGGAGCGACCGTTTGCAATACCCTCTGACTGGCATCTTCATACCGTTCGCCGAGTATGCCGCGGCTTACTAAAAAACATGCAGGTGAGGCCGTTGAGCTGCGCAAATGTTAGCTATAGGTGACTTGAAATATAGGGCGATTGAGCGAGCTAGCGGAAAGCGCATCCCATAATTTTGCCGAAAAACGGGCCCCAGTTTCCGGTTGGACCGCCCGGCGGAAGCTGCGTCCCGGAATCCACGCTCAAACCGGGACGAGCTTTCCGCAAGGCAGCCCCAGGCAGCCCCGGACGCAAACCTCAGCCATCTCTACATAGATCTCAATAGATCTGCCGAGAACTCAAACAGTGTATCTACCTGCTCATTTGAGAACCTAAACTCTCAGAGATAAGAAATCTTATATGAATTGACTTAGATTTTGTATATTCCGGCCCATAAGGGGATACAC